>NZ_JAZFNF010000004.1:0-584540 GCF_050586165.1 Rhodococcus sp. 24CO | reverse complement strand
CTCGACTTGCATGTGTTAAGCACGCCGCCAGCGTTCGTCCTGAGCCAGGATCAAACTCTCCGTTGAAGACTCTAGATTTCGCGGGCAAGCCCACTAATCAGTCATAGACAAAAAGAGTCAAATCACTAGCAAAAAAACTCAACTAGCAAAAAATGTGTCGGCAACCATTCAGACGGAAGAATGAACAATCACCGACGAAAAATACTCACACCCCGAACATCAGAACCGAAACCCGAAGGCCCGGAACATCATTCGACATGTGAAGTACCAAATTAATTTTGGCACTGACATTCATCGACACACTGTTGAGTTCTCAAAGAACACGCGCACACCATCACCGCGACCAACTGGCCACTCGCTCCGGGGCAACTTTTCCAGCCTATCCGATTCTCTGCACCGGCGCAAACCGGGCTGATCTTCGAAACTAACTGGAGTGTTCGCCAGGCACTTCGTACAACCTCGTGTCACTCGCTGTGAAGCGGGAGTCGGTGTCCGTGTCGCTCTGACTTGGAATAAGTTACGCGAAGATCAACACAACACCAAATCGCCTGGTCACGGCTCTACGAATAGTTAACAGCGGGAAATACTCACCAAAATCCTCACTCCCCGATGATTTTCTGCGTCACGGATGGTCTGTATGTGTGAAAGGAACCGAACAACAGCGGTTCCACCCGACAGCAAGGAGTACCCGATGTCCCGTCTGCTCTTCGTCAACATGCCTGTGAAGGATGTTTCCGCCACCCGCTCTTTCTTTGCCGGGCTCGGCTTCGAGTTCAACGACATGTTCAGCGACGAGAACACTGTGTCGATGATCGTCAGCGAGGCAGCGACGGTCATGTTCCTGAACGAGCCCCGATTCGGCGACTTCATCGCAGACGACATCTGTGACACGTCGAAAGCCCGCGAAGCCCTCATGTGTATCTCTGCAGAGAGCAGAGAAGAGGTGGACAGCTTTGTCGATGCAGCCATCGCGGCCGGCGGCTCCAAGTGGATGGAGCCTCAGGATCACGGCTTCATGTACGGACGCGCATTCCGCGATCTCGACAATCACGTCTGGGAGGTCATGTGGATGGACCCGGCTGCTGCAAATCCCCAGTAGCGGCGAATCCGCAGTAAGACTGCAACCGTCAGGGGTTGTGCGCGGGTTCGCGTGCAACCCCTGATTTATTGCAGCTCTGACCTGTTACAACTCTGCAGGTAGACCGAACCTGGGGAACAGGCTGAGATCGAAGAAGCAGGTCACGTGCGATATCCCCGACTCGGTGACGTCGAGAACATGCAGCTGGAAGGCATGGTGAATGCCGTCCGCCTGACGCATGTAGAGCCCGAACGCCGGCTGACCGTTGGCCGATGTAGGTAGTAGACGCATTGCCCCTGGCCCGTCGGCCGGGCATTTGTCCCCGATGAGCTGACCGATCGCCTCAGGGCCGCGGTACCAACCCTCGAACGGCGGCATTTCCCAGACCGCGTCGCGCGTGAACAACGCGACAATGGCGTCGACGTCGTAGCTCTCGAAACTACGGACGTATTCACGCAGCATTGTTCGCGCTTCCCCGGAACTGGGTTCGATGAGCGTGTCTTCGGTAGGCGCGATGTTGCTGATCTGTGCGCGTGCTCGTTGTAGAACGCTGTTGACCGCGGTCGTGGTGGTATCGAGGGCTTCGGCTACCTCTGCCGCTTTCCACTGCAACACGTCGCGCAACACCAATACCGCTCGCTGCCTCGGAGAGAGATGCTGCAGCGCCGCGATCAATGCCAACCGCACCGAATCTCGCTGCACAACCATGACGGCCGGATCGTTCACATCACCCAACGACGAGTCGGCGATAGGTTCGAGCCAGGCGATCTCATTGCGCTCGATCAACTCGTCGGATGGATCCGAACTGGGCGCACCCAACCCTGTCGGAAGTGGTCGCTTGGCGCGCCCTTCCAAGGCGGTCAAACACGTATTCGTCGCGATACGATAAAGCCAGGTCCGAAACGACGATTGGCCGCGGAAACCGTCGAACCCCCGCCACGCGCGGATGAATGTTTCCTGGACCTGGTCCTCAGCATCATGGATGGAACCCATCATGCGATAGCAGTGCGCCAGAAGCTCTCGCCGATACGGATCGGCAAGTGCCAGAAAATCGCTGTCCAACGCCTGATCGACTGTCATTTCCTCAGACTAGTTGCCAAAGCCGAGATACACAGGAGGACTCGAGGCAACAATGCATGTCATTTCCTGCCCCACAAACGAGAGGTTCCTATGCACGACACCACATCGATCAGCCGCACTTTCGACGCTATCGCTCTCAAAGAGATGGACCCAGCACTCCTTGCGCTCGCAGTCTTGGAGGCAGCGGAGCGGGCGTCCATTTCCGTCGAAGCCTTGCAGCAAGCGATGAATGTAGCCGCGCTCGCTCACATCGACCAGAACCGCAAGAACGGAATCAAAAACCCGGAGGATCCCTATATCGTCCACCCGTTGCGCAATGTTCTCAGGCTCCTCCGATACGGATGCGTCGATGCCGACGTTCTGGCGGCCACGGCTCTCCACGACACGGTGGAAGATCAACCCCGCGCCGTTATCGAACTGTTGTCCGGCCACCCGACCTCCGAAGAGGACAAATCCTTACTCCAACAGTTGGCGTCACAGGCTATTTCGAATACCTTCGGCAGTCGAGTAGCGAATATCGTTGCAGCCGTTACTAATCCGATCAACGACAGTCAAGATGGAAATGCTGTCAGTTATCAGGATCATGTCGTGGCGGCAATCGAAGATCCCGCCGTATTTCTCGTCAAATTCAGCGATTTCGTCGACAACGCGGGCAGCGTGAAGCATCTCGGCGAGCCGACGCGAACAAGGCTGTCCGCCAAGTACGCCCCCCTGGTCCGGTATTTCCGCACGGGGGCAAGCACACTCGGTAACCAGTTGAATCTTCCCCAGTCCGGACTTGACGACATCACTCACCATCTCGACGAACTGGAGGCTCGACTTCCGGTCGAGAGCTCAGATCCCCGCGAGTCCGAAAGCACTTCTACAGCAACGTAACTGGCAGTCATCGCAGTGAGGCCTGGGTTGAACCCTTGCCGTGAGTCACGCGGAGCCGCGCCGGGGTAGATCCGATTAAACCTGGGAGACGCAATTTCCTTGCTCTACATTTGCGTGGCGTTAACGTACTCGCCAGTAGTACCGACGGGTAACACTGGCCAGTAGCATAGGGCAAATTCAAAACTACTGCGCCAGAATCGAATTTGTTACCCACGAGTATTCGTTTTCGGACCCGGCTCGACGCTTCGTGATCCGCATCACAACGCCGAAAGTGTCTGTGGCACAGCCAATTAAACGATAAGCGTTACCGCAGTTCACGTTGACTAATATTCTTGAATTCGCCCAGGTGACATGTGGGCGCACATACTGCATCCTTAGATAAACCAGGGACTCCCTGGAGGCAGAAACACTATGTTGCTATTTCGTGATTGGAGCGGTTCTGAGTCCATGCCACAGGCGTGACGCGTGCACTCGGCGTCACCGGACTCACGAACCCACATGGCAAACACCTGCAGATGCGTATCCGGGGGCTAGCAATTCGCATCACCGCAGTTTTTGTCACAGCAGCAGTGCCCACAACCCGGAGCAAGTCAAAACCACAGCATGACGGTATGTGACGCACGATCAGCCCATATCGCGTCGTACGCGACGTATGAATCTCATCAAGGACGGTGGCAGTGACAATGTTCAAACGAATCGCAGTGGTCAATCGAGGTGAGGCCGCAGTCCGCCTGATCAGGGCAGTACGCGAACTGAATGCTGAACACGACTACGGCATTCGCGTCATTGCACTGCACACAGAGGCCGAGCGTCGGGCCATGTTCGTTCGCCAGGCAGACGAGGGCGTAACGCTGCGCAGCACCGGGACCGGCAGCCCGTATCTCGACTACGTCGAACTCGAACGGGCGTTGCTGGCAGCCAAGGCCGACGCAGTCTGGGTCGGCTGGGGCTTTGTCGCCGAAGACCCGGCCTTCGCGGAGATCGTGGCAAAACTTGGCATCACGTTCATCGGCCCCAGTGCCGACGCCATGCGACTGCTCGGTGACAAGGTTGCCGCAAAGATCCTCGCCGAGAAGGTCGGCGTCCCCGTCGCGCCGTGGAGCGGTGGACCGGTCGACACGCGCGCCGACGCTCGTCGCCACGCCCAGGCCATCGGCTACCCGCTGATCATCAAGGCTCGCAGTGGCGGTGGTGGACGCGGAATCCGCAAGGTCTGGGCCGAGGACGAACTCGAAGTCGCGCTCGAGCGCACCCAAGGTGAAGCCGAGCGTTCCTTCGGCGATCCCGTCGTCTTCCTCGAACGCCTGGTCACCGACGCACGCCACGTCGAGGTGCAGATCATCGCCGACAACCACGGCAACGTCTGGGCCCCCGGCGTCCGCGACTGCTCGATTCAGCGTCGCAACCAGAAGGTCATCGAGGAATCCGCCTCCCCCGTCCTGACCGAAGAGCAGTCGAACCACCTCAAAGAGGTGTCGGCAGAACTCGTCAAGGCCGCGGGATACCAGGGCGCAGGCACAGTCGAGTACCTCTATCAGCCCGAGAACAAGCTGTTCACGTTCCTCGAAGTCAACACGCGCCTGCAGGTCGAGCACCCCATCACCGAGGTCACCACCGGTATCGACCTGGTCAAGCTGCAGATCCTTGTTGCCAGCGGTGAAGAACTGATCGGCGATTGCCCGCCCGCATTCGGTCACGCGGTCGAGGCTCGACTCAATGCCGAAGACGCCGACAACGATTTTGCGCCGGCGCCCGGCACCGTCCAGTTGCTGAAGTTCCCCCTCGGCTCGGGTATCCGCGTCGACACCGGAATTGCAGCCGGCGACGTCATTCCGCCCGACTACGACTCGATGGTCGCCAAGGTCATCGCGTGGGGACGCACCCGTCCGGAAGCCCTCGCACGCCTGCGCACGGCGTTGCGGGAAACCACCGTCGTACTCGACGGCGGCACCACCACCAAGTCGTTCCTCCTCGATCTTCTCGATCGTGACGAGGTCATCTCGGCATCCGCCGACACCGGATGGCTCGACCGCACCGGCGCTCTGGATTCCACGACGCGGCGCGCCGACGTCGCTCTTGTCGCCACCGCGATCGACGCCTACGACGCCGAGGAATCGCTCGAGCGCGCCGCATTCCTCGCGTCCGCCCGTGGTGGCCGCCCCCGCGCCAACCACGCCATCGGCCGCACCGTCGAGCTGAACTACCAGGGTCAGGCCTACAAGCTGACCGTCGGCCGTACCGGTCCGCACAGCTATCGCGTCGACGGCGATGCCGGTGATGTCGAGGTGGACGTTGATCGGCTCGGTGACTTCGAGTCACGCCTGGTCATCGGTGATCGACGTTTTCACATCGTCTCCGTCGCAAGCCCGTCTCGCTACCTCGTCGAGGTCGACGGCATCAGCCACCAGATCAGCCAGGACGACGCCGGCGTTGTCCGCGCGCCCGCTCCCGCTGTGGTTGTCGCAGTGCCGGTTTCCGTCGGTGACGACGTCGAAGCCGGTTCCACCCTTGTAGTTCTCGAATCCATGAAGATGGAAACCGCGGTTCGCGCGCCGTACGCCGGAAAGGTCCGCGAGGTTCTTGCGACGGTCAACTCGCAGGTCGACGCGGGAGCACCGCTACTGCGCGTCGATCAGGTAGGCGACGAAGCTGTCACCGAGAAGGCTCCGCGCGTCGAATTCGACCTGTCCGCTTCGGCTTCCGGTTCGGACACCCGCTCCGACGCTCTGGCCCAGCTCGAAGCCCTGACCGCGATGATCAGTGGTTACGACGTCAGCGGCAAGCATGCCAATGCCGTTCTCGCCGAGTACGACGCACTGCGCGGCGCTCTCGAGTCGGAAGATCGTGAACTGGTGCAGGCGGAACTTGCCGTTCTGACCACGTTCGCCGATATCTGCGAGCTCTCCCGCAACAAGCCCACGTCAGGCGATACGGAGAAGGACGAATCCGTCCACAGCCCGCGCGAGCATTTCCACACGTTCCTGCATTCGCTGGACGTCGAACGTGAGGGTGTCCCGGCGTCGTTCCGCACTCGCCTCGAGCGCGCCCTGCGCCACTACGACGTCACCGATCTCGACGATCGCGTCGCCGTCGAGGAAGCTGTGTACCGACTCTTCCTCGCATTGCAGCGTATGGAAGCCCAGATCCCGGTCATCGCAGCACTTCTCGAAGGCTGGCTCGCAGGCGACAAGGCTCCCGGTTGCTCGGCTCAGGAACTGAACGAGGTCCTCGACCGACTGATCGTGGCAACGCAGGTGCGCTTCCCGGTTATCGGTGACGTCGCCCGCAACCTTCGGTTCCGGTTCTTCGACGAGCCGCGCATCCGCAAGGTTCGCGAAGACGTGTACGACGGTGTGCGCGGAAACATTGCATACCTCGAAGAGCAGCCGGACGCCGCAGACCGCGACCAGCGGATCGCCAATCTCGTGGCAACACCGGAACCGCTGCTCGACCTCTTGGGCCGCAAGATCGGCCTGGGTAGCCGTGACGGCGGACCGTTGGTCGAGGTCATCACGCGCCGGTACTACAAGATTCACTCCTTCGAGGACGTGCGCGCATTCGAGCACGTCGACCGTCGCTTTGTCACCGGTAACTTCGACCTCAAGGGTGACGGCCTACATCTGGTCTCCACCGTTGCCGAATTCGATGCTCTCGGAACGGCTCTCGACGACGTCACCACGATCGCGCAGGACGCCCCGGCCGGTCGCGGCCTGGTGATCGACATCTATCTCGACTGGCCGAACCAGCCGGCCGACGGTGACACTCTTGTCGAAACACTCCGAACTGCGCTCTCACGCAACGAGACCGTCAACAGCTCACGCCGCGTGACGGTCATCGTCTGCAACCCGAACGGTGATCCGGTCCGCTGGGTCACGTTCCGTCCTGTTGCCGGAGAACTGGTCGAGGACCAGATCATTCGCGACATGCACCCGTTGACCGGTCAGCGTCTCGACATGTGGCGTCTGAAGAACTTCAACGGCAAGCGCCTTCCCGCCCCGGAGAACACCTACCTGTTCCACCTCTCCGCCAAGGAGAACCCGTCGGACGAGCGTCTGATCGCGCTGGCCGAGATTCGCGACGTGACACCGCAACTCGACGACGAGGGCCGGATGGTTGCGCTTCCCGCAATCGAACGCACCCTCGCCGCGTGCCTCGACGGTATCCGCCGCGCCCAGAGCCAGCGTGGCGACAAGCGTCGTCTTGCCGCCAACCGGGTTGTTCTCTACGTGTGGCCTCTTGCGGACGTTCCCGCTAATCGATTCTCCGTGATCGCACAGAACGCCGCCCGCCTGACCGTCGGCGCCGGAATCGAAGAGATCACCCTGATCACGCGTCTCAAGGATCCCAAGGGCGGAGCGCCCGAAGAAGTTGCGTTGCGCTTCTCGTACCGCGCCGGCGCCGGAGTGGTCATCAACAAGACCGAACCGCCCACCGAGCCGCTGCTCCCCCTCGACTCGTACGCCCAGAAGGTGCAGAGCTCACGCGCTCGCGGCACCGTCTACCCGTACGAACTGGTGCCACTCCTCACCGGCAACAAGGGCACGTTCGTCGAGCACGATTTCGACGACGCTGGAGTTCTGGCTCCCGTCGACCGCCCGTTCGGCCTTAACAAGGCCGGAATTGTTGTCGGACTTGTCAACACGCCGACGCCTCGCTACCCAGAGGGCATGACACGCGTCGCACTGTTCGGTGATCCCACGAAAGCACTGGGAACTGTTGCCGAGGCCGAGTGCTCCCGCGTTGTCGCTGCCATCGACCTGGCTGAAAAGCTGAACGTGCCCGTCGAATGGTTTGCACTGTCCTCCGGTGCCACCATCTCCATGGACAGCGGTACCGAGAACATGGACTGGGTCTCACGCGGCCTGCGCCGGATCATCACGTTCACCCAGAACGGCGGCGAGATCAACATCGTTGTCACCGGCATCAACGTCGGCGCGCAGCCGTACTGGAACGCCGAAGCCACGATGCTCATGCACACCAAGGGCATTCTGGTGATGACCCCGGACAGCGCGATGGTTCTGACCGGCAAGCAGTCACTGGACTACTCCGGTGGCGTCTCCGCTGAAGACAACTTCGGCATCGGCGGCTACGACCGCGTCATGGGCCCCAACGGCCAGGCACAGTACTGGGCACCCGACCTCACGGCCGCGTGCGAAATCCTGTTCCGTCACTACGCGCACTCGTACCTCGCTCCCGGAGAACGTTTCCCGCGTCGGGCGAATACAGCCGACCCGGTCGACCGTGACGTGCGTAGTTTCCCGCACACTCACCCGTCGAGCGACTTCGAGACCGTCGGGGACGTCTTCTCGTCCGTCAAGAACCCGGATCGCAAGAAGCCCTTCGACATTCGGACGGTCATGCGTTCGGTGGTCGACCAGGACCACTCCGTGCTCGAGCGGTGGGCCGACATGGCCGGCGCCGACACCTCCGTGGTGATCGACGCGCACCTCTCCGGATACCCGGTCACCGTTGTCGGCATCGAGTCTCGCGCAATTCCGCGTAAGGGACACTTCCCCGCCGACGGTCCGGACACCTGGACGTCGGGAACGCTGTTCCCGAACTCGTCGAAGAAGACGGCCCGCGCCATCAACGCCGCAAGTGGCAACCGTCCGATCGTGGTGCTGGCCAACCTGTCCGGCTTCGACGGCTCCCCCGAGTCGCTGCGCAACATTCAGCTGGAATACGGCGCCGAGATCGGCCGGGCCATCGTCAACTTCGACGGCCCGATCGTGTTCTGTGTCGTCTCCCGCTACCACGGTGGCGCGTTTGTGGTGTTCTCCGGAGCACTCAACGACAACATGGAAGTTCTGGCCGTGGAAGGATCGTTTGCGTCCGTCCTCGGCGGCGCCCCCGCCGCAGCGGTGGTGTTCACCCGCGACGTGAATACCCGCACCAACAAGGACCCGAAGGTTCAGCAGCTGGAATCGGACCTTGCCGCAGCGAAGGACGACACCGAAAAGGCGCGTCTACGAGTCGAACTGAGTGCGCAGCGCATCGCAGTGCGCTCCGACAAGCTCGGCGAGGTGGCATCGGAGTTCGAGGCCATCCACAACATCCAGCGTGCTCGTGAGGTCGGCTCGGTCGATGCGATCGTGCCTGCCGCCGAACTGCGTCCGCAGATCATCGCGGCCGTCGAGCGTGGCATGAAGCGCGCCGTCGCGCAGTAGTAACCGCAGACACACGTGGCCCCCGCCGGATTATTCCGGCGGGGGCCATCTGTGTATCAGCTCGCGTTCTCGGGCATCACCAACCGCTCGATGACGGGTGCGGCGACGGCAGCAAGAGTGGTGGCGCCGCAAGCACATCCGATTGCCTGCGCCCAGGCGAGCGGACCGAGCGGGGTGCAGCCAAGGAATTGGCTCACTACCGGGGTACTGACTAGAACGCTGAGCACCCCAACGGACCCCACAGCCGTCGCCACCACCAGCGGGCTCCGCGATTCGATCAAGGTTTGCCCGAGTTGAGTGCCCACCAACGCCACCAGAGCCACCGTCGACGCACGCCTCCGTCGACCGGTCATCCGGGCAAGAATCCAGGCGGACAGAGCACCGGCCGCGGTTGCGCCGCCGCGGACGGCTATGGTGCGCCACAAGGCATCTGCGTCCGTCGCCGGTGTATCGCTGCGGCCCTCGGCAGTCGGCGTACTCACTGCCAATGCTGCGGCAGGCAACGCGTCGGTCATGAGATTGACGAGCAACATCTGTCGCGCATTGAGTGGCGATATCCCGGACAATGCACTGCCCATCAACGCAAACGCCACTTCACCCGCGTTGCCGCCGAGCAGGACACCCACCGCCGAGCGCACCCGTTGCCACAACTGGGCTCCTTCGTCGAGTGCGTCGATCAGTCCACTGACCCGACCTTCCAGAAGGACGATGTCCGCAGCGCCCCTGGCGGGATCACTACCGGTGGACGCAACTCCGATACCCACGCTGGCAGCGCGGATCGCGGCCGCGTCGTTAGCGCCGTCGCCCACCATCGCGCACACCGAGCCACTGGACTCCAGGGCATGGACAACCTGCACCTTGTGCTCAGGTGTCATCCGCGCGAACACAGTTCGTTCCGCGACCGCTGCCTCCTTTTCGGTGTGGGACATGTTCTCCCACTCCGAACCGGTGAGCACGTCATCCGGGTCCACGTCCAACCCCAACTCCCCCGCAACCGCTGCCGCGGTCAGCGGATGATCGCCGGTGATGACCCGCACGCCCAGTCCCCGCTCGCGAAGTTCCGCGACGAGTTGCCCGGCATCGGAGCGGAGCGTGTCGGAAAGCCCGAGCAGTCCGACCGGCTCCAGATCATGTGCGCAGCACTCTTCCAGAAACTCGGGATCGTGCGCAGCACGCTGAGCAGCCGACTCGGACAGCTCACGTTGAGCCACCGCGATGACCCGGAGCCCACGCTTCGCCATCTTCTTGACATGCCCTGACGACACACGCTTTTTCGAAGCAGCTGCGTGCGAAACGAACTCGGGTGAACCTTTGAGAGCAATCCGATGCCCGATCAACGCGGCCGAATACGGCCGGCCCGATCGGAACGGCACCATCGCCGACGCTTCCGCGTCCTCGAATACGAGTGGATGCGCCAAAACCTCGTCGGCTGCACTGACAACAGCCGCGTCGGTCGAGTGAAAGACCTGATCGCCACTGTTACTCAAGGCACTTCGCGCGGCGACTTCCAGAATCCGATTTCCCCGCCAGCCGTCGACCCGCTCCACAGCCGCGACGTGCAGATGGTTCTCGCTCAGCGTTCCGGTTTTGTCGAAACACACCACGTCCACACGCCCCAGCGCTTCGATCGAGCGCGGTGAACGGACCAGCGCTCCCACCGAGGTCAGTCTGCGCGCGGCAGCCTGCTGCGCCAGAGTGGCAACCAACGGCAAACCTTCCGGCACAGCGGCAACGGCAACCGCGACGCCACCAGTCACCGCCTGCCGCAGCGCTGTGCCACGAAGCAGTCCCACCGCGGTCACCAACGCCCCACCGCCGAGACTGACCGGGAGCGTCTTTCGGGTGAGATCTCGGAGTCTGTGCGTCAGTCCCACTTCGGGGCCGCGCTGCGGTGCCCGGACGTCGACTTTGCGCGCTTCGGTCTGCGAGCCCACGGCGGTCACCACTGCGCGGGCATCGCCGGCAACGACGGTTGTGCCGGCGTAGACCATGCAACTTCGCTCGGCCACCGGCACTCCCGGAGTTGGGTCGGTCTGCTTCTCGACCGGCATGGATTCGCCGGTCAACGAGGATTCGTCGACCTCGAGCGAATCGACGTCGAGAAGCCGAGCGTCGGCAGGCACCACGTCTCCGGATTCGAGAACCACGATGTTGCCGACTCCCAACTGATCCGCCGGAACCCGCTCGGGCTCCGACCCGTTGGATACGCGCCGCGCCAACGGCTCCTGCACCCGAAGGAGTTCGCGAACAACATGTTCCGAGTGCAGTCGCTGTACCGCAGACAGCGTGGCATTACCGGCCAACACGGAACCCACCAGAAACGCGTCGATCGGCGAGCCCAGAATTGCACTGGCCGCCGATCCGGTCGCCAGTACCGGCGTCAGGGGATCCGATAACTCGGATCGGACTGCGTCCAGAACGTCGCGGCCCACCCGGATCGGCGCAGCAACGCGCGACAACGGTCCGGATCGAGTTTCAGCCGGCGCCTTCTCGTCGTGCGACGGGAGTTCTTGTAGCACTTCGTCGGTCCCCAGCTCATGCCAGTCGTTGCGCGAGGAACCTTCGGGAAGATCGACACCAACTGCCGAGCGGGCCAACTGGAAACCGGTCCACAGCGCAGCGCCGGCCCCGATCGTAATCGGACCCGGGCCGCGGCCACGCACGCCGGGAAGCATGACCAAGGCGCCCAGGACCGAAGCACCGCTGGATAATTCGACGCCGCGTCTCGTCGCTGCCCGTGCCGCTGGCAGAGCGTGCAGCACGCGCCACACTCCGGCAAGGTCATGTTCGAGGATATCCGCAGACGGCGGCGCCCGATCAGGCTCGGCCACGCCGATCCTGATCTCAGCAGGACCGGCCAGGTGGACCGAACTGACCACTCCGACACGTGCGCCGGAATCCGACAGCGTCGTCAGTGCCGATTCCAACGCCCGGTCGACGTCCCGGTCGCTGTCGCCGGGGGCATCGAGGAGTTCGTCGAAACCGCCGCGCAGAGACCCGAGAGTGTCGACATCGAGGCTGACGGCGCGTACCCCAGCAGCCCGCAGTTCCGCTACTACAGCTTGTGCCAATGGTTTTCGGGCGGGACGCACCAGCACATCGGCACCGCCGATCCGGTGCCACCCGACAGTGAGCTTGTCGTTTCCCAGTTTTCGGCGCGAACGGTTCCAGATATGAACCCGGTCCGAGTCCGCGACACCGCGAATGTCTGCCACCCGAAGCTCCTGGGTGAGGAGTACCCGCGGATCGATCAGAACTGTGTCGACCCGGTCGAGCCGCCGAGCGGCACCGGGGTCGACAACCAGCGATCCCTCGCGCTGCCACAGCTCCCTCGTCAGCACCGAGGCAAACGCCTCGCGGGAAATCCGCAACGCCCGTGGCGCCGCAACACGCACTGCAGTCGACGCGATCTCGGAATTCTGGGTAAGCGCACCGACTGCAGCACCACTTGCCAACTGAGCCAGCGCTACTCGCTCCGCATGGCGCTCACCTTGCCCGCGGCTCTCGTCATCCGGCACCTCCGACGACACGGCAACACCCCACTCCTGCGACGCGTTACGCAGACTCCAGGCTTCGCCGAGCAGCAGCGAGCGCATGCCCAGATCAACCGTCAACGCCGCAGGTGCCTGTGTCACCACGTCGGTCACCGACTTGGCCGATTCGAGGATCAGATCGGTCAATTCGCGCCCGAGGAGGCGTTCCAGCTGCTGACGCAGCGCCGGTTGATGATGTAGAACCGAGACCCCGGCCGCGAGCAACGACGATCCCGGTAGGTTCGGTACCCGCGTCACCGAACCTGCCAGTGCCGGAACAATTCCCGCGGCCGCAACAGCAGTGCTGAAGGCCCGTCCGATCAATTGACGATCGGCCGTGGATCGAAACGGTGTGGACAGAAGTCCGGTGAGTCCGGCTGGGAACATATTCACGCCACCGGTCCCGGTTTGGTCGTATATTTTTCCGGCGTGCCCACACCTGCCACCTGCGCAGGATCCGGCGTCTGGGCAGCACCCAGCTCCGCTCTCACAGTCTTGTCGATTTTCTTCTGCTCGACTTCTTTCGGCTCACCTGCCTCCCGCTCGCCGTCGTGACGATCCCACTGCCGTAGCACGACGGCCGCGCCGCCCACACCCAGCAGGATCGGCCACTCGACCAAACCGGCAGCACCCATCGCCGCGAGGGTGAGAACAGCCGTCGGCGTCGACTTGCTTCCCGCTCGCACACCGTCGCGAACACCACCGACCGCGCCGCGGATTCCGCCGTTCACCCCGCCGACAAGACCGCCACCCACGGCGCCCACGGCACTGGTGGTCACGCTTGCCGCGCCCGTTACCACCCGGGTCGCTTCACTGACCATCGACATCGGACTCTCCTTCTCACAGTCCGTCGAACAAAGCTCATTACCAAGTGGCCATACCCCGCACCGCCAGAGGCAATCACGAACAGCAACGATTTCGACCCGTTCTCCGGACTCCACACCCCCTTCCGGAGTGCTACACGGTACGGTTCGAACGTCGACGAATGGCGTCGGCGTTGCATCGACGGGAGTTCTGCGCAGTGGCGAAAATCGGCAGCTCGGATATCGACATTTTTCGGTTGTCCTTGGGCGGCAACCCCTTCGGGTGGACCGCTGACGAGGCGACGTCCTTCGAGATACTCGACGCCTTTGCCGAATCCGGTGCGAACTTCATCGACACCTCCGACTCGTACACGGCCTCCGCCCCGGGTAACTCCGGTGGAGAATCCGAAACCATCATCGGAAAGTGGATCACCGATCGCGGGCTCCGGGAAGACATCGTCGTTGCCACCAAGGTCGGCAGCCACCCCGATTTCAAGGGGTTGAAGGCAGAGAACATCGCTGCCGCAGCGGACGCGTCACTTCGCCGCCTCCAAGCCGACCGCATCGATCTGTACTACGCACACTTCGACGATCCGAGTACACCGCTCGAGGAAACTCTCGAAGCGCTCAACGCACTGGTCGAGAGCGGCAAGGTTCGACACCTCGGCATCTCGAACTACACACCCGAACGCGTTCGCGAATGGCTGCGAATCACGGAGGAGAACGGGTACGCGCGACCCATCGCGTTGCAGCCCCACTACAACCTGGTGCACCGGAATTCGTACGAACCGGAGCTCGCGAAGATCGCCACCGACAACAACATCAGCGTCTTTCCCTACTTTGCACTCGCGTCCGGGTTCCTCACCGGAAAGTACCGAACCCGCGCGGATATCGACGGAAGCCCCCGCGAACGCATCACGGCAAGTTACTTCAGCGATGCCGGTCTGGCGGTGGTCGACGCGATTGCCGAGATCGCCGCAAATCACACCTGTGAAATGTCGACCGTCGCCTTGGCCTGGCTGCTGACCCGGCCAGGCATCACAGCGCCCATTGCCAGCGTCAGCCGAGTGGAACAGCTTCCAGCACTACTCGACGCACCGGATCTGGTGCTCTCGTCGAGTGAGCTCGACCTGCTCGAACAGGTGTCTGCAGCAGTGGGAGCTTAGGCGCAGTGATGTGAGCTCAGGCGCAGTGATGAGAGCTCAGGCGCTACGGCGGTGCCGCGAACCCAACGCGGCGCCGTCGACGGTCCAGAACACCCAACCGTCGTAGCTCTCGATATCTCCGGAAATATGTCCGGTGACAGCATTCGCAGCAGCTGTCGGGTTGGGGAACCTGCGTCCCTCCATGGGGCCACGCATGATTTCGAGTACGCCGCTCGTTTCGTCGAATCGACCGATCCAGCGGTACCCGTGGCAATCGGCGCTCACCTCGACGCGCAGATCAATCACCGGGATCTCGTCGTCGGCGGCGCTGGCACGACGCTTCTTGACGACAACCGCAGTCTTCGCGCGCTTCGGTGCTACCGGCGCTGCAACGTGGATGCTCGGATCCTTGACCGCAGCGACGCCCAGAACGTCCCAGCGGTCATGCCCGTGGGCAACACGTCCACGCGCAATTGCGTGATGCCCCGTTCGGGTGCGACCCGGGGTGTCCATCATCCACAGATCGACCTCGGACCGGATATCGTCCGCCACCTCCACCGACGGCAGCATGAAGAACTGGTGAGGGGTAACCGCAAGATCGACAAAAACCCAGAACTCGGAGCGAGTGTCGTCGCTCTCGATCGACTCGTCCTGGCGCCGGGCCTGCCAGTCACCATCGAGCTTGGACCGAACCCGGACGATGCGAGAACTGCCGTCATTGCCCGTCACCTGCACCGGGTTGCGACGCGAATGCGTCAACCGCACGGCCTGGCCCCCACGCTGGGTTACCTCGGAAATGAACGCGTTGATGCCACGACTTGCGGTGTCTTCCATGGTCGACTTTCTTGAAGCTGTTGCGCCCGGTATCGCCAGATCGGCCTGCGGGTGGGGCGCCAGCGAACAATTGTCGCGTCCAACGCCCGGCGAATCCGGCTCACGGCCGGCTACTTACCTCGACCTTACCGCGCCCACGCTTCAACACCTAAGGTGCGGGCCGCTCATTCCCAGAGGTCAGAAGTGCGATGTCGCCGTACAGCGCCGCGCGGTGGGCGAACATCAGCTCCTCGACACCGTCGAATTGATCGCCGACGTAGTGCGTGTTGGCCGCCGACAACTCCCGCGATCCGGACCGCGCCAGCAGGTCGTCGATGCGGCTGTCCAAGCTCGCCGCGTGCTCCACGGCCCGCTGAGAACTGAGCTGCTCCTCAGCCCGGGAGACCAGGTCACCGATCCGCGCCAACGCCGCAACTCGCTCGACCAACTGATCCCACACCGCGCCGAGGGCCCGCGTTCGCGAGTCGATCGACTCTCTTGTCGCCGCGTCGCGCGCAAGGTCGGCGGCCTCGTCGAGTTCGGCAAGGATCGACCGCAAGGCAACCGTATCCACGGATATCTGGGTTATCTCGTCGGCAAGGTCGAGTTGATTGCGTTGAACGACAAAATGATCGGAATGCCAGGCATGCGAGGACTCGATGCGGTCGTACACGTTGCCGGCCAGATAGAGCAGCGCGTCGTATTTCCCGGCGATGCCGTCGTCGTCGTGTGGCGCCAAGCCGTCGAGCACTTCGGCCATACGACGGCCCGCGTCGGCGAGGACTCCGGAACCCTCGATGCTTGCCAACCGCCCGGCGAGTTTATCGAGTGCAGCACTTCCGCTATCTGCGACGGAGCCCAGTCCGGTAGTCGACTTCGCCGGGACCGGTGTGCGCGTGAGTCCGACGAACAGGGCTTCGCGTTGCTCCACGTCAAGATGCAGTCCGTCACGCCGGTCCTTGCGAATAGCGCGGACGCTGCTCGCAAAATGGCGGTTTGATCGCACGACCGCCGAGCGTGCGGCGTGGACGCGTTTCTCCAAAGCCTGCACTCGCCGTTCCAGGACAACCTGCACCGGACCGATTCGGGCAGCGCTCAGCCGTCGACACGTTCGCGTGTACTCGTCCGTGAGGTATCTCAGCTCGGACCAGCCACCGATGTCCGGGAACGACCGTCCGACCGCGCGACGGTTGGCCATGACTGCCCGGGTCTCGTCGTCGACGTAGCCGCCCGCCAACAGCAGCGCGACTTCAGTGGACAGCTCGGGGCGATTCGATTCGACGATTCCTGCTTCGCACCAGGTTCGGACATGGCTGGAAATCAGGGCACGACGTTCGGCAACCGACACATCTGCACCACTGTTCACTTCCGCCCCACTGGTTCCATCGCCCACCGTGACGCCATGAATTTCTGCCATGTCAAGCCTCCCAGGTGCCGCTGTCCACTCTCCCAGAATCTCGACATCCGCGCCGCTACCCCGAGTGAAAGTCGGCACACCCCTGCCTTACCGTAGGCAAGTGACCTCGCTGCGATCCGCCGGAACGGCAGAGCGTCCGACGCTCCCCGCGTCGGCGATCACGCACGTGACGTCACTGCTCGAGACGCGGTCACCGTCGTTGCCCGAATGGTTCGAGGTTGCCGAGACCTACCGATACGTTGCCCCCGCACCGACGGTTCCCGCGCTCATGGAAGCGGCGCGCACCCACCTCGAACATCGCGAGGCCCTCCTTCGACTTGCCGGTCCGCGCGGACAGTATCTGGCAGACCACAATCCTGCCTGGGCACAATTGCGTCGCGTCGGGTCACGCCGCGACGAACTGTGGCTCTCACCCGACCCGGACGACCGTCTTGCGTGGTTCGACTACATCCGCACAGTTGACCCCGCGCTCGCAACGGAAGAACTCGACATCGCGTGGGACAACGAACCCGCGGGATTGCGACGCCAATTCCTGGACCGGCTGAGCGTCGGCTTGGGCGAGCACGACTACGACATTCTCGAACGCGGACTCGACGATCTGTCGCCGCCGGTCCGAGAACGTTCGATCCAACTGCTCCGCCAACTTCCCGAGTCCCCGTTTGCCGAACGTATGGCTACCCGGGCTCACACCTGGGTGCGACTCGAGACCAAACCCCTGCGGCCGCGCCTCGTCATTCGGTTGCCCGGTTCACTCGACGACAAAGCCCCACGCGACGGTATCGAAGACGTCGGGGCCCAGTACAAGGGAATCGGGAAATGGTGGCTACGCCAAGTGGTGACGGCTACTCCGCTTGTGTTGTGGGAAGCGATGATCGGTTCACCACACGACGTTCTTCGCATTCCCATCGAGAAACAGTGGCGCGACGTGATGACCGAATCATGGACCGCCGCAACAGTTCTGCAGAAGAACCCGGCCTGGGCATCGGCTTTGCTCGAGCGGGACGGCAGAAACACCGACCGCCGCGTCGTCGCAATTGCGCATCCGCGTGAACGGATCACGTACATCCTTGCCGGCCATGCGGACAGCTATCTCCTCGGCGTCGACGGCAGTGCACTGCTGGACGGCATCGACCGCCCCTGGCCGCTGGCGATCGCCCACAAACTTGTCAGCGCCCTCGAATGCGAAGCCGCCAAACACGCTGCCTCCGGCGAAGAACTGGGCATCCACTCCCGTCACAGCCACTACTCGACGCTGCGAAGCGCGCAAGCCCGCTTCCCCCTCGACGCCGGTGCGCTCCTGCTGGAGGCGGCCGAGCGAACACAGTCCGCCGACTGGCAACGTGCATTCACCGAGACCGCCGCGCACATCGAAGCGCGCAGAATCCGGTTGGACGTGCTGCGGGGCGGACACTGACCGGTCAGGGGCCACACCCCGCGACTGCGGAATGCGGCCCCTGACCGGCTCTCGTGGAAGATCAGACCACAGTGACCATTTCGTGGTCGGCCACGCCTGCAGCCAACACACGCAAGTGATCCTCGGCGCTGCCGAGCGTGTGCTCGATGGCAACAAGCCTGCTGACGTAATGACCTACCGGGTACTCCGCCGTCATACCGATGCCACCGTGCATCTGAATTGCTTCCTGACCGATCAGGCGCGCCGATCGCCCGATCTGCAACTTGACCCGAGACGCGATGACGGGATCGACCACTCCGTCGGCCAGCGACATCGTCGCGTACAAGCTCATGCTGCGCGCCAACTCGAGTGACACGTACAGGTCCGCCGCGCGATGTGTCAGCGTCTGGAACTTCGCCAGCGGAACCCCGAACTGCTTGCGCGTCTTGAGGTATTCGGTGGTCAGACGCAGTGCCTCTTCCATCGCACCGACAGCCTCGGCACACAAAGCGGCCTGCTCACGAATCTGCGCGGCCACGATCAACGCCGACGCGTCGCCGCCCGCACCGAGCGCCTCGGCAGGCGTATCGGTGAACTCGACCTGCGCTCCACGCAAACCGTCGTGGGTTGCGTAGGACTTGCGGACCAATCCGGATGCGTCACTTTTGACCAGGAACAGGCCGACACCGCCTTCCGGCAAGCTCGCGCTCACAACCAGGATGTCCGCAGATCCGCCGTGGCCGACCGGATTTTTGATACCGGTAATACTCCAGCCGTCACCCGCCGGCGTTGCCGTCGTCGCCCGCTGCGTTGCAGGCCAACGAATTCCGGGTTCCTGATCGGCAAAAGCAAGGAATGTGACGCCCTCGGCAACCCCGGAAAGAATCGACGACCGCTGCTGCGCGCTGCCGCCTTCGGAGATCAGTCCACCCGGCGTCACGACTGCGTCCAGAACCGGCTCCGGCGCAAGGCGTCGACCGATCTCGGTCATGACAGCGCCGATCTCGACGGGACCGGCGTCCATGCCACCATCGTCCTCGGAGAACGTCAGACCAAGCAGTCCGACCTCTGCCAACTGCTTCCACACCTGCGGGCTCCAACCGGGGTCTGCGTCGGTGATGGCATTTCGCTTTTCCGCGTCGTAGCTACGCGAAAGAAGATCCTTGGTGGTGTCGCGAAGAAGCTTCTGTTCGTCATTGAGTTCGAAGTCCATGCCACGCCTCACAATCCGAGGATCGAGGAGGCGATGATGCTGCGTTGCACTTCGCTCGATCCGCTGTAGATGGAAACCTTGCGGTAGTTCAGGTAAGCCGGGGCCGAGTGCTGCGCCCAGCCCGCCGACGCGATGTCGGTGCCCGCGTCGAACGGCAGCGAATCGGGGCCGGCAACGTCCATCAGCAACTCGGTGCTGGCCTGCTGCAATTCGGAGCCACGCAACTTCAGCAAGGAGGAAGCCGGGTTCGGCTTACCGTCCGTGGATCCTGCGACAACACGCAGTTGGGTGAGCTCCAGCGCGAGCAACTCGTTTTCGAGCTCTGCCAGGCGAGCGGCGAACAACGGATCTTCGAGCAGCGTCCCGTTTCCGACCTTGACCTCAGCGGCATGTGCTTTTGCCTGAGCCACACGGACTTTGGAGAAACCGACCCGCGTGACGCCGGTGCGCTCGTTGCCGAGCAGGAACTTGGCGTAGCCCCAGCCCTGATTTTCCTCGCCGACCAGATTCTCGCCCGGAACGCGGACGTCCTCGAAGAAGACCTCGTTGACCTCGTAGCCACCGTCGATCAGCTTGATCGGACGGACCGTCACACCCGGCGTCTTCAGATCGACCAGAATGAACGAGATACCCGCCTGCCGCTTGGGCGCATCGGGGTTGGTGCGAACGAGGCAGAAGATCCAGTCTGCGTGCTGACCGAGCGTGGTCCAGGTTTTCTGGCCGTTGATCACCCAGTCGTTGCCGTCCCGGACTGCGCGGGTCTTGAGCGACGCGAGGTCGGAACCGGCTTCCGGCTCCGAAAAGCCCTGACACCACCAGATATCGAGGTTTGCCGTCGCCGGAAGAAACTTCTCTTTCTGTTCCTGCGAACCGAAAGCCGCGATGACCGGTCCGACCATGTTCGCGTTGAACGCGAGGGGCTCCGGAACAGACGCCAACTGCAACTCGTCGAGCCAGATGTTGTGCTGAACCGGAGTCCAATCCTTACCGCCCCACTCGACCGGCCAGTGCGGGACGGCCAGGCCGTGGGCGTTGAGGATTTGCTGCGACTCGACCATTCGCTCGCGTCCCAGCTCTTCCCCGTGGGCGTACGCGTTCCTGGTCGATTCAGGAATCTGTGTGCGGAAGAAAGTCCGCATTTCGTCCCGGAACGCCAGTTCCTCGTCGGTCAACGCCAGATTCATCGTGATTCCTTCGCACTCGAAACCGGATTCATGTTCGACTCGACCGTACCCCGATCGCTCACGACAAGGCTAGGACACCCGGAGAAAAGGCGGACCGAATCCGACTACACGGTTTTCAAAACCAAAAGGAACCCACCACCAGCAGGGTCGATACTCGTTTCGACGTTCAGATCCGGGGCCAATCGCGAGAGCCGATCGAGCAACCACTCCGACGCGTCCTGGGCGTCGTCCTTGCCGGGGCAACGTGCAACCGCGACCCGGCCACCTTTACGTTCGAGCTGCTCCACAACACCGATGATCGGCGCGGGATCAACCACGAACAACCGATCCGGCCACGCCACGACCGGCTTGACGGCACCCTTCTTGGTGTTGCATGCGCGGTGTGCGAGTCGCTCGACACCACCCTTGGACTTGCCGCCCTTCTTGGCGGTGTTGATGCTGTCGACACTCGGGCCGCGGGGATCGTTCACCGACATGTCGGGGTCGACGGGCTCGTCACACAGCCAGCAGCGCCAGGATTCACGATCGCCGACTTCTTGAAGAGTAATCATGGGTAGCAACGCTACCCGTGCGCACTTTTGGCAGCGTGAACAGCCAAAAGTGCGCACCATGCGGGTCGCGTGAATGTGACAGCCCCTTGCCCCCTACAGGTCCGCAATCGCCTCCAGTGGCTTCGTCTTGGCCGCTCGATTGGCCGGCCACAGTGCCGCGAGCACACCGACGATGCCGGAACCGACAAGCATCAACGCAACCTGACCCCACGGAATCGTGATCTGGCCCAGGCCCTGGTCCCGGAGCGTACTGACGAATCCCCAACCGAATCCGATGCCGAGCACGACGCCGACGGCCGCGCCGTAGACCGCGATGAGAACGGATTCGAGGTAGATCGTGCGCCGCATCTGAGCCCGCTGCATACCGACCGCCCGCAGCATTCCGATCTCTCGACGGCGTTCCACAACCGAAAGAGCCAAGGTGTTGATGATGCCCAGAATCGCGATCACCACCGCCAGTGCCAGGAGTCCGTACAAAATCGCAAGCAACGTATTGATCTGCTGCCCTTGGGTTCCCTTGAACTCCTCACGATCCTGAACCTGGACAACCACATACTTTTCCGTGGCCTGCTCGAGTTCTCCGCGCAAGGCTGTCACATCGGCGCCCGGCGTCGCCTTCACCAGAACGGCAAAATCAGGCAGGCTGGTTGCCGGCATCAATGCCTGATACGCCTCGTCCGAGACGATCCACGAGCCGATCAGCTGGTTGTCCTCGAACACTCCCGCAACAACCACCGGGTACTGGGTCCCGTCTGCGCCCGTCAACGTCTGCGTCGATCCGACGGTCCAGCCGTTCTCGGTCGACGTGGTCTGCGAGACCATCATGTTGTTTCCGGACAGATCGGCAGTGCCCTCGACGATGTTGTAATCAAGAACCCCGTCGATCGGGCCGTCCAACGACGCCCCCTGCTCGTCCTGTCCGTTCACAGTTGCCCGAACCCCGTGCAGCGACGTTGCACTCTGCACATCCGGGAGCGCCCGTACTGCGTCGGCTGCGCCTCGCGGCACGCCCACCGCATTGGGCCCGGTCAGGATGTAATCAGCGGTCACGCCCACGTCGATCAGCTCATTGATACTCGCCTTGGCCGAAGAGCCGAACACACCGATGACCGTCACCAGCATCAAGCCCAACGTCAGGGCGAAGGCCGTGGCAGCAGTACGACGCGGATTGCGGACCGCATTGGTACGCGCCAGACGCCCCACCGATCCGAACGGTTTTGCGAAGACAACACCGAGCGCACCCACGATCGGCTGCGACAACGCAGGTGAGCCGAGCAGAACAGCGATGATCAGCGCAAACGCTCCGCCGCCGACGGTCAGCGCCGCGCCCTCACCGGTTCCCCGCGAACCGACGACCACCAGGACAGCACCGAGAACACCGAGAACGGCGCCGACAAGCGTCCGGACACGAAGCGAGTCACCGGTGGAAGCGAACTCTTCGCGCATCGCCGCGACGGGCGGAACCTTGGACGCCCGACGCGCCGGCGCATAGGCACTGAGCGTCGTCACGACAACGCCGACAACCAACGCGACAACGACCGTGCGCGGGCTGACCTGCAACGAACCTTCCGGCAACCCGACGTCGAAGGCATTGAGCAACCCGCGCAGACCGTAGGCCAGTCCGATGCCGGCCAGCAATCCGATGACGCTGCCGATCAATCCGACGATCAACGCTTCGGTGACGACGGAGCGGCCGACCTGAGCCCGGCTCGCTCCCACCGCACGCAGCAACGCCAGTTCACGCAAACGCTGCGCGACGATCATCGAGAAGGTGTTGTAGATGATGAACGTGCCGACCAACAGGGCAATAGCGCCGAACGCCAGCAGGAAGTAGTTGATGAAGCTGAGCGCGGTGTCGACCTCGGCCTTGGTCTCCTCGCGGACCTCGTCTCCGGTCTGCACCTGCAAGTCCGGGAAGGCCTGCGCCACCCGTTGCTGCATCTCGGTCTGCGACAGGCCGGTACCGGCTACGTCGATGTAGTCGACATGCTTACCGTCCGTGAACAGGCTGCGCGCCTGCTCGTCGGTGAACAAAGCTCCGATGAAACCCCCGGTGTCACTACCCGACCCCTCGTAGATACCGGTCACCGTGACGTCGACGATTCCTCTCGCCGGCACCAGTATCCGAGCCTGGTCACCGACCGACAAACCCGCTTTCTCCATCGCACTCGCATTCAATGCGATATCTCCGGCAGCCGCAGGTGGGCCACCTTCCGAGTACGGATCGGGCGGTGTGATCGCCCGCTCTGCCGGCAGGTACGACGTACCGATGCTCGGAGCGCCACCCGTTTGCACGGCACCACCGTCGGCGTTGATCAGAACGATCTGTCCACTCACGGCAGGTGCCACGGCGCGAACTCCGTCGACGGCCGCCAGCTTGTCGACATCCTCGATCGGAACGCCACTGGTGTTGCGATCCGGCATCGACACCCGGACGTCGACGCCCTGAGCAGTGTTCTCGAAAATCGAGTCGAACGTCTTCTGCAACGTATCCGTGAACACAAACGACCCGGCGACAAACGCCGTACCGAGCACCACCGACAACACGGTGAGCGCCAACCGCACCTTGTGCGCCGCCAAGTTACGCAACGACACCTTGCGCATCGGCGAATTGGTTATCGAAGCCATATCGTCAAGCTCCGGCTTCTACGTTGACCGGAACCTGCGGAGCATCCAGACGCTTCATCCGATCGAGAACGGAATCGGCCGTCGGCTCACGCAATTCGTCGACTATCTTGCCGTCCGCCAGAAATACGACGCGATCCGCATACGCAGCAGCGCGCGGATCATGCGTCACGATCACCACGGTCTGACCGAACTCGTCCACCGCGGACCGCAGAATCGACAGAACCTCCCCCGAGGAACGCGAATCGAGATTGCCCGTGGGCTCGTCCCCGAAAATGATCTCGGGCTGACCGGCCAGAGCCCGCGCACACGCAACACGCTGTTGCTGCCCACCCGACAACTCACCCGGCCGGTGATCGAGGCGGTCCTTCAAACCGAGCTTCGTCAGCACATTGTCCAACCACGCCGGATCGGCCTTGCGCCCCGCGATATCGAGCGGCAACGTGATGTTCTCGAGCGCCGTCAGCGTCGGCACCAGATTGAACGCCTGAAAAACGAATCCGATGCGGTCGCGTCGTAGCGCCGTCATCTGTTTGTCCGACAGCCCGGTCAGTTCGGTGTCACCGATGAGCACCGAACCGGAACTCGCCGAATCCAGACCTGCGAGGCAATGCATCAGCGTCGACTTCCCCGAACCCGACGGGCCCATGATCGCCGTGAACTCACCCCGAGCAAAATCTGCGGATACAGCGCTGAGTGCATGCACCTGGGTATCCCCGGTGCCGTACGTCTTGGACAGGCCGACAGCGCGGGCCGCGACATCTTGGGCGTGCGAACTCATGATCGCCTTTCGTCTTCACTTCGGTGTATCGAGCACCCACGGCATGAGGGTGCCAACTGGCTCCGCTCCATCCTGTCGTCTACTCGGCGCCACCGCTATCAGGGACCACCCTGATTTCCGTAGGTGCTCCCCTGAGTTGTCAACGGAAAACACACATGCGGACGCCAACCGCCCACTAGCCTTGTGACACACATCACTCGAGAAAGGTGGTCCGATGTCCGACGCCGCCACTGCAATCATCTTCGATCAACTCGAACACTGGGCGAGCGTCAAACCCGAAGAACCGGCCGTGACGTTCCAGGAAACCACCTATACGTGGGCCCAGTGGCACGGTCGCATCCTGCGCATTGCGGGCGCACTCGCCGAATCCGGAATCGGACCGGGAGACACCGTCGCCTTCCTGGACAAGAACCATCTCTCCTGTCTCGAAATCACCTATGCCGCTTCACTACTCGGCGCCTCGAATGCCATTCCGAACTGGCGGCTCGCCGGCGAGGAACTCGACTACATCCTCGGTGACTGCGGGGCACGCATCCTATTTGTCGGTAACGAACTCCTCCCCCAGGTCGTCGCCATGCGCGATCGCCTCACCGCCGTCGAACTGATCATCGCTGTCGGCAGCGAGAACGACGAATTCGAACCGTGGCTCGACGAAGCCCCGCCGTTGGCCGCTCGTCCCGTAGTCACGGCCGACAGCACAGCCCTGATCCTCTACAGCTCCGGAACGACCGGGCGCCCCAAGGGAGTTCAGCTCACCCACCGAAACCTGTTCGCGCACAGCAACAATGTCCTCGACATCCTGCCGAAACACGATGACGACATATTCCTGGTCGCCATGCCGATGTTCCACGTCGGAGGAACCTGCTACGCCATCATGGCAATTCACGCAGGTGGACGCTGTTACTTCACCCGCGAAGCTGACGGACCGTCGATCTTCGCCGGCCTCGCCGCCGGCGCCAACATCGCATTCCTGGTGCCACCCGTCATCGCCGGAGTCCTGGCTGCAGGCGATCAGGCCGTCGCCGCCTTCCGCGCCTTCAAACGCATCACCTACGGCGCAGCCCCCATGCCCCTGCCTTTGCTGCGAGGAGCGCTGGCAGCCTGGCCGGATACCGAGTTCGTCCAGGTCTACGGCATGACCGAAATGGCCGGTGTTGTCACCGCTCTCATGCCTGACGTCCACCGTGACGAATCACAAGTCGAACGCATGGCATCGGCGGGCACTGCCATTCCGGGGGTCGAGATTCGCATCGTCGATCCCGTCACGCTCGAGGACACCCCCGTCGGAACTGTCGGAGAACTCTGGTGGCGATCGGAGCAATGCACGCCGGGATACCTCAACAAGCCCGAAGCTACTGCTGAAACAATCACACCGGACGGTTGGCTACGCAGCGGCGACATGGGCCGCGCCGATTCCGAGGGATTTGTCTTCATCGAAGACCGCCTCAAAGACATGATCATCACCGGCGGAGAGAACGTCTACTCCCCGGAAATCGAACGAGTACTCGTCGAGCACCCCGCCGTCGCCGAAGTCGCCGTGATCGGCGTACCGGACAACCGGTGGGGCGAAACCGTCAAAGCCGTGGTCGTCCTGCATGCCGACACCCAGATCGCCGAAGCCGAACTGATCACGTACACCCAGGGACGCCTCGCAAAGTTCAAGTGCCCCACCAGCATCGACATTGTCGAGATACTCCCGAGGAATCCGACGGGCAAGATCCTCAAACGAGATCTTCGTAAGCCGTACTGGGACAACCACGAAAGCAAGCTGGTCTGAGTTCGCGTGCTGTAATGGGGTGGTGACCTCACGCCGCCCCATTACCGCCCAACTCTGCCCGTGTGGCACCGGCAATACCGTCGCCGACTGCTGCGGCAAATATCTCGAGGGCGGTGCGTCCGCACCGACCGCTGAAACTCTCATGCGCTCGAGGTACACGGCATTTGCCCTCCTGGACACCGACTATCTGAAGCGGACCTGGCATCCCGACCACCGTCCAACCACACTGGATCTGGACCCACACCAGCGCTGGACTGGGCTCGAGATTCTTTCCACCGAGCGCGGCAGCCTGTTCGATTCGGACGGTACGGTCGAATTCCGCGCCCACTACTCCTACGGAACCGAACGCGGAAACCTCCACGAGCGCAGCAGATTTGCTCGAATCGACGGCAACTGGCTCTACGTCGACGGCGATATCGGTTAGGTAACTCCGCGCACGCCGTCGCAGAGCCACCGACCGAGAGCCCTACGATCGAAGCATGACAACGAACCGGACGAAATCAGTTGCCGCCATCGCTGCCATCATCGTGGGGGCGAGCCTGACCGCGTGCTCACAGACCGCAGAGACCACACCGACTGCCGTCACCACCTCGGTGTCTGCAACCACGAGCGCCGCCGCTGCGGAACCCGCGCCAACCGATAGCTCGGACAAAACCGCCGCGGCCGTCGCCGAATCGAAACTGACCGTCACCGACGTCCGGATCGGCTCGCACGAGAACTTCGACCGCGTCGTGTACGAAATGGGCGGAACCGGAACCCCCGGATGGCGCGTCAAGTACGTCGACGCTGCCGTCCAGGAAGGTAGCGGCAAGCCGATGGAGATTGCCGGCGACGCAATAATCCAGGTGCTGATCGACGGTTCCGCCTACCCGTTCGACAGCGGCGTGGAGCAGTACTCCGGCCCGAACCCCGTCCCAGGAATCGCCGGTGGGGTTGTCACCGAAGTCAACGGGTCGTCTGTCTTCGAAGGCGTCACACAGTCGTTCATCGGCGTAACGGAAAAGCAGCCGTTCTCGGTGACGCTGCTGTCGGACCCCACGCGTGTGGTGGTGGACGTAGCCAAGTAGTGGGCTTGACCTCAAGCACACTCGAGGTTTTACCTTCGTGTCGTACCGGCCGCGTAATCTTCGTGGCCGGCGACCGAAGGGCCTGAGACATGAGTATGGAAGTCACCGCGTGGAACGCGATGTACAACGCGATGCACGCGCAAGACGACAAGCGGCCTTTTTCGAAGGCGACGCTGAAAAGAATCGCGACATTCGCGATTCCGCAGAAACGCAACCTCAGCTGGTATCTCCTGCTGAGTGTGGTGACGGCGGCACTAGCCGTCGCAACACCGGTCCTCGCAGGCCGGGTGGTCAACGCGATAGTCGGCGGCGACGCCGTCAAGGTTGTTGTCATCCTGGCCGTGCTGATCGCGGTTGTGGCAATTCTCGAGGCCGCACTCGGAATGCTGACGCGCTGGCTCTCCGCGAGTATCGGTGAAGACCTGATCTTGCTCTTGCGGACCACGGTGTTCGACCACGTCCAGAAAATGCCTATCGCGTTCTTCACTCGCACGCGCACGGGAGCTTTGGTCAGCCGCCTCAACAACGACGTCATCGGGGCCCAGCGCGCGTTCAGTGACACGCTCTCCGGCGTGGTCAGCAATCTGGTCACGCTGGTGATCACGCTGATCGTCATGCTCGGCATCTCGTGGCAGATCACCGTCCTCGCACTACTGCTTCTGCCGATCTTCGTGATTCCGGCCAGGCGCATGGGTGCCCGGCTGGCGGCTCTCAATCGTGAAGCCGCCAACCACAATTCCGTGATGAGCACCCAGATGACCGAGCGCTTCTCAGCGCCGGGTGCAACGCTGGTCAAGCTGTTCGGACGCCCGTCACAAGAGTCCGTCGAGTTCGCGGTGCGCGCCCGGCGCGTGCGCAACATCGGCGTGCGGACGGCCATGCTTCAATCCGTTTTTGTCACGGCCCTGACGCTCGTCTCAGCCTTGGCTCTGGCGCTCGTCTACGGTCTCGGCGGCTACTACGCCTTGCGCGGGCAACTGGACGCCGGTGCCGTTGTCTCGATGGCATTGCTGCTGACTCGGCTGTACTCCCCGCTGACGGCTCTTGCGAGCGCCCGCATGGACGTCATGAGCGCCCTCGTCAGTTTCGAGCGGGTCTTCGAAGTACTCGATCTCGCGCCACTGATCACCGAGAAGCCCAACGCCGTCGCAGTGCCGGACGGGCCCGTATCCGTCGAGTTCAAGAACGTGAAGTTCGCATATCCGTCGGCGGACAAAGTGTCCCTCGCGTCCCTCGAGGAAGTGGCGATTCTCGACAGCCGCGGCGGCGAGAACGTGCTCCATGATCTGTCCTTCCGCACCGAAGCCGGCCAGATGGTGGCGCTCGTCGGAACATCCGGCGCCGGTAAATCCACCATCGCCCAAATGATTCCGCGCCTCTACGACGTGGATTCGGGTTCCGTCGAACTCGCCGGCGTCGACGTCCGCGACCTCAGCGCCGACTCCATCCGCGAAACCGTCGGTATGGTCACCCAGGACGGGCACCTGTTCCATGAGAGTCTGCGATCCAACCTGCTGCTCGCACGACCGAATGCATCCGAGACCGAACTCCGCGAAGTCCTCGAGCGTGCCCGCCTCACCGCTCTGGTCGCGTCACTGCCGGAAGGACTCGACACCGTTGTCGGCGAACGTGGCTATCGACTATCCGGCGGCGAGCGTCAACGCCTCACCATCGCGCGGTTGTTGCTCGCCCAACCTCGCGTTGTCATCCTCGACGAAGCCACCGCCCATCTGGATTCGACGTCCGAAGCTGCCGTTCAGGAAGCACTCGGCGAGGCTCTTGCCGGCCGGACGGCAGTCGTGATCGCGCACCGCCTGTCCACCATTCGCGCTGCCGATCTCATCCTGGTTGTCGAAGCGGGCCGCATCATCGAACGCGGAACGCACACCGAACTGCTCGCTCACAGCGGTCGGTACGCCGAGCTGTACCGAACCCAATTCAACACCGGCAGTAAAGATTCCCACGATCTCGCGCCCAGCACCCTCTGATACGAAAACCGGATACAAAAACAGGCGCTGCTCCCCCGAATCGGGGTGCAGCGCCTGTTAGTTTTCGAGACGAAGATCAGCTGTCGTAGCGATCGCGTCCGCCACCACGGCTGTCGCGTCCGCCGCGGTCGTCACGTCCACCACGGTCATCACGACCACCACGGCCGCTGGGGCGTCCCTGCGGCGGGCCGAAGTCAGGCTGCAACTGGATCAAGACGCCCGAGATGCGGGTCCGCCGCAGGGCTTCGAGAGTCTCGTTGGACAGATCTGCCGGCAACTCCACGATGGAGTGGTCGGGACGAATGCTGATGTGTCCGAAGTCGCTGCGACGCAAGCCGCCTTCGTTGGCGATGGCACCGACGATGGCACCCGGCACCACGCGGTGACGCTTGCCGACTGCAATGCGGTACGCCGCCAATTCCTGGCCCTCGGGTCCACGCGAACGCGGAGCCGGACCGTCGTCGAAGCGGCGCGGTGGACGCGGTTCGCGCGGCTCACGCTCACGACGCGGCGGTGCCGGCGGCTCGGGAGCGAGCAGGAAAGCGTCGCCGTCACGCGACTGCACTGCCAAGGCGGCAGCGATGTCGATGAGCGGAACATCGTGTTCCTGGTCGTAGTCCTCGATCATCTTGCGGAACAGCGCCAGGTTCTCCGATGCCAGGCTCTCGGTGATGGAGTCACCGAACTTGGAAACACGCTGCGCGTTCACGTCATCGACGCTGGGCAACTGCATCTCGGCCAGCGGCTGGCGGGTTGCCTTCTCGATGGACTTGAGCAGATGACGCTCGCGCGGAGCGACGAACAGCAACGCGTCACCCTGGCGTCCGGCGCGACCCGTACGGCCGATGCGGTGAACGTACGACTCGGTGTCGTGCGGGATGTCGTAGTTCACGACGTGCGAGATGCGGTCGACGTCCAGGCCACGCGCAGCGACGTCGGTGGCCACGAGAATGTCGAGGGCACCGTTCTTGAGCTGACCGATGGTCCGCTCACGCTGCGTCTGCACGATGTCACCGTTGATAGCGGCAGCGGAATGCCCGCGAGCGCGCAGCTTTTCGGCCAACTCTTCGGTGGCCTGCTTGGTGCGGACGAAGATGATCATCGCCTCGAAGGCCTCGACCTCGAGGACACGGGTCAACGCGTCGAGCTTGCGCTGGTGCGCGACCTGGATGTATCGCTGCGTGATGTTCGACGCCGTCGAGGTCTTGGACTTGACCGTGATCTCGACCGGGTTGTTCAGGTACTGCTTGGAGATGCGACGGATAGAACCGGGCATCGTCGCGGAGAACAGGGCAACCTGCTTCTCGCTGGGGGTGTCGCGGAGGATGCGCTCGACGTCCTCCTGGAAACCCATCTTGAGCATCTCGTCGGCCTCGTCGAGAACGAGGTACTTGAGGTTTGTCAGGTCCAGAGTGCCCTTTTCGAGGTGGTCGATGACACGACCGGGCGTACCTACGACAACGTGCGCACCGCGGCGCAGGCCGGACAGCTGGACACCGTAGCTCTGGCCGCCGTAGATCGGCAGGACGTTGAGTCCGGGGATGTGCGCGGAGTACTTGCCGAATGCCTCGGCAACCTGCAACGCGAGCTCACGTGTCGGAGCCAGTACCAGTGCCTGCGTCTGCTTGATCGACGTGTCGATCCGCGACAGGACGGGAACCGCGAAAGCAGCCGTCTTACCGGTACCGGTCTGGGCAAGTCCGACGACGTCCTTGCCTTCGAGCAGCGGCGGAATGGTGGCAGCCTGGATCGGCGAGGGCGACTCGTAGCCCACGTCAGACAGTGCCTTCAGTACCCGATCATCGATGTCGAGGTCGGCAAATGTTGGGGGTTCGGGGTCACGCTCAATATCACTCATTTGACCAGCAGTTTAGCCGAAGGAGTATAGACACGAGAACCGACCTGCTGAACTATTCCGGTGGATCCGCGTTCACCGGGCGTTTCGCCTAGCGTAAGAAGCATGACTGAAGACACCGCCAACAGCCCCTCTCGGACCGTCGTTGCCGTTGCACAGTTCGCTCCCGATATGAACAAGGAGGCGAACCTGAAGTCACTACACACCTTGGCGGCCGATGCCGCTGGTCAGGGCGCAAAAGTACTGGTCGCTCCCGAGTACTCGATGTTCACGCCGCCACGCAGCGACGAGCGCCTGATCGAGGCCGCCGAGGACCTCGGCGGTGACTTCGGAACCGGGCTGTCTGCCATTGCCGCAGAGTTCGGGATCTTCGTAGTCGCGGGAATGAACGAACGTCTGCCCAACGTGAGCAGGATCTCCAACACGCTCGTCGCGATGGACCCGCGCGGCGATTTGGTCGCCACGTATCGCAAGCTTCACCTCTACGACGCGTTCGGTTACCTCGAATCGGCAGTGATCGCACCTGGGGAGATCGAGGACCCCCAGACCTTTCAGTGCGACGGCTTCACATTCGGCCTCCAGACCTGCTACGACCTCCGGTTCCCCGAAGTCACCCGCAGGATCGTCGACGCCGGCGCTGACGTCCTGCTCCTGCCGGCGCAGTGGGTACCCGGGCCGTTGAAGGAAGACCACTGGACCACGCTGGTCCGGGCGCGCGCGATCGAAAACACCATGTACATCGCCGCGGCGGACCAAAGCGCGCGCGGCGGCGCCGGTGCCAGCATGATCGTCGACCCCATGGGTGTGGTGCTGTGCTCACTCGGCGAGCAGGTGGGTGTGGCCGCGGCGCAGGTCAGTCGAAGCCGAATCGACGAGGTCCGCGAAAAGAATCCGGCCCTCTCACTGCGGCGGTTCACAGTTACCGAACGGTGACGGGAGAACCGAGTAGCGTCGGAAGTATCGAGGTCACACCTCAATCAGGACAGCTATGGCACAGTACCGAGACCGATTTGAAGCAGGCCGGGCCCTTGCTGCGATGTTCGCCCGGTCGCTGGACGCCGCGCGACTCCACGATCCCGTCGTTCTCGGACTGCCGCGCGGCGGCGTTCCTGTCGCGGTCGAGGTCGCGTCGGCACTGGATGCACCGCTCGACATCCTCGTTGTACGCAAACTCGGTTCCCCCCGAAATCCCGAATTGGCTCTCGGTGCCATCGGCGAGGGTGACACTCGCGTACTCAACCACGACGTGATTGCCGCCGAGCGGGTATCACCGCAAGCGCTCGCGCGGGTGGAAGAGTCCGAGCGCGCAGAACTCGAGCGCCGGGCACACCTGCTCCGGGCCGGTCGCCCGGCAGTTCCGCTCAGCGGGCGAACGGCCGTCATCGTCGACGACGGAATGGCGACGGGAGCGAGTGCCGCTGTGGCGTCGGTATGTGCCCGTGCGCAGGGTGCAACGGGAGTGATCGTTGCCGTCCCCGTGGCATCACCGGAATCGATCCGCCTGCTTGCCGATTCGGCCGACCGCGTCATATGTCCCTTCGTTCCGGCGATACTCGGCGGGGTCGGCGCGGCCTTCGACGATTTCCATCAGCTGACCGACGCCGAGGTCGTTGACCTGCTCGAAGGATGAAACTTCTCGACGTTTCAGAAAAATTGTGTGATGTGTGCAACATTTTGCGCCTCGGTGCCGATAGCCCGTGTGGAGCAGAAACGACATAGGCACAGAAGTTTTCCGGAGGACATCGTGAGCATTTCGACCGACACCGTCGACGTAGTCGCAGCAGCCTGCCGCGACCGATTAGGCGACCCCTCTGCGTGGGTGGCGTCGGACGCCTACCGCGCGAGCCTGGCCCTGTGCATCATCGAGTCCGTGCAGTCCAGTTGCGGCCACAGTGAAGTTGCCGTCGTCGACCGATACCTCGCCTACCGTCAAGCTCGTGAATCCTTGCCCGTGACCGACGGCGCACGCGAACTTCTCCGAACCTTCGAGGAAGCGGGCAGTTCCGACCAGTGGGCCGGCAAGATCGGCTCGTACAAGCGTCGATACACCGCGACCGGCGTACCGATCGAGGCGCGACACATCCAGCAGGTCGCTGAGCGCCTGCATCATCTACACATCAACTCTGTCGAGGATCTTCTCGCTGCAGCTGATTCCGATCACGCCCTCGACTCCGTCAGGCAAGCCTGGACCGAAGCGTGCGGCGACGACGCGGAAGTGACCTGGGCGCATCTGCTGATGCTGGCGGGCATTCCCCACATCGATCTCGGCACCGCCGCCCACACATTCATCAGCACGACACTCGGCACGACGGAACCGCTGACGGATGCGGCCGAGATCCTGGCAGCAACCGCGGAGCAACTGGGAGTGGATTCAGACAGATTGGACTACGCAATCAGGCGCTGGCTGTCGATTCACGGACGGTCGCTGGAGAGCGCGGCATAAGTAACCCGCAACGTTCGGTAACACCAATTCCCTGGTCGGACCTCAATTGGATCTACCGAATAGTAACGACAGTGCAAAATAACGACTAATGTGATGCAATGCACATCGAAGTTATCGGTTGTCACTGGAGGGGTCAAAGTGCGTGAGTTTTCAGTTCCACAGACGTTCACAATTCCGGAGAACGCGTCCATGGCGGATTCCGTGTTCCGGCACGCCAGCGAAGACCCCACATTCGTGCCGTTCCAGCGCCTCGTCAACGGCGCGTGGGTCGATGTCACGGCAGCCGAATTCGCCAAGCAGGTCTCGGCTGTAGCCAAGGGTCTGATCGCGTCGGGAGTCGGGCTCGGCGACCGCGTCGCTATCCTCTCGGCAACGCGCTACGAGTGGGTTGTCACCGACTACGCGATCTGGACTGCCGGCGGCTGCACGGTCGCCATTTACGAAACCTCTTCCCCCGATCAGGCACAGTGGATCCTCGAGGATTCGGCTACGTCTTTGCTGATCGTCGAGACTGCCGATCACGCCACGAACATCAAGGACGTCACCGAAGCCGCCCCGGCGCTTCGTGAGGTCCTCGTCATCGAATCGGGCGCTCTCGAAGACCTGACGAGTCGCGGCGCTGCAATCACCGATGAAGAACTCGAAGCCCGTCGTCACCAGGTCACGGCCGCATCGCCGGCAACATTGATCTACACCTCCGGCACAACTGGCCGTCCCAAGGGCGTCCAGCTGACGCACGCCAATTTCTACGCAGAGTCCGCGGCCTGCCGCCTGGCCATGCCGGAATCCATGATTCCCGGCAAGAAGACACTGATGTTCCTGCCGCTGGCTCACGTCTTCGCGCGGGCAATCTCCTTCGGCGCCTTCGACTCCAAGGTCACCGTTGGCCACACGTCGGACCTCACGACACTCCTCGAGCAGTTTGCCGTGTTCAAGCCGACCTTCATTCTCTCGGTTCCGCGAGTATTCGAGAAGGTGTACAACTCGGCACGCCAGAAGGCAGTTGACGGCGGCAAGGGCAGCATCTTCGACAAGGCCGCAGCGACGGCCATCGAGTACAGCGAAGCGCTCGAAAAGGGCGGCCCCGGCATCGCGCTCAAGCTCAAGCACGCTGTGTTCGACAAGCTTGTGTACTCGAAGCTGCGTGCGGCCCTCGGCGGCGACTGCGAACGGGCAGTCTCCGGCGGCGCTGCACTCGGAGCCCGCCTGGGTCACTTCTTCCGTGGCGTCGGCATCCCGATCTACGAGGGCTACGGCCTCACCGAGACCAGCGCCGCCCTCACGGTCAACACCTCGGCCGCGCAGCGCGTCGGAACCGTGGGCAAGCCGATCAACGGTCATGCCGCTCGCATCGCAGACGACGGTGAACTCCTGGTGCAGGGTCCGGTGGTTTTTGCCGGCTACTGGCATAACGAGAAGGCCACCGCAGAGTCGATCATCGACGGCTGGTTCCATACCGGTGACCTCGGATCGATCGACAACGAAGGCTACGTCTCGATCACCGGGCGCAAGAAAGAAATCATCGTCACCGCAGGCGGAAAGAACGTCGCTCCGGCCGGTCTCGAGGATTCACTCCGCGCCCACGCTCTGATCAGCCAGTGCCTCGTGGTCGGTGACGGCCAACCGTTCATCGGCGCACTGATCACACTCGACCTGGAAACCCTGCCCGGCTGGGTCGAGCGCAACGGCCTGCCGGCCGGAAGTCCCATCGCTGATCTGATCAAGAATCCCGATCTCATCGCCGAAATCGACTCAGCGGTCGCGGACGCGAACAAGAAGGTCTCGAATCCGGAGCAGATCAAGAAGTACACGATCCTCGAGGTCGACTTCACCCAGGAGGGCGGCGAATTGACCCCGACGCTCAAGCTCAAGCGCAACATCATTCACGAAGCACACAAGGGTGCGATCACGGACCTGTACGCCTGATCTCCCAGCAAGCATGTGGCCCGGTTCGCCAATGATTCACATCGTTGGCGAACCGGGCCATTTCTATATGACTGCTCAGATACCGCGACCGGGGTTCAGGATGTTTCTCGGGTCGAAGGCGGCTTTCACCGAGAGCATCAACTCACGTTCGACGGAGCCGATCATGTCGGACATGTACGGCGCCTTGAGAACTCCGATGCCGTGCTCACCGCTGATCGTGCCGTCCAGTTCGAGTGCCGCGTGCACGATGTCGTCGAACGCCCCACGCGCACGATCCTGCGCGCCCAGTTCCGCGGCGTCGAACACGATGGTGGGATGGAGATTTCCGTCAGCGGCATGACCGAAGGTTCCGATGGTCACCGAGTGCCGCTCAGCAGCTTCCTGGATACGTTCGAGCATTCGGGGCAACGCCGGTACCGGTACGGCGACGTCGTCGAGCAACACGGTTCCCATCGCCTCGAGCGCCGGCAACGCCATACGACGCGCAGCGGTGAACGCGTCGCCTTCCTCGGGATCGTCGGTGTGGAACACCTCGGTTGCGCCGACGCGCGTGCAGGCCGCCGCGCAGTCTGCCGCTTCCTGCGCGGCGGATCTACCGTCGCACTGAATGAGAAGCATCGCCCCTGCCGATTCGTCGAGACCCATTCTCGTGAATCGGTTTACAGCGTCGATGGTCACCGCGTCCATCAATTCCATCTGGCACGGTTCGGCCACCGCGGCAACGGCCAGGACCGCCTCGATCGCTTTCTCCGCCGAGTCGAAGAACGCAACAACCGTGGTTGCAGCGGTGGGCGCGGTCCGCAATCGCATCGTGGCTTCGACAATGACGGCAAGCGTTCCCTCGGAACCAACCAGGAGATGCGTCAGATCCAGACCTGCCACATTCTTGCGGGTTTTTGCCCCGGTGTGGATCACGCGGCCGTCAGCGAGAACTGCGGTGAGTGCCGCGACATGATCACCCGTGACACCGTATTTCGCGCAACATATACCACCGGCATTGGTGGCCAAGTTACCGCCGATGCTCGAGATAGCCCGACTTCCCGGATCCGGAACATACCAAAGACCCTGTGCCCGAGCCGCATCCGCAAGATCGCCGTTGATCACGCCGGGCTCCACTGTTGCCGTGCGGGCCGCGGCATCGATCTCGAGAATGCGATTCATACCCGCGACACTGAGCACAATGCACCCGTCGAGAGCGTTGGCAGCGCCAGCCAAACCGGTTCCCGCACCGCGGGTCACGACCGGAATGGAGAGTTCGTGGGCAACCGTCATCGTCGCGGCGACGTCATCGACGGACGTTGCCTTGACGAGAGCCGCCGGAACACCGGCCGTGGTCAGCAAGGATTGGTCCCGGGTATAGGCGCCCATCCGATCGGGATCAGTGGTGGCCTTCTCCCCCAGCACTTCCCGTAGTCGCTCTCCCAGCATGTCCACCGTCGTCGTCATTCCGTGTGTCCTTCGTAGAAACCGCGTACATGCTTCTCGACAAGCTGTGCCGCATAATCGGATTCACCGGCCGCAATCGCGTCAGCGATGGCTTCGTGCTCCGCAAGCAGGCACCGCAGCGTGGCCGCCGAGTCCTCGATCGCCGCGAGTTCGCTCATCAGATAGCCGGCGATACACTCCCGCAGAACCGTCATCACCAACACAAAGGCGCGGTTCCCACCGGCGCCCGCCAAGGCGACGTGAAAGTCGACATCCGCGTCGTGGAACGCAGACACGTTGTTGTTCTCGGTGGCCCGACGCATCTCCTCGATGGCAACGCGCGCAGCGCCCGGAACCTCGCGGACACCGCGCAGTGCCGACGCTTCGAGGAGCACCCGCAATTCGACCAGGTCCGGAAGCGGAACAGCGCCCACCTGCACAGCTGTACTCAAAGCGGTGGCTGCAGAATCAGCAGTGTTCTCGTGCGTCACCTTGGGACGAGCTGTCGACACAGTGTCGGCACCGGTCACAAGCCCCTGCGCCTGAAGTACGCGCAGCGCTTCGCGAACTGTGGAGCGGCCCACCGAAAACGTCTGTGCCAGTTCCTGCTCCGTGGGCAAGGACTCGCCGACCGGCAAAGATCCGTCGAGAATCGCGTCTCGGAGCCTGCCAGACACGGCAAGGCTCAGCGGAATACGCGCGAGCGGAGTTGTGTCCATGCCGCCGACGCTACCTCTTGCCTGCTTGTCAGACAAACTGTTAAATAGACGTGGCCCGAAACACACAACCAAAGGTGTCGACATGACCGAAAAGCTCGAGTTGGATCCCGCAACCACCGCAGTCGTGCTCATCGAATATCAGAACGACTTCACCACCGAAGGCGGAGTCCTGCATGACGCCGTTGCCCCCGTGATGGAATCAACCGGGCTACTGGCGAACACCACGGCACTGGTCGAGGCCGCTCGCTCTGCCGGCGTCACCGTCATGCACGCGCCGATCACGTTTGCCGAGGGATACAACGAGATCACCTCACACCCGTACGGAATCCTCAAGGGCGTCGTTGACGGAAAGGCATTTGTCAAAGGCAGCTGGGGAGCCGCAATCGTCGACGAACTGACTCCTCAGGACGGCGATATTCTCGTCGAAGGCAAACGCGGCCTCGACACTTTTGCAAGCACCAATCTCGATTTCATCCTGCGCAGCAAGGGAATCCGAACGATCATCCTCGGCGGATTCCTGACCAACTGCTGTGTCGAGTCCACCATGCGCACCGGCTACGAAAACGGTTACCGCGTCATCACTCTCACCGACTGCGTCGCTGGAACCTCAGCAGCAGAACACGAGAACGCCATCACCTACGACTACCCGATGTTCTCGCATCCGGTTACGTCCAAGGACGTGCTCGACGCACTCGCCTGATTCAACGACTGTGCGCGAGAAGGAAATCGCGGCTCACGGCAGTGACGCTGGTGTGCACCTTCTCGTGCAGCAGGTCGTGGCCTGCATCCTCGAATTCCCGCATCTCCACATTCGGCAGCGACGACGCCCAGGTGCGCACCGGCTCGATCGGTGCCATCCGGTCGTCGACGCCGTGCACCACCAGAACCGGAATCCCGGAATCGGCCAAGTCCGCCCACCCTGCCTGGGCCACCGCGTTGCGCGGGATCCCGCACAGGACGGCGGACACAAAATGATGATCCTGATGCGTCAGCATCGACAGCGCGGTCACGGCGCCGAGAGAATGCCCCATGACCGCCTGCAGAACGCCTGGTAGCGCTTCTCGGGCGATCTCCGCCAAGGTCGCGGCATCAGCAGCAAGATCCGACAGCGGAGCACCCACGCCGGGTTCACCTTCGGACAGTCCGTGCCCGGTGTGGTCGATCGCCCAGACCTCGATGCCGGAAGACGTGAGAGCGCCCGCAAATCGGTGATACTGCCCGCTGTGTTGCCCCAACCCGTGCAGGAACACCAGCGACATCAGTGGCTCGTCGTAGGAAGCGGGCCACCGCCGAAAATGGACCTGACCGCGTCGACCGTCAAAAAAGGGCATGGTGGACATTCTGCCTGGCTCACGGGCTTTGCGACGTCTCTGACGTGTCCAACGCGCTGTTTTGTCGGACATCGCTGGCACAATCGCCCCTGTGTTCCTCCTCGATGATCAGATCATCTACAGCGCCAGTGACCTCTCGGCGGCCGCAACATGCGAATTCGGCCTGCTGAGGCGACTCGACGCGCGGACCGGGCTGATCAAGACGGAGGGCGTCGACGCCGATCCGATGCTGGAACGAACGTCCGCGCTCGGTCAACACCACGAGCGCGAACAGTTGGAACGGTTCATCGCCGAACACGGCGACGGCGTGATTGTGATGGAACGGCCCGAACACACCCGCGCCGGGCTCACCGAAGCAGCACTCGCCACAGTCGAAGCCCTGCGCTCCGGCGCCCCCGTCATTTACCAGGGAACGTTCTTCGACGGCCGGTTCCTGGGGTTCTGCGATTTCCTGGTGCGCGAAGGCGATCGGTACGCGGTATACGACAGCAAGCTGTCGCGGCACGCGAAGGTATCGGCACTGCTGCAGTTGGCCGCCTATGCGGACGCGTTGGGCCGCAACGCAATCGCCGCCTCCGACCAGGTGCATCTGATGCTCGGCGACGGCAGCACGTCGTCCCACGACATCGGTGACATCGCGCCGGTGTTCTCGGCAAGCCGAGCCAAGCTCGAGCAGGTTCTCGATGAACATCGCGCCGAGGGAACACCCGCCGAGTGGCTCGACGGCCGGTACCTGCGCTGCGGACGGTGCGATACCTGCAGTGTGGAAGTCGAGAACCATCGTGACCTGCTCGTGGTCGCTGGTCTCCGTGGCAATCAGCGAATGCAGTTGATTGCCGCCGGCATCGAGTCGATCGATCAACTGGCCGTCAGCACCGAACCCGTCGACGGTATCCGCCGCGACACTCTGGAGAAGTTGCGCGCGCAGGCCGCGCTGCAGTTGCGCCAGGAACAATCCGGCGAGGCCGAGTTCCACATCTACAACGCGTCGGTGCTCGGCGGGCTACCCGTTCCGGACGACGGAGACATCTTCTTCGACTTCGAGGGCGATCCCCTGTGGGCGGAGGACGGTTCCACCGACTGGGGGCTGGAGTACCTGTTCGGCGTCGTCGAAGGTCCGGCGGAGAACTACGTGTTCAAACCGTTCTGGGCACACGACCGCGCCGGTGAACGCCAAGCCCTCGTCGACTTTCTCGACTACGTGACCGCGCGGCGCGAAGCTCATCCGGGCATGCACGTCTATCACTACGCGGCCTACGAGAAGTCCGCGCTGTTGCGACTCGCCGCGCGCCACGGGGTGGGCGAGCAGGTGGTGGACACGCTGCTTCGCGAGAACGTGCTCGTGGACCTGTATCCGCTTGTTCGCTCGGCACTGCGGATCGGGGCTCGCTCGTACAGCATCAAGAAACTCGAACCGCTCTATATGGGGGAACACGGCCGCGACGGCGACGTCGTCAATGCCGCAGCGTCCGTGGTTGCGTACTCCGACTACTGCGAACTACGCGAGCGCGGCAAGAACGACGAAGCAAGCGAACTGCTGCAAGGCATCTCCGACTACAACGAGTACGACTGCGAATCGACTCTCCGACTGCGTAATTGGTTGGTCGACCGCGCGGCAGAACACGACATCACCTTGCGTGCGCCGACGGGTCAGATCGCCCTGCCCGTCGAAGACCTCACCGAGACCGAAATCGAATTGCGCGAATTCGCCGGGCACAAAGCCGGTTCGACGCGAACCGCCGAGCAACACGCCGCAGCCCTCCTCGCCGCGGCAGTCGGCTATCACAGCCGAGAGAAGAAGCCGCACTGGTGGGCGCATTTCGATCGCTTGTCGGCCCCCATCGAAGATCTCGTCGATGTCCGTGACGTGATGGTGGTCGACGTGCCTGACATTCAGGCCGACTGGCACAAGAACACTGCCAGGCAGAAGCCACGACGGCGCATCCAGTTGACCGGCACCCTGGGCACCGGCACCACGTTGAGTCCCGGCACCGACATGTATGCGCTGTACGAGGTTCCCTCCCCCGACGCTGTTGCGGGCGACAATCCGGCGCAGCGCGGCACCAACGGCGTGAAGATCGTCTCGGTCGAAAAATCCGGCAATCTCGACGTTGTCACCATCGAGGAGCTACTCCGAGGTGACGAGTTCTCCGAGACTCCCGTTGCACTGGCTCCCGGTCGCCCTATTCCGACGGTTCCGATGGAAAAGTCCATCGCTACAGCGGCATCCGAAGCCTGCGACGGATTGCCCACGTTGCCGCGCCGCGCCGCGGTCGACATTCTGCGTCGACTCACGCCTCGAACCCTGTCCGGCGACGCGCTTCCACCGGTCGGCGAAGGCAACGACTACGCGTCCGCGATCACGGCTGCCGTCCTCGATCTGGACGACTCCTATGTTGCGGTGCAGGGTCCACCCGGCACCGGTAAGACGTACACCGGGGCCCGAGTGGTCAAGGCCTTGGTGGAGAAGCACCAGTGGCGTATCGGTGTTGTTGCGCAATCGCATTCGGTGGTCGAGAACATGCTGGGCGGCATCGTCAAGGCCGGCCTCGATCCGGCTCTGGTCGCGAAGAAGGGCAGCCGGAGCCGAATTGCGGAGTGGACCGACATCACGCCCCAGGAGTTCCCCCGCTTCCTGTCCGAGGCAGAATCCACTGGCTGCGTGATCGGCGGCACCGCGTGGGATTTTGCGAACACCGATCGAGTGCCCCCTGGCAGCCTCGATCTCCTCGTTGTCGACGAAGCCGGCCAGTTCGCGCTGGCCAACACCATTGCCGTTGCCGTCTCCGCGCGGAATCTGCTGTTGCTCGGCGATCCACAACAACTGCCGCAGGTCAGTCAGGGAACGCATCCCGAACCCGTTGACGAGTCCGCTCTCGGCTGGCTGGCCGAAGGGCACGGCGCACTGCCACCGGAGTTGGGATACTTCCTCGAAAAGACCTGGCGGATGCACCCCGACCTGTGCGCGCCGGTCTCGGCCCTGTCCTACGAGGGCAAGCTGCTGTCCCAAGAATCGGTAAGCGCTGCACGGAAACTCGACGGTCTGGCGGCGGGCGTGCACACGGTGTACGTCGATCATTCCGGTAACTCGACGTATTCGCCCGAAGAGTCTGCCGTCATCGTGACGCAGATCCGCGAACTTCTCGGCACGCCGTGGACCGATCCCAGCGAGTTCGACGGCACCCGGCCCCTGACCGAGGCGGATATTCTGGTGGTCGCGCCCTACAACGCCCAGGTGGGCACTATCGAGCGTGATCTCACCGAAGCGGGATTCACCGACGTCGAGGTGGGTACCGTCGACAAATTCCAGGGGCGTGAAGCGGCAGTCGCGATCGTGTCGATGGCAGCGTCCGCAATTGAGGACGTTCCACGCGGCATGTCGTTTCTGCTCTCACGCAACCGCCTCAATGTTGCTGTCTCACGCGGAAAATGGTGCGCCATCATCGTCCGGTCGTATGCACTGACGCAGTACATGCCGACCACTCCAGCGGGGCTGGTGGAACTCGGCGCCTTCATGCGTCTGACGGCCGGCTAGCCGAAACACTGCCCGTCGCCGCGATACGTCGGTACCGCGGTGGTGGTGCCGTCGGCATCGACCAGATTCACGGTGTCGAAACGCTCACACAATTCGCCGGCCTTTGCATGACGGAACCACACTCGGTCACCGATCGCGATATCACCGGCAACCCGTCCTGTGACCGGCGTCTGCACCTCGCCTGCGCCTTCGTTGCGGAGTAATTTCAGACCAAGTGGGCGCATCGGTTTCGGAACCCTCGCGGCGCCGGCCGGTCCGGAGGCGATGTACCCACCGCCGAAGAGGGTGGTGACCTTCGGGGTCGGCTTGCGAACCGCGGAGAGCGCGAAGAACAGAGCGGGGTCCGGCCGGAAGGCGCGGTATCTGTCGAAGAGTGTCGGTACATACAGCCCCGAACCCGCCGTCACCTCGGTGACCACCGGATCGGCAGAACTGACTTCGAGTGATCCGGTACCGCCACTGTTCACGATCTCCAGGGTGCCCACCGCATCCGTGACCGCAGAAACGACAGCACTTCGCCGGTGCGACAGTTCCCGCGCGGAGACCTTCTTGACCCAGCCGATCGGCGCGCTGGTGTCCGGCAGTCCGGCGATCTGCGCTTCGTAGAACATGACACCGACGACGGCAAATCCGCGCGACCGCGCGCGCACAGCCAGTGCGGCAACATCATTCGGTTCGCGGAGCGGAGAGCGTCGTACGCCCAGGTGAATCGGCCCGATCCGTAGGGACGCGTCCACGTCGAGGCACACCCGAATCGGCGCAGCGCCCGGCGCAGCGGATCTGATGACGTCGAGCTGAGCGTCGTCGTCGATCATCAGCGTGATCGCCGCGATCGCAGCCGGATCACCGGCAAGTTCGGCCAACGCTCCACGATCCACGGTGGGATATCCCATCAGGATGTCGCGGGCGCCAAGACCGACCAACCACAATGCCTCCCGCAGTGAGTAGGCCATGATTCCGCGAAAGCCGCCCTGCTCGGTGAGCCCACCGCCCAGTGTTTCCTCGAGCACGGCGCGGCACCGGACCGACTTACTGGCAACGCGCACCGGTGTTCCCCCGGCCCGGCGAACCAGATCGGCGGCATTGCTGCGCAGAGTCGTCAGGTCGAGAGCGGCCAGGGGCGGGTCGAAATCAGCAGTAGCGGAAGCAAGTCGATCCAGTGTTGTTCTCACGTGTGTCCCATCGTCGCGGCGTCGCGGTCAAGTCAACACCTGAATTGGACGCATGTCCATGACGGGGTCAGTGCGGCGCCTCGATCGCTTTGCCGGCGATGACCTGAACCATTTCACCGAATTCCGCAATGGTGGCATCGGAGTCACGATCAACGAGCCAACGCAAAACCAATCCGTCGATCATCGCCAGACTCCATCGCGCCAACGACTGCAAGGACTCCGTCCAGACAGTCCCGGAAATCGTGGCGCATTCTTCGAGAAATGCAATGGCATGCTCGTCCATGATCCGGTACTGATCGATGGCGACGGCACCGGCGCGCTCGGCCCCGAGATTGCGACTACGCAGGGCCTGCGCGGTGATTTCGTAGGTCAGCAACTGCCGATCAGGCGTCACCTCGATGAGCGGCCACATCCCGGTCAATCCGATGTGGAGCAGTTCCTTCAGTCCTTGGATCCCGGTCAGATCAGGCGCGTGGCGCACCTGCCCGAAGGCATGCTGGAGCGATTCGCTGAGCTGAACGATCAGCGTCTCACCCATCGCGGCGATGAGTTCCTCTTTGCTCTCGAAACAGTAGTGAACTACGCCGAGCGATACGCCCGCCTCTTCCGCCACAGCACGGACCGTCACCGAACTCACGCCGCGCTGTTCGGCGATGGAAATAGCAGATTCGATCAATTGTGTGCGGCGCTCGTCCGCCGGAAGCCTGTTCAGCATCCCATGATGTTAGAACGGAGAACGGAAAAACTAGGCACAATGCTTGCTTGGACGAACGTCCAAGTACATTATTGTCCAATGGCTTCGGATACATGGCAGAACTGGGCAGGCACTCAAAGCGCCTCACCGCGACAATGGGCAACCCCGCGGAACACTCGTGAACTCGCGGCGCTTGTCGCCGAGGCCGCAAACCGAGGGTGGCAGGTGAAGGCAGTCGGGGCGGGCCATTCCTTCACCGGCGCTGCCGTCACCAACGGGGTTCTGGTCAGCCTCGACAACTTCTCCGGGATCGAATCGATCACGCCCACCGACGACGGCGCGCTGGTCACGGTTCTCGCAGGCACGCGCCTACGCGCCCTCAACGAGGCGTTATGGCAACGCGGTTACGCCATGACCAACCTCGGCGACATCGACGCCCAATCCCTCGCGGGAGCCCTGGGCACCGGAACTCACGGAACCGGCGCCGCGTTCGGTGGACTTTCTACACTGATTCACAGCCTCGAAATCGTGACAGCCGACGGAGCAATCGTCACCGCGTCCTCGGACCAAAATCCGGAACTGTTCGAAGCTGCGCGCATCGGCTTGGGTGCGATCGGCATCATCACCAAGATCACCCTCGCGTGTTCTCCTCGATTCACGTTGCACGCCGTTGAAAAACCCGACACGCTGTCCCACATTTTGGACACGCTGGAAGACGAGTGCCGCACCGTCGACCACTTCGAGTTCTACTGGTTCCCTCACACCGATCGGGTCCTCACCAAACGGAACACCCGCCTGCCCGGCGACGCACCGTTGAAGCCCGTCAGCGCGATCCGAACCTTTGTCGAGGACGACTTCATGTCGAACACGCTCTTCGAGGGCGTCAACCGCATCGCCACCCTGGCGCCGGCCGCGATCCCCACCATCAACCAGATATCGTCACGCCTGCTCGGCGCCCGGGAATTCACCGACCGCAGCTATCGGGTCTTTGCTTCACCGCGCCGCGTGAAGTTCAAGGAAATGGAATACGCCGTCCCGGCCGAACACGTCAAAGATCTACTCCACGAGATCAATCAGTGGCTGGAACGAACCGGAACCAACGTGGCATTCCCCGTCGAGGTTCGTTTTGCCGCCGCCGACGACCTCTGGCTCTCCACTGCCAACGGACGCGATACCGCATACGTCGCCGTGCACCAGTATCACCGCCGATCCGAAGCCGAGTACTTTGCCGCAGTCGAAGCAATGGCAAAGGCCGTCGACGGCCGGCCGCACTGGGGAAAAATGCACAACCGCACCGTCGACGACCTACGCCCCACGTACGACAAACTCGACAACTTCATTGCTGTGCGAGACAAGTACGACTCGGATCGCGTATTCGACAACGACTACCTACGCCAAGTGCTCGGCGCCTGAGTTCGCTTCGCTAACGCAGCAATTCCGCCTTCCGCGATTCACTGGCAAACGACGCCTTGATGGAATTGCGGGCCAACGTCTCACGTTCGGACTCGGTCAGCCCGATTGCTCGGCCGAGTTCGGCGAAGTTGTCGTCGACGTACCCGCCGAAATACGCCGGATCGTCGGAGTTGACGGTCACGATCAGCCCGAGGTCGAGCATCGTCCGCAACGGATGATCCTCGAGCTTGTCGAACACCCGAAGCCGGACGTTCGACAACGGGCAGACCGTCAGCGGAATCTCCTCGTCGACCAACCGCTCCACAAGCGCCGGATCTTCGAGTGCGCGGACGCCGTGATCGATACGTTCTGCACCGAGGATGTCGAGCGCCTGCCAGATGTACTCCGGCGGACCTTCCTCACCGGCGTGGGCAACCACGCGAAGTCCCTCGGCGCGAGCCCGCGCAAACACGTCCTCGAAGAGTGACGGCGGGTTACCGACCTCAGCGGAATCGAGGCCCAGACCGACAATCGGGGCTTGCAACCGGATGATCTCCGAGAAGATCTCCTCGGCATCCTTGACGGGTTGATCACGCAGAATCGCGGCAATGGCGCTGCTGCTGAGTCCGAACTCCCGCTCACTCGATGCAACAGCGTCCATGATTCCGTCGAGAACCTCGGTCAACGGAACACCTCGAACCACGTGCGCTTGCGGGTTGAAGAAGAACTCGGCGTGCGAGACCCCGGCAGCGGCAGCACGGCGGAAGTACGCCCGCGTGAGATCCGCAAAATCCTCGGCAGTGCGCAGAACAGCCATGTTGGCAAAGTACAGATCGAGGAACGACTGCAGATCCGAGAATTCGTACCGGGACTTCAGATCTTCGATGTCCTTGTACGGCAAGTCCATTCGATTTCGCTCGGCGAGGCGGTAGATCTGCTCGGGCTCGAGCGAACCCTCGATGTGCATGTGCAATTCGGCAACTGGTGTAGCCATGTCGTGTTACCGACCCTTCCATACCGGCGCGCGCTTCTCGGCAAAAGCCGTCGCGCCTTCACGTGCATCCTCGGACCCGAAAACCGGTGCCAACAACTGCAATTGATTGGCAAAAGCCTCGTCGTCCGACCATCCGCCGGCCTTGACCATGATCTCTTTGGTGACCGCGACGGCCAGCGGACCGTTACGACTGATGCGGTCGGCAAGGTCCAACGCGCCCTCCAACGCCTTACCCGGTTCGGTCAGTGTGTTCACAAAACCGTACGAGTGCGCTTCCGGCGCCGTGAAAGCGTCACCGGTCAGGGCATATTCCAGGGCCTTCTGATACGGAATACGCTTGGGTAGACGGAACAATCCGCCGGCCCCTGCGGCCAGGCCTCGTTTGACCTCGGGGATACCGAACTTGGCTTCGCAAGAGGCAACCACCAGATCGGTGGCCAGCACCAACTCCGTGCCGCCTGCCAGGGCAAAGCCTTCGACCGCCGAAATAATCGGCTTTCGCGGCGGTCCCTCGGTGAAACCGAGACCACGGCCCGGAACCAGCACGTTCTCGCCGGCCACAAATGCCTTGAGGTCCATACCGGCACAGAAATTGCCGCCCGCACCGGTCAGCACTGCCAACGACAGCTCGTCGTCACCGTCGAGTTCTTCGACAGCCGCTGCCAATCCGTGGCTTACCGCGGCGTTGATCGCGTTTCGTGCCTCGGGCCGGTTGATCGTGATGATCAGCGTCCGCCCACGCCGCTCGGTGAGAACCTCGTCTGCCATGCATCTCCCTCTCGTAGTCTTTCGACGCCGCGCATACTCATGCTGCGTTTCGTTCGACAATACGGACGAAGCCTTCCGCATCGATCTGTGCGGTGTCATGGGTGCAGAACCAGCCCTGCAGGAAACGTGACGACGTCACTGCCGGCGAATTCCAGTACCGGCGCGCGACACTCGGCCCGCGGCACCACAGTTCGCCGTATCCTCCCGGTGCGTCTGGGCCGTACAACGCGACTTCCATTCCACCGAAAGCGATTCCCACGCTTCCCAAATGTGTCGAAGCCGATTCGATCGGCAAGATCAGACCCCCGCCACACGTCTCGGTCTTTCCCCAACCGATCACATGCTGCGCGGCCGGAAACGCCGCCAGTAGCTTCTCTTCTTGCTCGGCCGTCACCGGAGACCCACTGCAGTCCACCCACTTCACCGATCGCGAGGCCGCTCGCGCCGCCGGACCCACCGCAAGCAATCGTGGTTCGAGGAGATCCTCGGGGCGCCCGGTGAGAATGTCGACGGTATGGGCGCTTTCACGCCAAAAATCACCCGCCACAACAACGGTGCCGCCGACAACCAACGTGGCGAGCACATGAACCAGCTCGCGGACAGATCGAAAATCACTGTCCACCAGAAGATTCCGCACACCCTCGACGCCGTAGTCGCGCGAATGCAGAAGCCCTTCGATTGTCGAGAGCACATTCTCGTTGCTCAATTCGACGCCCAGCATCGCGCCGGACGGATCAGCGGTGTACGCCAGAACCGCCAACTCGTCCGGCGCAGCACCGTCGTCGATGAACGGAACCCCGTGCGGCAGTTCCCCGTCGAGCACCAACACCGATCCACTATCCGCAATCACCGCGGAAACCTCCGCGTCGCCCCACGCCATGCCGAGAGACACCGGAACCCCACCGGCCAGAATGACTCCGAGGCACGCTTCGAGCCACCGAACGCCGGCCGCAAACCGGATGGCCACCCGATCACCGATCTCGATTCCCCGCGACTTCAATCCCCCGGCCACCCGAGACGCTTCAGCCCACAGTTCGGCGTAGGTGACCTGTTCCCCGTGCACTTCCTCGACCGCCGTGCGCCCGGCAAACCGGTGCACTGCAACATCGAGCAACTCCGACAGCGACGGATCCAACTGCCGGTAACGCAGCAGACCGTCCGTCGCCCGACTGACCCGCGTATCCGTGAGCAGCCCATTCGAACAGTGATACTCCACAAGCCTCGACCGCATCTGTACCTCCACAGACCGTGACAAACCCACACCCGCGCCATTCGACTATATGACGCGAGTCACACTTAGTGGAGCACTCTGGCGATACCCGTGTGCTTACTTGCCTGTATAGATGGCCTTTCCTGGACCTACATCGAGAAAGCTGCGCACGGCGCCGCGAAGATCGTCGGTCTCGAACAACGCTCCCGACACTGTCGGCGTCACCGCATCGGCATGAGCGATACCGCCGGAACGCCACGCCGCCACGATCTGCTTGGTCGCATCATGTGCACGCGTCGGCCCGTCCGCCAACCGCGCCACCAATGCCCGCGCCGCCGCGTCGACATCGTCGTGAACGGCATTGACCACACCCCATGATGCAAGCGTCGCCGCGTCGTACAGATCACCCGTCATCACCAGTTCACGAGCGCGGCCGGAACCCGCACGCTCGGCCAGGCGTTGCGGACCACCCATCGACGGCGTCAATCCGACCACTGTCTCCACCAACCCGAACTTCGCCTTGGGCGCGGCGAGAATGATGTCGCAGGCCAGCGAAATCTCGAACGCAGCCGTCAGTGTCAACCCATGCGCCGCGTAGACCACCGGACACGGCAGCACCTCGAGTGGGTGGCAGATCTGCGCAAAAAGCTCGCGCCACAACTCGGCGCCCTGCTCGGCGGTCAAACCGTCGAAAACTTGGACGTCGACACCGGCGGAGTTGACCTTGCCCTCGGCCCGCAGCAACACCGCGCGCGGCGGCGCAGCCGTCAACGACGCGATATCCGCGATCACTGCGTCGAACATCGCCTGATCGAACAGATTGAGCGGTCCGTGAGCAAACGTCAGCACGGCAACCTCGGCACCGCCATCGGTGACGATTCGCTCGAGACGGGTGGGATGCGGTTCGGAAGCAGTCATGGCCGTCACCATGCCACACCGCGGGCGACATACGATCAGGGAGTGGACGGTCTGAGAAAAGCGCTTGCCGACGTTGTGGGACAACGGTTCGTCACCGACGATCCCGATGTTCTGCGCTCCCGTTCGGTCGATCACACGGGCCGATACAGCGGACGTGCCCAGGCCCTCGTCCGCCCCGCCGATACCGCCGAAGTAGCCGCCACACTGAACGTCTGCCGACGTTTCGGCGCACCCGTCACCGTGCAGGGAGGACGCACCGGACTTGTCGCCGGAACCGTGCCCGAACACGACGACGTTCTACTTTCCACCGAGCGCCTCACAACGATCGGCGAGGTCGACGCCGCCACGGGGAGGATCACCGTCGACGCGGGAGTGACACTCGCGCAAGTACATTCCGCTGCTGCCCATGTTGGACTGAAGTTCGGCGTCGACATCGCGTCGCGTGATACGGCGACAATCGGCGGTATGGCCGCCACCAACGCCGGTGGGCTGCACACGGTTCGATACGGCAACATGGCCGAGCAGGTCACCGGACTCGAGGTAGTTCTTCCCGGTGGAACCACCGTGCGTCGTAAAGCCGCCGTCCGCGTCGACAACTCCGGCTACAACCTGCCCGGGCTCTGGGTGGGCAGCGAGGGAACTCTCGGAGTGATCACACGCGTCGACCTGGCATTACAACCCGTCCCGAAGCACCGCGTCACCACACTCACCGGGTTCGATTCACTGGGCGCCGTTGTGGACGCGGGACGCATTCTGCGTACCGTCGGCGGCGTCGATGCACTTGAACTACTCGACGGCCGTGGTTTGGAACTTGCGGCGAACAGATTAGGGGCAGGTGTCCCGACGGGACGCCGATGGTATCTGCTGGCAGAAGTATCCGGCGCACACGATCCTTCCGAAGACGTGAGCGCGATCATGGACCGGATCAATCCGCCGGACGTGCCCGCTGTAGCGCTCGATCCGGCCGGTTCCGCCCGATTATGGTCGGCACGTGAATGTTTCGCGGAGGTCGTAGGATTGTTCGGCCCACCCCTCAAGTTCGACGCCGCACTCCCCCTTGACACACTGGCGGCATTCGCGGACTCTGCGGTCGGCGTTATCGCAGAATACGCACCGGAGGCGATCCCGATACTGTTCGGCCACGTGGCCGAAGGGAACATCCATCTGAACGTCCTGAATTGCCCCGACGCCGACGTCGTCTATCTCCGCATTCTCGAACTGGTCCGGCACTACGGCGGAAATATCAGTTCCGAACACGGTGTCGGCTCGCTCAAACGCAATTACCTCGACATGGCGCTCACACCCGAGGACATCGGCGCGATGTGGGCGATCAAACGAGCCTTCGACCCGGACGACTTTCTCAATCGTGCAGTGATGTTTCCGGACTCCCTTCGTCGCTGACTAGCACATGTGAACCTGTCGGCTTCGGTTGTCCTGCAAGGCAGTCAGCGCGCACCTAGCTACACAGCGTGCCGCGGCGAGAACCACAGGATGCCTGGCTACCGCCCACGCCCGTCTGGCTATTGACGGGGCAATGTCATATTGCATGTCGGCGTTCGAGTTCAGTGCCCGTGGTGAGCGTGTGCGTGCTCTGACACGGGCGAGGTCGCGCTGTCGGCAGTGAGAGTGAATTCGGCCGTACGCACCACTCCGTCGTGTTTGAAGTCCAAGAACAATCGATAGTCCTCGGCGCTCGGCATTGTGGCGTAGAAGGTGATTGCCGGTCCGGCTGGGGTAACACCGTCACCGGGATGGCCGTCCGGATGGACGTGGAGATACGCGAGGTCGGAGGCGCGCAACGCAACCAGATGTCCGTAGGCGGCGAGGTAGGGCTGCAAGTCCGTGACCGGGTGTCCGTCTCGGCCGACCGAGAGTGTGAGCTTCGATGTCTGGCCGCCGTGGGCTGCGCCGTCGAGGGAGACGGTGTAGCCGTCGACCGTCGTGGTGGCGGCCGCGGTTGGCAACGGACGAGGGTCATAGGCGCCGGCGACGCGTACGTCAGCACTCAGCGTGATTCCGTCGCCGCCGTCCGGGGTGAAGTCAGCGAAGACTCGGTAGTCCCCGGGGTGGGCGAAATCTACTGATACATGCCAGGTTCCGGACGCGTCCAGTTCGGGATGCACGTGCTGAAATCCAGTCAGGTCGCGGCCGACGACGATCAGATGTAGCTGCTTGTCGTGGGTGTCTGCGTACCGGGTCAACGCAGTTCCGGTTGCATCCACGATCCGGAACTGGAGAGGGACATGGTTGCCGACGGCAGCCTCCGACGTTGCCAATTCCAATGTGTAGCCGTTTTCGCTGAACATCTTGCCCTCCTGAGGTTAGGTCGGCAGCGGCTTCCTCGTCGGAAGAACTCCCACTGCCGTCTGTGTAAGGTTCCGCTCTCGCCGAACCTATTGCAATTTTTACCATACCCCCCTAGGGTATGCAACGAACCGCCCGAACACTTTGCTTTGACTCGAAGGAGAGCCGATGCGCACCCACACCGAGCGCCGGCCGAGCAACTTCGAAAAGCACACCTTTGCAGGTCATTTCATCACCCTGAAGCTCCGATGTCGCGACTTCTCGACCACGACGCTCCCAGACCTCGCAAACATCCCATATACCCCGTACCCGTAAGGAAATCAGAATGTCCGCACAACCGAAATCCACCCGTAAGTGGTGGGCGTTGGCGTTGATCGCCGCCGCTCAGTTCATGGTCATCATGGACACCTCGATCATCGGCGTCGCTCTCCCCCAGATGCAGAGTGATCTCGGCTTTTCTCAGGAAGGCTTGACCTGGGTCTTCAATGCCTACGTCATCGCATTCGGCGGGTTGCTCCTCCTCGGCGGGCGTCTGTCCGACCTGTTCGGCGCCCGCAGAGTGTTCTCCGCTGGTTGGCTGATCCTGCTGATCGGTTCCGTTGTTGCCGGTGCCGCCGGTAACGTCGCTGTCGAACTTGCGGGCCGCGCAGTTCAGGGCGCCGGGGCCGCACTCATCGCGCCGTCGGCGCTCACCCTGCTGATGATGCTGTTCGGCAGCACGCAGAAAGAGATGACCAAGGCGCTGTCCATCTACGGCGCTGCCGCCCCGGCGGGCGGTACGGCCGGCGTGTTCCTCGGCGGCGTCATCACCGAATACACAAGCTGGCCTTGGGTTTTCTATCTGAACATCCCTATCGCAGTTATCGCATTGATTGCCATTCCCTTCCTGATGCCCAACGCACCGGCACGCACCGGGTCGATCGACTTCCTCGGCGCACTGGCGGTCACCGCAGGCCTGGCTGTCGGAGTCTTCGGAATCGTCAGAGCACCTGACGTCGGATGGGGATCCGGGCAGACGTGGCTGGCGCTCGTCGTTTCGGCCGCGCTGTTGGGTGCATTCGTGTTGATCCAGTCCAAGCGTCGGGAACCTCTGGTGCGTCTGGGAATCTTCAAGGCGCCCAACCTCGGTGCCGCGAACATCGCTCAGCTCGTCCTCGGCGCTGCCTGGATACCGATGTGGTTCTTCCTGAACCTGTACCTGCAGCAAGTGCTCGGATACAGCGCCTTCCCGGCGGGAGCAGCTCTGCTGCCGATGACGATCTTCGTCATGCTCGGCATGGTCGTCGTGGCACCACGGGCCATGGCGCGCTTCGGTGCAAAAGCAATGATCGTGGCCGGATTGCTGGTACTGGGAATCGGTTTGGGGTGGATGTCGTTGATCCGGCCCACCGGCAACTTCTGGGTCGACGTACTGCCGGCGTCGCTCGTGGCTGCGGCAGGTATGACGCTGGCGTTCATTCCCTCACTGGGAACGGCGATTTCGGCCGCGCGCCCCGAAGAAGGCGGATTGGCTTCCGGCATCGTCAATGTCAGTTACCAGGTCGGCTCGGCCGTCGGTCTCGCGGTGATGACCGCGATCGCAGCAGTGTTCGGCGCCGATCAACTCGGCGATCTGACCGAGCTGACGAACGGGTTCTCCGCAGTGTTCATCGGTGCAGCCGTCATTGCAGTTGTGGGCGCAGCAATCACCGCAGTAGTGATGCGGTCGACGAAGATCGAAGAGCCTGAATCCATCCCATCCACCGTCAATTCTTGACCAACTCCGGTGGTGGGTTCGGCTCGCGATCGCCGGCCGAACCCACCACCGTCGGAACCACTTAGGACTTGCTATGCCTCGCCTTGCATCTCTCACACCGGCCACGGCTGTCGGTGCATCGAAAGACCTTCTCGCCGAACTCGTCAACCGTCACGGACAGGTCGGTGACATGGTCGCGGCGATGGCTCATTCGCCCGCCGTACTGGGTGGCTATCTGCAACTCACCCGGGCAATGAAGCGAGCGAAACTCAGCCGCAAGATCACCGAGCGCATCTCGATCGCCGTGCAGGTCCAGCAAGGTTGCGCTGTTTGCCTCGAAGCCCACGTTGCCGCCGCGCACGCCAACGGCGTCGAACTGGACGAGATCGAGCGTGCCCGCACGGGCACGTCGGCCGATCCCGCCATCGCGGCAATGATCGACCTCGGACTTCGTATCTATCGGGAGCCGACCTCGATTTCCGATGAACACATCGCAGGCCTTCGAGCGCACGGCTACGGTGATCGCGAGATCGCCGATGTAGTCGGGATCGTCGCCCTCAATGTCCTCACCGGAGCTTTCAATCTTGTCGCGGGAGTGAAACCAGATGAACCGGATCGCTAAGACCGCACCGGAACGGAACAGCATGCGTCTGTTCTTGATTCGCGACTATCGCCTGCTCTTCAGCGCCCAGATCATCGCGCTGTTCGGCACGGGGTTGGCGACGGTTGCGCTGGGTCTGCTCGCCTACGAGTTGGCCGGACCGTCCGCAGGGGCGGTGCTCGCCACCGCGTTGACGATCAAGATGTCCCTGTACGTCCTGATCGCACCACTCGCGGCGGCATACGTGGACCGCTTGCCACGACGGGCGTTCCTCGTCGCACTCGATGTCATTCGCGCATCGGTGGTGATCGCGCTGCCCTTCGTCAGCGAGATCTGGCACATCTATCTGCTGGTGGGTGTTCTCCAAGCTGCGTCGGCAGCGTTCACACCCACGTTCCAGGCGGTCATCCCGGACATCGTGACCGACGAGGCGGATTTCACCCGCGCACTGTCGGCATCGCAGGTCGCCTACACGATGGAAAGCCTGCTCAGCCCTGTTCTCGCAGCGGTCGCACTGTCCTTCATGACGTTCAACCTGCTCTTTGTCGCCACCTCCGTGGGCTTTGCCATCTCTGCGCTGCTCGTGTTGGCCACCCGAATCCCCAACGCCCGTCCCAGCACTCACCGAAAGGCGTGGGACCGAATCGCCTCGGGCGTGCGGATCTTCGTAACCACGCCGCGACTGCGCGGCATCATGGCACTCAACCTCGTGGTGGCAGCAGCCGGCTCGATCGTTGTGGTCAACACCGTCAACTACGTCCGCGACCAACTTGTCGGAACCCAATCCGACGTGGCCTGGATGCTGGCCGCATCGGGTAGCGGCACGTTGCTGACCGCGCTGGTTCTTCCCCGCGTTCTCGACCGAACGGCCGAACGGACCGTGATGACAGCAGGTTCCGTCGTCCTGGTCTTCAGCGCAAGTGCCGCAGCATCCCTCGCCGTGGCCGGTGTGTTCATGTGGACACTCACCGCCGCAGTGTGGGCTCTCATCGGCGCCGGGATGGCCATGATCGTCACCCCGACCGGAAAGGTACTTCGACGGTCGGTCGACCCCGCAGGCATACCGGAAGTGTTCGCAGCCCAGTTCTCCCTCTCACACCTGGCCTGGCTTCTCACCTATCCGATCGCCGGATGGGTTGGCACGAGCGCGGGATTCGCGCTCACCTGGAGCATCCTCGCAGCCCTCGCCACGGTGGGAGCCGCCTCGGGATGGGTGCTGTGGCCTCGCGAGACGGGTACAGAACTACCCGCCTCGCCGACGGTCGGCGAGGCCTACGAAACCGCGCAAGACGAAGGCACCCTGGCGGCTACCCAGTGCGCCTGCGCCCGCCCCGTCTGAGCCGCGACAACTCTCTCAATCGCGCAGTGACGTTTCCCGGTTCGGTTCTGCGTCGACGGCCATTGCCATGTCATGGGCGTCGCCGCGCTGCGGCCGTTCGAAGCACACCGACGCCACGAATCCGACGAGGAGTACCGCGGCCGGAAGCCACACGGACTGTGACATCGCGGTGCTGAACGGTTCGCGGACTACCTCGGGTAGATGTCCGACGCCGGCTTCGGAACTGCCACCGGTGAGGCCCTGCGCAGCCAACCGCGCGGTGATCAATGCGCCGATCGCGGCGCTACCGAGAACCGCACCCACCTGCCGTGTGGTGTTGTAGACGCCGGCTCCGGCGCCCGCCTGCAAAGGCGGCAGATTGTGCGTCGCGGTGGCGGCGAGCGGCGACCAGATGCATGCATTCGCGAATCCGATGAGACCGATCGGCAACAACAGCTCCCAAATTGCGACCTCGGGGGTCATCACCATCGCCAGCCACCCCAGTGCGATGGCAAACAATGCGAAGCCGGTTCCGGCAATGTAGCGAGGGTGCGTCTTGTCGACCAGCTTGCCGACGATCGGAGCGAAGATACCCGTCAGCACGGCCATCGGAACGAGCAGCAATGCCGATTGTGTCGGCGAGAGTCCGCGTACCGCCTGGGTGTAGAACATCAGCGGCAGCACCATCGACGTGATGGCAAAGCCCATTGCTGTGATGGCGACATTGGCGAGTGAGAAGTTGCGATCCTTGAAGAGTCCGAGCGGCAGCAGCGGTTCGTTCTTGTTGCGTGATTGGTAGAACACGAACACGACGAGCAGCAGCACGCCCGCGCCGATCAGGCTCCATACAAATCCGTTCCAGTTGTACGAACTTCCCTCCTGGATGCCGAACACCAGCAGGAACATGCCCGCGGCACTGAGGATCACGCCCGGGATGTCGAATTTGTGTTCGCTCGTCGGTAGAGACGGAACCAGCTTCCACGCCAGCACGAACGCGATCACACCAACCGGGACGTTGACGATGAAGATCCACTCCCAGCCGAGATTGTCGACCAGAACGCCACCGGCGAGGGGGCCGACCAGGGTGGCAACGCCGGCAACCGCGCCCCACAGACCCATGGCTGCGCCGCGCTTGTTCGGCGCAAACGTGCGGGTGATGACGGCCATCGTCTGCGGCGTCATCATCGCGGCACCAAAGCCCTGGAAAGCCCTTGCGACGATGAGAAGTTCGACGCTGCCGGACAAACCGCACCACAGTGAAGCGGCGGTGAACAGGACGAGTCCGATCATGTACAGGTTCTTGGGCCCGAACCGATCGCCCAATCGACCCGTAACCAGCAGCGGCACAGCGTAAGCCAGAAGGTAGGCGCTGGTTACCCAGACGACCTTGTTGATGTCGGTTCCGAGGTCCGCCATGATCGCCGGATTGGCCACCGCAACGATCGTGCTGTCCACGAGAATCATGAAGAAACCGATACACAACGCCCACAGGGCGTGCCAGGGATTGACCTGCTTTTCCATCTTCAGTCCTTAGTATGTGCGGAAGAGCCTGCGGAGCCGGCCAGCCGGTCGAGAAGTTCTTGTGAGAGCCAGGGCATTTCGCCGCTCTCGATGTCTGTCACCAACGCGCCGATCCACTCCCGTTCGGCGACGGTCAGTGCGTGGGCGTAATCGGCGCCCACCGTGAAGATTCGTGGTTTTTCCGCGGCCTTCAACGCTTCGTAGTCGATCTCGAATTTCGCAATAGTCTCGTCGAGATGTGCGAGACGTATTCGGAGCATCTGACACGCAGTTGCGGCGGACAAGTTATGCATTTCTGCGAGCGCAAGTGGCAGCCGCGGATACTCTCGCACCGGAACCGCCAACATCTCACGCAATTGGTGCTCGAGGGCGCTCCGGCCTCGATCGGTGATCTCGTACGTCGTCCGCTCCGGCCGATTGCCTTCACGATCCGTCCCGATCGAAGCGAGCAGTTCCTGCTTTTCCAGCCTGGAAACCGTGTGATAGAGCGAGCCCGGTTTGATCTTCACCAGCTGATCCCCCCGGCGGACGGAGGCGAGTTGATACATCTCGTACGGGTGCATCGAACGCTCGGACAGCAGGCCCAGAACGGTGATTCCCAAGGGCGTCAATGACACGTCACCCATGAGATCCCCCTTTCCCGGCAAAACGCAATTGACTATTTCTTGACTATTCCACCCGAAATAGTCCACATGGAATATACGACGCCAGGCCATCTCGATCAACCCACCCGAACCGGACTAGCGTGTAGCGAGTGGACGACCATCACCTCGACATCATCCGACTCGCGTGGGCCCGAGAACTGGGCTTGGGCGACTCCGCATTGCGTCCGGCGCATACCGCGCGGGTCGACGACGAGCACAGCGATCGGATCCATGTGCTGCATCTCGCCGACGCAGCCGCCGTCGTCGGACCGCGATGGTTCACGCAGCACACCGCGAACGAGGACGCCACCTCACTGCTGGAACCAGCGCGACTTCTCGAACTCACGAAGGATCACGGCGGCAGGATCACCTCGCACACCGAGCTCGCATTCCTTGCCGACTACACGGATCACACACCCGCAGAACAACTTCTGATCAGCCGCGAGCGATCCGACGCGATGAGCATCGCCAGATCCTGCCCACCCGACGACGCGACAGTTGCCGATCTGAGCGCCCAGGACCAGTGGTTCTCAGCGCTCGGGGATGATCACCAACCCCTCGCCTGCGCCGCTTACCGCGAGTTCCAAGGATTCGTCGCGGATCTCACTGTGCTCACCGATCCCGCACACCGGCAGCGCGGTTTGGCTTGCGGAACAATCTTTCTCGCTACCGAAGACGCTCTCGATGCCGGTCTGATACCGCAACTCCGGATCCCGAGCGGACACGTCGGCGGCGCTGCAATCGCACGCGCACTCGATTTCACTGTCCTGGGAATGCACACCACGGCGCAGGTCCAACGACGTATTGTGTAGAGACACGCGAGCGAGAGGAATCTCCATGAACGCGGACAACTCTGCAACATTTGTCGAAGAAGGCCGCGAATTCACTCGCGACACCAACTACATTGCCGCACGTATCACCGAGGACGGCCGCGACGGATTTCCCGTCGAACCGAATCGCTATCGGCTGATCGTCGCGCGCGCCTGCCCATGGGCGAACCGCGCCATCATTGTCCGCCGACTCCTCGGCCTGGAAGACGTTCTGTCGATGGGAATCTGCGGACCGGTCCACGACAAACGCAGTTGGACTTTTGATCTCGATCCCGGCGGTGTCGATCCGGTTCTGAAAATCCCCCGACTACAGGACGCATATTTTGCCCGCGACCCCAACTACTCGCGCGGCATCACGGTGCCGGCGATGGTGGAGATCGCGACGGGCAAGGTCGTCACCAACAACTTCCCGCAGATCACACTGGATCTGTCCACCGAGTGGAAGAAGTACCACCGAGAAGGGGCACCGGATCTGTATCCGGAGGCTCTCCGCACCGAAATCGACGATGTTGCAGAACAAGTGTTCCGCGACGTCAACAACGGTGTCTATCGCTGCGGCTTCGCCGGATCCCAGGAAGCTTACGACACGGCATACGACCAACTGTTCGCGCGACTGGACTGGCTGACGGAACGCCTTGCACAGCAACGTTTCCTGGTCGGCGACACCATCACCGAAGCGGACGTTCGACTGTTCACGACACTGGCCCGATTCGACGCCGTCTATCACGGCCACTTCAAGTGCAACAGAAGCAAACTCACCGAGATGCCGGTGCTGTGGGACTATGCCCGTGACCTCTTCCAGACCCCCGGGTTCGGCGACACCATCGACTTCACCCAGATCAAGCAGCACTATTACATAGTTCATTCCGACGTCAATCCCAGCCAGATCGTTCCCAAGGGGCCGGAACTGACGCACTGGCTCGAACCACACGGCCGCGAACAACTCGGCGGCCAGCCGTTCGGAGACGGCACACCGCCGCATCCCCCGATCCCGAGCGAATTAGTGCCACAAGAACATTGGGCAACACGGTAACCCGGAATCGGGTAAAGAACTACTCCCCGCCGTACGTTCCGAAACTCCAGAACACGCCCTCGGGATCACGGCACGTAAAACCCCGCGAACCGTAATCTTCGTCCCGAAGACCCTGCGTGATCACTGCGCCGGCGGCAACTGCCCGATCATGAAGGCCGTCGGCATCGTCGACAACGATGTACACAGAACCCACTCCCGGTGGTAGACCGGCAATCGACGAATCGGCGCGGGGTGAACCCAACATGATCCCGCCGCCACCGGGCCAATCGAGCTGAGCGTGTGCAACGACGTCACCGTCGGCGTACAGCGCTTTCTCCACAAATCCGAAGGCCTTCACCAGAAAATCGACAGCCGCTCGGGCATCGGCATACACCAGCGTCGGCCACACTACGGTTCCCACAGCAACGGTTCCCACAGCAGTTCCCTTCCGTCTCGGGCTACACAACACAAGCCTATGGCGCAGGCCACCTGCTCCGCTGTAAAACTTCACCTATCCTCGACAGCGAAGTCCACCGATTGCCGAGTGGACACCTGTGGAGGGGCAGAGCGATGGCCAAGTCGATCGACAACGCGAGCAGCAACGACGCCGGGCGGGTCGAGAAAATCCTCATCTCGGTACTCGACAACGGCAGCCGGCTCCAGGCGCCGGCCGTCGCCAAGTACGTCGAGCACGTCAGGCACTCGCATCCGGACGAGTCTCCCGCGCAAATCATCGATCGACTCGAGAAGATGTTTCTCCTGGCCGTCACAGGAAGCGGCAGCGCGGTCGGCGCCACAGCCGCAATCCCCGGTGTCGGAACCGTGGCGTCGATCGCCGCAGTCGGCGCGGAGTCGGCATTCTTCCTCGAAGCATCGGCACTTCTCACTCTGGCAGTCGCGTCGGTCCACGGAATCTCCATCGAGAACCACCAACAACGACGAGCCCTCGTCCTCGCTGTCGCCCTCGGCGAATCCGGCATGGAAATTGTCCAGAAGGTCACCGGAGTCACCGCCAAGAACTGGGGCACCGCGATCACCAGCAAAATCCCGAGTTCCACGATGCGCGGAATGAACAGCACGTTGGTCCGCAAGTTCGTGATGAAATACGCCGCAAAGCGCAGCGCACTCATACTCGGCAAGCTGGTCCCCGCCGGGATCGGCGCGGTCATCGGTGGCGCCGGCAACCGCGTCATCGGTAAGGGTGTCGTCAAGAATGCCCGCGACGCCTTTGGTCCGGCCCCGGTGCGCTGGACCGATCACCTCGTCATTCTCCCCGAGGACGACTTCGCGCCCCATCCCGCCAACACCACTCGGGTACTCCGCGGATAACAGCCGAGAACGTAGGCTCGACACAACACAACGTCCGTCGACGCGGGAGCATCTTTGACCAGTAGTGCACCGGGGTGGGTTTCCGCGCCCATCGAACTTCGCGGTTTGACCAAGACGTTCAAAGCGGTACGGGCGGTCAACGACCTGAGCTTCGACGTCCACGCGGGCTCGATCACCGGCTTACTCGGCCCCGCCGGAGCCGGAAAAACGACGACTCTGCGCATGCTGCTCGGTTTAGTGACGCCCAGCGATGGATCTGCCACGATCCGCGGCCTGCCCATCTCGAAATTGGCGTCGCCCGCCCGGACTGTGGGTGCCGTCCTCGATACACGCGGCCTCCATCCAGCGCGGACGGCGCGCGCTCACCTCGACATCTACGCTGCCGCGATCGGCCTGCCCGCCCAGCGAACGACACAGGTTCTCGCGGTAGTCGGACTCAGTTCGGCGTCCGACCGCAGAATCGGACTTTTCTCACTAGGAATGCAGCAACGACTCGCCCTTGCCACAGCGCTGCTCGGGGACCCGGAAATCCTGGTCCTCGACGAACCCACCCACGGACTGGACCCCGAAGGCACGGCCTGGTTACAGCAGTTCTTGACGACGTTTGCCGAGTCCGGGCGGACCGTACTGATCACGGGCCAGGCGCTGCGAGACGTGGAACCCGTCGTGGACAACCTGGTGCTTCTGAGCGCGGGTTCTCTGGTCTACGACGGCAGTGTCGAGGCCCTCCGCGCGTCACATCAGAGTCGACTGATGGTTTCGTGCTCCAACCCCGCACTGTTCGCGACGGCGCTGGCCGCCCGCGGGATCACCGCGGTCACGATCACACCGGACGGCCGACTCGCCGTCAGCGGCACCGACAGCGACGTACTTGCTCCGGTTGCGGCGGCCTCCGGCGTCACGATCTTCGGTGTCGTAGCTGATCACGCAGATCTCGAGCAACTGTTCGTTGCCATGACTACACCGCACTATTCCGCCGGCCCTCCCGGACAGGGTCCGCCATCCAGCCAGTACGGTCCGCCATCCGGCCACTACGGTCCGCCGTCGGGCTACTACGGTCCCACTGCCTACGGACCGTCGGGAGGCCACCGGTGACAACGCTCGCACAAGCAGAAATCAAGAAGGTCCTCTCGCTGCGCTATTGGTGGGCACTTGCCGTGGCACCCGTCGTCGTTGCCCTCGTGGCCGCGTCGTTCACTCGTCCGATTGTCGAGGCCGTTGCCGAGCGAGCCGACACCGGGTTCGATGTGAATCTCGTGTCCACTGCCATCGCGGTTGGCGGACCCACCACCATCGCCCTCGTCTTCGCGGCGTTGTTCGGTGTAACCGCCGCCGGCAACGAATTCACTTACGCCACGTTCACCACGACGTTCCTCACCGCACGTGGACGCGACGCAGTGTTGGCCGCCAAATTGGGTGTCGTTGCCGCATTCGCGGTCGGATACGCACTGGTAGTGCAGGTCGTTGCCGTCGGCGCGATGCTCCTGTTCACTCGCGCCTTCACCTTCACCGCGGATCTGTTTGCGATCTGCGGCGTCGGAATCGTCGCCTGCGCGCTGTGGGCACTGATCGGTGCCGGCGTCACACTGCTCGCCGGTTCACAATTGGTCGGCATGTTGTCGGTGATCGGCTGGTTCGTCTTCGGTGAATGGATTCTGCGAGCCTTGGCCTTTGCCGTCGGCGCCGACGGTATCGGCAAGGCGCTGCCGGTGTCGGCCACCCTCGGAGTGCTCGTCAATGCGGCGCCCTCGATCGACATCGACTTGTTGAGTTCCTGGCCGGGCGCAGCGATGATCCTCGCCGCGTGGGTCGTCGCACTCGTCGGGGGCGGCTGGCTGCGCACCAGGATGCGCGACATCACCTGAGTGATCGAGCGTGTCTGCCCCCGGGTCTACCGTGGATCGAGATGAACACGATCGCTGACAACCCGGGGTGGATACGCCGACTGGTCCACGCCTGCTGGCTGCACCGCCGGCTGGCAATCGGCGCGCTCACCGTGACGGTGGTCGCCGCAACGATCGACATTTCCTTCCCGCTGCTCACCCGCTATGCCCTCGATGCGGCCGGTGAGCAGAACGCCGGCACCGTCATCACACTCACCGCGCTCGCCATCGCCGGCTTGGCGATCGTGCGCTTCGCCTGCCAGTACGGCCGAAGAATGCTGGCCGGCCGTCTCTCACTCGACGTCCAGCACGACCTGCGACTCGCGTTGCTCGGGTCCTTGCAGCGGCTCGACGGCCGCGGACAGGACGACATCCGCACCGGACAGGTCGTCTCGCGCTCGATCTCGGATCTGCAACTCGTGCAGGGTCTGCTCGCGATGGTCCCGATGTCCGCCGGTGCCCTGCTGCAATTCGTGCTGGCCATCGGCATCATGATGTGGCTCTCGCCCCTGCTCACCCTCATCGCGCTGGCGATCATCCCCGCTGTCGGGCTTGTGGTCTTCCTGATGAGACCGACCCTGTACGCCGCCACCTGGTCGGCGCAGCAGCGCGCCGCAGACCTCGCCCAGCACGTCGAGGAAACAGTCACCGGGGTTCGGGTGGTGAAGGGATTCGGGCAGGAAGAACGAGCAATCGATCAACTCGAGAAACACGGCCGCACGCTCTACGGGGAACGGATGCGTGTCGCCCGGATCAACTCCCGTTTCACACCGACGATGGCCGCGCTCCCCCAACTGGGACAGGTGGCAGTGATCGCTGTCGGTGGCTATCTTGCACTCCACGGCCAGATCACCATCGGTACCTTCCTCGCATTCGCGACCTACATCGTGACCATGACCGCGGTCACGCGCACGCTGTCCTCCGTCGTGGTGATGGCACAACTCGCCCGCGCCGCCGTCGAACGCGTCTACGGCGTGATCGGGGCGGGGCCCGACATCGCCGAGCCCGACCATCCACTCGATCTCCCCGACGGACCGCTCGGCGTCACATTCGACAACGTCACTTTCGGCTTTGATTCCGACCGCCATGTCTTGTCCGGTCTCGACCTGAAGATCGAACCCGGTGAGACCGTCGCCGTCGTCGGACCGGCCGGTTCGGGAAAAACAGCACTGTCGCTGCTGCTCCCCCGCTTCTACGCGCCCGAGTCCGGGACCATCAGTCTCGACAGCGCCGACGCGTCGCTGCCGATCGGCGAGCTTCGCAGCGAGCAACTCCGCGCTGCCATCGGCCTCGCCTTCGACGAGCCGTTCCTCTTCTCCGACACCGTTGCCGCCAACATCGCGTTGGGCCGCGCGGACGCGTCGGCCGACGACATCCGCGCAGCGGCCGCGATGGCCCACGCCGACGAATTCATCGAGGCGCTTGCGGACGGCTACGACACCGTTGTCGGCGAACGCGGTCTGACACTCTCAGGCGGGCAACGTCAGCGCATCGCGCTCGCGCGCGCCCTACTCGTCAACCCTCGAATCCTTATCCTCGACGACGCCACCTCGGCCGTCGATGCCGCCACTGAAGCGGCGATCTTCGACGCGTTCCGGGCCAGACGCAGGCAGACCACCCTCATCCTTGCGCACCGCCGATCGACCTTGACCCTGGCTGATCGAATTGCCGTCCTGGACCAGGGACGGATCATCGACTCCGGGACGGTCGACGAATTGGAATCTCGGTGCCCACTCTTTCGGGTCCTCTTCGCCACATCGAGCGATGAGCCGGCAGACATCGACCCTGCACATGCAGACATCGGCCCTTTCGATCACGCCGACCAGTCCGAACCCACTGCCGAGCAACTGTGGCCGGCGGTATCGCCGGCAGATTCGGCACGTGCGGGCGGCGCTCTTGCCGTCACACCGTCGTTGGAGGCTGCGGTCGACGCGTTGCCTCCGCTGCGCGAGGCTCCGACAACCGACACGGCGCGCCTTCGCGAGTCCGATCCGCAGTTCTCACTTCTGCGGATACTCCGCCCGGTTCGCTGGATTCTGGCGGCTGTCGTGGTGTGCCTGACACTGGATTCCGCTGCAACCATCGCCTTCCCGTCACTGGTTCGGTACGCCATCGACCACGGGGTTGTCGACAAGAACTCAGGGACGCTCACCGCCGCGGCGATACTGGGCGCGCTGCTGGTGGTGGCGGGCTGGGCGATAGTCGCCGTGATGACGGTCCTCACCGCCCGAGCGGGCGAGCGGGTCCTGTTCGGGCTACGTATCCGCAGCTACGCGCACCTGCAGAGACTTGGTCTCGACTACTACGAGCGGGAACTGTCCGGGCGGATCATGACCCGGATGACCACGGACGTCGACGCACTCTCCTCGTTCATCCAGACCGGAATGTCGACGGCAATCGTGAGTGTCCTGACGATCGGCGGCATCGCGATCGCCCTCCTTGTCACCGATGTGACCCTCGCATTGGTGGCGCTTGCCGTCATTCCGCCGCTCATCATCTCGACCCTGATCTTCCGAAAGTTCTCCGCGGTGGCGTACAGCCAGTCCCGCGAGCGGATCTCCATGGTCAACGCGGATTTCCAGGAGAACATCACCGGGTTGCGGGCAGCGCAGGCCTACCGCCGGGAAGAGGGCGCGGCACGTCGATTTGCCGAGCGCGCCGAAAGCTACCGCCGGTCACGGATGCGTTCACAGCGGGCAATTTCGCTGTACTTCCCGTTCATCGCGTTTCTCTCCGATCTCGCGCTTGCGGGAGTGGTCTACGTCGGGGCCCGTCAGGTGTCCGACGGCTCGACGTCCGCGGGTGTCCTGATCGCCTTTGTTCTGTACCTGGGCTTGCTGTTCGGACCGATTCAGCAACTCTCACAGGTGTTCGACGGTTACCAACAGGCAAACGTGGGGCTCAAGCGGATCGGTGATCTTCTCCGGACGCCCAGTTCCATCGAAACAGCCGACTCCGCGGACTTGATCTCCCTCGACGGACGCCTGGACGGCGACGTTCAGCTGCGGGATGTCGGCTTTCGATACTCCGGCGCCGAGGTCGACGCCCTCACAGATATCGACCTACACATCCCGGCCGGAACAACCGTGGCACTGGTCGGACGGACGGGCGCCGGGAAGTCGACAGTGGTCAAACTACTGGCCCGGTTCTACGATCCGACCAGCGGATCAGTGCAGGTCGACGGCACCGACATCCGTGATTTTCACCTGACGCAGTACCGCCACAGGTTGGGCGTCGTACCGCAGGAAGCGCATCTGTTCACCGGCAGCGTCGCAGAGAACATCGCCTTCGGGAGACCTGACGCGTCGAATGTCGACATCGAGCAGGCCGCACGCGCGGTCGGCGCACTACGCGCGATCGCCGACATGCGCGGCGGCATGAATCATCCGGTCGGGGAACGCGGACAGGGACTGTCGGCCGGACAGCGACAACTCATCGCACTCGCGCGCGCCGAGTTGGTCGACCCAGACCTACTTCTGCTCGACGAAGCGACCGCGACGCTTGATCCCGCGACCGAGAAAATGGTCCTCGAAGCAAGCCGGTCGGTCACCCGGAAAAGGACCTCGATCGTTGTTGCACACCGCCTCGCGACGGCCGCACGTGCCGACTTGATTGTCGTAGTTGACCGGGGACGTATCGTTGAATACGGCCCGCACGCGCTCCTGCGGTATGCCAATGGTCACTACTCGAGACTCTGGGATGCATCTCGGGCGCGCGAAGGGAATAATCTGTCAGCGAGAACTGTCGTCGAAGGTAACCCCGTCGCACGGCAGTAGTGACAGATTTGTACCGCCGAGTGGCGTCGCGAAGTCGAAAGATTTCGTGCTGCCGTGAGACAGATCACAAATTGTGTGCCGCACAATTGCTCGTCACACGCTCGGGCTAATCTCATGTATATAGGCGCTCTGATCGGGTACCGAAATAGAAACGAGGCGAACACCTGCCGTGAGCAGCAGTTCTACATCCCAATTCGGACAGAACCAGTGGCTGGTTGACGAGATGTACCAACGCTTCCAGGACGATCCGTCGTCCGTGGATCCGAGTTGGCACGAATTCTTGACCGATTACTCGCCGGAGTCGGCGAACACGGGGGGTGGAAACGGAACTGCCACGAACGGCAACGCAACCGCCCCCGCCGCTGTGCGCACTCCGCCTGCTGCTCCTAAGGCCGCTCCGCCCGCACCCCCGGCTCCGCCGAAGGCCGCTGCGCCTGCAGCCAAGCCCGCCGCAGCGCCTGCGGCCAAGCCCGCCCCGGCCGCCAAGGCCGCTCCCGCCAAGCCGGCTCCGGCCGGCGGCGCGGAAGAGACGAAGGTTCTTCGCGGCGCGGCAGCCGCGGTAGTCAAGAACATGTCGGCCTCGCTCGAGATCCCGACCGCTACCAGCGTCCGCGCGATCCCCGCGAAGCTGATGTTCGACAACCGCATCGTCATCAACAACCACCTCGCGCGCACTCGCGGCGGCAAGATCTCGTTCACCCACCTGCTGGGCTACGCGATCATCCAGGCCGTCAACGCGTTCCCCAACATGAACCGCCACTTCGCCGAGATCAACGGCAAGCCGCACGCGGTCACCCCCGAGCACACCAATCTCGGACTGGCGATCGACCTTCCCGGTAAGGACGGCAACCGCTCACTGGTCGTCGCCGCTATCCGGAACACCGAGGCGATGAACTTCGTCCAGTTCCACGCTGCGTACGAGGACATCGTCCGCCGCGCCCGTGAAGGCAAGCTCACCGGCGAAGACTTCACCGGCGTCACCATCTCGCTGACCAACCCGGGCGGCATCGGCACGGTTCACTCCGTCCCCCGCCTGATGAAGGGCCAGGGTGCCATCATCGGCGCCGGCGCGATGGAGTACCCCGCCGAGTTCCAGGGCGCCAGCGACGAGAAGCTGGCCGAGATGGGCGTCGGCAAGCTGATGACGCTCACGTCGACGTACGACCACCGCATCATCCAGGGTGCCGAATCGGGCGATTTCCTTCGCACGATCCACAACCTGCTGATCAGCGACGAGTTCTACGACGAGATCTTCCACGCACTCGGCAACCCGTACGAGCCGGTTCGCTGGCGTAAGGACGTGCCGGAAGGCGCGGTCGACAAGAACACCCGTGTTCTCGAACTGATCGCTGCCTACCGTGACCGCGGCCACCTCATGGCCGACACGGACCCCTTGCAGTTCGTCAAGGACAAGTTCCACAGCCACCCCGATCTCGACGTCATCAGCCACGGCTTGACGCTGTGGGATCTGGACCGCGAGTTCAAGGTCGGCGGCTTCCACGGCAAAGAGAAGATGAAGCTGCGCGACGTGCTCAGCGTGCTTCGCGACGCGTACTGCCGCCACGTCGGTGTCGAGTACACGCACATCCTCGAGACGGATCAGCGTCAGTGGATTCAGGATCGCGTCGAAGGGCATCACGCCAAGCCGACGGTTGCTCAGCAGAAGTACATCCTGAGCAAGCTCAACGCTGCCGAGGCTTTCGAGACCTTCCTGCAGACCAAGTACGTCGGTCAGAAGCGCTTCTCGCTCGAAGGTGCCGAGACCGTCATTCCGATGATGGACGCCGTCATCGACCAGGCTGCCGAGCATCAGCTCGACGAGGTTGTCATCGGCATGCCGCACCGCGGTCGCCTCAACGTGCTGGCCAACATCGTCGGCAAGCCGTACTCGAAGATCTTCACCGAGTTCGAGGGCAACATGAACCCGGCAGCCGCCCACGGCTCCGGCGACGTGAAGTACCACCTCGGCGCTTCGGGCACCTACATCCAGATGTTCGGTGACAACGACATCGCCGTGTCCCTGACGGCCAACCCGTCGCACCTCGAGGCCGTCGACCCGGTTCTCGAAGGCCTGGTTCGCGCCAAGCAGGACATCCTCGACAAGGGCGAAGAGGGCTTCACCGTTCTCCCGCTCATGCTTCACGGTGACGCGGCATTTGCCGGTCAGGGTGTTGTCGCGGAAACGTTGAACCTGTCGCTGCTGCGCGGATACCGCACCGGCGGCACCGTCCACATCGTCGTGAACAACCAGGTCGGTTTCACCACCGCACCGGAGCATTCACGTTCGTCCGAGTACTGCACGGACGTCGCGAAGATGATCGCCGCACCGGTCTTCCACGTCAACGGCGACGACCCCGAGGCATGTGTCTGGGTTGCTCAGCTCGCCGTCGACTTCCGTGAGAAGTTCGGCAAGGACGTTGTCATCGACCTCATCTGCTACCGCCGCCGCGGTCACAACGAGGGCGACGACCCGTCGATGACCCAGCCGGCGATGTACGACGTCATCGACACCAAGCGCAGCGTTCGTAAGAGCTACACCGAGTCCCTCATCGGTCGCGGTGACATCTCGCTCAAGGAAGCCGAAGACGCACTTCGCGACTACCAGGGCCAGCTCGAACGGGTCTTCAACGAGGTCCGTGAGCTCGAGAAGTTCCAGCCCGAACCGTCGGAGTCCGTCGAACTCGACCAAACTCCCCCGGCTCGCCTCACGACGGCTGTTGCTTCCGACGTTCTCGAGCGCATCGGCGACGCGTTTGTCAACGTTCCGGAGGGCTTCACCACCCACCCGCGTGTCAAGCCGGTTGCGGAGAAGCGACGCGAAATGGCCCGCGAGGGTCACGTCGACTGGGCATTCGCCGAGTTGCTCGCGTTCGGTTCGTTGGCCGAGCAAGGCGCACTGATCCGTCTTGCGGGTCAGGATTCCAAGCGTGGAACGTTCACGCAGCGTCACTCCGTGCTCATCGACCGCAAGACCGGCAACGAGTACAGCCCGATCGCCGAGATCGCTGCCAACGCCGGTAACGGCGGCAAGTTCATGGTCTACGACTCCGCCCTCACCGAGTACGCGGGTCTGGGTTTCGAGTACGGATACTCCGTGGGCAACCCGGACGCTCTTGTGCTGTGGGAAGCGCAGTTCGGTGACTTCGTCAACGGCGCGCAGACCATCATCGACGAGTTCATCAGCTCGGGCGAAGCCAAGTGGGGTCAGCTTTCCGACGTCGTGCTGCTTCTGCCGCACGGCCACGAAGGCCAGGGCCCGGACCACACGTCCGGCCGCATCGAGCGTTTCCTCCAGCTGTGCGCCGAGGGTTCGATGACGGTTGCCGTTCCGTCCACGCCGGCAAGCTACTTCCACTTGCTGCGTCGCCATCACCTCGACGGCATCCGCCGCCCGCTGGTGGTCTTCACGCCCAAGTCGATGCTGCGTAACAAGGCTGCAGTCAGCAACATCGAAGACTTCACTACCGGCAAGTTCCGGTCTGTCTTCGAAGAGCCGAACATCGAGAGCGGCGAAGAGTCGCGCGATCAGGTCAAGCGCGTTCTGCTGGTCAGCGGCAAGCTGTACTGGGAACTCCTGGCCAAGAAGCACAAGGACAACCGCAACGACGTCGCCATCGTGCGCGTCGAGCAGCTGTACCCGGTGCCGAAGCGTCGCCTGCAGGAAACCCTGGACCGGTACCCGAATGCAACCGAGTACCGCTGGGTTCAGGAAGAGCCGGCCAACCAGGGCGCATGGCCGTTCCTCGGCCTGGCTCTGCCGGAACTCCTGCCCGACACGTTGAGCGGTATCCGTCGCATCTCGCGTCGTTCGATGTCTGCACCTTCCTCGGGTTCGAGCAAGGTTCACGCCGTCGAGCAGCAGGAAATCCTCGACGAGGCATTCCTGTCGACCAACTGATTCTCTTGAAGTAGGGGCCGGGCCTCACATTCCGAACGGAGTGTGAGGCCCGGCCCTTTCTCTGTGCGCTGGAGTTATCGCAGCAGTTCCGGCGTGACGGTCAGCCCTGCGGCAGCGGATGCAAGAGCAGGCAAGGCGTTCACGGTGAGCTCGATCAGTTCTTCGCGGCTGATTGCCGGGGATCGGAGCCAGCTGATGGTCGCTTCCTCGACAAACGCGATCCAGCCTCGTACCGCCAGCTCGACCTGCGGTGTTCTCGGCAACCCGATGGTGGGTAGCTGATCGAGAGTTCGCGCCGCCATGACGTCGCGGGTCTGTTCGAATACTTCTCGCATGTGCGGATCTCCGCTGGCGGTTCCCCGCAACAACGAGACATATGTAGTGCGATTCTCGGTGACGTAATCGACGTACGATGCAAGAACCGACCGTAATGTCGCGATCGGATCGTCGGTTTCGGTGGGTTCGGTTCGGGCGAGCATCTGTTGGCTAGTGTGCCGGACTATCGCCAGGTGGAACTCGCTTTTCGACGCGAAGTAGTGGAACAGCAAGCCTCGGGAGACACCGGCCTGATCGGCAATGTCTTCGACCGATATCTGTTCGAGTGGCCGTTCGGCGAGCATGCGAGCGCCGAGGTCGATCAGTTGAGCTCGGCGTTCCTCCGGACTCAGTCGCGTGCGCTTGGCTCCGTCCATAATCGACAGACTACTGAATAAACGTCAATAAGCTATTGACCGTTCGTCAACAACGGCATATCGTTCCATACATGAGTCTCCCAGTTACAGATACTTCAGCATCTGCCGCGGATACGCGCTACGTGAACACGCTGATCATCGGCAGCGGTTTTGCCGGCCTCGGCGCTGCCATCAAACTGGCTCAGGCCGGGATCACCGACTACGTAGTGGTCGAGCGAGGCAACGACGTCGGCGGAACCTGGCGTGACAACAGCTACCCGGGCGCCGCGTGCGACGTGCCGTCGCATTTGTACTCGTACTCGTTTGCCCTCAACCCAGAGTGGACGCGTTCCTTCTCCACTCAGCCCGAGATCTACAAGTACATCCAGTCCGTGGCCAACCGCCACAAGGTACTCGACAAGCACATCTTCGGCTGCGACGTGCTCTCCGCGAACTGGGACAACGAGCGCGCGCACTGGAAGGTCTCCACCACCAAGGGCGAGTTCGTTGCCAAGATCGTCGTGTCGGCTGTTGGCGCGCTGTGCGAGCCCGCCCTCCCCGACATCAAGGGCATCGACGGCTTCAAGGGCGAGATCTTCCACTCCTCACGCTGGAACCACGACGCCGACCTGACCGGCAAGCGCGTCGCGGTCATCGGTACCGGAGCGTCGGCCATCCAGATCGTCCCCGCCATCGGCAAGAAGGTGTCACACCTGGACGTGTACCAGCGCACCGCGCCGTGGATCCTGCCCCGCGCAGATCGCGAGTACACCAAGATCGAGCACCTCGCGTTCAAGTACCTCCCCGGTTTCCAGAAGCTGTGCCGCACCGGCATTTACTGGATGCGCGAGACCCAGGTTGTCGGCCTGGCCAAGGCGCCGATCTTCATGAAGCCCTTGCAGTTTGCCGCCGAGCGTCATCTGAAGGCCCAGATCAAGGACAAGGCTCTTCGCAAGAAGGTCACCCCCAACTTCCAGATCGGCTGCAAGCGCATGCTGATCTCCAACAACTACTTCCCCACCCTTGCCCAGGACAACGTCGATCTGGTGACCGAAGGTATCGAGGAAGTCACCGCCACCGGCATCGTGTCGAAGACGGGAACCACGCGTGAGATCGACGCCATCGTCGTGGCCACCGGTTTCCACGTCACCGATTCCCCCACCTTCGCGGGAATCTTCGGCAAGGACGGACGCTCGCTCGCCGAGGTCTTCGAGGACACCGGCATGCAGGGCTACAAGGGCGCAGCCGTAGCCAACTTCCCCAACATGTTCTTCCTCGTCGGCCCCAACACCGGCCTCGGTCACTCGTCCATGGTGTTCATGATCGAATCGCAGCTCAACTACCTCGTCGACGCGATCGCCACCATCGACAAGTACGACATCGGCACCATCGAGGTTCGCAGCGACAAGCAGGAGAAGTACAACAAGGACCTGCAGGCAGCGATGTCCAAGAGCGTCTGGAACAACGGCGGTTGCGCCAGTTGGTACATGGACAAGCACGGAAACAACACCACTCTGTGGCCCGGTTTCACCTTCCAGTTCCGCAATGCCACCAAGCATTTCGACCTCGCGGCGTACCGTAGTGTCGCCACGTCGGATCTCGGTGCAGTCGGCACCGCGACCACTTCACAGATCGACCTCGACGACGAGAAGGCAGTAGCACAATGAGCGATTTTGCAGGCAAGGTTGTTGTCATCACCGGAGCGGGGTCGGGCATCGGCCGCGCACTCGCACTGAACCTGGCCGGACAGGGCGCAAAGTTGGCGATCTCCGACGTCGACACCGTCGGCCTCACCGAGACCACCCGTCTCGCGGAAGCTCTTGGTGCCCAGGTGAAGTCGGACCACCTCGACGTCACCCAGCGTGAAGCGGTTCTCGAGTACGCCGATGCTGTTGCCGCCCACTTCGGCAAGATCAACCAGATCTACAACAATGCGGGTATCGCCTACCACGGCAGCTTCGAGAAGTCCGAATTCAAGGACTTCGAACGCGTCATGGATGTCGACTTCTGGGGAGTTGTCAACGGCACCAAGGCATTCCTGCCGCATGTCATCGCGTCGGGCGACGGTCATATCATCAACATCTCGAGCCTGTTCGGGTTGCTGTCAATGCCCGGTCAGAGTGCATACAACTCGGCAAAGTTCGCAGTTCGCGGCTTCACCGAGTCACTGCGCCAGGAGATGCTGATCGCCAAGAACCCGGTGAAGGTGACCTGCGTGCACCCCGGCGGAATCAAGACGGCCATCGCGCGCAACGCCACTGCCGGACCAGGCGAGGACCTCGCCTCGTTCTCCGAGTTCTTCGATCGCAAGTTGGCACGCACCACTCCCGAGGATGCCGCCAAGACCATCGTGAACGGAGTTCGCAAGGGCAAGCCGCGCGTCCTCATCGGCATGGACGCCATCGCACTCGACGCCTGGGTCCGCCTGGTCGGTTCGGGATACCAACGCGTCGTGGCAACCATCGCCGGCCGCGTGATGCCGAAGTCCCACTGAGCTTTCCACTTTCACACAGTCAGGAGCCCTGCCGGTGAGCACGTTCACCCTTCCGCTACCCATGGTCGCCTTCTTGTTGAAGCCGTACTTCCGTCTGGCATTCAACTCGCGACTGCCGTATCGGGTTCAGCGTTTACTGCTCGAGGCAGGAGCTCCCCTGCAGCAGATTCCAGCGGGCGCCGTCGTGCGCCCGCTGGAACTCGCCTGCCGACCCGCCGAGCGGATCACGGTCGGAGCCACCGAGCGCCCGTCGGCAGTGCTGTACTTGCACGGCGGCGCATACACGCTGGGTTCACTCAACACACACCGCAGCCTGGCCGCCCACCTGGCACGCGAATCTTCCCGAGCTGTCTTCACGTTGGACTACCGGCTCGCTCCGGAAAATCCTTATCCCGCAGCCCTCGACGACGCAGCAGCGGCGTACATGCAACTGATCACCGAATTCGGCTACCGACCCGAGCAGGTTGCCATTGCCGGCGACAGCGCCGGTGGCGGTTTGGCGGTGGCAACGGCACTTCGCCTCATCGAGCGTCACGGCGTACAGCCCGGGGCATTGGCACTGATCTCACCCTGGGTGGACCCCGGGGATCGCAGCGCCGGGAAGAAAGCCGATCTGGTCGTCAACACCGGCTGGTCGTTCGACGCCGCCGACGCCTATCTCGGGCACGGCAACTGCACAGATCCCGGCTACGCACCCATTCATGGAAACCTCGAAACACTGCCGCCCACAAGGATTCACATCGGATCGGGTGAAGTTCTCTACCCGCAGGTCGTGGAATTCGCGGACAAGCTCGCCGCGGCCGGCGTCGACGTGTCACTGGTCGAATACGCACGGTTGTGGCATGTCGCGCACGCCCAGGCGTCGCTGGTCTCGGAAGCCGCCGACGCGGTAGCCGATCTGGGGCAGTTCCTGGAATCACACGGCGCCAGGGCCGCCGCCAATTCAGCCGATGCGGCCCCTCATTGACGTGTGTCCCACCAGGATCGCGCCACCGCTGACGGCGTTGCCTGCCCTCGTCGGACCTGGTCGATCATTTCGGCAAGGTCCGTCGTGGACAGTTCACCCGCAACAACACTGAGCGCTTTGACAGCGCGGTCACTCAAGGCACCGGTCCGAAACAGTGGAACGACGTTCTGCGCGGCCAGGATGTGATCCGGATCGGCCAGCACTGTGACAGCGGTGGACTGAGCCAGGGGCGAGAGCGTCGTAGTTCCGAAGGCGGTGGGTTCCGTCGCAGCAGTGTCCGATATGTCGGCTGCCGATTGTTCGACTCGCGCAAAGGTGCAATCGGCGCCTTCCGCCAATTGTTCCAGTGCACCATCTTCGACAAATCGTGGTGATACGACGGCAACGGTTTCGGCACACGAAGGTGCAAATGCCTCGAGGGTGCGCGCCGGAGTCTGCGATGCGGCATCGCCTCCCAGCACCACGACGGCCCGGTCTTCTGCGGTTGCGTAGTCTGCAACCGAAAGACCCTCGGGCAGAGAACGACTCAACGCTTCGAAGACGTCGTCAGCGGTGCGGGCCGGATTCTGCGGTTCGTAGTAAGTAAGAAGCGAACCGGTGAACTCGGGTACCAACGTCACACGCGCGGCATCGAGCGCGGCGAGTGCGTCCGACCGTCCGCCGCCGAGTTCCTCGACTCGGCTGGGCACCCCTGAGGATGCCAACACGGTTGCATACACCTCGGCAAGGACCGAACCCTCCGCAGACTCCCCCGCCGCCACGACTACCTGCTCGGTCGCGGCAGTGGAGTTGTTCCCTATTACCGAATCACCGGTGCTGCATCCGGCCAGAACGGGCAGGACCAGCACTGCTGCAACAACTGTCGAATACCTCGCACGTGCAGATAGCACCGAACCCTCACATTCCGTTCGCACTGATCGAATACCGTGCCTTGTCGGTACCTATCGTTACACTTGCCTGGCGATGCGCGGTAACCAGTCCTACTCGAGTTCCACTCGGGTGACGGAAATGGTTGTCGACGCCCGAAACACGGAAGGACGCACATGCGCACCTCACGATTTCGTTCCAGCCGTCTGCTCGTAGCAGCGGCAACCGTCATCTCACTCGCCGCGCTCACTGCGTGTGGCAGCAGTGACAACAGCGACGTCAGTTCGGACCCCAACACCGTCGTCGTGGGTTCGGCAAACTTCACCGAGTCCGAGATCATTGCCAACATCTATGCGGAAGCACTTCGCGTCAACGGATTCGACGTGTCCACTTCGTTCAACATCGGTAGCCGCGAGGGCTACATTCCGGCGTTGAAGGACGGCTCGATCACCCTCATTCCCGATTACACGGGCAATCTTCTTCAGTATCTGGATCCCGCCGCCACCGCGACCAGTTCCGAGGACGTCCTGGCCGCTCTGCCGGCCGCGTTGGGTAGCGAACTAGCCATCACCACGCCCGCGTCGGCGGAGGACAAAGATGCCGTTGTCGTCACCAAAGAAACGGCCGACAAGTGGAATCTGAAGACCATCGCCGACCTGGCGCCGCATTCCGCCGAGGTCAAGTTCGGCGCACCGGCAGAATTCCAGGAGCGTCCCGTCGGTCTGCCCGGATTGAAGGCAACCTACGGACTCGACATCTCGGCCTCCAATTTTGTCCCGATCGCGGACGGCGGTGGCCCGGCAACGGTCAACTCCCTTGCGTCCGGTGACATCACCGCCGCAAACATTTTCACGACGTCGGCGTCGATTCCGGCCAACAACTTTGTTGTCCTCGAAGACCCGAAGAACAATTTCCCCGCCCAGAACGTCGTGCCGGTGCTGCGCGCCTCAGCATCGTCCGACAAGCTTGCCGCCGTTCTCGACGCAGTCTCGGCAAAGCTGACCACCGAAGAACTGCTCGAGCTCAACGTGGCGGTATCGGGTGACGCCAAGACGGAACCAGCCGCAGCAGCCAAGGCGTGGATCTCGGCTCAGGGCCTCGACAAGCCGGTCTCGTAACCCACGTGATCACCTTCGAGGGAGTCACCAAACAGTTCCCGGACGGCACCACCGCAGTTGATCGACTCGATCTCAGCATCGAGGCCGAGTCGTTCACGGTGTTTGTCGGTCCGTCCGGGTGTGGCAAGACCACGTCGATGCGGATGATCAACCGGATGATCACGCCCACGTCGGGCACAATCCGCGTCGACGGCCGCGACATCTCGCAGACCGACGCGGTGACACTGCGACTCGGCATCGGATACGTCATCCAGAATGCCGGGCTGTTGCCGCACCGGACCGTCGTCGACAACGTCGCGACGGTACCGGTGCTGCGAGGTGAATCTCGCCGCACCGCACGTAAAGCCGCGCTGGGTGTTCTCGAACGCGTTGGTCTCGATCCGTCACTGGCGACGCGTTACCCGGCGCAGCTGTCCGGCGGGCAGCAGCAGCGAGTGGGTGTCGCCCGCGCGTTGGCTGCCGATCCTCCGATTCTATTGATGGACGAACCTTTCAGCGCCGTCGATCCGGTGGTTCGCGAGGACCTGCAAACCGAAATGCTGCGTCTGCAAAGCGAACTGAAGAAGACCATCGTCTTTGTCACGCACGATATCGACGAAGCCGTCAAACTGGGCGACCACATCGCCGTCTTCGGTCCGGGCGGTCGCCTGCAGCAGGTGGCCGCGCCACGCGACGTATTGGCTGCGCCGGCTACGGATTTCGTGGCCGGTTTTGTCGGACGTGACCGCGGATATCGAGGACTGTCCTTCCGCAGCGCGGACGAGGTGCCGATGCATTCCATCCGGACGGCCACCGAGTTCGAACTGACATCCCTGAGACTCGAGCTGGGTGAATGGGTGCTCGTTGTCACCGAGACCGGTGCGCCCCAAGGCTGGATCGACGTCACCGGGGTCGAGGGCATTCGCGCCGGACACACTCTGGCACAGTCGACCTCGGCCGGCGGCTCTCTCTTCGGCCCGGGCGGCGACCTCCGGCAAGCGCTCGACGCGGCCATCTCGTCACCGTCGGGAATCGGTGTTGCCGTGGACGCCGAAGGCGCGGTGATCGGCGGCATTCTGGGCTCCGAGGTTGTGGCCAAATTGGCCGAGCAACGTCGGCGTGAGGACCAGGAACGCAATCGACTCGCCTTCACCGAAGGATTCGGGGTGTAGCGGCGTGCGCTGGCTCATCGACAATTTCTCGACGGTTCTGGACTACACGCGGACACATCTGTATCTCGCGCTGGTGCCGTTGGCGGTCGGCTTGGTCATTGCCCTTCCCGTCGGCACGGCAATTCGGAATATCCGATGGCTGCGTCGAATCACGTTGACCCTGGCCAGCATTGCGTTCACCATTCCGTCATTGGCACTGTTTGTCACCATCCCGCAGATCTTCGGACTCAAGACACTCGATCCGCTCAATGTCATCATCGCGCTCAGTGTGTACTCGACAGCACTGCTCGTCCGCGCGGTCCCGGAAGCATTGGATTCGGTGCCCGCCAACGTCATCGATGCCTCGACGGCCATCGGCTTCACCGCAGTACGCCGGGCGTTGACCGTCGAACTGCCCCTTGCGTTGCCGGTTCTGATCGCAAATGTCAGAGTGATTGCGGTGACTAACATTTCGCTGGTGTCGGTGGGTTCACTGATCGGAATCGGCGGGCTCGGAGTTCTGTTCAAACAGGGCTACGACCGCAACTACCCCGACCAGATCGTGGCCGGCATCATCGCCATCGTCGTCCTGGCACTGGCCCTCGACTTGATCCTGTATCTGCTCGGCAGGTTCCTGACCCCGTGGACCAGAACTCCGTCCGCATCGAAGGTTCCCGCGATCGTCACAGCCGAAGGTGAGCCGGTATGAGTATCTTCACCGGTGCGTGGGAGTACATCACCAATCCTGACAACTGGAGTGGCGATACGGGAATCGGCACCCGCATCCTGCAACACCTCTGGTACAGCCTGCTGGCCGTCGCCCTGGCCGCGGTGATCGCGGTCCCGATCGGCCTGATCATCGGGCATCTGCGACGCGGGCAGATCGTGGTGGTCAGTCTTGTCAACGCTCTGCGTTCGCTGCCCACACTCGGCTTGCTGACGTTCCTCGTCCTCCTCATGGGACTGGGAGTGATGCCCCCGATTCTCGCGCTGGTCATCCTCGGCATTCCGCCACTGCTGGCCGGAACGTATGCCGGCATCGCCAGTGTCGACCGTGACGTCGTCGACGCGGCGCGCGCAATGGGGATGACCGAGACGCAAGTGCTCCTGCGCGTCGAGGTTCCCAATGCGCTTCCGCTCATTCTGGGCGGGCTCCGAAACGCCACACTGCAAGTCATCGCGACCGCGACTGTTGCCGCCTACGTCAACCTGGGCGGCATCGGACGGTACATCTTCGACGGGATCGCGTTGTACAAGTACGACCGCGTTGTTGTCGGCGCAATCTTGGTCGCGGTGGTTGCGTTTGTCGTGGACGGCCTACTCGCACTGGTGGTCTGGGCTTCCGTCCCGGGAACCGGCAGACTGCGACGCACCCCGAACCTCGCAGGCGCGTAACTGCACACGCAAAAGCCCCGACCGAAACCTTGTGTGCGGGTTTCGATCGGGGCTTTCGAGGAGTCCCTCTTAGCTGGTCACGCCCTCAGCATGCGCTGCGGCCGCGACGGCTTCCGCAACTGCGGTCGCCACGCGAGGGTCGAGCGGGCTCGGAACAATCTTGTCCACGGCCAACTCGTCGCCGACCACCGACAGGATCGCCTCGGCGGCAGCGAGCTTCATACCTTCGGTGATACGACGGGCACCGGCGTCGAGCGCGCCCTTGAACACACCGGGGAAGGCAAGCACATTGTTGATCTGGTTCGGGAAGTCACTACGACCCGTAGCCACGATCGCCGCGTACTTCGACGCGGTCTCGGGGTGAATCTCCGGATCCGGGTTCGAGAGCGCAAACACGATCGACTCCGGAGCCATCGACGCGATGAGCTCCTCGGGGATCTTGCCGGCCGAAACACCGAGGAAGACATCCGCACCGGCCAAAGCCTCGACGGCACCGCCGTGGACGCTGCGCGGGTTGGTGCGCGACGCCAGCTCTACCTTGATGTCGTTGAGGTCGCTGCGTTCGCTCGAGATGATGCCCTTCGAGTCGAGCACGACGACGTCGCTGATACCTGCGGCGAGCAGGATGTTCGCACACGCGACACCCGCTGCGCCCGCACCGGAGATGACAACCTTGAGCGTGGTGATGTCGCGACTCTGCACCTTCACTGCGCCCTTGAGCGCGGCGAGAACCACAATCGCGGTGCCGTGCTGATCGTCATGCATGACGGGGCAGTCGAGTGCCTCGATGACCCGCTTTTCGATCTCGAAGCAGCGCGGCGCCGAGATGTCCTCGAGGTTGACCGCGCCGAAGCTCGGACGCAGACGGATCAGGGTCTCGACAATCGCGTCGGGATCGGTGGTGTCGAGCACCAGCGGGATGGAGTTGAGTCCGGCAAAGCTCTTGAAGAGTGCGGACTTGCCTTCCATGACGGGCAACGATGCGCGGGGTCCGATATCGCCCAAACCGAGAACTGCCGTGCCGTCACTGACCACGACGACCAGTCGATTGGTCCACGTGTAGCGATCGGCAAGGGTCTCGTCAGCTGCGATGGCACGGCTCACCTGAGCCACACCCGGCGTGTACGCGATCGACAGGGCGCGCTGCGTATCGAGCGGCGCGGTGGTCTCGACCGACAGTTTGCCACCGACGTGAGCGGCAAAGATTTCTTCGTCGGTCAGCTCGACCTTGGGTACGTTGATGGCTTCAGTCACAAGGGACACAATGACACTCCTGATATGACCAGCCGCACTCGGGGCTGGGTTACTGGGAAGTAGTGATCTGACGGCCGAAAAAGAACGTTAGCAACGGTCAGAGTCTTTTCTTCCGCGAACAACTACAGAGAAGAAGAGCATTCGGGTGCGCGAGAAAGTTGGCCGCAATACATCCGAAGCGTCATGGTGTTGGGCGGGTGAGCCCTGGCAGATCCATGCAAATTCTTCATGGCCGGGCTGTGGCGCCGCCTACGAAGTCCCTCCAGTTTGCCACCTGCGCGCGATCACAATCAAATCCTTCGGTTTCCTAACCCCACCACTGCGTCACCAGCAGCACCCCGGCGGTGACGAGCACAACCACGGACGCGGCTATTGCGGCAAGGCCGCGGTGACGGTCACAAAAGATCTGAGCGACCAGTGCAACTACCGACGCCACGATGTGCGCGGTGATCGATGTGGTGCCCGGCCCGGGGAAGCCCCGATTGCCTCCCAGATACGCCGACGCGATCACCACGACGGTAAGAACAACGATTCCAGCCGCGACAGTCCCGCTGAGGGCACGCAGACCACGAATCAACGCCCACTGCTTGGTGTCCGGAGCATCGTAGTAATCGTCGTAGCGGTCGTCGTAGTCGTACGAGTTGTCGTCCCGGTACCCGTCGTAGTTGTTGTCGTAGCCGCTGTTGTTGTCGTAGCCGTTGTTGTCGTAAGTCACGATCTACGCTCCCGTGATGAATCCGCGGACGGACTCCGCGATGAGTTGAACGGCGATGGCGGCAAGCAGTAAACCTGCGATGCGGGCGAGCAGCGAAATTCCACCGACACCGAGCACACGTATCAAGGCGGTCGAGAATCGCAGCACGATGAACAGAACGAGGTGAATCGAGATGATCGCCAAGGCGATCGCAAGGTACGACGCCGCGTCCCCGTCTGCCTGGGCGACAAAGACGATGACCGCGGCGATCGCGCCGGGCCCGGCCATCATGGGCGTACCCAGCGGAACCAGGGCCACGTTGACGTCGTCGGCGCCCTGCGGACGGTTGGACGTCTTGCCGGTGAGTAGTTCGAGAGCGATCAGCAGCAAAAGCAACCCGCCTGCGCCCTGCAACGCAGGTATGCCGATGTGCAGGTAGTTGAGGATTGCCTGCCCGCCGCCCGCGAAGACGGAAATAACGGCAAGTGACACTGCCGGGGCCTGCCAGGCCGCGCGGTTACGGTCGGCACGGTCCTTGCGGCCGACCAGGGACAGGAACACCGGAATGACTCCGGGTGGGTCCATGATGACAAAGAGGGTGATGAAAACCGTGAGGTAGAGCGTCGTATCCAACATCAGTGTTTCAGCACCTCGACGCCTGTTGCCGCGGACATCAGTTCCTCGAAGTCTGCCGGGTCGGTGAGCTCGTCGCCGAGGCCGATCGTCTTGTTGTCTCCGTGGTAGTCAGATGATCCGGTCACCGCGAGGCCGAGGTCGCCTGCCAGTCCGCGCAGGAGAGTCCGATCTGCGGGCACATGATCCGGGTGATCGACTTCGAGTCCGCCGAGTCCCGATGCCGCCAGATCACGAATGTGGCCCAGGGCAAGAACGCGACCACGGGTGCGCGCACGACCGTGAGCGAGCACCGTCACTCCCCCTGCCGCTGTGACCAGTTCGACGGCGTAGTCGATCGGCGTGTCGTATTTCGGGACGTCGTAGCGCCCTCGGGTTGCCAGCAGGTCATCGAAGGCTTCACCGATGCTCGAGACCACGCCGGCCCGCAGCAATGCGGCGGCGATGTGCGGGCGCCCCACAGAAGGACCGGCGGAGGCGAGGATCTCGTCCGGGTCGATCGGCAGCCCGTCGCGGGCCATCAGAGTTGCCATCGTGCGGATTCTTTCGACCCGTTCGCCGCGTAGCCGCTCGCGTTCCTTGGCGAACTCGGGGTGGTCCGGATCGAACAAGTACGCGAGGAGGTGCACTGCAACCGGCCACCCGTCCTCACCTTGGCCTTCACACGACATTTCCATGCCACGGACGAGTCCGAGTCCGGCAGGCAGTGCGCGCTCCGCCTCCGCCCAGCCTGCAGTGGTGTCGTGATCGGTGAGCGCGACAACATCGAGTCCGGAATGGGCAGCGCCGCGCACCAGTTCGGCGGGGGTGTCCGTGCCGTCGGATGCGTTGGAGTGGGTGTGAAGGTCTATTCGCACCGCTCCAGTCTGTCAGCAATCCGCAAGACCATCTCGCTCCGGTCGATTGCCTGAGATCCTGACGTACGATTGCGCGGCAGCAATAGTGCGCTTCGCCTATCTGCGGAGGGAGTAGACACCGTGCCGTCACTACCGAACTGGTCGAACGGCAAATCAGCTCCGGCACCCTTGCCGAGGATTCCCGTCCCCGCTGCTCGTGCCATTGTGGATTGCGCCGTGTACGTGGACGGCACCAGGCTCCCGGGAAAGTTCACGCACAACGCCGCGCTCGACGAAGTGCGCCGACGCGGAAACGGATTCGTCTGGGTCGGAATCCATGCTCCCGATGAATCCCAGATGCAAGACGTGGCAAAGACTTTCGGCCTACACGAGTTGATGGTCGAGGATGCCGTCCACGCACACGAGCGACCCAAACTCGAACGCTACGACGACGTCATGTTTCTCGTCCTTCGAACCGTTGTCTACGTTCCGCACGATTCCGTGGAAACGGCTAATGAAATCGTGGAGACCGGCGAGATCATGGTGTTTGTCGGTCCCGATTTTGTCGTCACGGTCAGGCACGGTGACCATTCCGAACTGGCGAGTGTCCGCAAAGCCCTCGAACAGCTACCCGAGCGTCTCGCCATGGGACCGTGGTCCGTTCTCCATGCCATCACCGACCACGTCGTCGACACGTACCTGTCCGTGACCCAACTGGTGGAGCAGGACGTCGACAACATGGAAGAGTTGGTGTTCAACCCCCGTAACAGCGTGGCGGTTGAGCATATCTACCTGCTGAAACGGGAAATCGTCGAACTTCGGCGGTCGGTCACCCCGCTCGGCATGCCGCTCCTGCAACTGACACAACCCGCAGGCGGGTTGGTCCCCAAGGAGATCAGACGCTATTTCCGCGACGTGCGAGACCATCACACGATCGTCTCCGAACGCATCTCCGAGTACGACGAAGTGCTGAGTTCGCTCGTGGACGCTGCTCTGGCAAAGATCGCGGTGCAGCAGAACACCGACATGCGCAAGATTTCGGCATGGGTGGCTATCGCGGCCGTACCGACCGGAATTGCCGGCATCTACGGCATGAATTTCGAGAACATGCCGGAACTGGGTTCGCAGTACGGATATCCGATGGTGATGGTGTTTATCGCGTCGGTATGCGTCGGGTTGTTCTTTCTGTTCCGCCGAAACAACTGGCTCTGACTCTGTACTTAGCCACAGTGCAAGCGGACAATGAGTTGTGGGTACCAACACGTATCACGTGTACCCGCGGGTCCCTCGCATCGAAATCACCGCACCCGAAAAATACCTTGCCACAAGTAAATTCGGAGGAGCTACGATGCCTACAGTTGAGCAGTCAGTAATCGTTTCGCGCCCGGTTCCAGAAGTCTTTCAGTACCTCAGCACCGCTGAGAATTGGCCGAACTGGGACAACTCGATTGTCGAATCCCGGCAGATCACGGACGGCCCGATAGGAGTGGGGACCCGCTGGCAGGGAGCCAGCCGAATACTCGGCAAGCGCATCGACTGGACCGCCGAGTTCACGGAATACGATGCGCCCAAGCGAAGTTCGGCAAAGTCTGTCAAAAGCCCCGTCGCTTTCACACTGACCACAACGTGCGAGGAAGTCGAGAAGGGTACGCGCGTCACCTATCGACTCGACAGCGAAAGTGGTCTGGGCGGAGTGTTCGGCAGAATGGCAGACCCGCTCGTCACCAAGGCATTCGGCCGATCCCAGCAGGCCAGCCTGGAGAATCTGGCCGACCTTCTCGATAACGAAGCCGCACAATAAGATCGGAGCGACACGGCAATTAGAGCGACACGGCAGTTAGAGCGACGCCGCCGCTCGGTGCGGATCTCGGACGTCGATGCCCGCCTCAGCCCAGGCTTCACGTAGTGCGTCTGCACCGCGCAAGCGGACCCAGGCCGCTTCGGTACCGGTTATGGGGACCACGGCGAGGAACCGAACCGGATCCATCGGCTCGGGTAGCGTCAGATCTTCAATCCCACTGTCACTGAGAAGGACTGCAGTAAAAGCTGTGCCCTTCCACAGGGGTTCTCCGAGGTCGAGCAGCGCATCACCGAGTAACACGATGCCCTCGACCGACGGGGCGGCCGCCAGAACAGCCAACGTGCGCGCGATACCGGACGCAATTCCTGCGCCGCCGCGCAGCGAGAGCACCAGTTCCGCCCGCGGTCCGCGTGTGGGATCGGCAACCAGATCACCCGGATCGCCCATGGGGTGCCGCGAGCACCCCAGTGTTGCGTAGTGCACCACTGAGTCCGGAGATTCGAATCTGAGCACGTCCAGCGGCTCGACCCCCAGGAACGTCACCGAGGCCGCAGCCGGCTCCGGCCCCTCGATATTGGCAACGAGGTGCGCGCGGACGGAGGACACAACACTGTCAGACACGCGTCCATCTAAGCACCATCACGGCACTGATCGCAGCGCAGAGGCCCGGGCACCTCACAACCCCGGTACGAGCTACGTGAGAATTTCGACGGATATCTCGTGCTTGGAGATCGCCGGGTACACGAATCGCAGCAATGAACGCGCCTCCCTCTCGATCGACGACATGGCAGTTTTCGACTGCGTGGAAAACAACGACACCGTCAATCGCGCAGTGTCACCTTTCGCGGAATCCGCGGTGAATCCCACAACCTTCCCGCGCACCAGCACGGCGGGTTTGATTATTCCGTTCACCGTGAAGACCTGAGTTCGGTACTGCTCATCCATGATTCGCGAGCGATCCGCATGTGAGAGCAGAATGTTGTCGAACGGAGCCAGGATCCGGACCGGTGGTGTGCCCTCATCCGGGCGTGGGGCGTCTGGCAGGTCGAACAGTTCCGTCCCCTTCTCGTTCACGAAGGTAATCAGGTCCGGACGCAGTCGCTCGAAAACCTCTCCCAGCCTGGTTAATCCCGACCACGCCTGGGCGTCCTTCACGCTCGCCGGACCGAAGGCAGCGAGATAGCGCAACACCATTCCGTCTGGAACAGGAGTCGAATCCAGTTCCTTGCCCAGCCAACTGTCCAGTGTGGTCAACGCGGGTGGTCCCGATCTACCCCACAACCCGCGAGGTGGAACCTGGACCATCGGCAAGAGCCCCCTGATCCCGTGTGCGAGCCCTTCCGGCGAGCGCCCTGGAAAGCGTTCGGCCAGAAGCGGCCTCATCTGCATCTGAGTAAGTGGCCCCTCGGAAACAAGTTCGCGTCCGGCCTGCGCAAGAGCGGCCAGATCCATTCCGATCAGCGCCGCGCGGTGCGCGGTGTTGGTGTGCAGATCACGGTCCATGATCGACTGAACCGTGCCACGGAAGGATGCGGCATCTGCGGCCGACAATACAAATACCGTTCCGCGCATCGAAACCAGACGCACCACTTGCCGATTCTCGATCAGTGTCGACAACTCTTCTGCCGCAAAGTTTTTCACACGGGCCCACAGAGCAAGGTACGGCGGGGTCGGGGCCTGCGCCTGCAGACCGGCCAGATGTTCGATGGCTTCGAGGGCAGTGACGTCAGCCCGCTCGAGCAGGAACTGACGCGCGAGGGTCGCCCGACCGAGGGCGCGATCGGTCAGTACACGCGTCACGGTTCCCTGGCGCTCACCGTGCACTGGACCGATCAGATCGCGAGCTTTGCAAGGAGATCGCGGGCAGCCTCGGCTGTCTTCGGCTCACACAGTACGTCGTAGCGACCGGCCACCAACTGCATGGTCGAGGCGAAATCTCGCTGGCCACGCGTCGCTGCGTACGGGATGGTTGTGGTGATCACGCCGAAGATGATGCCGCCGACGATGCCCGTGATCAGTGGCCCGATGAAGCTGGTCGTGAAAAGCCCCAGGAGAAGGCCGAAGAACACGCCCAGCCACGCGCCGGATACCAGACCGCCACCGATCACCTTGGGCCACGTGAGCCGGCCGAGAACACGTTCGACCTGCATCAGATTCACACCGACGATGGTGACGTCCTGGACCGAGAATTCCTGATCGGACAGGTAATCGACGGCGCGCTGCGCCTCCGCATAGGTGGGGTACGACCCGATCGGCCAGCCCGAAGGTGGTGTCGGCAACGCTCCACGGCGCGAACCATTCGGCGATTGTGCGAGCGGATTGGACATGGGTGATCGTGCTCCTTGTTTCGGGCGCGTCATCCGTGGCTGAACAACGCGAGACCTACAAACCTATTGTGCCCTTTACCTACCCGATTTGTTTCGACCGCAGCTGATCAGGCGTGTTCTGGCGGAGTGAATTCCGTTGTCCGGGCCATACCCGCTGCCCGGCCTTTCGCGGAAATCACCAGAGCCATCTTGCGGCTTGCCTCGTCGATCATCTCGTCGCCGAGCATCACCGCTCCCCGCCCACCGCCGGCCGCAGAGGTGTGGAATGCGTAGGCGTCCAAGATCAATTCCGCGCGATCGTAATCCGATTGTCTGGGGCTGAACACCTCGTTGGCCGCCTCGATCTGCGTCGGGTGCAGTACCCATTTGCCGTCGAAACCCAATGCAGCGGTGCGGGCCGCGCTGCGAGTGAACGCCTCCACATCACGGATCTGGAGGTACGGACCGTCGATGGCCTGAACCCCGTGCGCCCGGGCAGCCATCAGAATGGTCATCAGGATGTGGTGATAGGCATCACCACGGTCGTAGCCGTCCGGCTGCTCTCCGACCACCAGGGTGCGCATGTTCAAGCTCGCCATGAAGTCTGCCGGCCCGAAGACCAACGCCTCGACCCGCGGACTGGCCGTGGCAATCGCGTCGATGTTGGTCAGGCCGATCGCGTTCTCGATCTGGGGTTCGATGCCGATTCGTCCCACTTCGAGGCCGTTGGCCTTCTCCACCTGGGTCAACAACAGATCAAGTGCCTGCACGTGGCTCGCGTCGGGAACTTTGGGCAGCAGAATCGCATCGAGGTGAGCGCCCGCCCGGCCAACGACCTCGACGACGTCGGCGTACGTCCATTCCGTGGTCCAGTCGTTCACCCGAACCACCTTGACCTGCTTGCCCCATCCGTCTTCGGCCAGCGCGTCACCGACAGCTTCACGTGCGGCCTGCTTCGCCAAAGGTGCGACCGCGTCTTCGAGATCGAGGAAGATCTCGTCGGCCGGCAGTCCCTTTGCCTTGTCGATCATCTTGCGACTGCTGCCGGGAACGGCAAGCACTGATCGGCGGGATCGGTTACGTGATGTCATCTCTTCTGAGTGCCCTTCACAGGTGTCGACTCTTACGTTTTCGGCGTCTCTGTTGCAGATATCGACGCGCGAGGAATTAGCCTTGCAATCATGGCAGCAGCAGGCAAGGTATTTGCAGCCAGGCTGGCCGGCCTGGTTGTCCTCGGCCCCGACGGTGAGTCGATCGGGCGAGTGCGCGATGTCGTGATCACCGTCCGCATCGGTCGCCAGCAACCGCGGGTGCTCGGTTTGGTGATCGAAATGTTTACGCGCAAACGCATTTTCGTTCCGATGTTGCGTGTCACCGCGATCGAACCGAGCGCCGTCACACTGACGACCGGCAACGTCAGTATCCGGCGATTCACCCAGCGCCCCGGCGAAGTTCTCGCTCTTGCGCAGGTACTCGATTCACATGTGCGAGTGGATGACCCGGAGTTGACCGAACTCCACGGCGTCGACGCCGTTGTCGTCGATCTTGGTATCGAATCGAGGCGCACCCGCGATTGGGTGGTGTCGAAGGTAGCGGTCCGTGGCCATCGCGGACGCCTGGGACGCCGGGCCGCGATCCACATCGTGGACTGGCAGCACGTTGCCGGACTTACCCAGAGTGACCTGTCACTACCGGGGCAGGGCGTCGCTCACCTGCTGCTGCAGTACGAGGGCATGCGTCCGGCCGACGTCGCCAATGCGATGCGTGAACTCCCGGAAAAGCGCCGACACGAGCTAGCCGTAGCTCTCGACGACGAGCGTCTCGCCGACGTCGTGCAGGAACTGCCCGCCGACGATCAGACCGATCTCCTCATGCACCTCGAAGTGGAACGGGCGGCCGACCTCCTCGAGGCGATGGACCCGGACGACGCCGCCGACCTCCTGGGCGAGTTGCCCGCAACCGAAGCGGAATCGTTGCTGCAGTTGATGGACCCGCAGGACTCGGAACCGGTGCGCCGACTCCTCGAACACTCCCCCGATACGGCTGGCGGTTTGATGACGCCGGAACCGGTGGTGCTGACGGCATCGACCACGGTGGCAGAGGCCCTCGCCCGGGCCCGCAATTACGACGTCACGCCCGCGTTGTCCAGCATGGTATTTGTCGTCCGCCCGCCGACGGCCACGCCGACGGGACGATACCTCGGGTGTGTTCACCTGCAGAAGTTGTTACGTGAACCGCCGACGAGCCTGGTCGGTGGAATTCTGGACAGCGACCTACCCAGTCTCGGGGCCGACGATTCGCTTGCTGTCGTGACGCGATACTTCGCGACGTACAACCTGGTGTGCGGACCGGTGGTGGACGACGAGAACCACTTGATCGGCGCGGTCACTGTCGACGACGTTCTCGATCATCTCCTGCCCGAGGACTGGCGCGAGGACGATTCCGACGACGAGGGGTTGGTCCGATGAGCGATCGGTCTTCCAGCGCTCGTCAGCGCCTCGAGACTCCCCGCGGGAGTCGGCGGTTCCACATCGACTTCGACGTCGAAGCGGTCGGCCGGGTCAGCGAGCGTATTGCGCGTTTCCTCGGCACCGGCCGCTACCTGGCGATTCAGACGATCATCGTCATCTTCTGGATCGCACTCAACGTCTTTGCGGTCAGCTTGCAGTGGGATCCCTACCCGTTCATCCTGCTCAATCTGGCGTTCTCGACGCAGGCCGCGTACGCGGCACCGTTGATCCTCCTGGCCCAGAATCGGCAGGAGAACCGAGACAAGGTCTCGCTCGAAGAGGACCGGATTCGCGCCGAACAGACCAAAGCCGACACCGAGTTTCTCGCCCGGGAACTCGCTGCCCTTCGTATCTCCCTCGGCGAAGTCGCGACTCGTGACTATCTGCGACGCGAACTCGACGAGATCAAATTGCTGCTCACCGCCGAACACGAACCGCCCCCGAAGAAGAAGCATCGCGAATCAGGTTCTTCAAAAAAAGAGTCACAATAGCCGGGATTCTTAGCTGAGGGTTTACTGAGTTTTGCTGCATAGCTCGAGACCGATATGTAACGTAAGTCACAGACTCTTATATATATATCGGTGGGTACTCCGAACAGGGCTACCAGCAAAGGGGAATCGTGCGCGTACGAGGATTGATCGCAGCGTCCACGCTACTGGGAGGCCTACTTGCGGCCACCGGACCGGCAGCACTTACCGCAGGTAGTGCCCCTGCAACGGGATCGCCGATACCCATTGCACTTGCAGGTAACGCGGTGAACGCAGCGGAGAGTCCCGATTTCCTTCCGACACCTCGCACGGTGCGAACGCAACGATCGGCACCACCGAGCACTACCGCAACAACCACCGCACTGGACCCGGCAGCCGCAACAGTTGTCCTGACCTCACTGGGCATCCCCGAAATCGTCCTCAACGCCTACCGCTCCGCTGAACTGGTGATGATGACGGAGGCACCCGGCTGCGGCGTCCCTTGGCATCTCCTGGCCGGTATCGGCCGAATCGAATCGGGCCACGCCAACGGTGGACGCACCACCTCCGTCGGCACCACGGTGACACCGATCTTCGGCCCGGTGCTGGACGGCCGCCTGGCCGGCAACCAGATCATCACCGACACCGACAAGGGTCTGATCGACGGCGACCCGACCCACGACCGCGCCGTGGGCCCCATGCAGTTCATTCCGTCGACATGGGCGCACTACGCCAGCGACGGTAACGGCGACGGTGTTACCGACCCCAACAACGTGTTCGACGCCGCACTCTCGGCGGCCAAATATCTCTGCAGCGGCGGGCTCGATCTCCGCAACCTCGATCAGGAAACCAAAGCTGTTCTCCGATACAACAATTCCGCGGCGTACGCCGCAAACGTCATCATGTGGTCTACGGCGTACAAGAGTGGTGTCCTCCCGTCCGGATCGCTGCCGTACACCGGCGGGATCAATACCGGGAGCATCAACACCGGAAGCTCCGACGCAACGTCCACCGCGGCAATTCTCGCTGCTGCGGCGGCAGTCGATCCGACGGCCGAGAAGAAGGACGGCGATCAGGCAACGGCAGCAGCTACTCCCGCGCCACTGCTCCCCGGCCTGCCTGACATGCCGGCACTCTCGCCGGATCTCCAGGCGCTGATCCCACCCGGAGTCCTGCCCACCACACCGAACCCGTCAGCACCCGGCCCCGCTACCACGCCACAGGCTCCGACCGGACCGGTCATTCCACTGCCCGTACTCACGTCGCGCGGCCTCGTGTGGCCGATTCTGACGCCGACAGGCTGGACGTGGCCAGAGGACATGTGCGTGATCCTCCCCGATCCCGTAGCGCTCGCTCAGTTGCAGCCGGGGATCTTCCTGCCGTGCGCGATCCCGACGGCCGAGGCGTCGACCGCGGCGCCGGCCCCCGCCACCGAAGCCACGACCGCAACTCCGTCCTCCGTCCCGGCGTCTACATCCGACGCCGCGCCCCCAGCCGTGGCGCCCACGCCCGCTGACGCACCGGCACCCGCGCCCGCGCCCGCACCACTGCTGCCGGGTTTGCCGTTCATGCCCGTCGCATAACTGTCACGTCGCGGTAACGCTCACGCCCGAAAAATCACGATTGAACTGCGCCGACGGCACAGATCTGCCCACTTAGATCACGGTTGAGTAACGGAAGTGCAACAAATCAGGTAGCCTCGATTCCGTCATTGAACGGAAAACCCCGATTTCGGGGTCCAGGAGGCAGTAACAGTGGGTCGGCACAACAAGAAGACAGATTCGCACATCCGTCGCAACTCGGTCATCGCGCTTTCCGGCCTCATTCCTATCGGTTTGGTAACAGCAGCGAACTCCGCCGGAGCCGCATCCGATATGCCTTTCGTCAATGCCGCCAGCGCCGAAACCGCCGTGGAGTCACTCGAGACCCCAGCCACGCAGGAGCCGCAAGCTCAGATCCTTCCCGTCGCCGACCTGGCCGCAGCGCCCGTTGTTGCCGAGCCCGCCCCGCTCGCACCGGTCCAGGCCACACCCCCACTGCCCGCGTCGATGGCCGAAGGCGCCCTCGGCATCCCCAGCGTGAGCGTCGCCGCCTACCAGAACGCCGAGCGCATCCTCGCTGTCGAGAACCCCACCTGCAACATGCAGTGGACCCTCATGGCCGGCATCGGCCGCGTCGAATCCGGTCACGCCCACGACGGCAAGGACGCCGACGCAAACGGCAACCTGTTCGAGCCTGTCATCGGACTGCCCCTCAACGGCAGCCTCCCCGGCCAGGCCGTGATCATGGACACCGACGGCGGCGCACTCGACGGCGACACCGTGTACGACCGCGCAGTCGGCCCGATGCAGTTCATCCCGTCCACGTGGACGCAGTACGCCGGCGACGGCAACGGTGACGGCATCTCCGATCCGCAGAACCTCTTCGACTCCGCACTGACCACCGGAAAGTACCTGTGCGACGGCGGATTGAACATGCAGGACCTCACGCAGGCCGCCAAAGCAATCCATCGTTACAACAACTCGGCCGCCTACGTCGCCAACGTCCTGGCCTGGACTGCCGGATACTCCACCGGCATCGTGCCCGCCGCAGCGGACCTGCCTCGCATTCACTGATCTGCCGACACCTACCATGGAGTCATGTCCGCACTGACCGAGTCCGACGTTCGCTCCGCGCTCGCGCGAGTTCTCGACCCTGAGATCCGCAAACCCATCACCGAATTGGGGATGGTCAGGAACATCACGCTTGCGCAAGACAACAGCGTCGACATCGGGATCTACCTCACCACCGCAGGGTGCCCGATGCGCACCGAGATCACCGAGCGCGTCACCAAGGCAGTTGCCGACGTCGCCGGTGTTGGCGCCATTCGGGTCGAACTCGACGTAATGGACGACGCGCAGCGCACCGAACTTCGCAAGTCACTGCGCGGCGACTCCGCCGAACCGGTGATCCCCTTCGCCCAGCCCGGCTCCCTCACCCGCGTGTACGCCATCGCCTCCGGCAAGGGTGGCGTCGGAAAGTCCAGTGTGACAGTCAATCTCGCGGCCGCACTCGCTGCACGCGGCCTGTCTGTCGGCGTTCTCGACGCCGATATCTACGGTCATTCCATCCCTCGTATGCTCGGCACCGACGCCAAGCCCACGCAGGTCGAGAAGATGATCATGCCGCCCGTCGCACATGACGTGAAGATGATTTCCATCGCCCAGTTCACTCAGGGCAACACCCCGGTCGTATGGCGTGGCCCGATGCTGCACCGCGCGCTGCAGCAGTTCCTCGCCGACGTCTTCTGGGGCGATCTGGACATCCTTCTGCTGGACCTTCCGCCTGGAACGGGTGACATCGCCATCTCGGTGGCCCAGCTCATCCCGAGCGCCGAGATTCTGGTGGTCACCACTCCGCAGCAAGCCGCCGCCGAGGTTGCCGAGCGCGCCGGTGCCATCGCACTACAGACCCGTCAGCGTATTGCCGGCGTCGTCGAGAACATGTCGTGGCTCGAACTGCCGGACGGCACCCGCATGGATGTCTTCGGAACGGGCGGCGGACAGACGGTATCCGATCGCCTCACCAAGGCCGTCGGCGCGAAGGTTCCGCTGCTCGGCCAGATTCCGCTCGACCCGTCGGTTCGCGAAGCTGGTGACGCCGGTACGCCGATCGTGCTGAGTGCACCGGACAGCGCTGCCGCGAAGGCATTGACGGAGATCGCGGACAAGTTGGCTGTCCGTCAGCGCGGACTCGCCGGAATGTCGCTCGGCATCAACACCGTGCGCAATATGTAACGGCTGCGCTCAGGTTGCGTCGAGGTCGACCGGCGGACGCTCTCCGGCTGCGAGAGGCTTGTCCTTCGTGAGTGACATCGGTTCCTGAGCGCCGCTCTGGGGCTTCACACCGGCTTGGGACTTCCCACCGCTTGGGGACTTCTTGTCGAAGTCTCCGGTGAAGAGGGAATCGTCTCCGTCGAGAAGATGCTGGGTGATCACAGCGCGCGGAGTCATCCCGCGCAGCTTGTTCAGATCTGCGAGTGGTTTACGCAGATCCTCGAAGTCGGTGCCCAGTTCTTCCTTGAGCTGATTCTGGGCTCCGGAAGCATATTCACGTACCTGCCTCAGTGATCGTGTAACCCAGGAGACCGCGCCAGGAAGCCGCTCAGGTCCCAAAATGACCAGAGCCGCTACGAGGAGGATCATGAACTCGCCCCAACCGATGTTGCCAAACACAGGGCAAGCCTACTGTGTGTCCGGTTGTTGCGCGCAGGTCCGGATCAACCTCACAGCAACCTCGTAGGTTCTCAGTCCGAAACCGGCGTGACCGATATGTCTACCTGGCGTCCCTCGCGGATCAACGCGACATTGACCGGCTGACCGATCGCCGCTGCATTGACTGCCACAACAAATTCGTCGGCGCTCGTCACTTGCCTGTCCCCGACCTTGACGATGACGTCGCCCTCGACGATTCCGGCTTGTTGCGCCGGGCTTCCGTCACGGACATTCGCGACCGCGGCACCACTGGTGGCGTCGTTGACAACGGTGCGAACATTGACGCCGATATCCGGGTGGCGTACCGAACCGTCACGAATGATGGCCTGCGCCACCTCGGTGACCGTGTCTATCGGAATCGCAAAACCGAGCCCGACGGAACCACCCGATTCGCTGAGCATCGCGGTGTTGATGCCGATCACGCGAGCTTCCGCATCCACCAAAGCGCCACCGGAGTTGCCGTGGTTGATGGCCGCGTCCGTCTGGACAGCGTCGATCACCGCGTTGGTGTCGGTGCCCTCGCCGGACAACCGCAACGGACGGTTCAGGGCGCTGACGATTCCGCGTGTCACAGTCTTGCTCAATCCCAACGGTGAACCGACGGCCACGACGTCGTCACCTACCTGGACATCTTCGGAGCGCCCGAGTTGCGCAACCGTCAGATTGCTCGCCGACACCTTCAGCACCGCGAGGTCCGTCTTCACGTCGCGGCCGACAATCTGAGCGTCGGTCTTGGTGCCGTCGGAAAAGATGACTTGGATCCGCGCGTTCTGGGCCGGCGGAGCGGCCGAGGAGATCACATGGTTGTTGGTGACGATGTAGCCCTCGTCGTCGATCACGACTCCCGAACCGGTGCTTCCATGATCGCCGACGGCAACCTGGATGGAGACAACGGACGGCAGCACCGCGTCGGCGACCTTCGCGACGTCGGATTGCGGCTGTTCACCACCGCCGGATTGCACCAACGTGACGTGTGAACTGGTGAGGGAACTTCGGTCGGCGGTAATCACCGTCGCGAGCAGTCCGCCTACCAGCGCAATTACCAGTGCCATTCCGGCAAGCGCGGCCAACGCGGACGGCGCGACCTTACGCCCGAACAGTACGTCGCGGACATCGAGTTTCGGTGCGGGAGGCAAACTTTCGGGTTGCGTTTCCTGCGCGGGTGAACCCAGAGCCACCGACGACGCCGGATCACGCCACGGGTCGTTCGGTACCTCGTCTTCGGGTTCGGATTCCGTGTCGGCTTCGGGATCACGGCCGATGGATTCCGTGGCGCCCTCGGGGCGACCGAACGCCTCTGCGAGAACCGGATCGGGCGAACCGACCACAACACCGGGCGTCGGCACGCTCCGGGCAGCTGCCTGGGAGAAAGAACCGTCGACGCCGCTCGGCCTACTGAATGCCCGCTGCGACGCCGGATCGATCTGCGGCCGGTATACCGGGCGGGGTTCGAGAACAGGCGCGTCTGCGGGTCGATCCACCGAACCATTTGCCGAAGTACCCGCGTTGTTTGCCGAAGTATCGGTATCCACGCCGGAATGCCCCCTCTGTCCGTCAGTCACGCGGTCCAGTATCACTGATCAGTGGATGCAGGGCGTCGCTGACTGGGCCGAAAGGACAGGTCATTTACGCCAACGGCGTGAAAGACGTTTGCCGATCGCGCCGAAACCGTCGTCCGACCGCGGCGAGGTATCGGCAGTATTGGTGGTGCAGGTCGGAATTGCGCTGAGCAGGCCGACAAGCGACAGCGGCATCGTCATCTCTCCGCTCCGCCGGAGCGCACCACGGGCCTGCTGCTGCGCATCGACCGCAGCCGTGCATTCGGCACACAAGGAGATGTGGTGTGAGGCCCGAAGATAGGCCTGCATGCGAAGTTCTCCGTCGACGTAGGCGGCAATTGCCTCACTTGCCAGGTGTTCGGTCGAACCGAACTGGCGGGGTGCCCGCGCCTCCGTCATTCGTCCCTCCAGATGATTGACCAACGTTCCCCCCGTCAGACGCCGACACGTTCGGAATCACCGGCGCGTTGTGCTGCGGCCAGATGATCGCGAATCGCTTGTCGTCCACGGTGGATACGGCTCCGAACCGTTCCGAGCTTGACTCCCAGTGTGGCACCGATTTCCTCGTACGACAGACCTTCGATGTCACACAGCACAACAGCGGCGCGGAAATCCGGCGCCAAGGAGTCCAATGCGGCCTGAAGATCGGCGTCGAGGCGGGCGTCGTGGTAGATCTGCTCGGGGTCCGGACCGGCTGACGGTACGCGGTCGTAGTCCTCCGGAAGCGCTTCCATGCGGATGCGGTTGCGGCGGCGAACCATGTCGAGGAACAGGTTGGTCGTGATGCGGTGCAGCCAGCCTTCGAACGTGCCTGGCTGGTAGTCGGAGAGGGAACGGAACACACGGATGAATGTGTCCTGGGTCAGATCTTCAGCGTCCTGCGCGTCGCCGGACAGGCGGTACGCAAGCCGGTACACGCGGTCACCGTGTTGGCGGACGAGTTCGTCCCACGACGGCATCGCCGACTTCTCACCCGTTGCGTCGAAAACAGCAGTACCGATCAATTCGGAATCCACAGCCGATTCCGTCGTCATTACTTCCGACTCTCGAGGGCGAGGCTCGTCGTTGATCTGGAAAATAAGTGGATCCTCCTGGTCTTTTCGTGCCGCGGTCAGCTCACGCGATGACTCGAACAACCGAACACCGAGGTGTTTTGTTCCCGGACCACCGTTGATCAGCTCATCCATCGCCGCCGGATGTTCCGTGCACTTCCGGCGATGTACATACCCTCTCGTACCGCGGTGTGCATGCCCTATGAAGAGGCTGAGGGATTCCTGAGAATCTGTCAGGGTGCGCGCCTTGCAGCGTCAATGCGACCGGCCCGATAACCTCATGAGCGTGACCCACGCCGAACAGATACTCCGCCACGTCGAGGACGTTGTTTCCGAGGACGAGATTTTTACCGCGGCGCGGGACCGAGCATTGGACCTCGGCACCGCACCCGTGACGCCCGCAGTCGGCGCGACACTGGCGATGTTCGCCCGCATGCTCGGTGCGAGGACGGCGGTCGAGGTCGGTACCGGAGCCGGCGTCAGCAGCCTGTGGTTGTTGCACGGTATGCGCGACGACGGTGTCCTGACCACCATCGACAGCGAACCCGAGCACCAGCGCGCAGCCAAATTGACGTTCCGCGAAAGTGGAATCGCGCCTGCGCGCACCCGGTTGATCAACGGCAATGCACTCGACGTGCTGCCGCGCCTCGCCGACGGTGGATACGACTTGGTATTTGTCGATTGCGCCCCGGTCGATCAGCCCCACTACGTGCGTGAAGGCATCCGGTTGCTGCGTCCAGGCGGTGTGATCGTCCTGCACAACGCTCTTGCCGGCGGTCGCGTCGCCGACCCGTCGGCCCGTGATGCCACGACGGTGGCCGTCCGCGAAGCCGCCAAGGCCATCGCGGACGACAAGCGTCTGGTTCGGGTGTTACTTCCGCTCGGTGAAGGACTGCTCTGCGCCAGCAAGATCTAGCCTCTACTAGCTAGATCCAGACACCCTTACCGATTGCGACGACTCCACCGGAGCTGATCGCAAATCGTTCGCGGTCTCGTTCGAGGTCGACGCCGATGATTTCGCCGTCACCGACAACAACGTTCTTGTCGAGGATGGCTCGGCGCACGACAGCTCCCTTGCCGATGCGCACTCCTGGCATCAGGACGCTGCCTTCGACGGTGGCGCCGTCCTCGATCATCACGTTCGAGCTGAGGACGGAGTTGCGCACCGTAGCGGCGGACAGGATCGATCCGGCGCCGACTATCGACTCCTGAGCGAGGCCGCCCTTCACGAACTTGGCCGGTGCCAGGTTCTCGGTGGCGCCGCGGATGGGCCAGCGCCGGTTGTACAGGTTGAAGATGGGGTGGACCGACACGAGGTCCATGTGTGCGTCGTAGAAAGCGTCGAGGGTACCGACGTCGCGCCAGTAGCCGCGGTCGCGGTCGGTTGCGCCTGGAACGATGTTGTCCTTGAAGTCGTACACCGAGGCCTCGCCGGCTGCGACGAGGGCGGGGATAATGTCGCCGCCCATGTCGTGATCGGAATCCGAGTTCTCGGAGTCGGCGCGGATGGCGTCGACCAACACCTTCGTGGTGAACACGTAGTTACCCATGGAGGCAAAGGTGGAATTGGGGTCGTCGGGGGTGCCGGGCGGATGAGCCGGCTTCTCGAGGAACTGCGTGATGCGTCCCGACTCGTCGCTGTCGATGCAGCCGAAGGCAAACGCCTCACTGCGCGGCACCCGGATACCGGCGACGGTCACACCGGCGCCGGAGTCGATGTGGTGCTGCACCATCTGCTCGGGGTCCATGCGGTACACGTGGTCGGCGCCGAACACCACGATGTACTCGGGGTCTTCGTCGTAAACGAGATTGAGCGACTGCAGGATGGCGTCGGCGCTGCCGGTGTACCAGCGCGGCCCGAGTCTCTGCTGCGCCGGGACGGGAGTGATGTACTCACCCGCAAATCCGGACAACCTCCATGTCTGCGATATATGTCGGTCGAGTGAATGCGACTTGTACTGCGTGAGCACACAGAGACGCAGATAGCCCGCGTTCACCAGGTTGCTCAACACGAAGTCGATCAGTCGATAGGCGCCGCCGAACGGCACCGCTGGTTTAGCTCTATCCGCCGTCAGCGGATAGAGACGTTTGCCCTCGCCCCCGGCGAGCACGATTCCAAGCACATGCGGCTGGCTTCTCACACGCTTAACCTATCCGCACTCCGGTAGTCCCGCTAGCGAAGCGGGCCGCGACACTCGCGAAGTGCGCCGGCCGGTAGCCGGATCGACCACGGGCGGTTAGGTTTAGCCGGTGCGAGTCGCGATGATGACCAAGGAATACCCACCGGAGATCTACGGCGGGGCAGGCGTGCACGTCACCGAGCTGGTCGCTCAGTTGAAACGGCTCGTCGACGTCGACGTTCACTGCATGGGAGCGCCGCGCGACGACGCGATCGTCCACTCCCCCGATCCCGCGTTGGACGGCGCCAACCCCGCGTTGACAACGCTGTCCACCGAGCTTCGGATGGCCGCAGCCGCAAGCGGTGTCGATATTGTCCATTCCCATACCTGGTACACCGGGCTGGCCGGACATCTGGCGTCAGCGCTCTACGACGTCCCCCACATTCTGACCGCACATTCGCTCGAACCCCGGCGTCCGTGGAAGGCCGAGCAGTTGGGCGGCGGCTACCGCGTCTCGTCGTGGTCCGAGCGCACCGCAGTCGAGCATGCCGACGCTGTCATCGCGGTCAGTTCCGGGATGCGCGCCGACGTCCTCGACGCGTACCCGTCGCTCGATCCGAGCCGTATCCATGTGGTTCGCAACGGGATCGACACGAGTGTGTGGCATCCCGGTCCCGCCGGAACCGGCGAAGCGTCTGCGTTGACGGCTATCGGCGTCGATGTCAGCCAACCGATCGTGGCGTTCGTCGGCCGCATCACACGCCAGAAGGGTGTCGGCCATCTGATCGCGGCGGCACACGATTTCGACCCGTCCATCCAGCTTGTCCTGTGCGCAGGTGCCCCCGATACGCCGGAAATAGCGGCCGAGACAGAACAGGCGGTAGCGGCCCTCGCCGCGCACCGCGGCAATGTGTTCTGGGTCCGCGAAATGCTGCCCACCGAACAGATCCGCGAAATACTTTCGGCCGCAACAGTCTTCGTCTGCCCGTCGGTGTACGAACCGTTGGGGATCGTCAACCTCGAAGCCATGGCCTGCGAAACTGCTGTTGTCGCTTCGGATGTGGGCGGAATCCCTGAAGTGGTCGACGACGGCGTGACCGGTCGACTCGTCCACTACAACGCATACGAACCCGCTGCATTCGAGGAATCCTTGGCCGCGACGGTCAACGACGTTGTTGCCGACAAGACGGGTGCCGACGCGATGGGGCGGGCCGGCCGGGTCCGGGCGATCGAGCATTTCTCGTGGGCCGAGATCGCTAAACAAACCATCGACGTCTACAACGACGCGATCAGACGCCGCGGTTGACCTTGCGGTAACTGGAAATCGTCGCAGACGCGGTGATCGGTGTGAGTTCGGGAAGTTCCGCTACCGAGGCTTCGAGTTGCTGCGACGTCAGGTGCCGCGCGGAAGGCCCCATGCCCACCAGATCGAGAACCTCGTCGTGGGTGAGGTGCATGGTGAACTCGACGCCCTCGGAGTGTTCACGCTCGAACAGTCCGGCCATGGACGTTCCGAGCCGTTCCACCTTCTTGTCGTCGACGCGAACCATGCCGAGTAACTCGATCAGCTCACGCAGATGCCTGTCTGTGGGCGTCAGAACCACGAGAACGCCCTCGTCGGCCAGAACGCGGTGGGACTGCTCACCATTGCGCGGAGCGAACACACAGAGCACGTGAGAGAGCACGCCGTCACGAATGGGTAGGGGCTGCCACACGTCCGCGACTATCGATCCGATTCTGTCGTGGACTTTGGCTGCTCGCCGGGCCGCGAATTTCGAGACGTCGAGGGCAATTCCCCGAGAATCCGGGAGCCGGCTGATCACATGTTCGAGATATTGTCCTGTGCCGGAACCGATTTCGACGATCCGTGCCGGGTCGACGCCCCCCGAGCGCGCACACGCCGCCGTAACCGCGTCCATCAGCGGATCAAAATGCCCACTACCGAGCAGTCTGGACCTGGCCGCAATCATCTCGGCGCTGTCGCCGGTGAATTTGGTGGACCCACCGCTGATGAGGGAAACGTAGCCCTGCCTGGCGATGTCGAATCGGTGGCCTCGTGCACATTCGAGGGCGCGGTCGATCAGATCGAGTTCAAGACGGCACTGCGGGCACGCCAGCAGATCGATCACTTCGGCAAGCACACAACTGCCCTTCCGGCTCGGCGCGAACGCCTAGACCTACACACACTTCAGGCCCCGCACCGAAGATCGGTTGCGGAGCCTGGGTGCATTTCCTACCTGGACCCGACTAGCTGGTGACGTTTGTAAGTTCCACACCCAGCGCAGCAGCTTCATCCGGGGTCAGCTCGACGACAAGGCGTCCGCCACCCTCGAGTGGAACCCGCATGACGATTCCTCGTCCCTCTTTGGTTGCTTCGAGGGGACCGTCCCCGGTCCGGGGCTTCATGGCCGCCATCCTCTGCTCCCTCCAGATCTGCGCTGCACTTCACTGCGCGTCGACAAACGGTGCGCCCCGCCAACGATCAGCGAGGCTCGTAGCCTCCATTGTTCCCTATCCGTCCCGGAACCGGGAATCTGAGTCACATTTACGCGTGTCCGCACTACTACGGCACTACCGGTGGAACCCAACAATCGGCAATGTGATCGTCAACCATTCCGGTGGCCTGCATGAGCGCATATGCCGTGGTAGGGCCGATAAACTTGAAGCCGAACCGTTTGAGTTCCTTGGCCATGGCAGTTGATTCTTCGGTGATAGCGGGAACGTCTGCAATTGAAGCGAGTCGCGCGGTGCGTGGGGGCGGTGCAAAGGACCAGAGCAACCTATCGAGATCCAATTCCGGTGAATTCACAAGTACTCGCGCATTGGCAATTGTTGCCTCGATTTTGGCCCGATTGCGAATAATCGCGGAATCCGCGAGCAAGCGGTCCACGTCCGCTTGGCCGTATTCGGCAACTTTCTCGGGAACAAATCCGGCGAACGCCGATCGGAAAGCCTCACGCTTTCTCAGAATCGTGATCCACGACAATCCTGATTGAAATGCTTCGAGTGCGAGTCGCTCGAACAAGGCGTCACGACCGTGGAGGGGTTGACCCCATTCGTGGTCGTGGTAATCGCGGTACAGCGTGTCGCCTGGTGATTCGATCACCCAGTCGCAGCGAACAATTCCGTCAGACATCTTCCGGGCGCTCACTCACGGTTGCCGCCTCGCGCGCGCCCGCGTCGGACTCCGCAACTTCTGGGGCAGCATCCGATCTTGCTTCCAATTGCGCACGGAGAGAGTCGATTTCCATTCCGAGCCGATGCAGGGCCCAATCCACTTCACTGGCCTTGTACCCGCGCAAGACCTGCTGGAATCGCAATGCGTCGACGTCGGTGCTTGTCACGCCTTCCGCGGGAAGCACGGCCGCTGTGGTGCCGGGAGGAAGCGGCGGCAGTTCTTCCGAGCGCCCGAATACAGCACTCGCGGCAAGGAAGATCATCCCGCCGACAAGCGCCATGACAATCAGGTACAGGAGGATCGTCAACATGCCCCGATACTCCCATACACGTTCCGCTGCGGTCAGACCCCCGCGCTGCGGATAATCGAATTCATCGGCGGACGGTCGAGCAGCGACACCTCGGTGGTGGCCGGGGCAAACGAATCGCCCTCGACCAGGAACTGCGTCAACCCGGCGCCGGAATCCTCGATGCCACAGCGCCGCAGCATCGTCCCGATGATCTGCCGGCTCATCACGCCCAGATCGGCAAGCGGCCGATTGCGGTGCTTCCGGACGCCGAGATTGACCTGACCGATCGCGCTGAGTCCGAGGGTGTCGTACGTATCGAGCAACAGCCCGATCTCGACTCCGTAGCCGGGTGCAAACGGCACGGCGGAGAGCAACTCCCGGGTCCCGGCGTACTCACCGCCCAGCGGTTGCAGAACGGCCGTGAGTTCCGGTCGCAGCGCCGCCAGCATCGGCCGCGCCACCAACTCGGTGACACGCCCGCCGCCGTTGGCGTCTTCTGTCCCGCTGACGCGCAACGGACGCCGGTAATACCCCTTCACCAGGTGAATACCGTCGACGGTGAGCAATGGACCCAACAGCTTCGGAACAAACGCCGGGTCCGGATTGATGAGATCGGAATCCACGAACGCGATCAGATCACCGGTAGTCGCCGCGATCGAGCGCCACAGGACTTCACCTTTGCCGGCTGCGGGAGGGAGCGACGGCACCGCGGACTCGCGGCTGATCACCCGTGCGCCGGCAGCCCGTGCCCGCTTCGCGGTGCGGTCGGTAGATCCGGAGTCAAGGACAACAAGTTCGTCCACCAACCCGCCGAGCAACGGATGAATGGTGTCGACCACCGATGCGACGGTCTCCTCCTCGTTGAGTGCTGGAAGCACCACCGAGACGGTGCGGCCAGCTTTGGCTCGTTCGAGTTCCTCGACCGTCCAACTGGGGTGATCCCAACTGTTTGCTTCGGACCACGTGCGCGTGGACCCAGTGCCGGTAATGCTCATGCCAGCCCCCGAACCGTTCGAACCGGGGCGCGTCGGCCCTGAATTGCCGCCACCATGTCGACCACCCGGCGCGTAGATGCCACCTCGTGCACCCGGAACACTCGGGCACCGCCCGCCGCGGCCATTGCTGTCGCTGCCAATGTTCCCTCCAGCCTCTCGGAAAGCTCTACCCCCAGAGTCTCCCCGATAAAGTCCTTATTGCTCAGCGCCATCAGCACTGGCCACCCGGTGTTTACAAGAATGTCCACTTTTCGCAACAACTCGAGCCCGTGAAAGGTGTTCTTGCCGAAATCGTGGGTCGGATCGACCAGAATCGCGTCACGTGGCACGCCTAATGCAAGGGCTCGTTCGGCAGCGGTGACAACTTCGTTCACCACATCGGCAACAACATCGGTGTATCTGACGCGGTGCGGACGCGTCCGCGGCACGGCGCCACCGGTGTGTGAGCACACGATGCCCGCCCCCGTTTCGGCAGCAACCATGACCAGTTCCGGGTCGGCGCCGGCCCAGGTGTCGTTGATCAGATCGGCGCCTTCCTTACGAGCGAGACGGGCGACGTCGCTGCGCCACGTGTCGATGCTGATCAACAGATCCGGAAACTTGTCCCGGATCGCCGCGACAAAGGGAATGACGCGCCTGATCTCCTCGTCGGTGTCGACCAGATCGCCGGGGCCGGCCTTCACTCCCCCGATATCGACCAGATCGGCGCCTTCGTCGACCGCACGATCCACCGCAGCCATCGCGGCAGAATCAGAGAACGTCGCACCTTGGTCGTAGAACGAGTCGGGTGTTCGGTTGACGATCGCCATGACCAATGCACGGTCGACCGCGACCGGCCGGCCGCACAAGGTGGGCGCCGGATCTGGCTGCACGGATGAACCGGCCGATGAAGACATGCCTTTCATACTGGCATGACGGAACGCGGTCTAGCCCTTGGGTACCGAGCCTGCGGCTACCTCGTCGACATAACTGTCGTACGAATCGCCGTACCCGCTCTCGCGGCCGGCGAGGACGTGCAGGGTGTCTGCGCCGACCTCGTATCCGTCGTTGCGCAATTCCACCTTGCGCGATTTGAACGTGCTGGTGTGTTCGAGGGAGTCGACGATGCGAACGAACAGCGGCATGGCGTAGCTGGGGAGCTTTCCGTACAAATGGGTGGCGATGTCACTGCCGTCGAAGGTGTTGCCGTCGCGCAAGGTCACGGCTGCCATACCCGCCCGCCCGTCGGTACCCGGGATCTCGACACCGTAGACGACGGCCTCCGCGATCGCCGGATGTGAACTGAGCGCACCCTCGACCTCGGTGGTTGCGACGTTCTCACCCTTCCACCGGAATGTGTCACCGAGGCGATCGACAAAGGCCACATGGCTCCACCCCTGCTTGCGCACGAGGTCGCCGGTGTCGAACCAGGTGTCACCGTCCTTGAAACCACCGCGCACCAATTTGCTGTTGGTCGCGGCTTCATCGGTGTACCCGTCGAAGGGTGCTCGGTCCGTGATCTTGGAAAGCAGCAGTCCAACGGACCCCGTCGGCACTTTGCGCAATCGTCCGTCCGGACCACGCAACGCTTTTCCGGTTTCCTCGTCGAATTCGACGACGGCATGCGGCAAAGGGCAGATTCCGGCGGTCCGATCGACGTTGAGTGCGTTGACAAAGGCGATGTTGCATTCGCTGGCACCGTAGAACTCGGCAACTCGCGCGATACCGAAACGCTCGGTGAATTCCTTCCAGATTTCCGGCCGCAAACCGTTTCCGACCATCAATTGAACAGAATTGTCACGGTCGGTGGGCTTCTCGGGCTGATTGAGGAGATACCGGCACAATTCGCCGATGTAGGCAAAGGCGGTCGCTTTGTTGAGCGCGATATCGTCCCAGAATCGCGACGCCGAGAACTGTCGGCCGATGGCAAGCGTCGCACCCGAAGCCAGCACCGACGACAACGACACCGTCAAGGCATTGTTGTGATAGAGCGGCAAGCAGCAATACAGCGTGTCCGACGAACGTAACCGGACACCCATGAGCCCGAGACCGGACATGGACTTGAGCCAGCGGAAGTGAGTCATCAAGCTGGCCTTGGGCATTCCGGTAGTACCCGAGGTGAAGATGTAGAAGGCTTTTTCCTTCGCGAGGATCTGGGCCGTCACAGCTGGATTGGTCGCGTCGGCCGTTTTTGCCAGGTCGTCGAGCTCGCTGACCAGAAGTTGCTCCGGTCCGGTAAACCCTTCCGGCAATGATTCGAGCGCTTCTTCGCTGTCATCGGCGACAACAAGCACGCGGGCGCCGAGCAGTGTAAGACTGTGTGCGAGAACATCATCTCGCTGGTTGTAGTTCAGCATTCCCGCTGCCGCACCGAGTTTGACGGCCGCCAAGGCAATTAGCAGCGATTCCGGAGTGTTCTTGCCGAGGATCGCCACCACGTCGCCGCGTTGGACGCCGCGCGTGCGCAATACATCAGCATATCGGTTGACCTGCGCGTTGGCGTCGTCGTAACTCGTTGCATGGCCCTCGAACCGGATGAACGGACGAGTAGGATGCGCTGCGGCGTTCTGCTGGAGAATGAGTCCGATGGACATCGCGGCCGAAGGCTTGCGCAGCAGGCCGGACGCCCCCTTCAGGAGGATGGGCACCTCGGTGATCATCGACGGCAGTTTGGCCGCCAGATCCAGCATGCCAACTTTGTCGCGTGCTTCCGAACTCATGTCTCCCCAATCACGTATCCGGCGACTCGACGGCCACCCCCGGGGCCACCTTACTCCACGGTAAGGTGGCCCGTCACGCACTTGGTCAGGAGCTCACACAAGCGTCGAGTGCAGCCTCGACATCAGTCCTGACCAGCAACGTATCCAAAGCCTTCCGGCCCACAAACCCCGTGCCGTCCAATTTGTCCAACCATTCGAGCAGTCCGGTGTAGTGCCCCACCGGATCAAGCAGGACCACAGGCTTGCTGTGCATCCCGAGGTAGCCGGCAGTCCACGTTTCGAACAACTCCTCCAACGTCCCGATACCGCCGGGCAAGGTGATGAACGCATCTGCGTTGTCTTCCATCAACTGCTTGCGCTGACGCATCGTGTCGGTGACGATCAATTCGTCCGCGTTGACGTCCGCAACTTCCTTGTGCACCAACGCCTTCGGGATGACGCCGACGGTCCATGCGCCCGCAGCCCGAGCCGACTCCGCGACAGCACCCATCATCGAGACGTTGCCACCGCCCGAAACCAACTGCCACCCGCGTCGTCCGATCGCGGTGCCCACCTCTGCGGCCAAAGCCAGGAACGACTCGTCCACCGGCCCCGACGCACAGTAGACGCAGATCGAGTACTTCTTGTCGGAATCGGTCACCATTCTTCTTCTTTCCCCAGATCGGCGGCCTCGTCGACGCCTAGATTGGCTTCGGCGACTATCCGGACTGCTTCTTCCACACTGTCGGTGACGTGCAGCAGGTTCACATCACCTTCGGAGATCTTTCCGTCATGCTCGAGTGTGTTCCGGATCCACTCGACCAATCCGGACCAGTACTCCGTGCCGAACAGGACAATCGGGAAGCGCGTGACCTTGTGGGTCTGCACCAAAGTAAGCGCTTCGAACAACTCGTCCAGCGTTCCGAAGCCGCCAGGCAAGCAGATGAAGGCCTGCGAGTACTTCACGAACATCGTCTTGCGCGCAAAGAAGTACCGGAAGTTGATGCCGAGGTCGACCCACTCGTTGAGCCCCTGCTCGAACGGCAACTCGATGCCGAGTCCGATCGAATATCCACCGGCCTCGCTGCAACCGCGGTTGGCGGCTTCCATGACTCCCGGCCCACCACCGGTGATGACGGCGTACCCGGCTTCGGCCAACGCCGTTCCCAGCTCACGGCCTGCCTGGTATTCGGGATGATCGAGAGCTGTGCGTGCCGAACCGAACACGGTGACCGCACGAGGGACCTCGGCGAGCGCCCCGAAACCTTCGATGAATTCGCTCTGGATGCGCAGCACACGCCACGGATCGGTATGGACCCAGTCGGTGGGGCCGCGCTTGTCGAGCAGACGCTGGTCCGTGGTGGTTTTCTCATCCTTGCGTTTGCGCCGGAGTTGAACAGGACCGCGGTGCTTGATCGACGAACTGTGCTTCTTGGAGGCTGAATTCTTCTCTGGTGCCATGCACGCAAGGCTAACGCTCAGGCCGACAAATACTTCCTCAGCACGGCCGCGACGTCGGTGATCTGCTGCACCGGGACGTGCTCGTCACGCTTGTGCGCCAGGTTCGGATCGCCGGGGCCGTAATTCACCGCGGGAATGCCGAGAGCCGAGAATCTGGACACATCGGTCCAACCGTACTTGGCCCGGAACTGTCCGCCCGCAGCCTCGATCAAGGCGGCGGCCGACGGATTGGCCAAGCCGGGCAGAGCGCCAGGAGACGAGTCCGTAATCTCGAATCCGAGATCCAAGCCGTCGAAGACTTCCCGCACGTGAGCCTCGGCCTGCGCCTCACTGCGATCAGGTGCAAATCTGAAGTTGACGTCCATCTCGGCTGCGTCCGGCACCACGTTCCCCGCGACGCCGCCGGAGATCCGCACGGCCGAGAGTCCCTCCCGGTAGACACAACCGTCGATATCGACCGAACGCGGCGAATAGGCCGACATCCGCTCCAACGCAGTACCGAACTTGTGAATCGCGTTGTCCCCCAACCAGGACCGGGCTGAATGCGCCCTGGTACCCGACGCGGTCAAGCGCACGCGCATCGTTCCCTGGCACCCGGCCTCGATGAACCCGGCCGTCGGCTCGCCCAGGATCGCGACATCCGCGGCGAGCCATTGCGGGATTTCGCGTTCGATCCGGCCGAGGCCGTTGTAGGCGGCGGCGATTTCCTCGCAGTCGTAGAACACCAGTGTCAGGTCGTGGGCCAAGTTCTCGATCGTCGCCGCAAGGTGCAGGAACACGGCGTCGCCGGATTTCATGTCCACGGTGCCGCACCCGTGCAAGATGTCACCCTCACGGCGAGAGGGAACATTGTCCGCAATCGGAACTGTGTCGAGATGCCCGGCAAGCATCACCCGGCTCGGCAATCCGCGCGACGTCCGAGCCAGAACGGCATTGCCGTTGCGGATGATCTCGAAGCCGCTGGTCTGCTCACGCAACGCAACCTCGACGGCGTCCGCGATCGCGGATTCGTCGTGGGAAACGCTGGGAATGTCGACCAGAGCGGCCGTCAGATCGATGGGGTCGGAGGCAAGATCGAGGATGCTCACGGCCACCAGCCTAAGCCCGCAGCCAGCGCACCCAGTAATCTCTAGTCCTGTGAGCGCACACGGAGCATCAGCAGTAGGTATCGCCAACGTGACCGCGGACGGTACCGTCCTCGACACCTGGTTCCCCGCACCGGAGCTGGGAACATTCAAGACGACCGGTACCGAGAACGTCGAGGGAACAGACATTCCCTCCGATCTCGCACTGCTGGCGGGAACCGACGAGGCACGCGAGGTTTCGCAGGTCATCGTCCGCACCACCATCGCTGACCTCTCCAAGGCCCCCGTCGACGCGTACGACGTCTACCTGCGCCTTCACCTGCTTTCCCACCGTCTCGTTGCGCCGCACGGCGTCAACCTCGACGGCCAGTTCGGCCTCCTCGCCAACGTCGTGTGGACCAACTTCGGACCCTGCGCTGTCGAAGGCTTCGAGCAGGTCCGCTCACGTCTGCGCATCCGCGGCGTTGTCACCGTTTTCAGCGTCGACAAGTTCCCCCGCATGGTCGACTACGTCGTCCCCTCGGGTGTCCGCATCGCCGACGCCGATCGTGTCCGTCTGGGCGCACACCTCGCCTCCGGCACCACTGTCATGCATGAAGGCTTCGTGAACTTCAACGCCGGCACACTCGGTAACTCCATGGTCGAAGGCCGCATCTCCGCAGGCGTCGTCGTCGACGACGGTTCCGATGTGGGTGGCGGCGCGTCCATCATGGGCACCCTGTCCGGCGGCGGCAAGGAAACCATCTCCGTCGGCAAGCGTTGCCTCCTCGGCGCCAACGCCGGACTCGGCATCTCCCTCGGTGACGACTGCGTCCTCGAAGCCGGTCTGTACGTCACCGCGGGCACCAAGGTCACCGGCCCCGACGGAACCGTCGTCAAGGCCTTGGCACTGAGCGGCAAGTCCAACCTGCTGTTCCGTCGCAACTCGGTTTCGGGTGCCGTCGAGGTCGTGCCGTGGAAGGGCACCGGCGTCGAACTGAATGCCGCACTTCACGCCAACGACTGATGAGTAAAACCGACGCCCCCGAAGAAACGACCACCGCTCTCGGCCAGGGTCTCAAGGTCCGCCATCTGACGATGATGGGCCTGGGCTCGGCCATCGGCGCCGGCCTGTTCCTCGGAACGGGCGTCGGTATCGCGACGGCCGGTCCCGCAGTTCTGCTTTCCTACGTCATCGCGGGCGCCGTAGTCGTCTTCGTGATGCGAATGCTCGGCGAGATGGGCGCTGCCATCCCCGCCAGTGGTTCGTTCTCGCATTACGCACGCCTCGGGATCGGCGAGTGGGCCGGCTTCGTGATGGGCTGGCTCTACTGGTTCATGCTCATCATGGTTCTGGGCGCCGAGATCACCGGTGCGTCCGCCATCGTCAACGAGTGGCTGCCGTCGATACCGCAATGGTTGATCGCGCTGGTCTTCGTGGTGTTCTTTGCCATCGTGAACCTGGCCAAGGTCAGCAACTTCGGCGAGTTCGAATTCTGGTTCGCGGCAATCAAAGTCACCGTCATCATCGGCTTCCTGATCATCGGCGTATTGCTGGTGTTCGGCCTGCTTCCCGATACGGACCCGGTGGGAACCTCGAATCTCTTCGGCCAGGGCGGGTTCATGCCCAACGGATTCTCGGGCGTCGCTGCCGGCCTTCTTGTTGTTGCCTTCGCGTTCGGCGGTATCGAAATCGTCACCATCGCCGCGGCGGAATCTGAGAATCCGGAACGCTCCATCGCGCTCGCCGTCCGCAGCGTCGTCTGGCGTATCAGCGTCTTCTACATCGGCGCTATCTCGATCATGGTGTTGGTCTTGCCGTGGAACGATCCCGATCTCGAGACAAGTCCCTTTGTCTCCGTCCTCAATCTGGCCAACATCCCCGGTGTTGCCGGGTTCATGGAACTTGTTGTGGTTGTCGCCTTGCTGTCGGCCTTCAACGCCAACATCTACGGCACCTCACGCATGGCCTTCTCGCTGTCCCGACGTGGTGACGGCCCCGCATTCATGGCCAAACTCTCGAGCACGGGAGTTCCGACCAACGCGGTATTGCTGTCCGTGTTCTTCGGCTTCGTTTCCGTCATGCTCAACTGGCTTCTGCCAGACGACCTCCTCGGCATCCTGCTCAATGCAGTCGGTGCCGCGTTGCTCGTCATCTGGATCTTCATCGTTGTCTCCCACCTTCGCCTGCGTAAGCGACTCGAAGCCGAAGGCAAACTGACCATCCGCATGTGGCTATTCCCGTACCTGAGTTACGCCACCCTGGCGATGCTCGGAGCGTTTGTTGTCCTCATGCTGTTCGACGAAGACGCCCGGGATCAGTTGATCTCGACAGCAGTCCTTTTTGCGGTGATCGCCGCGCTCGGATACGCAAACTCGCGGTGGCGCAAGAGCAAGGCTCTCGCAGCGACCAGCTAGTGCCTCCAGCTACGCGAACGTAGACACGAACCGCCGCTGCCACGGAGTTTCCACTGCCCGTCGCGAATAGTGTTCGCGCACGTAGGCGACCGCCTCATCGGCGGCAACTCCGTCGAGCACCGCCAGAGCGGCCAACGCTGTTCCCGTACGCCCGAACCCACCCCCACACGCAATCTCCACCCGTTCGGTCTCGGATCGCAGCAACAGTTCCTCCAGCGCGCGCCGAAACTCTGGGCGATCGCTTGGCAGCCAGAAGTCTGGCCAGCGTATCCATCTGCTTTCCCATGCAAATGCAGACGGTTGACGTGCCTGCGCGTACAACCCGAATTCGGGCAGCGGTCCGTCCGGCAAAGGATTGCGTAATCCCCGACCTCTAACCAGCCGCCCCGACGGCAGCGGCATCACTCCATCGGCAGCCATATCCCACAAATTCACTCGCCCCCCTGTCCCACGACCACTCTCCCACTCTGATCCATTCACATCGGCAAGTCAAAACTATTGCGCAGGTGGATATTCGACGGTAATATCGAATGCACGTTCGACATTACCGGGGGGCAATGATGACGACCGCAGTTTCCGACCACACGATCACACAGTTCCGTTCACTACTCATCGATATGGACCGTTCCGTCGACAATGCAGCACGAATAGACTTGCTGCGCGCACTCGAGGAACTGAAGGCCAGTTGTGCAGGCGCACAAGCATTGCTAGCTGCCGATCTGGATGCTTCCACTCGCAAAGACCGCAGTGAACGCGGCGTTCCGGCTGCACATCAGGGTCGCGGAATCAACGCCCAAGTTGCTCTCGCTCGACGCGAATCAGTCTGGTCGGGCACTCAACACCTGAGCCTCGCCCGCGCATTGAACGACGAGATGCCCTACACACTCAGGCTCCTGATCTACGGCGCCATCAATGAACAGCGGGCCACTATCCTCATGCGCGAAACCGCCTGCCTCACAGTCCAAGATCGCGCCGCACTCGATCGCGAGTTCTGCTGCGATGCAGATAACGTGGCCGGCTGCGGGGACCAACAATTGACCGCCAGAATCCGCGCACGCACCGCCGAGGTAGATGCCGAAAGTGTGGTCCGGCGCGCCCGCAAAGCCGTAAGTGACCGACGGGTGACGTCACGGCCGGCGCCCGACACCATGTGCTACCTCAGTGTTCTGCTCCCTGTCGCGGAAGGGGTTGCCGTTCATGCCACACTCATGCGGGACGCAGATTCCATCCTCTCCCATGGTGACGATCGCACTCGTGCTCAGATCATGGCTGATCTCCTCGTCGAGCGAGTCACCGGAATCGGCCGCGCCACACCCACACCCGTCACCGTGAATCTTGTAATTTCCGACCAAACACTCTTCGGCGATGCCACGGACCCCGCGCACGTCAACGGTTACGGACCCATTCCTGCCGGCATTGCGCGGGAGTGGATTGCGCAGTCCGGCAAAGACTCTCATATCGTCGCACACATCCGGAGACTGTATGCCCGCCCCTCCACGGGAGAGCTGACAGCTATGGAATCCAAGTCCAGAATCTTCCCGAAGGGACTGGCGCAGTTGATCGACCTCCGTGATCGAAGCTGCCGCACACCGTGGTGTGATGCACCCGTTCGTCATCGCGACCACATTCGCGACCATCAGAGAGGCGGCGCCACCAGCGCAGTCAACGGTGCAGGACTGTGCGCGGCATGCAATTACGCCAAACAGGGCTTGGACTGGTACGCCGAAACCGACGATCACGCACCCGGTACCGGGCACTCATTCACCACGACAACACCTACCGGCCACCGGTATTCGTCGGTCGCTCCGCCACTTCCGATACCGTGGGCCAGCCCCGAAGCCGCCTAAGCGGTTACGCGGGCGAGGCAGATCCGGGCAAGCTCATCGAGTGGCACTGAAAGCACATCGGCGAGTGCGGCAATCGTGACAAACGCCGGCGTCGGCATGCGCCCGGTCTCGATCTTGCGCAATGTTTCCGGCGAAATCGCGGCGGCCTCCGCCACATCGACAAGCGTGCGACCACCCCGGGCTTGACGCAGATAGGCACCCAACTGCTGACCGACAGCAAGCTGGGCCGGAGTTAACGGAAGTCGCACCATGCGATCAGAGTACCGTATGGTGGTATTTTAATACCGGCCCGAAAGGAAATTCCTGTGGTGGAACTGAAAACAACCAACGAGATCGAAGCGATGCGCGTCACCGGCGCGTTCATCGCGGAACTGCTCACCGATCTCGCTGCTCGCGCCAAGCCCGGAGTCAATCTCCTCGACCTCGAGCACCGCGCCCGCCACCTGATCAAAGAACGCGGCGCCGTGTCCTGCTACTGGGACTACTCACCGTCCTTCGGACGTGGACCCTTCCGCAATGTCATCTGCCTGTCCGTCAACGATGCAGTGCTGCACGGACTTCCGCACGACTACGTACTACAGGACGGCGACCTGCTGACCATGGACATCGCGGTCTCCATCGACGGGTGGGTTGCCGACTCGGCACGCAGTCTCATCGTCGGTGTTCCCCGCGCCGAGGACCAACGCCTCATCGAAGCCACCGAACGGGCCCTCGCCGCTGCTATCGAAGTCGCCCGGCCGGGGAATCGACTCGGCGACATCTCCGCTGCCATCGGCGCTGTCGCAGCCGATTACGGCTACCCGGTCAACACCGAATTCGGTGGCCACGGACTTGGGCGCACCATGCACGAAGATCCGCACATCCCCAACATCGGACGCGCAGGTCGCGGCATGAAACTGCGACGCGGGCTGACACTCGCGATCGAACCGTGGTTCGCTCTCACAACCGACAAGATCATCTTCGACGACGACGGATGGACCATCCGCTCGGCCGACGGATCACGTACCGCGCACAGCGAGCACACCATTGCCGTTACCGACGGTGATCCCCTCGTGCTGACCGGCTAAGCGCCGCGGTGAGCCAGTGCGTTGACAAACACGCCGGAGATCTCCGACGGATCACGGGCGATGTAGGTGGACCCGCCGGTCACGCGTGAAATGTCTGCCAGCGCAGCCGCATCAGCGTCGTCGGTGATACCGATGGTCACGATGATCACGGGTCGCGCTGGGTCCTGCTCCCGTTCGAGCACGTCGAGCAATTGCTCGCGCGTGATGCTGTCGGGATCCTCGTTGGCGCCGTCGGTCAGGACGATCACGCTGTTGACCGCACGCGGGTCGTACGATTCCTGAACTTTCCGAAACGCCGCGAGCGTGGTGTCGTAGAGGCCCGTTGCGCCGCGCTTGAGTTGTGTCAGCTTCTTGGTCTGCTCGGCCATGAGGGCTCGCTGCGATATTCCGCCAACCATGGTGTCGTAGCGGCGAATCGGAACCAGTTCCTGGTAGTCCTGCGTTCCGTTCATGCCCTGTGAGAAGGCCCAGAGTCCGGCGGCGACACTGTCCGGGAACACCTGGTTGCCGGTGAGTGCGGCAGCTGTCGTGAGGTCCATGCGGGTCTTCCCACCGGCGGCCGGGAAGTCCATCGACGACGACACGTCGATCGCGACGAGAGTGCGGATCGGCTTGGCCAACAATGCCCAGGATCCGAGCGTCTTGTCGAGTGTGGCTTGGTCCGGCACCGGCAGAGCTTGGACAGCTCCGACGCCCCCATCTACCTGCCCCTGGCCGGACTGGTCACGAAAACCGTTGCGAGCCAGTATTTCCTGCGCCTCGGGACTCTCTAAAAGCGTCGCGAGGACTTTTGCCTTCTGCGCTGCGGCGTAATGGCGATCGGGCGCCGAGGCGCTCACCACCAACGGGTAGTCCATCAGGACGGTTCCGGTGGACGGTACCGTCGCGCTGATGGCGGCGTTCGCGAACTGGGTGACCTGCTGTTCTGTCGACACGCCTACCTTGCCGGTACTGACAAGTTCGGTCAGCATCTTCGCGCCGACGGGTTGGTCCTCGGCGCGCACACTTTCGGCCTGGGCGTGTGGCACCAGGGCCGTGCGAACAGCATCCGCGCCGCTCCCGCTCTCAGCTAGTGCAGCCTGGATCGGGGCGGACGCGATTCCGGTGGACAGCGGATTGCCGAGGGCAAGATCGGGCACTTTGAGCACCGAGAGCCAGTCGGCAAACTCCTCACCTCCGGATGCCAACACCACCGGAGACGTCGCGATGGAACCACCGGCGGCGGCAACCGGACCGGCCGCGGTGAGAGCTGCCTTGCTGATCCACGACGTGGAGTCCGGAATCCATAGATCCGGTGCGTCGGCGCCCTTACCCAGTCGCCCGACCACGTCGCCTGGCAGTGCCGCTTCGACAACGACATGCATGCAGTCCGTCTGCTCCGGGGTGGTTCCGGCCAGCACCTCGGAGATCGACGGCGCGATGGACGGGTCTGCTGCCAGGGTGAAGTCTTCGACGCTGTCGCAGGTATCGGGTTGCACGGACTTGAACACGACAATTCCGGTGGCAACGAGCGCCAGCGCAACCATCCCGCCGACTGCGTAAAAACCGAATGATCGCCCGCTGTCAGCGCTCGAATGCCGTCCGCCCGCCATGAAACCTGTCCCTCCGATGCCAGTTGCGCACGCAACTGGAGCAAGTCTTACCGGCGGGTAGTGTAGCGAAAAACACAGAAAAACCAACCAAACAAGATTATTCGGGCAGTAACAAGCGCTTTTGCACCTTGCCCATCGCGTTCCGCGGCAGGGTGTCGACAAACCGAATTTCGCGTGGACGCTTGTGCGCGGACAACTGCGCACCCACCAGATCCACGAGGTCCGATTCTGTGACCTCGGGTGCGGACGCCCGCTGAACAACCCACGCCACGATCCGCTGGCCGAGGTCAGGATCGGGAACGCCGACCACCGCGACCTCGGCGACGCCGGGATGCCCCAGGATGGCCGTCTCGATCTCGCCGGCCCCCACCCGGAAGCCGCCCGTCTTGATCAGATCGATGGATTCACGGCCCACGATGCGGTGGAATCCACCCTCGTCGATGACTGCGACGTCACCGGTCTTGAAGAAACCGTCATCAGTCCACGATTCGGCAGTGGCATCAGGGCGATTGAGATAGCCGTCGAACAGCATGGGTCCACGAACCTGAAGTCCGCCGATGCTCTCGCCGTCGTGAGGCACGTCGTTACCGGCCTCGTCGCGCAACCGGGTCTCGACCCCGCGCACCGGTAGACCCACCCAGCCCGGCCGACGCTCGCCGTCGGCGCGGGTACTGAGGGTCAGCATGGTTTCGCTCATTCCGTACCGCTCGATGGGCGCATGGCCGGTGAGGGCGCGCAACTTCTCGAATACCGGCACGGGCAGCGGTGCACTACCGGACACGAGCAGCCGGGCCGAAGCCAACGCCTGGGCCGACGCTTCGTCGTCGGCAATTCGCGACCACACCGTCGGCACCCCGAAGTAGAGGGAGCCGCCGGCATCCGCGTACGCCTGCGGTGTCGGTTTGACGGTGTGGACCAGACGGCTGCCCACCCGTAGTGGTCCGAGCACGCCCAGGATCAGTCCGTGGACGTGAAACAGTGGCAATCCATGCACAACGGTGTCTCGGTGCGTCCACTGCCAGGCCTCCGCCAAGGCATCGAGACCTGCGGCAATTGCCTGCCGACTGAGCAACACGCCCTTAGGCGGTCCGGTCGTTCCCGACGTGTAGAGGACTAATGCTGTGGATTGCGGCGCCGGTTCCGGGTAGCTGTGCCACGAACGGGCGTGCAGGCGAACCGGAACCACCGGCAGGCCGACGCACAATTCGTCGGTCTCCCCCAGCCACGCCTGGGCGCCGGAGTCCTTCAGTATGTGTTCACGTTCGGCAGTTCCCGAATCCGGCGGCACAGGCACGACAGTGACGCCTGCGATGAGCGCTCCGACTACCGCCAGGATGGTCTTTGCCGTGGGAGTCGCCAGCACCGCAACACGCTCGGCCTGCGCAACCCGCTCCGCCACCGACGTGGCAGCGCCGAGAATATGGCTGCGCGAGAGAACCGTATCCCCGATGGTGATCGCGTCGTCGACGTCGTCGCCGCGGGCGATGGCAAGGGGATTCAGTGATCGAAGCAGCATTTTGACAGCATCTCACAACGCAGAGATCTCACTGCGCCGCAGCATCAATGTCGGGACACAACCGAGCGCAGGAAGAACGCAAGATTTGCCGGTCGTTCCGCGAGTCTGCGCATGAAGTACGGGTACCACGCGGAGCCGTACGGAACGTACGTCCGAACATGCTGCCCGCCCGCAACCAACCGTGCTTGCTCCGGCTCCCGGATACCGAACAACATCTGGTACTCGAATCGCTCGACCCCGCAAAACATCCGCGCCGCCGCCGCGATCACCACCGGGTCATGCGACGCCACCATCGGGTATCCCGTTCCCCGGCACAGGATATCGAGACACCGCAGGTACGACGCCGTCACATCCTCCCGCCGGATGTACGCCACCGCCTCGGGCTCGTTGTACGCACCCTTGCACAGGCGAATCCGCGCGTCCGCGAAAGCCAGGCAATCCGATTCGGTGCGCCGCAGGTAGGCCTGCAGGACGGTGCCCAGCCACGGGAAATCGACGCGCAACGATCGCACGGTCGCGAGCGTCGCATCGGTGGTCGTGTGATCTTCCGCGTCCACGGTCACCCACAGTCCGGCGGACTGCGCTGCCGCGCAGATGATTCGAGCGTTCTCGGCGGCTACATCGGTATTCCTTTCTGCGCCGAGCGCCGACAGTTTCACCGACACCTCGACCCGCGGTACCGGAGCGAGCGTATCGGCGAACTTCCCCAATTCCTCGATCAGCGACAGGTATTCGTGCACGGTTGCCCGCGCTGACACTGCGTCGGTGACGTTCTCGCCCAGGAAGTCGACGGAGACGTACCGACCGTCGTCGAGTAATCGGCTCACCACCGCTATCGCGTCGCTGCGCTCGCGGCCGGCAACAAACCGGTTCACCACCGCACTGCTGAGCGGCGCCCGGGTGATCGCATGCTCGCATCGAGGAGAACGAGCGGCCGCCAAGATGACTGGGCGTAGCGAATTGGTGAGCACAGCAGACGGTTTCACGTCTCGATCCCCTGGTGCGGATATCGGTAGTCCGTCGGAGCGACAAAGGTTTCCTTGACCGTACGTGCAGATACCCAGCGCAACAGGTTGATGGGCGAACCCGCCTTGTCGTTGGTGCCGGATCCGCGAGCACCACCAAAAGGTTGTTGCCCCACTACCGCACCGCTCGGCTTGTCGTTGACGTAGAAATTGCCGGCTGTGAAACGCAGTGCACCGGTTGCCTGAGCTACTGCCGCTCGGTCGGTGGCAAAAATCGATCCGGTCAACGCGTATGGCGTCGCAGCATCGACCTCTTCCAGGATCTGGGCAAAGGAATCGTCGTCGTAGACGTGTATCGACAGGATCGGACCGAAATACTCGTCGGTCATGGCCGGGTCACGTGGATCGTCCACCAGCAGGACCGTCGGCCGGACGAAGTATCCGACGCTGTCGTCGGACTTGCCGCCGACAGCGATCGTGATACCGGCGGTGGCCCACGCCCGTTCGATTGCCGCCGCACTCTTGTCGAACGCCCGACGGTCGATGACGGCGCCGCCGAAGTTCTCGAGATCGTTGACGTCGCCGTAGCTGATTGCGTCGACCTGCCCGAGAAAGCCGTCCCGCATCGATGTCCACAGACTTCGGGGGATGTAGGCGCGTGAGGCCGCCGAACACTTCTGACCTTGATATTCGTAGGCACCTCGGATCAGCGCCGTCGTGAGGATCTCCGGATCCGCCGATGGGTGCGCGACAACGAAGTCCTTGCCGCCGGTCTCGCCGACCAGACGCGGATAACCTGCATATTTGTCGATATTTGCACCTACCTGCGCCCACAGTGACTTGAATGTTCGGGTCGAACCTGTGAAGTGAATTCCCGCAAGACGCCGATCCTGCAGAGCCACGGCGGAAATATCCGGGCCGTCGCCGGTCACCAGATTGATCACGCCAGGAGGCAGGCCCGCTTCTTCGAGCAGTTTCAGCGTCAGATACGCCGCCACGCTTTGAGTTGGTGACGGCTTCCAGAGAACGGTGTTGCCCATCAATGCCGGGGCGGTCGGAAGATTGCCGGCAATCGCCGTGAAATTGAAAGGCGTGATCGCGTAGACAAATCCTTCGAGCGGTCGGTAGTCCATCCGATTCCAGACGCCCGGCGACGACTGCGGTTGCTCTTCCAGGATCTGACGCGCAAAGTGCACGTTGAATCGCCAGAAGTCCACCAACTCGCAAGGAGCGTCAATCTCGGCCTGCTGCACCGACTTCGACTGCCCCAGCATCGTTGCCGCGGCGATCCGCTCGCGCCACGGCCCGGACAGAAGGTCGGCAGCTCTCAGAAGGACGGCAGCTCGGTCGTCGAAGGACAGCTCACGCCATCCCGGCGCTGCTGCGGACGCGGCCTCGATCGCCCGGGCAGCGTCTTCACTGGTGCCGTTGCGAAACGTTCCGAGGGCGTGGGCGCGGCGGTGCGGTTCGACAACATCAACCGACGCACCCGAGCCACGCACCTCCACTCCACCGATCACGTGCGGAATCTCGAGGTGCTCGTCGGACACACTGCGCAAAGCCGATCGGAGCCTTTTCCGCTCGGGGCTGCCCGGCGCATAGGAATGAACCGGCTCGTTGGCCGGAATCGGAACTGCGGTAACGCCGTCCATGTCGCCTCCGTAACCGAAAAACGCCTACCTTCAGTATCTCCCCTGGAATGCCCTCGATAGTGTGCGAATACACCCGCAGCGCTCGAATCGAAGGATGGCTCATGACCACGCTGAACGACCTGCTCACAAAAATCGGTTCACAGACCATCGAGATCGTCGACCTCACCGCACCCTTGAGTTCAGCCACCCCGGTCCTGTCGCTGCCCGAGCCGTTTGCCAACACCATCCCCGCCAGCCTCGAACCCGTCAGCAATTTCGACGACGCCGGCCCCATGTGGAGCTGGAACAATCTGCACACCGGCGAGCACACCGGAACCCACCTCGATGCGCCGACGCACTGGGTGAGCGGCCGCGACGGCCTGAGCGTCGATCAGATCCCGCCGAACCGGTTGATCGGCCCCATCGCCGTCATCGACGTCACCGCCGAGGTCGAGAAGAACGCGGACTTCGTGCTCGAACCCGAGCACATCGAGGCCTGGGAATCAGAGAACGGACCGTTGCCCGAGGGCGCCTGGCTGATCCTGCGCACCGGATGGGGTTCGCGGGTGGGCGACCCGGAGCTCTTTGCCAACGCAGACGCCGACGGTCCGCACACCCCGGGCATCTCGGCAGCGGCGGCGAAGTGGCTGGCCGAATCGAGTCCGATCAGCGGTTTCGGTGTGGAGACGGTGGGAATCGATGCCGGCGCAGCAGGCGGTTTCGAGCCGATGTTTCCGGCGCACTACTACCTGTTGGGCAACAACAAATACGGACTCACCCAGTTGCTGAATGTCGACAAACTGCCGACACTCGGCGCCGTGCTCGTGGTCTCGCCCCTACCGATTGTCGGTGGAACCGGCAGTCCGGCCCGGGTCTTTGCATTGGTCGAGCGCTCGTGACGCTCGCGACTACCGTTGCCGACGTGGTCGGACGCACCCTCGCCGAGTTGGGCGTCGGGTATGCGTTCGGCGTGGTCGGCAGCGGAAACTTCACCGTCACCAACGCGCTACGGCGGCACGGAGTTCCGTTTGTCGCCGCCCGGCACGAGGGCGGCGCTGCCACCATGGCTGATGCCTACGCGCGCATGTCAGGAACGGTCGCAGTGGTCACCACCCATCAGGGATGTGGTTTGACCAATGCTCTGACCGGCATCACCGAAGCCGCCAAGAGTCGCACCCCACTCATCGTGCTGACCGCCGATACCGCGGGCGCGGCAGTGCAATCCAACTTCGCCATCGACCAGGACGGCCTCGCCCGCAGCGTGGGCGCAGTGGCCGAGCGGGTACACAGCGCGGATTCTGCTGTTGCGGATACCGTCCGGGCGTTCAACACGGCCTGGGGTGAGCGCCGCACCGTCGTGCTGAATCTTCCGCTCGATGTGCAAAGCCACATCGCTACCGATGCCACTACGCCACCCAATGCGCCTGCACTCCAACATATTCGGCCGGATGGAACAGCGCTCGACAAGTTCCTCGAACTACTTGCCGCCGCCGACCGCCCCGTTTTCGTGGCCGGACGCGGTGCTCGCGCCGCGGGACCCGAGATCGCGGAACTTGCCCGCCATACCGGCGCGCTGGTTGCGACGTCTGCCGTCGCGAACGGTGTTTTCCACTCGGACCCCTTCTCCCTCGGCATCTCCGGCGGGTTCTCGTCCCCTCGATCCGCGGAACTCATCGCCGGTGCCGACCTTGTTGTCGGGTGGGGATGCGCGCTCAATATGTGGACCATGCGCCAGGGACATCTGATCGGAAAAGATACGACGGTTGTTCAAATCGATCTCGACTCCGCCGCGCTTGGTGCTCACCGGCCGATTCACCTGGGCATCGTCGGCGATAGCGCGGCCACGGCCACCGACGCCTTGGACGCACTCGACAAGACGCCCGTCCGGATCGGCTACCGCACCGATGCGGTTCGGGATTCCATTGCGACGGAAACGAAGTGGAGTCAGGTTCCGTTCGAGGATCTCAGCACCGAGCACTCGATAGATCCCCGGTTGCTCTCACTCGAACTCGACACCATCCTCCCCACGGAGCGCACGGTGTCCGTGGATTCGGGGAACTTCATGGGCTACCCCAGCGCCTACCTGTCGGTGCCCGATCACTTCGGGTTCTGTTTCACGCAGGCTTTCCAGTCCATCGGATTGGGATTGGCCACCGCTATCGGCACCGCGTTGGCGCAACCGGATCGTCTGCCCGTCGCAGCCCTCGGCGACGGCGGCTTCCTGATGGGCATTTCGGAGCTGGAAACCGTTGTGCGCCTGAAACTTCCCCTGGTAATCGTGATTTACAACGACAGTGCATACGGGGCAGAAGTCCATCACTTCACCGACCCAGACACTGACCGCACCACCGTGACCTTTCCGGACACCGATCTCGCGGCCATTGCCCGCGGTTACGGCGCCGAGGGCATCACGGTACGCACGGCCCGAGACCTCGACGCTGTGCGCACGTGGGTAAGTGGGCCACGTAGTGGCCCACTTGTCATCGACGCCAAGATCAGCAGCGACGGCGGATCCTGGTGGCTAGCCGAAGCCTTTAAGGGCCACTAAAGGCTTGTCGTCAGCCGCTTTGTCGCAGCGGCAATCCGCTCGTCCGTGGCGGTCAGTGCGATACGCACGTGCTGACCGCCGGTCGGGCCGTAGAACTCGCCCGGCGCAACCAGGATGCCTCGCTCCGCGAACCAGGCAACAGTGTCCCGGCACGCTTCGCCCCGCGTAGCCCACAAGTACAGGCCCGCCTCGGAATTGTCGACGGTGAATCCCGCACTGCGCACCGCGTCGAGCAGGATGGTCCGACGCTCACGGTAACGCTCACGCTGCACGTTCTCATGCAGATCGTCGCCGAGAGCGGCTTCCATCGCGGCCTGGATGGGCAGCGGCAGAATCATTCCGGCGTGCTTGCGGACTTCGAGAAGTTCCGCAACCAATGCCGGATCTCCGGTGACAAAACCGGCACGGTAGCTCGCGAGATTCGACGTCTTCGACAGTGAATGCACCGCCAGCAAACCCGTCAGGTCGCCGTCGTTCACACGGGGATCAAGGATGGACAACGCATCCGATTCCCAGGTCAGCCCGAGGTAGCACTCGTCGGACACGACGATGGCCCCGCGCTCACGTGCCCACGCCACCACCTTCTGCAGATGCTCGAGACCGAGAACCTTGCCGGTGGGGTTGGACGGCGAGTTCACGAAGATCAGCGACGCGGATTCGGGACCGAGCTTGTTCAAGCCGTCGGCCCGCAAGATCCGTGTGCCTGCGAGCTTCGCGGCAACCTCGTACGTGGGATATGCCAACTCCGGAATGACCACAAGATCATCGCTGCCGAGACCCAGGAGGGTCGGCAGCCACGCAATCATTTCCTTGGTACCGATCGCGGGCAGCACGGCCGCCGGATCGATATCCGGGATGTTGTATCGCCGATCGAGCGACTCGGCGATCGCCTCACGCAGGGAGAGTGTGCCGTGAGTGGTCGGGTAACCCGGAATCTCCGCAACCGATGCAAGAGCTTCCTGGATGAGCGGGTCCACCGGATCCACCGGGGTACCCACCGACAGATTCACGATGCCGTCGGGATGTGCGTGTGCCGTGGCTGTGACATCCGCCAGGGAATCCCAGGGAAAATCGGGAAGCCCGGCGGCCACCGGAGTACGAGACAAGATCTCTATTCCTCACCCATGGGAGGCAGCGCCTTGATGAACGGCGTGTCGTAGTCGACCTTGCCGAGCTTGGCGGCTCCACCCGGTGAACCGAGGTTGTCGAAGAAATCGACGTTTGCACTGATGTAGGGGCTCCACTGCTCCGGAACGTCGTCCTCGTAGAAGATCGCTTCGACGGGGCAGACAGGTTCACACGCGCCGCAGTCGACACATTCGTCGGGGTGGATGTAGAGCATGCGCCCACCCTCGTAGATGCAGTCGACGGGGCATTCTTCGATACATGCCTTGTCCATCACATCTACACACGGTTCAGCAATCGTGTAGGTCACTGCCTTCTCTCCCTGCCTTCCAGAGGTGCGCCTGCTGCGCGCAAGCGACTTAACACATTTCAGCCTACTGTGGTGGCGTTCCGCGACCGAATCGCGATCCACTTCTCACCTGCGGACGCGGCCCGCACAAGAGCGCCGCGCTCACCGAAATAGTCCGCGACCACGCCGATCACCGGAATTTTTCCCACGATCTCGTACGGCTTGGTGCGCAGGGGACGCTTGTGGAGTTCGTCGCCGATTGCCCGAAAAGTTTGTGCGGTTTGCCACAGCGTTCCGATCAGAGCGAACGGTCGCCATGTCTCATCTGTGCTGGTGACAGCCTTTTCGGTGAAGTCCTCAGAGTCCAGCAGATCGCGAGTGCTGACTTCTCGGCGGCACAGAACGGACGCCAGCAGATCAACCTGCTGATCACGTTCGCTCACGCCGTGCTCGCGGGCGACAGCCACGAGGACAACGGCCTGGTTGGCAAAAGCCAGCAAGTCCTGGATCGGGAACCTGTTGAGCAAAACCCCGAAAATTCCGGGAAATGCCACAGCGACCGTGTTGAGGGCGCCCAGGCGGGTGGTCCACCACTTCGATCGCTGCTCATCCGTCATGACGGACCACGCCGCGGTACCGGGGAACTTGATCACGTCCAGAACCCAGGCAACGGCGTCGAGAACTGCCTCGGCCGCGCTGCGCTCGGGATCCGTGGGTTCGAAACTACGACGCTTGATGCCGAACGGATCGCTGTACGCGAGGTCGAGGACGGGGTTGATGCCCCAGACCGCTCGATCGAGTACCTCGACAACTCGGCGATCACCCAGGATGTCCGCCATCAGACAGCCACCCCGTCACGACGGGCGTGCGTGGTGGTGCGCTCACGAGCCGGTCGACCGATGCCTTCGGCGATGGCCCGCAGTTCTGCGACGGTCTTCTCGCTGCCGTGCTCGGACCCGGCCATCCGGGAGATCGTCTCTTCCATCAGCGTTCCGCCGAGGTCGTTTGCGCCGCCGTTGAGCATCATCTGCGTTCCGGTGATGCCCAGCTTGACCCAGCTGGTCTGGATGTTGGAGATCCGCCCGTGCAGCATGATGCGGGCAAGCGCGTGCGCCGCGCGGTTGTCGCGAATGGTCGGGCCGGGCCGCGACGCACCTGCCAGATACAGCGGGGCGCTCTGATGCACGAACGGCAGCAGCACGAACTCCGTGAATCCGCCTGTGCGGTCCTGGATTCCACGCAGCACGTTGAGGTGCCCGACCCAGTGGTGCGGCTGATCGACGTGCCCGTACATCATGGTCGAACTCGATCGCAGGCCCACCTCGTGCGCCGTGGTGACCACTTCGATCCACTCCGCCGTCGGCAGTTTGCCCTTGGTGAGGATCCAGCGCACCTCGTCGTCGAGGATCTCTGCCGCTGTGCCGGGGATTGTGTCGAGACCGGCTTCGCGCAGGGCAGTGAGCCAGTCGCGAATGCTCTCACCACTGCGCGAGGCACCGTTGACGATCTCCATCGGCGAAAACGCGTGGACGTGCATCGACGGCACGCGCTTCTTGACCGCACGCACCAGATCCGCGTAACCCGTCACCGGTAGTTCCGGGTCGATTCCACCCTGCATGCAGACTTCGGTGGCCCCTGCGACGTGCGCCTCCCACGCGCGATCCGCCACTTCCTCGGCCGAGAGCGTGAAAGCGTCGGCGTCGCCCTTGCGCTGCGCAAATGCGCAGAATCGGCAGCCGGTGTAGCAGATGTTGGTGAAGTTGATGTTCCGGTTCACGACGTAGGTGACGTCTTCGCCGATGGCATCCTTGCGGAGCACATCTGCCAGTGCCACAACGGCTTCCAGGCCTGGCCCCTCCGCGGTGGCCAGCGCGAGGTATTCGTCGTCGGAACACCCGGCAGGATCACGCTCGGCACTGCGCAGTGCCGCAAGAAGATCCGTGTCGACGCGAACCGGAGCGCTCAATTCCAGCACCTGCTCACGCACGGTTTCCCAGTCACCGAAGGCACTGCCCAGGTCGCTGCGAGTCTCCGTGTTACGGCCGTCGGTGTCGATCTCGGTGTTGAGGTCGACGCGTCCGCTCGACTCCCAGGATTCGTCCGGTTCCTGCCACGGCCGGCCCACCGGCTTGGTGTCGAGCTTGGCCAGTCCCGTCTTCGGATCGGCAAGCGCCTGAACGTGACCGGCAATGCGCGGGTCGATCCAGGGGGCACCGGCCAGAACATAGGCGGGCTGAGCGGCGGTGCGTTCGGTGAGGGTGAAGCCGGCCTCCGCGCTGATCGCCGCCAGAGTGTCGAGGTTCGGCCACGGACGCTCAGGGTTGACGTGATCCGGAGTCAGGGGCGACACCCCGCCCCAGTCGTCGACGCCCGCGCCGAGAAGTGCCAGGCACTCGCTGTTCGAGACCAGATTCGGCGGGCTCTGAATCCGCATCGACGGGCCGAGCAGCAGACGCGCAACGGCGATCGCGGCCAGGAACTCGTCGAGCGACGCGTCCGGGGAATCGCGCATCGCGGTGTCGGGCTTGGCCAGGAAGTTCTGGATGATGACTTCCTGAATATGGCCGAAAGCCTTCTGCGACTTACGGATCGCCATGATCGACTCGGCCCGCTCGGCAAAGTTCTCGCCGATGCCGACCAGAATGCCGGTGGTGAACGGCACGTTGAGACGACCGGCATCGGTCAGAGTCCGCAACCGGACTGCCGGGTCCTTGTCGGGGCTGCCGTAATGGCATTCACCCTTGTCGGTGAACAGCCGGGTAGCGGTGGTCTCGAGCATCATGCCCATCGACGGCGCCACCGGCTTGAGACGCGAAAGTTCCTGCCAGCTCATCACACCGGGGTTGAGGTGCGGAAGTAGGCCGGTTTCCTCGAGTACGCGAATCGACATCGCGCGCAGGTAGTCCAGAGTGGAGTCGTATCCTCGCTCGTCGAGCCACTGCTTCGCTTCCGGCCAGCGAGCCTCCGGCCGATCCCCCAAGGTGAACAGCGCTTCCTTGCAACCCAATTCAGCGCCCTGACGAGCAATCTCGAGGATCTCGTCCGGTTCGAGGTACATGCCGCGTCCCTCGGCCCGCAACTTGCCGGGGACTGTGACAAACGTGCAGTAGTGGCACTTGTCCTGGCACAGGTGGGTCAGCGGAATGAACACCTTGCGCGAGTACGTCACCGTATTCGGGCGGCCGGCAGCTAACAATCCCGCGTCCCGAACCTTGGCCGCCGACGCGCACAGGTCCGCCAGATCGGTTCCGCGCGCCTGCAGCAGCGTCGTTGCCTCGTCTACGTTCAGTGTCGCGCCATCGCGAGCACGACGCAGCACACGTCGCATCGCAGATGGGCTCGGCGACGCGGTCCCAGTTGCCGACGCAGACAGGCCAGGCATCGGAAGCATGGTGGGTTTGCCGGAGTCATCACCAGTTCGGTTCACCTAGCGATCATGCGCCATACCCGACGACTACTGCCACTCGGTGCCGGAACTACCACCACTCAGCTAGGCGGATACTCCTCGTCGATCTCAACTTCACGCCGTTGTTCGACAACATCGGCCGCCGGTGCGTCGAGCGGAATATCGGTCAAGTCTGGTTCGTCGGGAGTATTCGGATCTACCGGTGTTGCCTGTTCCAGAGCATCGGACTCCGGTGCCTCCGAGCTGAATGCCGAATCTTGTTCAGTCATCACGTGCTCCCTTCATGGTCGCCACACTCCACCATAGGGTGGTTGTCGACAGAACGCCTCAACTCGACCAAAGTAGGCATCATGACCGCGTCCACCCGCATCACCATGGCCGATCCGCTGTGGCGCCCGAGCACCAAAGCACCCCGATTGTGGGCGATCACCGCAGCACTTTTCTGGGCACCGGTCATCGTCGCCGAAATTGTCTGCGCGATCCTGATCTCCGGCTTACCGACCTGGGTGGTGGGGGCAGTAGGTGCGGTCACCGTGTCCTGCGCAGCGGTACACATTCTGATGGTGCCGATGTGGCGTTACCGGGTGCATCGCTGGGAAATCAGCGACACCGCCGTGTACACCCGCACCGGCTGGTTCACGCAGGAACGACGCATCGCCCCGATCTCGCGGGTCCAGACCGTCGACACCGAACGTGGCCCCATCGACCGGATGCTGGGGCTCGCGACCGTCACCGTGACGACTGCGTCGTCGGCGGGTGCCGTGAAGATCACCGCCCTCGATCAAGACGTGGCCGACCGTACGGTTGCACAACTGACTGCCATTGCCGGCACCAATTCGAGTGACGCGACATGAGCGAAATCGACAAACTCATGATCGACATTCCCGACGAAGCCGAGTCCGCAGCCGCCGAGGCCGCGGAGCAGGAACAGCCGTGGCTTCGCCTCGACCGACGGATGCTGCTGGTCCATCCGATCAACGAAGTGGTCAAACTGCTTCCGATCCTGCTGATTTCCTTTGTTCTCGGCAGCCAGAGCGGCAACCACTACTGGGGATTCGGCGTTGTCACGCTGCTCGTGATCTACGGCCTCCTGCGGTATTTCACCACCACCTATCGCATCGGCCCCGTCCACGTTCAGCTGCGCACCGGCGTTTTCCAGAAGAAGCTGCTCTCGGTGCCGCGCAGTCGCATCCGGTCCGTCGACGTCGAAGCCGGAGTCCTGCACCGCGTGTTGGGGCTGTCAATCGTGCGAATCGGCACCGGGCAACGCGCCGGAAACGGCCACGATTCCAACAAGTTCGAGCTCAACGCACTCTCGAGCGCACTGGTTCCGGATCTACGCGCAGCCTTGCTGAGCGAGTCTCGGGGCAAGCCCACGCTCGAAACACCGACCTCGCCGGTGTCTGCGGACGCCGAAATCGGGCACTGGCAAGTGAGCTGGGTTCGATTTGCGCCCTTCTCGTTCACCGGCATCGCGATCATCGCGGCAATCGTCGGCATCGCGTTCCAATACGGAATCGGCACTGCGATCGCGAAGTCGTCCGCTGTCACCGGTAGCGTCGAATCGCTCGAAGGTCTCGGCATCACCGTGCTGGTCATCGTTCTGCTGGTGGCACTACTCATCCTCTCCAGTGCCTTTGCATGCATCCAGTATCTGATCGCGTTCGGCAACATGACGCTCACCGACAACGGACGCATCCTGCACGTCAGCCACGGGCTGCTCAAGACGCGGGCGACAACCTTGGACCGGGCCCGGCTACGCGGTACGACGCTCAAAGAGCCTCTCCTGCTTCGACTTGCGGGCGGTGCGCGCCTCGACGCGATCATGACGGGGGTGAGCGCCGAGAAAAAGGAATCCTCACTCCTGCTGCCACAAGGCCCACGAGCCGAAGCCGAACGCGTCATGGCGACGGTCATCGGCGACAGTCGGCAGGCGTCCGTGCCGCTCATTACCCACGGCGGCGCCGCCCGTCGACGCCGATACACCCGAGCCTTGTTCCCCGCTGTGATCGCCGCGGTAGCGGCAGTGGTCTGCCTGATCTTCGGAGTTCACGTGCCCACCTATGTCTGGGTCGGCATCGTCGTGCTCGCTGTGGGCGGAGCGGGGCTTGCCTACGACCGGTACAACGGCCTGGGCCACGCGGTACTACCCGGCTGGCTCATCACCCGCAGCGGCTCCCTCGACCGCAAACGGCACAGCCTCGAAGCCGACGGCGTGATCGGTTGGACCGTTCGGGAAACGTTCTTCCAGCGACGCGCCGGAGTTGCCACCGTCATCGCCGCAACCCCGGCAGGCACCGGCAGCTACGACGTGATCGACCTGCCCGCCGAGAACGCATGGGGTCTGATCGAAGCCGTCACGCCCGGAGCGCGCGACGTCTGGGCAAATCCTCGATGATCAACCGCGCCAACGCACCGAGGCGCGAGCGTTCCGGTTGGATGGTGGGGACTCCCAGAAGTTCCAGCGGAGCGGCGGTCACCGGACCGACGCAATAGGTGGGCACGTTGTCTCGCATCGCCGCGACGAAGCGTTCCAACTCCCCCATCTCCTTTGCTGTGCTGAGCATGGACGACACCGCCGGGGCGCTGGTGAAAGTGAGTGCGTCGATGCTTCCCGATCGCACAGCGGAGACCAGTGCCCGCACCTGCGACTGATCCGGCGGACGAATCCACCGATAGACCGAGACGGCCGTGACCACTGCGCCGATGTCGGTCAACGACGCACTCAGATCGGTCAGCGGTTCCCATTCGGTGATGATCCCGTGCAGTTGAACAGCGACCCGAATCCCGTCGACGCCCTCGCTCGCGAGGTGCGCCAGCACCTCCTCGGACGACTCACCCGACGGCGACCATTCCTCACGCAAGCCCGCGCCGCGGATCGCCCCCATCGCCTTCGGACCGCGAGCCACGATGCGGGTCCGGTTCAGCGCGCCGAGAAACTGCTCCGTCAGATCCCACGACTGAACCGCCTCCAGCCAACCGCGGAACCCGATTCCCGTGCTGATCACCACGAGTTCCGGCGGATCAGCAATCAATGCCTCGGTCTGAACTCGCAGATCAGCGTCGTCGACCAGAGGAAGCACATGAATCACCGGGGTCCGGACCGTCTCCGCACCTCGCCGTTCAAGGAGCGTCGCAAATTCTTCCGAACGACGCTCCGCAGTCAGGGCGATCGTGACGCCCGCAAGATGTAGTTCAGCCACACAGCAAGTGTCCCTTATGAACGCTTCGAAGTATCGATAGACGCGAGAGCCTTGCTTGCCACTCGAAACAAAAAGACGATCGCCGGTGCCAGCGCGCCGACAAGCAGCAGGAACGTGAGCGGCGACGACAACACCAGAACGTCGCCGCCTGGCCCGCCGACCATGCAGATAAGGAATCCGGCGATCCAACCGGCCAGCGGAAGTGCCGCTTTACCGGTTGTTGTCACTGTCCGCGCGGCGATGACCAAACCGAGGTTGACCACCGCGGCCACCAGGATGCTGACCGGAAACGGTGTGGTGCCGAGATAGCTCGGGAGAAAAATCACCGACAGTACAGCGCACAAAAATCCGTCGAAGATCAAGACGCCGAGGATGACCGGATCGAGAAACGCGAACTTGCCGTTTTGTGGTACGACCGCATCCGGTGCGACACCGGTCACGAGATCCCACCGAAGAGGTCGGCCTCGCGGCCGTCTGCCTCCACCGGACCCAACTCGCCGCGAACAAGCACAAAATGCTCGACCGGCACGATGGGCTGCACGACGTTGTTGGACAACGCGAACTCGGTGCGGCTCGGCGCGACGGTCACCTGGGTGGCGTGGGCGGACAGCGCGGCGGCCTTGGACTCGACAACGCCGCTGACATCGATCGCCGTCGTGACATCCTCATCGGCCACACACGGAAGTTCCCGGGGCTCGGGTAGCCGCCAGTGCGCAGGCACCTGCTCGATCGACGCGATTGCCCGTTCCAGGGAACTTCGTTCGGTGACGGTCCAGTAGAACTTCTGTGGGCTCCACGGCTCGCCGGCTTCGGGATACACCGAAGTACCGGCCGCAGCAACGGCAGCGGTCGTGATGGCGTTGGCTTGAATGTGATCGGGATGGCCGTACCCGCCGTTGGTGTCGTACGTGATCACCACGTGCGGACGCAGTTCCCGGATCACCTCGACCACGGCGCGAACAGCAACCTCGAGATCGGCGTTGACGAATGCCCGCGGATTGGCAGCTGACGGCGTCCCGGCCATTCCGGAATCACGAAAGTGACCGGCTCCCAGCAGGAATCGGGGCTCGCTTACGCCGAGACAGGACAACGCCGTGGTCAGCTCCGCAATCCGGTAACCACCGAGTTGATCCGCGGCGTCGGCAACCAGTCCGGCCCACCGATCACCTATTACCTCCCCTTCCTCGCCCAACGTGCAGGTCAGGACGGTCACCTCGGCGCCTTCGTCGACGTACCGGGCGATGGTGCCGCCGGTGGTGATCGTTTCGTCGTCGGGATGCGCGTGAACCAGCAGAAGTCTCTTCTTTGCGACGGTCATTCCTTCACCCTCACCCAGTTGGTTGCGTCACCGAATATTCCGACCTGAACCGGACTGGTCAGCGTGACACCCTCGACGCCGGTTCCGAGTGCGGCCAATGTGCGGTCCTGCACGATGGGCAGAACCGCCGCGAGATCCCACAACTTGGGCTCGGCGTCGGCGATCAGCGCTCCGAAATCACCGATCCCGCTGAGCGCTTCGTCGATCCGCGGCTGCAACGACGGGTCGCACAGTCCTGAAATATTGCTCGGCGCTTCGGAATCGGACTCGCGAGCCGTAGTCGGAGTCGGCGCGGCCGAGGTCGACTCCGCGGTCTCCGTAGTGGTTACCGGCACGGTGGGAGTCAAGGGGCAACTGAACCGAGACGCCAACGATGTCGCGGGGTCGACGCCGGCGCGGATCCAACCGACCACCATGTCGACGCTCCCGGTTGTCAATTCCTGGCCGTACAGCTCTTCTGCCGGAAGAGATGTCACCGTTGCCACGATCCCTGCGTCCCGCAGTTCGTCGGCAGCGGTGTTGGCCACCGCGATCGCGATGTCGTCGTTCTCCGGCGCTCCCAGCGTCAGTTCGAGCGGCTTGCCGTCACGGACGACGCTTCCGTTTGTTCCGCCGACCACTACCGGTCCTGCCGGCGGCACGACGACGTAGCCGGACTCCACCAGTTGCTCCATCGAGCGCTCACGACTCTGCTTAGGCGGCGCCGTTGGTACATAGCCGGGATCGGACGGCGAGAGGATCTGCGCTTTTGCCGGAACCGCAGCAGATTCACTGCCCGCGGCGACTACTGCCAGCAGATCGGAATCCAGAAGTCCCAGAACAGCTTTGCGGACGCGGACATCGGCAAACGTGGCACTGCGTCCGTTGATCGTCATGTCGAGAGTGCGCGGCACAAAGGTAAATGCCGTGCTCACTCCCGGAACCGCCGACAGCTGAATATCGGTGGCGCTGCCCGCATGAATCTGCGCGATCTGCGAATCGTCGGTGCGCATCGCTTCGGCCAACTGCGCGGACGACCCTGCCCGACGCATCACGATCTGGTCGGGATCCGACGGCTCTCCCCAGAACCTGTCGTTGCGTTCGAGGATGATCTCGTCGCGGCCGCGGTCGACGGAGCGCACGTGAAAATGCGCCCCCGATACCGGAATTCCCTCACTCAACCCGGTACTGAAACCGCCGGGGGTGTCCTTGATCAGGTGCGACGGGAGAAGATCCGTGAAGAGTTCACGCCACGCCGGGTACGCCGCGCGCATCACGACGTTCACGGTTTTTCCGCCGCCGGACGAGGTGACGTCCGAAATCAACTGGTACCCGGCGGGGTTCACCACGCCGGGAACCGAAATCATCTGCTGCCACAGGTAACGGAAATCCTCGGCGGCGATCGGCGCACCGTCGGACCACTGCGCTTCGTTGCGGAGCTGATAGCGAATCGTGAACGGCGCCTCCGAGACTACTTCCGCGGAGAGGGCCAACGAGTCGTCGAGGACCCACTCGGCCTGGCCAGGCTGCACAGTCGAGCTGATCGGACGAAATACGCTGGGCAACACCAAATTACCGACGGCAGAGTTCACCGGGGACAAATCGGCGAGGAGGTGGGGATTGAATCCGTCACCCACCTGGTCGATAGCCACCGACACCACCCGCATTGCCGGTGTGACGGGCGTCGTGGTCGGCTTGACCGTCTCGGTGCTCTCGACAGGCGGCGGCGGATCAGCAGTGCACGCCGTCAGAGACAACGCTGTCACCGCCACGGCCAACGCCAGGTACCGACGTCCAGCAACCACAGAGATATTCCTTCCGTTTTCAGGCGCGTGCAGCCTGAGTCCACGGTTTCGCAGCCACACGATGCCTGGAAACCATGAAGGCGAATGTACCTTTTGCCGGAAGAACACCGAGCAAAAGGCACATTCGCCTTGTCATGTTTGTTACTGCGAAAGACTACAGAGAAGCCTTGTCGCGGGACTTGCTGCGTGAACGCTCACGAGCACGCTCGGTGGCATTGAGGTGCACCTTGCGGACGCGAACGTCCTCCGGGGTGACCTCGACGCACTCGTCGCCGGAGCAGAACTCCATGGCTGCTTCGAGTTCGAGCTTGATCGGCTTTGCGAGGGTCTCCATCACGTCTGCGGAAGACTGACGCATATTGGTCAGCTTCTTCTCGCGGGTGACGTTGATGTCGAGGTCTTCCTGACGCGGGTTGATGCCCACGACCATGCCCTCGTAGGTGTCTGCGCCCGGCTCGACGAAGAACGTTCCACGGTCAGCCAGCTGGATCATGGCGAACGGGGTGACGGAGCCGGAGCGGTCCGAGACGAGCGAACCGGTGTGGCGCGCACGGATCTCGCCGGCCCACGGGCCGTATCCGTCGAACACGGCGTTGGCGATACCGGTTCCGCGGGTATCCGTGAGGAACTCCGTACGGAAACCGATGAGTCCACGCGAAGGAACGATGAACTCCATGCGAACCCAGCCCTGGCCGTGGTTCGACATCTGGACCATCTTGCCCTTGCGGTTTGCGAGGAGCTGCGTGATGGCGCCGAGGTATTCCTCCGGGCTGTCGATGGTTAGCTCTTCGAACGGCTCGTGAACCTTGCCGTCGACGACCTGGGTGACAACCTGCGGCTTACCGACGGTGAGCTCGAAGCCCTCGCGACGCATCTGCTCGACGAGGATGGCGAGAGCGAGCTCTCCACGACCCTGAACCTCCCACGCATCGGGGCGACCGATGTCGAGGACCTTGAGCGAGACGTTACCGACGAGCTCCTGATCGAGGCGAGCCTTGACCATGCGCGAGGTCAGCTTGTGGCCCTTGACGCGACCGACGAGCGGCGACGTGTTGGTGCCGATCGTGACCGAGATGGCCGGCTGGTCGACGGTGATGCGGGGCAGCGGCACCGGGTTCTCGAGATCAGCGAGGGTGTCGCCGATCATGATGTCCGGGAAGCCTGCCACTGCGCAGATGTCGCCGGCGTAGGCAACCTCTGCCGGAACGCGCTCGACACCGATGGTGGTGAGCAGTTCGGTGATCTTGGTCTTGGTGATGACGGGCTCGCCGTCGACCTCGCGGCACCAGGACACGGTCTGGCCCTTGCGCAGCTCGCCGTTGTGGATGCGAACCAGCGCGAGGCGGCCGAGGAATGCGGACGCGTCGAGGTTGGTGACGTGAGCCTGCAGGGGGGCGTCGGACGTGCCCTTGGGGGCCGGGACGTACTCCATCAGAACCTGGAAAAGTGCGGTGAGGTCTTCGGCGTCGGGTGCCTGGCCGTTTTCGGGCTGCACGGTCGAGGCCTTGCCCTCACGGCCGGAGGCGTAGAGGACGGGGAGACCGAGCGCGAGCTCAGCGGCTTCGGCGGCTTCGTCGGACAGGTCCGATGCGAGGTCGAGGAGCAGGTCCTGTGCCTCGGAGACAACCTCTTCGATGCGGGCGTCAGGGCGGTCGGTCTTGTTGACGACCAGGATGACGGGCAGCGACGCAGCAAGCGCCTTGCGCAGCACGAAGCGGGTCTGGGGCAGCGGGCCCTCGGAAGCGTCGACGAGCAGAACGACACCGTCGACCATGGACAGGCCGCGCTCGACCTCTCCACCGAAGTCGGCGTGGCCGGGGGTGTCGATGACGTTGATGACGGTGATCGAGCCGTCGTCGTTGCGCTTGTGTACGGAGGTGTTCTTCGCGAGAATCGTGATTCCCTTCTCGCGCTCGAGGTCTCCTGAGTCCATGACGCGATCGACCAGCTCGGCGCGCTCCTCGAAGGCGCCGGACTGACGAAGCATGGCGTCAACGAGGGTGGTCTTGCCGTGGTCGACGTGTGCGACGATGGCAACGTTACGGAAGCTGGTGGTGGTCACGCGATGGCTCTCCTGGCTGAGTAATTCGGCTAAGTAATCGGCCACGCGAAACTCGCATCGCACGGCTCTTCTGGTGGCCGCTGCACGAATGTGTGATCCGAGTACGTGCACGAATCGCCTCGAGAAGGCACCGCGGCCTAGTAAATACTACTCGCTCCGAAGAGGTACTCGCGCAAAGTGCGTCCTCTATCACGGCCACGACCTGCAGATAGTGATTTTCGCCACTACTCGTGGGGTCAAATTTTTTGCTGGCAATTCAGCGCTTTTAAGGTTACGCTAACCTTGTCTGCAGTGCGGTTCTCCGCCATCGCCGTTAAAGGAAAGACGCAGTGCCACATGGGAAAAGTTAAGCCAAGCAAAGTCTCGCAGCTCAAGCCGAAGAAGAAGTGCTGCCGCAAGAAGACTCGCTGTGTGAAGTGCCCGGTCGTGATCATGCGGATGCGGAAACTCGAGAACGGCGGCGCCTCCAAAAAGGAACTGAAGGTCGGCCTCAAGATGGCTCGGGCAGCCTGAGCCTGCGCAATTCGGTGAGCAAATCCGGTATCCACGCCTGGTCGTTCACCACCATGTCGAACTTTTCCAGATCGTCTGCGTCCACCCAAGCAAGCTGCGCATGATCCAGCGCCGCAGGCTCCCCGGCCAGGATTTCCACTCGATACGCTCGCAGAACTCGTCTGCTCCCCAATGCAACGTCGACGCCGATTCGGCGCCCGCAGCGGACAACAACACCTAATTCTTCTGCCAGTTCCCTCTCGAGTGCTTGTTGCGGCGTCTCGAACGCCTCGACTTTGCCACCCGGAAGCTCCCACATCCCCGCCAACTCTGGCGGGCGGATGCGCTGCGCCAGCAACAACCTGTCATCGCGGAAGATTGCGCCGGCCACTATCTCGTACTCGTCGCCGGCCCCGCCACCCCTTGCAGCCTCGTCGCTCATGACACCATGATGGAGTATGGCTTCCGTGATGTCTGATTCCGCGATCGACGCCGCACTCGTGGAACTGCCCGACTGGCACCGATCCGACAACGCAATTACGCGGGTGGTCGAATCCGCGACATTTCCCGAAGCCGTCGCACTGCTTCAGGACGTCGCCGCAGCTGCCGAAGCCGCCGATCATCATCCCGACATGGACGTCCGGTGGCGGAAAGTCACCTACACACTGTCGACACATTCGGCGGGCGGCATTACCGAACTCGACGTGAAGTTTGCTCGGAGGATCGATGCGCTCGTCGCAGACTCGGCAAAAAACTGACGCCTGAAACCACCTAAACCGACATAACAGTTGCATCAATATTCACATTGATCACTTCTGTCACAGGGTATGGTCTGCAAGCAATCATTTCGAGGCCAGTCATGTAATAGACTCCACCGGGATCCGTAGCTGCTCAGAAACTGAACGGCTGTACAACCCGGGGCTCTCTTACATAGAGTGACCCCTCGAGCCGTCAACGCGGGCGCTACGGCGCCTGCGCGGTCTGACTAAGGATGGGGAAACAGTGCTTCGAACCCGAGGTATGCGTAGGGCGTTCACCGCCGTCGCAATTGCCGCAGCAGCAGGACTTGCCTTGCCGGCACAGGCAATGGCCGATCCGGCTCCCGCCCCCACACCGGATAGTGTGCCGATCGAGTTCCTGGCATCGTTTGCTCCCGCCATCATCGGAGCAGCGGCCGGCCCAGTCGACGCCCAAGGCGTCACCCAGGTCGCAGGCAATCCGCAGGCCGATCTCCTCGCTCAGGCTCGCGCGATTCTCAATTCCGCCGGCCTCCCGCCTGAGATCAAGGCAACGCTCGAAAAGGTCATCACCTTCCTCGACGGCAGCGGCGGCGGCGGACCGGCGATTCCGGATGAGAACGCACCCGTCATCGCACAGTTCCTGTACCCCACGCTGGGTAAGGGCTGCATCTCCGCAACGGCTGATTCCGTCGGTACCGCCCTTGCCGTTCCCGGCCCGGCGCACTTGCCGCCTCCGGGACCTGCCGCAGGTCAGGCCGGATTTGTGTTCACCGCACTCGGTACCGCTCCGGCCACCGATGACCAGCCCGTCCCTCTGACGGTCACCTGGATCAACATCGACAACGGTCGCAGCGCTACGCAGAACCTCACCACCGCCGCTCGCATCAACCCGGACGGCCCCGCCACCCTGTCGGCCATCGCCGACACCGGCCCGGGACGCGTTCTTTCCGTGATCAGCGGTTCGCTGACCACCCAGCCCGAAGGCGCAGATCGCATCACCTGCAGCTTCCTGCCGACCGTGGGTATGTTCGCAGTGGCTTGATCCACAATCACTCAAAAAGAGGCTCGCTGAATTTTCGGCGGGCCTCTTTTGTGTGTGCAGCGCTCGTGATAGACCAAGGAATGGGACATTCCAGATCAATTCTGTCGATCCGCTCCGAAGGGTCGATTCTCTCGATCGGTAGCACTCACTCGATATTGTCGATCGGCAGCGCATTCTCGATACTGTCGATCGGCAGCATCGGTTCGGCCGGCTCGATCCTGAGCTCCGGGTCCTTTGCCAGTCTCGGATCGGCATTTTCCGCGCTGTCCCGGTGGTCACTGATGTCGTGGCGCGGAAATCACTCGTCGCCGGAAGATCGACCGAAGCTGGTTGTGATTGCGCCCGAACCGGATTCGACCCTGGCTCACACTCAGACGTGATCACCGGGTGTCGGCCGCGGCCAGGTCCGCCCTTCGATCTCTTCCACCGATTGATTGAAATGCCGCAGTAGCTCACCCAATGCCCGACGCGACTCCGGTGTCCAGTCCCGCAATACCTTTCCCACTCCCGCAGTCGAATGCTCACGGTCTGCCCGCAGTTGTGCCAGACCGGACGCGGTGGGACGGACCTTTCTCGCCAATCCACCGTCCGGATCTTCGACGCGTTCGACCAAACCTTGGCGCCGGAGCGCACCGATCTGTCGATTGATGGTCGAGATGTCCAACCCGAAGGCGCAGGACAGTTCTTTCAGACTCATCGGCTGTTCCAGCTCGAGGCGCCCGAGCAGCAGGTACGCCGAGCGGTCCAGGTGGAGGTCCGCGCGCTGCGCCAGTGCGTGATACCGCGACAACAGCGTCAGTTCGTATTCGACGTCGACAAGGTTGGGGTCCGGCTTTTGTCCGTGCGCATTCGTCACGTTGTGCAGGATACACAGAATGTGTAGCGTGCACAGAATAGGTGGCGAGCGCTACCCACATACTCCGGGAGCCGAATGTCCGTTCACGCCCATCCGTCGAACGCGGATACAGCCGTCGACGCGACAGTGTCCCCTCGTCCACGATTGATCCTCACCGTCCTCGGCCTGTGTGGGATCGTCGTCGCCCTGATGCAGACGCTGGTCGTCCCGATCATCCCGCAGCTACCGAGCCTGCTGAACGCGTCGCCGGCCGACACGTCGTGGGCCATCACCGCGACACTTCTCGCCGCTGCGGTCATCACCCCGATCAGTGGCCGCCTCGGCGACATGTTCGGCAAGAAACGCATGATCCTCGTCAGTCTCGGTCTGGTGGTTCTCGGTTCTGTCATCTGCGCGCTCTCGTCGTCGCTCATCGTGCTGGTGATCGGACGCGCACTTCAAGGCGCCTCCGTTGGTGCCATCCCGTTGGGCATTGCCATCCTGCGTGACGTTCTGCCACCGAAGAAGGTGGGCGGCGCTATGGCCGTCATGAGCGCCACCCTGGGCGTCGGCGGCGCCGTCGGCCTGCCCATCGCAGCGCTTATCGCTCAGAGCGCCGATTGGCACTACCTGTTTGTAGTGTCCGCGGCTCTGGGTTGCCTCTGTATGTTGTTGGTGTTCTTCGTCATTCCCGAGTCGTCCGTCCGCAAGCCTGGACGTTTCGACTTCGTCGGCGCCCTCGGCCTGGCCGCTGCCTTGATCGCCCTTCTCCTGCCGATCACCAAGGGCGGCACGTGGGGATGGTCCGATCCCAAGACCCTCGGGCTACTGGCGTCCTCCGTCGTCATCTTCGCGGCGTGGGGCTTCTGGGAACTCAGACGCAGTGCGCCGCTGGTGAATCTGCGAATCGCGGCACGCAAACAAGTGCTGTTCACCAACCTCGCATCCATTGCGGTCGGCTTTTCGATGTACGGAAATTCACTGTCCCTACCGCAACTTCTCATGGCCCCGAAGGACACCGGCTACGGATTCGGATTGTCGATGGTGACCACCGGCCTGGTACTCGCACCCGCCGGACTGGTGATGATGGCACTCTCCCCCGTCTCCGCCCGCATCTCGGACTGGAAAGGTCCACGGGTCACCTTGCTGACCGGAGCGCTGGTCATCGGGCTCGGTTACGTCGCCGCCTTGTTCGCGACGTCCGCGGTGTGGCAAGTCGCGCTGGCCGGAATGGTGATCGGAGCTGGTGTGGGACTGACATTCTCGTCGATGCCGGCACTCATCATGAGCTCGGTTCCGATCACGGAATCGGCCGCCGCCAACGGTTTGAACTCACTGATGCGATCGATCGGAACCTCGAGTTCCGCCGCCGTGGTGAGCGTCGTGCTTGCCGGTGCCACCATCGTGGTCCACGACCGCGTCTATCCCACGCTCGACATGTTCAAAGCCACGTTCGTGATCTCGATAGTCGCCGCGGCCGTAGCGATGATCTTCGCGTGGTTGATTCCCAAACGGATAGCGCCGCACAGGGAATCAACCACGTCACGGCCGCAAGAATGACACGGCCGTAAGAACTGCGGGAGGTGTTACTTCTCCGAAGCGCCTTCGATGCTGCCGGCAACCTGCAGCTTCGAGAGCAGGGTGTAGATGAAGTCGATGAGAAACTCCATGAAATACTTCCTCTCGCAATACGGGTCCCGACCCGGCAACGACGGTACCGCAACACACGATCGGCCGAATCCCCACCTCCCGGCCACGAGAACATGTTCTAATTTGACTCGGTCGTCTACCCGAGGAGTCACACATGGCATGGACACGCGCTGAACTCGATCAGGCCTTTGCCGTTTTCCAGAACACCGTCGTCGAATGCACCCGCAGCGGCGATTGGAATGCGTTTGCCGACGTGTTCACCGAAGACGTCGTGTACGTGGAACATGCCTTCGGAACCCTCAACGGCCGTGAGGCCGTGCGTAAGTGGGTCACCCGCACGATGACCGAGTTCCCCGGAAACCGCATGACCGAGTTCCCCGCGAACTGGTACGTGATCGACGAGGAACGCGGGTGGATCATCTGCGAAATCGACAATCCCATGGAAGACCCGGGCGACGGATCGGCTCACGGTGCCGCGAACATCACGATCCTGCACTACGCGGGAGACGGATTGTTCTCCCGCGAGGAAGACGCATACAACCCGATGAATTTCCTGGCGATGACCAAAGCCTGGTGCTTGGCCGCCGAAGCCGCGGACAACCTCCCCGAGGATGCCCGCGCCTGGTTGGCAAAATTCGGCGCTATGGTGCGATAGAGCCGATCGGAATGTTGGGCACGACCGATCCGGCCAGTGACCACTGCCCGTAGTCCAGGGCCAGGATCGAATTCAGGTCGACGCCGATACCGTCGACCGTGCGCTTGTCGATCTCGAACTGATGCAGGTGCGCCCGAGGATGGACGTATCCCTTCGGCGAACCCCAATTATGTTGCCAGTACCAGGTTCCGACGCCCGCACCGATCATCGCGTCGAGCACGCCGGTGTTTCCGTAGATACCAAGATTCTGATTGCCGACCACCGACGCCCAGCCCTCGAGATAGGGCCTGATCAGATTGTTGATCTCGGCTGGTGACGGGTTGTCGTCGATGGACGCGTAGATCGGACGCCCCTGCGGTCCACCCGCTTGACGATGCAATTCGAGACCCCGTGTTGCATGCCTCTTGCCACCCTCGCGACCTTCACGCCAATCGGCCGTCGCACCTTTTCCGAACTGATAGCAGGACACGACCTGCAGTCCCGCTGCGGTCAGCGCGTTCACTTCGCCCGCCTTGACTGGCTTCCCCACCATCCAATTCGCATCGGGGCGCCGGTCGGATACGTAGCGGATTGCGCCCGCGTAACCGCCCGCACGAATCGACTGCGCCGACGGAACCCCGGCTGAGTAGTCGAGCAGAGTTCCGAGCGAGCCGGCATTCGCTACCGTCGCCGTGCCACCGAGCGCGGCCAGTCCTGCGGCGGCAGAACCTGCGGCCGCGTACTTGAACAAACTTCTTCGTGAGACGTGCACACTGCTCCGATCATCGGCGTATCCCGCCCGATCTAGGCGGAAAGTCGAGTTTCTTCCTTCACTCGATTGCACCACAGTCACAAGGCCACCGCCTTGCACTTGACCAACACCAGCCACACCATCGCCGTGACCAGCGACAACAAAAACGATGGCCCCCGAAACTTTCGTTTCGGGGGCCATCGTCATCGGCCGTAGCGGCCGGAAGTTATCAGCTGAGCGACGTGAAGAACGTCAGAGCACTGAACAGGTCAGATGCGTTGCTGAGGAAGTCGGTGATGAAAGAGAACTGGCCCGAGAGTTCAGCGCTGGTCATGTGTTAACTCCTGTCGAAGATGAAACATCAGTGGTCTAACAGGCCCTCTTGCTGACCTGCTGGACTCAGAGTAGAGGTCTTCCGTTACTTCCGCGACACCAAATGTGTCCGGGACGTTACATCTTCAGGCCTAGGCGGCAAACGCATATTCACAGGTAACGCCCAGGCGGCGTGATCCGATCGAGATTATTCGCCCTTTTCTTAACGATATCCGAACACGGTTTCCATTAGTGGTTATTACTTCGCAATCTCTCGATTCGGCCAAATGTTATTGGTAAGCCTTACTTAATTGTGCCTGTTTCAGCACTAGCACCGCCCTGACCAGGAATGAGGCGATTCCCCACGAGGCTGATCGGTGCACGGACGCCATGCCGCGCAACTCTTCAGCCACGGCGTCGATTAACAGAACATTGATACCTATCGAGTCCAATCGAAACGAAGCCCGAAACAATCCCGACCTCCTGGAACGTGATGCTATTCACACGAAATGTCCGGGCCGTTGCAGGCTCATCGGGCACAGTTGATGTCATGAGCCGCAACAAGAAGTCATGGAGTGAACTCTCACCGCGCCAACGACGCGTCGTACTCGTGATGGGGACGATCCAATCCGTCCTGGCGATCGCCGCTTGGGCCGACCTCGCGAAGCGCGATCGTGCGGCGGTCAACGGTAGTAAAGCAAAATGGGCAGCGATCATCGCGATCAACTTTTTCGGACCGATCACGTACTTCCGGCGCGGCAGGATTCAGTCGAAGTAGTCCCAGAACTGCAACCACTTCACTGAAGCGAACAGCGCGAGCGTCCCGACGTATATCGCCAGGACAGCAGCGGTACCCAGGACGTTCGTGCGCAGTTTCGCTCCGTCGAACGGGTCGAGCCATCGACCGAACCGACGCGTCGCCGCCGGCATCAGGAACCACGTCATCGCCCCCACGCTGACGATCTGGCTCAGCCACATCGAGAGCCAGGGCGGTGCGCCGATCCCGTCGAGAACCGGACCGAGAAATCGCGACAACGTCATCACTGTCGGGTAGAGGACCAGAAGAATGATCATCGCGGTCTTCCAGTTCGGCGTCACCCGCGTCTGCCCGTTTTCGGTGCGCAAGATCGTGCCGAAAGGTGTGGAGCGCACGGATTCGGTGAAGTCTTCCGCCAACTCCTCGCGTAGCGCAGGCAACACCGCCGCCCGCTGCTCCGATCGCATCCACGCGGACAGTTGCGGTTCCGTCCTAAAGCGCAGAACCGATTGCCACCGCGTTGCATCCGCAGTCGAGCACAATAGCAATGCACTCTCGTACCCCGAGAAACGCGAACTTTCCGCGATCAGGCGATGCTGGGTCCGCAGAAATTCGTCTTGCCGTCCGGCGACAACCGTGTGGTCGTACACGCCGATGCCTGGCGGTGGCACGGCATCGTCCACCAGGACAAGGTCCGAACTCTTGGCGCGGATCCCCCGCGCCACACCGTCGTCGACAAGACGTGCATGCTCTGGCGAGTCGAGCCAGCCATGTAACTCTTCGACGCTGGAAAAGGTATGGGACACACCGTAATCGGAAAGCTCTGAACCGTCACTGACTGCGCTGCCGAGATAGCCCTGAGCCGATCTCGCTGTTCTGACAGCCTGAGCGGTCCACTCGGCGAAGCGCTCATCACCACCGATTTCGGGGCGGTGATAGGCCGTGACAACCGTCGCCGAACCGGACACGTCAGGTCGAAACCCTGCGACCCTGGACGTAAACGTGCGAGATCGCCGGCTCACGCATCGCCATCAACAATCCGAACAGAGTTTGATCACGCGCCAGAATCGGATCGGGCGAACGCGTGCCGAAGTCGATCAGATTGCCCAGCGCCGGCCACCCGGCAGGATCGACGACGAGAAAATCTGCCTCTTTACCGGCGTCGAGGTTTCCGATGCGGTTCTCCATGTCCAGCGCACGCGCTCCGGCCAGTGTCCCCGTGAACAGCAATTCGGCCGGGTGCAGCGAAAGCGCGCCGTCGCCCTCCTCCGAGATATGCACTTTGAAAGCGTCGCCCAGAACCCGCGAAAGGAGGAATTCGTCGCCGCCGCCGAAGTCCGAACCGATCGCGATGTTGACTCCCGCCGCCACCGTTCGCTTCCACGGCATCGTGCCGGAACCGAGGAACTGCTGCGACGTCGGGCAATGAGCAATCGACGTTCCGGTCTCCGCCATCCGAGCCAATTCGGAATCCTGGCAGTGGACGGAGTGCGCAAGAATTGCGCGGGGTCCGAGGAACGACTTGCCACCGACTTCGGAGCCTGGCAGAAATTTGCCGTCGTACGTGTCGAGATACGACTGAACCTGGTAACGCTCGAGCGTGGTCGCCACCTCGCCGGTGCCCGGCCTGTTGTTCTCGTTGAGGTGACTGTGGAAGTACACGCCACGGTCTCGAACCGAGTCGTACAACTCCCCCAGATTTTTCAGGGTCTCCGTCGTCACTGCCAGGGAAAACCGCGGTACGACGGCAACGTGCAGGAGCGCAGTGCCGACATCACCGGTGTCCGCACCGTGCCAACGATCGATCTCTTCGCGGGTCAGCGTGATCGCGTCGTCCTCGGACGTGATGAGCGCGGCAGCAGATTCGGGACCCGTGGTTTGGATGCCACGGCCGCTGACGATGCGAAGTCCGGTTCGCTGAGTTTCGGCAAACAGCGCGTCCTGCGCGTGCGGAAAAGCGGAACCGAAGACCATTGCCGCGGTAGTTCCGGTGGCTATCCGGCGAGCGCAGAACGCAGCAGCGGCGTGGGCGGCAAATTCCGGATCGGCCAGTCGCGATTCCGACGGGAACACACAGAGATCGAGCCACTCGAGTAGCTGTCCACCGCCGTAGGCATCGCCGGCGTAGATCTGCGGAAAGTGAACGTGAGTGTCGATGAATCCGGGGAGCAGAAACCCTGGGCGATGATCGTGGACGTCGCCGCCGTGCAGATGCTGCGGCAACGCGTCGAATTCACCACAGAAAGCCACAACACCGGCGTCGTCGATCGCGAGCACACCGTCGGGGAGGGAGACGAGCGCGTCGGCCGCGCCCTCGACCGTCGGGCTACCGGAAATGTGGAAGATATGGCCCCGATGCAGCTGTATCACTCATTGAGCAAATCACAGTCGCGGCGATACCGCGCGTTCGAATTGTCCGGGTCAGTTCATGGTCGCGTGCCACACGAATGCCGCAGCCAAAGCGCCGGCGCCGTTCAGGGACCAGTGCAACGCGATGGGCGCAAGAAGACTGCCACTTCGATGGCGAAGCCACGTGAAGACGAGACCGGCCGCCGCAGTGGCCAGAACCGCGCCGAGAATACCGGCGATCTGGCCGACCACGCCGTTACCGAGGAAGCCGGACAGCCCCGCGTTTCCACTGGTCAGACCCATCGACGACGCGATGTGCCACAGCCCGAACGTCAACGAACCCGCTGCGGCGACGCCCCGGAATCCACTGACCCGGTTGAGTGTCCCGTGCAGGACACCGCGGAATGCCAACTCCTCGGGAATGACGGTTTGCAGGGGAATGATGATCATCGACGCGATGATGGCGCCCGAGATGGTTGCGTAACGATCAGCCATGAAGAACGGCCTGGTCAGCGGCAGCAACGCGCCGACTGCCACAACGGTCAGAACCAGTCCGACCGCGATGAGTGCGTACTTCGAACCGCTTTTGAGATGCTTCGGGGACAGGCCCAACTCCGCCCAGCCCAGCCCTCTGCGCTTGCTCATCGCGAGGAGCACAAGCGCCGAGATCGGAACCGTCGCGATGCTCGCCCACACCGTGGTGAAGTGCGCAATCAGATTGGTTCCCACCAGGACCGCGATGACCACTGCGATGTCGATGTACGCGTGGACGCGAGGACGCGAGGTAGACGGGGCCGTGTTCAGAACAGCAGCATCAGACACGGTTGAAAAACTCATATAAGGCCGTCACCCATCGCCGCAGTTAGCTGAAAATTCACTCATTCAAGTGTACCGACGCTGCTGACGTGCCCGCCAGGTTTGCGTCGACACTCACAGTCGACTCTCAGAGTGCGGCACGTTCGAGTTCTGCCACGTCGATCTTCTTCATCTGCATCATCGCGTCCATCACACGCTGGGCTTTTGCGCGATCAGGATCCTGCATCAATTCGATCAATCGGTTCGGCACCACCTGCCACGACAGACCGAACTTGTCCTTGAGCCAACCGCACTGGCTTTCCTCACCGCCCTCGGTCAGAGCCGACCAGTAGTGGTCGACTTCAGCCTGGTCGGCGCACGGAATCTCGAACGACACCGCCTCCGAGAACGTGAACATCGGTCCGCCGTTCAACCCGGTGAACCGCTGTCCGTCGAGTTCGAACACCACCGTCATGACCGACCCTGCCGGTTGACCGGACGGCGATCCCTCGCCGTATCGCTCGATTCCGATGATTTTCCCTTTGCCGAAAACCGAGATGTAGAACTGTGCTGCTTCCTCCGCTTGCGTGTCGAACCACAGGCACGGGGTGATCGAGGGCATGACTACTCCTTAGGTCGGGACGGTCTTCATAGGGATAGACCGTCGCGGCCGCCGGAAATCATCGGGTAGTTCAGTCGAACAGAGCCGACTCGATCACCGGCCAGGAACGCGCCAGTTCGTCGGACCAATACGGCCAACCGTGTGTGCCTACCGGTTGCGCGCTGCGCGTGACATCGACGCCGTGACTGCGGAGAACACCGGAAATCTGATCGGTACACAGATTGGCGCCGAGTTCCATGACACCACCGACGACAACGACCCGAGCAAGGTCCGGGGTCTCGAGTGTTTCGTGGGGACCAGGTAGTCCCGTGCCCGATGACAGGTACACCTTTGTGCCGCGCAGCTTGTCCGCGTTGGCAAAGATGTCGTGCTCGCGCCATGCCGGACTACCCACCGGCCCCCACATCTGCTCCGATGTTGCCATTCCGTTGATGACAACAAGGTCGGTCAGAGCCTTACCGAACCCGCCCTCTGTCGTGTAGCACCCGCTGTATGCCGCTACGCCGTCGTACAGATCAGGTGCCCGCTGAGCAAGCATGAGCGCGGCCTCGGCCCCCATCGAAATGCCACCGATCGCGTTGCGCCCGCTGGTGTCGAACTCCCCGTCGATCAGCGGCGGCAATTCCTTGGTCAGGAATGTCTCCCACTTGAGCTTGCCGAATTTCGGGTGGTCTTCCTGCCAATCGGTGTACATGGTTCCGGTTCCGCCGATCGGTGCAACCACAAAAACGTTCTTGTCCGCGAAGAACTCCCGAGCGTTGCCCTTCGTCGGTTCGAACCAGTTGTTGTCCTCGATCTGGCCCGAGTTTCCGTCGAGCAGATACAGAGCGGGGCGAGGCTCCGAACTATCGGCCGGGAGGAACACCCGCACGGCCATCGTGCGCCCCATCGCCGGACTGTCGACGTCGAGCAGCACTTCCCGATCCGACACCGCAGTGGTCGCGGCAATTCGAGGCGACGCATCGGCGGACACGGTTTGCGCCGGCGGCACTACTTCGTCCGCGCTCGCAACTATCGGGAGAGCGACTACCGACGCCAGCGACACGGCGCACGCCAGTGCGATCTGAGACAAACGCATGCAAAAGTCCTTACAAGCCGAGGGACGCGGCAAACATCGGCCACGAATCGTGCAGGTCGTCCTGCCAGTAGCCCCACGAGTGGGTACCGGCCGGTTTGATGTTGTATCGGATGTTATCCATACCCAATGCAGTGGTCCGATCTGCCAACTGAATTGTGCAGAAATGTGTCGCGGCCTCGATGCCCCCGCCCAGAGCCAGGGTCGCCGCCAGTACCGTGACGTTGTTGTCGATTCGCGGATCTGCCAACGTGTCGTAGGGGCCGGGGATGCCCGTTGCGGTCGTGATGTACATCGGAATTCGCGGTAGCTTCTCCGCATTCACCACCGGATCGTGGGCAACCCACGCCGGGTCGTTGTACGGCCCCCACATGTTCTCGGGGTTACCCCCGCCGATCCCGACAACCACCTTCACGAAGTCCTGTCCCGGACCGGGACTGGTCATCGCGCAGCCACTGAACGAAGCGACGCTGTTGTAGACCGTCGGCGCTGCCATCGCCAGGTTCAATACCGAGGTACCTGCCATCGAGATCCCCCCGAGTGCGTTCTCACCCGTCGTGTCGAAATACTCGTCGATCACGTGCGGCAATTCCGATGTGAGAAACGTGGTCCACATATTCACGCCGTTGTTGTCGTTGATCTGTGCGAGCCCCGGATCCGGTCGCAACCAATCGGTGTAATAGCTGAATGCCCCGTCCAACGGCGTGACGACGTTGACGTGTTTGTCGGCGAAGAACTTCGGCACGTCGGTACGCACCGACCACGTCGCGTCGTTCTTCCCACCATCTACTCCGTTGAGCAGGTACAGACTCGGCGCGGGCGTCGACGTATCGGCCGGACGAAGCACCTGGACCGGAATTCCGCGATCCATCGACGGTGAATACACGACGACGTCGACGAGACGGCCTTCCCCGGGCACCGCGCTGATCACTCGTGGACCGCCCGCCTCGGCCACTGCCGGCGACGACACGACGAAGAGAACGGTTGCGGCCGTCGCAGCACCGATCAATCCACGCGCTATGCGGATACCTCTCATGAAAACGTCCCTTGAGTTGCCGAGCACAGATGGACATTATTGCCCGAAATGTTCTGTTTCGAGGGCAAACGGTCCAGTCACGACTACCGTCCGACCGCCCGGCGTAATCGAGGAAAACCTCCAACGATAACCTGAACGAGACCTTCGCACGCACCCTTGTTCAGGAGAAAAGATGGCCGACTTCCTCTATGAGGACCTGTTGCCGATCGGTGAGGACACCACCGAGTACCGACTGCTCACCAGTGAAGGGGTGTCGACAGTCGAAGGCCCGGACGGTCGGACCTTCCTGAAGGTCGAGCCCGAAGCGATGCGTCTGCTGACCGAAACGGCTCTGCACGACATCTCCCACTACTTGCGCACCGATCACCTGACGCAGCTGGCGAGCATCCTCGACGATCCCGAGGCGTCCAACAACGACAAGTTCGTTGCTCTCGATCTCCTGAAGAACGCAAACATCGCCGCCGCCGGCGTTCTCCCGATGTGCCAGGACACCGGCACCGCCATCGTCATGGGCAAGCGCGGACAGCACGTCCTCACCCCCGGCGACGACGAGCAGGCCATCGCCCGCGGTGTGTACGACGCCTACACGCGCCTCAATCTTCGCTACTCGCAGAACGCCCCCATCACGATGTGGGACGAGAAGAACACCGGCAACAACCTGCCCGCGCAGATCGAGCTGTACGCCGATACTGCTGCCGGACACGAGAACTCGTACAAGTTCCTGTTCATGGCCAAGGGCGGCGGCAGCGCCAACAAGTCCTACCTGTACCAGGAAACCAAAGCGATCCTGAATCCCGACTCGATGATGCAGTTCCTCGAGGCGAAGATCCGCTCGCTCGGCACCGCGGCCTGCCCGCCGTACCACCTCGCAATCGTCGTCGGCGGTACGTCGGCCGAGTTCGCGATGAAGACGGCCAAGTACGCGTCGGCGCACTACCTCGACGAGCTCCCCACCGAAGGTGCCATCACGGGCCGCGGCTTCCGCGATCACGAACTCGAGAAGAAGGTCTTCGAGCTCACGCAGAAGATCGGCATCGGCGCACAGTTCGGCGGTAAGTACTTCTGCCACGACGTCCGCGTCGTCCGTCTCCCCCGCCACGGCGCTTCGCTGCCCGTTGCCATTGCCGTGTCATGCTCCGCAGACCGCCAGGCCAAGGCCAAGATCACGCCCGAAGGTGTGTTCCTCGAGCAGCTCGAATTCAACCCGGGCCGTTTCCTGCCCGAGGTCACCGACGCGCAGCTCGACGCCGATACAGACGGCATCTCCGGAACAGGCAAGGGCGCAGCGGTCAAGATCGACCTCACCAAGCCCATGGCCGAGATCCTCGCCGAGCTGTCCAAGCACCCGGTGAAGACGCGTCTGTCGCTCACCGGTCCGTTGGTCGTGGCCCGCGACATCGCGCACGCCAAGATCAAGGAACGCCTCGACGCCGGCGAGGAAATGCCGCAGTACCTCAAGGATCACCCGGTGTACTACGCCGGACCCGCCAAGACGCCAGACGGTATGGCCTCCGGTTCCTTCGGCCCCACCACCGCCGGCCGGATGGACTCGTACGTCGAGCAGTTCCAGGCTGCTGGTGGCTCGATGATCATGCTGGCCAAGGGAAACCGGTCCAAGCAGGTCACCGATGCGTGCAACACGCACGGCGGTTTCTACCTCGGATCCATCGGCGGACCGGCCGCTCGTCTGGCCCTCGACTGCATCAAGAAGGTCGACATCCTCGAGTACGCCGAACTGGGTATGGAAGCTGTCTGGAAGATCGACGTCGAGGACTTCCCCGCGTTCATCGTCGTAGACGACAAGGGCAACGACTTCTTTGCCCATACCGGTGAAGTGACCTTGACGATCGGCAAGCGTCCAGGTCTGTAGACAGACCAATAGCAAAGAGCCCCGGCGAATTCCGATTCGCCGGGGCTCTTTTGTGGTTTTGTCAGGTCCAGAGTGCAGCCACAAAAACCGTCACGACGGACAGCCCACCGACCACGTGTACCAGGTTGGGGTTGGGCTGCCCCTTCTTCTGCCTGGCCCGCGTGATCTCGGCCAATGCAACGATAGCCAGTGAAAGTACAAGCTTCACAGCGATCTTCGTGTGGTTGTACTCCTTGTTGTCGAGCACAGCTTCGCCGAATCCGACGATGATGAGGCCGGACAGGAACTGGATGCGCGCACCCCAGACCATGACCTCGGTGATCTTCGGAGCCTTCAGGACCGTGAAATAGCTACCGACAAGGGCCGCCATACCGAGTAAGTGAATGACTACAAAGATATTGTAAAGAAATGACATATCTGCACTGTAGCGCCTAGTTTGTGCCGGTTTTACCGAACCCCGATATCAGTTACAGGATTCCGGCGTCCCGGGCCGCATCACGGTATTTGGCGGCAAGCGTGTCCACCGTTTCGTGCGCATTGAGCCCACTGGGATTGGGCACGATCCAGAGTATCGCCCCCTCGAAATCGTGGTCCTGACGGCCGGCCTTGGCCTTCTTGTTACCGAAAGCTGTTCGATACGCAGTGATTCCGGCGAAGGCAACAACCACAGGCTTGGTGTCCTGCACGATGTTTCGCACCCGAACCCCACCAGTTGCCAGTTCCTCCGGCGTCAATTCATCGGCCCGCGCCGTTGCCCGCACCGCCAGATTGGTGATGCCAACTCCCCGATCGATCAGGTGCTGTGTGTCCGCCGCCGACATACCGTCTGACGGATCTATCGGGCGTTCGATGATTCCCGCCCGCAATAACGCCGGATAGAAACGGTTCCCCGGCCTCGCAAAATGCGCACCCGTTGCTGCCGTCCACAATCCCGGGTTGATGCCTACGAACAGCAATCGGCAACCCGGTCCGATCAGATCGTCGATCTCGGCGTCGCGATACGACTCCAACTCCGCGCGCGTGAATCCCATAGGGCCAGTAGATCAGACCCGCCGCGCAAAGGTATCGCGCACCTCGTCGATCGCGTCGTGCATCAGCTGTTCGTAGTGATCGATATCCGCAATCGCCGACGGACTGGTTGTGATGCTGATGGTCACGGTGTCACCGATTCCGTGGACACCGTGTGTGAGTGACATGACCGGCGACAGGCTCGGAAACCCTGCCGTGAATCGCACGGTTCCGCCGCCGAACACCAAGTCCGCGGCTCCGCGAGCAACACTCGACACCACCGTATTACCCGTCACCGTCTCGGGAATCGCCGTGAAATCGTATTGCTGCACGCCCCAACGAATCAGCGGCCCCGGCACAGCCTCGAGTGCCCGGTCCGACGCCGCGCTGGACGGGTGTGCTGCTCTCGCCCGCCGCTCGGCCAGGGATTCCGTGATGCTGTCGGCGCGCTCGCGAAGATCGGCCACCTCCGGAAACAGACCGACACCTGCGTTGCGGAAGTGGTTGCGCGATTTCGGTTTTCCGTCCTTCGCGATGGTGACTTCGGCACCCAGCTCAGGAGGAACGACGCCATCGGCGGCCAGCAGGTACCTGGTCATGGCCACCGAGATAGCCGTCATCGCACCCACCGTCACGGAGACCCCGTCGGCTCGGAGATCTGCCGCGTCACGCACCACCATCCGAACAAGCCTGTGCGCATCCGGGGCGATGTTCGAGGTGACCTTCGGACGGTTCGGAGCCTGCGGCGCAACAACTCCCGACTCGGTATCTGCCTCGAGTTGCAGCTGAGCCTGATGACCCGCGCGGCCGTCGCGAAACAGTCGGTAGATCTGACCGGGCAGGCGCAGTGCCGCGCGAGCGAGTATTTCTGCCGAACTGACCGAGCGTTTGTCGATCTCTATGCTTTTCGGCTGGTCTGCCGAGAACAGCGTGCGGGCAATAGCACTCGCCCGTTTGCCGTCCGCCAACGAATGAGCAACTTGCAGAACGGCAATCAACGCAGGACCGTCGCAGCGCGGTGCGCCCCGCACGCCCTCGAAAAGATGCAGCAGCCAGGGCGTCGCGCGCGGATTGACGTGGTTTTCGAGCAACAACTCGATCGCGTTGATGCACTGTTCCCACGAGGAGTCCGGAAGTCGATGCGTCACGACCAACGACTGGTCGACCGGCATCGGTTCCCACAGCGGATAATCCAGATGCCACGGCACTTCACGAATCCGCACACACAGATCCGGAATCGACGACGCACGATCGATGACCGCGCGTCGTACATCCTCGAGCGATTCCGATTGCCCCTCGAAGCAGTACAGCAGGAGTTGATCGTTGGGGATCTTTTCCGAAATCCAGAAAGTTTGGGCGTCGGTGGGCGTCATCCGTAACACGGGGTGACGGTACCACCGAGGCATCAGCCCTTTTCGGCTTCGGCTTTCAACTGTGCAAGGCCCCTCTCGAAGTCCTTGCCCACCATCTTGTCCATGCTGAAAATGAATCCGAAGGTCTTGAAGAAGAAGTTCTTCTTCCCTGTCATTTGCCACGTCACCCGGGTTGAATTGCTCTGCGGTTCGAGAAGGAACGTCGTGACGTTCTGCGCTTTGAACGGTTTGAGGAAGGAAAGATCCAACACGACACGGCTACCCGGAACCGATTCCGTGATCTTCATCGAGCCCGAACCGGCTTTCTTGTTGCCGGACCAGGCGTACGACGCACCTACACCGGAATCCGGGCCCGAGTACGTACGCTGCATCGCCGGGTCCAGTCCTTCCCACGGGGACCAGGTGGTCCAGCAGTGGAAGTCGTTGATCAGATCGAAGATTGTGGCAGCGTCCGCATTGATCACAGCGGAGCGTTCGACAAGAAACTCGTCGGAATTCGGTGCAGCCATAGTCGTCTCTCCAGCGCTCTCGGGGCGATCAGTCTGACGGAATTATCCATGGTGACGCTGTCGCCGTCGAGACAGAACTCAATCGCGCAGGCACAGACAGAAGTAATGGCCGACCGGGTCGCGGTAGACGCGGAAAGTCGGATGCTCGGCAATACCGTCGACGCGTTGCGCACCGAGACTCAGAACCCACTCCTGCGCGGGGTCGAAAGCCTCGACGAGAAGATCGAGGTGGATTCCCACGCCCACCTTGGGCCAGTCCACCGGAACAAAATCCGGGGCAAGTTGAAACGCGAGTCGTTGGCCGGGCAGGCCTTCGATGACGTGCCAATCATCTTCCGCGCGAACAATTCTCCATCCGAGAACCTGTTCGTAGAAGCGTGCCAGCGCAGCCGGATCCGGGCAGTCGAGGACTGTGTAATCCATTCCGATGTCCGGGCGCATATCTAAGCCCTCTTCTCTTGGACTTTCTTACGCACGAAGAGGAATGGCAGCAACAGGGTCGCGAGTGCCGTGACCAGCCACACCAGAACCGTGCCCGTAATCCACGTCGACACACCCGTGATCGTCAGACCGCCGAAGATCGACGCGATCAGCAGAGCGACAAAGGTCGAGACCAACCCGATGCCGCCGAGGAACGCCGGTGCGTGACGCTTCGCCACTTTGGCGATGAACGGCGACAGCACCGACTGCGCGATCGCAAAGATGACAACCGCCGTGACGAAACCCGACGCGCTCACCGAAAACCCTGAAAGCAACCACGTCGCAACAAGAAGCCCGACTGCCGCAGACCCGAGGAATATCGCGGCGCGAATCAGAAAGGTAATCATGGGCCGATCCTATATGCCCGATATACGTCCTGGCAGCACTTCACAATCCGAGAGAATGTTGAACGTCTCGCAATGCTCGCGCCGACGCATGGAGACCCTCGCGTTCACTGTCCGACAACGGTACTTCCAGGACTCGGCCGGCTCCCGCACCACCAACCAGCGTCGGCAACGACAGGCACACCCCTTCGAGGTCGTGCACCCCGTTCTGCAGAGTCGAAATCGGCAGCACCCGCTGCTCGTCGCGCAGCACCACTTCCACCATGAAGGCGCTCGACAATCCGATGGCCAGATTGGTCGCGCCCTTGCCCTCGATGATTTTGTACGCGCTCTGCACCACCTCGGTCGCGACCTCGTCGCGGATCACGCTGTCGAGTGTGTTCCCCGAAGGCCCCACAAATGCCGTCGCCGGAACACCACCGATGGTGGCACTGGACCACAACGGAATTTCGGAGTCCCCGTGCTCGCCGACGATGAACGCGTGCACATTCTCGACCGCCACGCCCAACTTCGACGCCATGAGAAAGCGCAGGCGAGCCGTGTCCAGCACCGTCCCGGATCCGAAGATCCGATGCCGGTATGGCCGGCCCGCGGCCTGAACCGCCGCGTACGTCGCGATGTCGACGGGATTGCTGACAAACAAAATGATCGCTTCGGGCGACTGCGAGAGAAGTTGCTCCGTCAAGGTCTGCACGATCTTGACGTTGACCGCCGCCAACTCGAGACGAGACTGCCCGGGTTTCTGCTTCGCTCCGGCCGTCACCACAACCAGATCGGACCCTGCGGTGACCGCGATGTCGTCACTACCGTCCACCGAACACGGTGGGGTGAACTGAGTGCCGTGATTGAGATCGAGCACCTCCGCTCGCACCTTCGCGGCATTCGTGTCGTAGAGGGCAAGTGCGTCCGCTGATCCGCGGATGAGGCACGCATAGGCGATAGCCGTGCCGACACTGCCGGCGCCGACGATGGAGACCTTCTTCTTCCGAGAGCGATATGCCGTCGTCATAGCTTTGATGGTGCGCCCTTTATAACGATTCTGCAGGATATCGGGATTGCCAGCGTTCTCTCAGGCTTTGATCGCAGACCTCTCAGAATTGCCGTAGACCATGGTGAACATGACAGAGGTAACGGTTTTTGCAGTCGGCGGCACCGGCGAGTCGTACGACGGTGACACCCGCACCCACGTTGTCGGACTACTGAGCGCGGTCACACGTGAACTCGATGATCGGTTCGACGCGAAGTGGGTGAGTTACCCCGCGTCGTACGGACCTGTTGCCGACGGCGGCTCCAGTTTTCGCCGCAGCACCGAAATGGGTGCCCGGGCACTGTTAGCAGCTCTCGCCGAGGTCCGTGGACCTGTCATGCTCATCGGATACTCACAGGGATGCTCGGTCATTCGCGCCGCACTGCCAGAAGTGAACGGCAGCAACATCATCGGGATCGGGCTGATCTCCGATCCGCAACAACCAGTGGGGGTTCTCCCAGATTGCGACGGGTACGGCGTCGCCGGCGACGGACCGGAAATTCCGTCGTGGATTCCGGCCAAGTGGATCGGACACCCGCAGGACTTGATCTGCAACGCCAGCGACGACAGCTACATTCGTGACATCGCCGACCTCACCGGCTGGATGTCTTTCTCCCAAGCGCGACTGTGGGCAAACAAAGTGTGGGAACTGCTTCGCAGCAACACCTTTCAGAACGCACAGAAGACTCGATTCAGTCCGAGCCAATGGCGCAAAGATCTACGACGCCTCCACACCGCATTCCTCGAAGTCCTCGGATACCTACCGAGCCGAGTGAGTTGGCGGCGCTTTCAGATCCGTAACTCCCGCGGCGGGCGGCATGTCAGTTATGCAAGCGAACCCCTCGACGCCAGCGGGCGCACGGGCTGCCAACTGCTGGCCGATTGGATGACGGCACAAGCTCAAGGCGTCAGGGAGCACGTCGCCGCAGCATGAATCTGCAGACTGCGACGAGTCTCCTTTATGCCGGCTCTCTCATCACTCCGATATGGCGCACCGTCCCGGAAAGGCCTGGAAGCTCTTGCGCGTCAGACCACGTGTTCAGCCCATCCGTGCTGTCGGAATAGAGATACTTCCCCTCGGTATAGGCGTCGAGATAGAGCCGCCAGGTGCCGTCCGGCAACTGAGCCAGAGCTGGTCCCTCCACCAAAGTGCCCCAATTTCCGGGCGGTACAAAGGAATAGGGTCCCGTTGCCGACGGCGCGACCGCATGCTCGATGACCTTCTTCGTCTCGTTCTTCGTGAACGCATGATAGGTCGATCCGACCTTGACCACGGTGGTGTCGATGTGGTCCGCACCGATCCCGGCGAGCGGAACAGGCAGGCTCCACAACCGCAGCGACGGTTCCAGTGCCGTCATCAGATACGGCACAAATCCTCCACCGGTCGACATCGACACGATGACGTTGACCCGGCCGCCGTCGACGAACCACTCGGGCGCCCAGGCTTTGGTGACGAACGGTGACAACGACGGGCCGTCGCTGAAGCCGGCCGACCCCGAGAAGCCCGGCGGGCTCGCAGAACCCGTGCCGTCCCCGGTGCCTGGCATGAAGGCACAGCAGAACGGGAGTGAATAGTTCGCCAGAGGTGTCCAGGTGATGCGGTCGCTACTGCGGGCGAAGCCGATACTCGTTCCGCCCGTTGTGTAGGTGAGGTAATACATTCCGTCTGAGTTCCGGAAGATACTCGGATCACGCACCAGCCCTGACGGAGGCCGATACGCCGACGGCTGGACGAGCTGGAATCCAGAACCGTCACCCGACTCGTATACATCCATGTCGCGGTCGCTGACGTTGCTGAACGCCACCATCGTGTATCGCCAAGCCTGCGGGTCGGCGCCGCTGCTGGCCGGGGCCGCGACGAGCAAACCCGCGACAACGAGCGTCACCATCGATATGGCGGAAAGAACGGTCCGTTTTGTCGGATTCACCGGTGAAGTATCTACGACAACAGGCGAACCATGCGCAACTTTGACCGCAGGTGTCGCTGGATCGTTACCGACGACAGTGTGGTGGCGCCAGATAGGTACCTGGATAGGTAGTTCAGCGGATGTCTCCAGCCGCCCCCGCCTGCATTCTGGATCGGTACTTATTCAGGCGATGAGAGGTGACTTCAGGTGATGACCTTGACGGATCAGCTGGACAACTGTGAATACCTACTGGCTGACGCGGAACTCACAGGCAACGGTGATGCTGCCCGGAGGTTCAGAGAACATCGCCTGAGGTTGGTCGAACAGTTGTCCCGGCTGAGGGCTTCAGGTCGTTACGTGTAGGGCCCGGACGCGCATGTCCGACACCGCAGGGCAATTATGCGTACGCGCGGCTGATCATCCACGCGAGCGCATAATCGCCCTGCGGATTCAGCTTCCTCAAAATGGCAACACGAGAACACACGGCAATTCATGTGGGTTCTTCAGACTCTGGCCGAAGCCCTTGTTGCGTATCTGAGCTGAGTCCCTCTGGGCGGTTACGATCCGCCGTCGCCCGAGTCACAGTCGGGTGCTCTCACCAATTGAGCTACAGAAGGTATGGACCGCAGCGCTTTTCGACTGCGATCTTGTCTGTCGAGACCATGCGGACCCTTCTGTGGTCCGCGCTACTGATTTTTCTGATCCAAATGTCGTGGGTGGCGTGGCACCCGATCCGAGAGCGGTCCCCGGCGTCCCCGCGGGGACGTCCCCGTCGACGCCACACCGAATCGCCACTGGCCAGCGACCGGTGGGATGATGACATGCGTGTCGATGACCCCACCGCTGCCCGTCAAGAACGGAGTTGGCCCGACGCGCCTCCGCATCCCACTGGCCGGGCCGTGGGCGACGATCGCCGAGTACGTCGTGGCGAAGTTCGACCACCTGGACGCCGAAAACCTATTTCGGCGGTTCGACGCCGGCGAGTTCGTGGGTATCGACGGCCACCCGATCTGCCGGAGCACAGAATTCAGCGCGCACCAGTTCGTCTGGTACTACCGTGAGTTGCCGGCGGAGGACCCGGTGCCGTTCCGCGAAGAGATCCTGCACGTCGACGACGATCTCGTCGTAATCGACAAGCCACATTTTCTCCCGACCACCCCCAGCGGGCGCTACCTGCGCGAGTCGGCGCTCGTCCGACTGCGGGTCCGCCTCGACAACCCAGATCTGACCCCGATCCATCGACTCGACCGCGGCACCGCAGGCGTGGTGATGTTCTCGACCTGCCCCGCGACGCGCGGCGCGTACCAGTCACTGTTCGAGAAGCGGCAGGTCACGAAGGTCTACGAGGCAGTGTCGGCGCGACCGCCCCGGTGGGTCCAGGGCGCACCGGCGCTCAGCGAATCCAACGGTCCCCTCGTCTACCGCAACCACATCGAAGCTCGGCGCGGCGAGTTACGGGTCCTCGTCGACGACAGCCGTGAACCTAACTCCGAGACCATGATCGAGGCGCGAGGGACGGGCGTGAGCGCCTCCGGACGTACAGTGCTGCACACGGTTCTACGTCCGAGCTCCGGACGGATGCACCAGTTGCGGGTGCATTTGGCAGCTCTCGGCGCCGGGATCCTGGGCGACCGGCGATACCCCGAGCTGCTGCCCGACGCCCCGGACGATCATTCCCTCCCGCTCCAATTGCTCGCGCGGGAACTCGAATTCACCGATCCGTTGTCGGGGAGAGCGCGGCGGTTTGTCACGCGGCGGACGCTCAGCGAGATGCCGGTGAGGTGAGGACCAGACGCCGCAGGGCAATTGTGCAGCCGCGCGGACAGTTCTCCCTGCGGTTGCACAATTGCCCTGCGGCAGTACGGCGGATTTAGACGTTGAAGCGGAACTCCACCACATCGCCGTCGGCCATGATGTAGTCCTTGCCCTCCATGCGGACCTTGCCGGCAGCCTTGGCTGCGGCCATGGAGCCCGCCTCGACGAGGTCGTCGAAGGACACGATTTCAGCCTTGATGAAGCCGCGCTCGAAGTCGGTGTGAATGACGCCGGCAGCCTGGGGCGCGGTATCGCCCTTGTGGATGGTCCAGGCGCGAGCTTCCTTCGGACCTGCCGTCAGGTAGGTCTGCAGCCCGAGGGTGTGGAAACCAGTGCGCGCGAGGGCGTGCAGGCCAGGCTCGGTCTGACCGATCGAGTCGAGCATTTCCTGGCGGTCTTCCTCGTCCAGCTCGAGCAGTTCCTGCTCGACCTTCGCGTCGAGGAACACGGCGTCGGCCGGAGCAACGGATGCGCGCAGTTCCGCAACCTTCGCCGCGTCGGTGAGCACCGACTCGTCGGCGTTGAAGACGTAGAGGAAGGGCTTGGTGGTGAGCAGGCTCAGTTCACGCAGCAGCGAGAAGTCGAGCTTGTCCTTGACGCTGAAGAGCGTCGTGCCCTCGTTGAGGAATGCCTGAGCCTTGAGTGCCTCGTCGTGGGCCGGCTTGAGCTCCTTGTTCTTGCGAGCTTCCTTGTCCAGACGCGGGAGAGCCTTCTCGAGTGTCTGCATGTCTGCGATCACGAGCTCGGTCTCGATGACCTCGATATCGGAGGCCGGGTCGACCTTGCCGTCGACGTGGATGACGTCGTCGTCGGCGAAAACGCGCACTACCTGGCAGATTGCGTCGGCTTCACGAATGTTGGCGAGGAACTTGTTGCCAAGGCCGGCGCCCTCGGAGGCGCCCTTCACGATTCCCGCGATGTCGACGAACGACACGGTCGCGGGAAGGATGCGCTCGGAGCCGAAGATCTCGGCGAGCTTCTGCAGCCGCGGATCGGGCAGCTCGACCAGGCCGACGTTGGGTTCGATGGTCGCGAACGGGTAGTTCGCTGCCAACACGTCGTTGTTGGTCAGTGCATTGAAAAGGGTGGACTTGCCGACGTTGGGCAGTCCGACGATTCCGAGGGTAAGGCTCACGGTCTGTGGATTCTACGGCCTCGCGGCGACGCGCCGGGAACTCGCCCCACCGTCACGTCGCCGCAGGTGATCAGTTGTAGTTGTAGTTGTCGACGGACGCCACGACCGCGACCAGGAAGATGACGTAGAACGCGATCAGCAGAATCCATCCGATAACGGCAATCAAGAGCGCGATCTGTCCTAACTTCTTCACCCGCTCCGACGCGTACTGCGCGCCCTGGTGATCACCCATCGCCCACTTCGGATAAATGTCGTGCAGATGGTTGAACGCGGCAAACGCGACGGGCCAGAAGAAGATGATCGCGGCGACGGCCCAACCCGCATTCGATTTCGGCGGCCCGTACTGAGGCTGCGCGTAGGTCTGTGGAGCGGCATATTGCTGCTGCGTGCCGTACTGCTGACCCGACGGGTACTGCTCGGTCGGGTACTGCTGATACTGCTGGCCGGCGGCGCCTGATTGGTCGTAACTCGGCATCTCGCCGTATGTCGGTTTCGGTTCCTGCGGTTCGGTCATCGTTCCCCCAAAGACTCGGTTTCGGTTCCTCTACTGCAGAACCTAATGGAAGCAAGCGTTGCCGCGTCGTAGTGAACGCCTACGCTCGCCGTGTGACCCGGATGCTGATCGTGCTCGCCATGTGGATAGTTGGTCTCGGAGCCGCGACGCTCGCGAGCGTCGTCGCCCCGGCGTGGTGGGTGATCGCTGTCGTCGCGCTCGCTCTGGCCGCGGTGGGCACCTACGACCTGACTCAGCGGCGGCACAGCATTCTGCGAAACTATCCCGTTCTCGGACACGCCCGCTTTCTGCTCGAAAAGATCCGACCGGAGATTCAGCAGTACTTCGTCGAATCATCCACCGATGGAACGCCATTCGACCGGGAGACACGCGATCTGGTCTACGAACGCGCAAAGGGCACTCTGGCCGAGGAACCGTTCGGGACCGAGCGCGACGTCAATGCAATCGGCTACGAGTTCATGACACACTCGATCCGGGCCCGCAAAGCCTCCGACACCATTCCGAGAGTTCGCCTCGGCGGACGCGATTGCACCAAACCGTACGACATCGCTCTTCTGAACGTCTCCGCGATGAGCTTCGGGTCGTTGTCCGCCAACGCAATCGAGGCGCTTAACGCGGGCGCCGCGAAGGGCGGTTTTGCCCACGACACCGGCGAAGGCGCCATCAGTCCGTATCACCGCAAACACGGCGGCGACCTGATCTGGGAAATCGCCTCCGGATACTTCGGATGCCGAACCGAGGACGGGCGGTTCGATCCGGACCGCTTTGCCGAGCGTGCGGCTCTCGACCAGGTGAAGGCCATTTCGATCAAGCTCTCACAAGGCGCCAAGCCCGGATTGGGTGGGGTACTTCCCGGAGTCAAGGTCACCCCCGAAATCGCCGATACCCGAGGCGTTCCCGTCGGCCAGACCGTCATATCGCCGCCCGCGCACACCACATTCGACACACCTGTCGAACTGGTCGACTTCGTCCACACTCTGCGAACGTTGTCCGGCGGCAAGCCCGTCGGATTGAAACTGTGTGTGGGCTCGCGCCGTGAGTTCCTCGGCATTTGCAAGGCGATGATCGAGCGCGGCATCACGCCCGACTTCATCATCGTCGACGGTTCCGAGGGCGGCACCGGAGCAGGTCCGGTCGAGTTCGAAGACCACATGGGTATGCCGCTCACCGAGGGATTGATGTTGGTCCACAACGCGTTGGTGGGGACGGGATTACGGGATCTCGTGAAGGTCGGTGCGTCCGGCAAGGTTGCCAGCGGCTCCGACATCGTCAAGCGCATTATTCAGGGAGCCGATTTCACGATGGCCGCCCGCGCAATGATGTTCGCCGTTGGCTGCATTCAGGCCCAGATGTGCCACACCAACCGCTGTCCCGTCGGCGTTGCGACTCAAGACCCGGCCCGCACGCGCGCCCTCGACATCCCCGACAAGAGCGAACGCGTGTATCGATTCCAGAAGGCAACCGTCGCCAGCGCACAACAGATGATCGCGTCGATGGGTGTCGACTCGTTCGATCAACTGGAACCGGCGATGCTCAACCGTCGGATCGACGGCCTCACAACCCGGACGTATGCCGATCTCTTCGATTGGCTCATGCCCGGCGAACTCCTCGACTCCCCGCCACAAAGCTGGCGCACCGACTGGATCGACGCCGACGCCCATCGATTCTGAAATACCGGCCAGGTACCGCGCGGATTCACACTTCTAGTCCTACAGTGACAGATGGCTCGCTGTGACGGCGGCCACATCTGAACTAGTGGACGGAGTTCGACGATGAGCCTGACGACGGCGCCGGAACCGAATGTCGAGTACCTGAAAACAGACCCTGACCTGCCACCGGTCGGCGTGGTGGACCGCACCCCCATCTCACCGACTGCTCGCTTCGTATTCCTGGTCATCGGACTGGTAGGCGGCCTCGCCTGGTACATGATCGCGATAGTGCGAAATGAACACATCAGCGCCGTCTGGTTCGTGTTGGCCGCAATCTGCACCTACCTGATCGCCTATCGGTTCTACGCGCGGTTGATCGAACGCAAAATCGTCAAACCACGCGACGACGTCGCCACCCCCGCCGAAATCATGGAAAACGGCGCGGACTACATGCCGACGGATCGACGGGTCCTCTTCGGCCATCACTTCGCAGCCATCGCGGGCGCCGGCCCACTGGTCGGTCCGGTCCTGGCCGCGCAAATGGGTTATCTACCAGGCACTCTGTGGATCATCATCGGAGTCGTCTTTGCCGGCGCCGTTCAGGATTTCCTGGTTCTGTGGATCTCGTCGAAACGACGCGGCCGCAGTCTCGGTCAGATGGCCCGTGAAGAACTTGGCCTCGTCGGGGGCGTCGCGGCATTGATCGGCGTTTTTGTCATCATGATCATCCTCATCGCCGTTCTCGGACTGGTGGTTGTCAACGCGCTCGCCGAAAGTCCTTGGGGCGTCTTCTCTATCGCGATGACTATCCCCATCGCACTGTTCATGGGCGTCTACCTGCGTTACCTTCGCCCCGGCAAGGTCTCCGAGGTCTCGATGATCGGCGTGGTCCTGCTGCTGCTGGCAATCGTCTCCGGCGGCTGGGTCGCCGATACCGGTTGGGGCGCAGACTGGTTCACGCTGTCCAAGGTCACCATCGCGTGGCTGATGATCGCGTACGGATTTGCCGCCTCGGTCCTGCCCGTGTGGCTGCTCCTCGCTCCCCGCGACTACCTGTCGACGTTCATGAAGGTCGGCACTATTGCCTTGCTGGCCATCGGAATTCTGGTTGCACGACCAGCACTGAACATGCCTGCTGTGACGCCGTTCGCTTCCAACGGAGAGGGACCTGCCTTTGCCGGCGCACTGTTCCCATTCCTGTTCATCACCATCGCCTGCGGCGCACTCTCGGGATTCCATGCGCTGATCGCGTCGGGAACCACACCGAAGCTGCTGGAGAAGGAAAGCCAGACCAGGATGATCGGCTACGGCGGCATGTTGACCGAATCGTTTGTCGCCATCATGGCCCTGGTTACCGCCTGCATCCTCGATCAGCACCTGTACTTCGCGCTCAACGCTCCCGCCGCACTGACCGGTGGAACACCCGAAACCGCAGCGGAATACGTCAACAACCTGCCGCTCGGCATCGATCCCATCTCCCCCGACGTCCTGTCCCAGGCAGCTGAGGCCGTCGGCGAGGAATCGATCATCTCGAGAACAGGCGGCGCTCCGACACTGGCGTTCGGCATGTCCGAAGTCCTCAGCGACGTGTTCGGTGGTGACTCACTGAAATCGTTCTGGTATCACTTCGCGATCATGTTCGAGGCCCTCTTCATTCTCACGACCATCGACGCCGGCACCCGAGTTGCGCGGTTCATGCTCTCGGACTCGCTGGGTAACTTCGGTGGTCCCGCAAAGAAGTTCAAGGATCCGTCGTGGCGCATCGGTGCGTGGCTCTGCTCGCTGATCGTTGTTGCAGCGTGGGGCGCAATCCTGCTGATGGGCGTCACCGATCCACTCGGCGGCATCAACACGCTCTTCCCTCTGTTCGGAATCGCCAATCAGCTACTCGCGGCAATCGCGCTGACAGTGGTCATGACGATCGTGATGAAAAAGGGACTGTTCAAGTGGGCCTGGATCCCCGGAGTTCCGTTGGTGTGGGACTTGATTGTCACCATGACGGCGTCGTGGCAGAAGATCTTCTCCGACAATCCGGCAATCGGATACTGGGCTCAGCACAACGTGTTCAAGGACGCAAAAGCCGCCGGCGAGACGTCGCACGGCTCAGCGAAGACTCCCGAAGCAATCGACGCCGTCATTCGCAACACGTTCATTCAGGGCACGTTGTCGATCATCTTCGCGTCACTCGTCATCGTCGTGGTGATTGCCGGAATCATCGTGTGCATCAAGGCAATCAGGGCCGGCGGCCTACCCACTACCGAATCCCCCGAGGAGCCGTCGAAGATCTTCGGCCCCGCGAGCTTCGTCCCGACACCGGCAGAAAAGGAAGTTCAGAAGGAATGGGACGAGCTCATCAAGGCGGGTAAAGTTCGCGCACCCGGCGCCGCACATGCAAGTGGGCACTGATCATGACTGCACACGTCGCAACAACCCTGCGCGGCATCCTGTGGTGGATCCGTTCGGTGATGGGCGATCTGGACTACGCCCGGTACGTCGAACACACACGGCGGAACCACACCGATGCGCCGCTTCTGAGCGAGCGTGAGTTCTGGCGTCGACGTCACGCAGCAGCAGACAGCAATCCTGGTGCCCGCTGCTGCTGACTGACGATCAGGGGCAGGCTGCCTTGGCCAGAGAGTAAATGTGGTCGGCCTGCTCCTGAGTCGGAACAGTTCCATTGTTTTCCGCCAGAGTGATGATCTCTGCCTTCACGTCTGCCTCGTCGGTCCCCTTGGCGACTTCGTCACACGTTGCCGTCAGGATCTTCTCGATGTCCGCGTCATCACGATCAGCAGCCAACGGCGCGTACGCACCGCGGAACGTTGCTACGAACAGGGCAGACTTTCCCTGATCGATGGCAGTGCCCGCTGACTCTTTTGCAGTCTCGAAAGCCTGCTGCCCACTGGTGATCGCGCTGTTGACCTTGTCCTGTGCATCGTTCGTCTGTTCCTCACTGCACGCGGTGAGACCCAGAACGACGATTGTTGCTGCCACAACTGCTGCTGCAATTCTCATAGCGAAGATGGTAGTCGCGCACCGACGCCGCCAGATACGGACCAACCGTTAGCGTCGTGCGTACTGCACCAATTCGGACAGCGTTACGATCAGGCAAGCGAAACCACGTCAATTACATCGGCGGGGAGAACCCCACGCCGACCGAAAGGACGATCAGTGAGCGAGCAAGGCAACGAGGTAGCTGGGCCGACTCCCGCGCGTACACGCGACCGTGGCGAGATCATCGGGCAGGGCGGCCTGTGGCTCGCCAAATGGTCGTTGGTGTTGGCATCCATTTCGATCGGCGCATTGATTTTCGGCTGGCTCGTCGAAAAGCTATGGGTAATTGTGCTGCCCGTGGCTCTGGCGATTGTCCTTGCGACTGTCATGTGGCCGCCCACTCGCGAAATGGTCAAACGCGGATTGCCGCCCGCAGCAGCTGCCGGCATCACCCTGCTGCTGTCGATCGGTGTGCTCGCCGGTGTGATCGCCGGAATCATCCCGTCGGTAGTCGGGCAGGCCCCTGAACTCGCGAACAAGACAACCGAGGGCATCAACCAAGTCCAGGACTGGCTCCAAGGACCGCCGCTGAACCTGCAAGACGATCAGATCGACAACGCCATCCATTCAGTTGTCGCCAAGGTCCAGGAGAGCGGAACCGCTATCGCCTCAGGCGTTTTCAGTGGCGTGAGCACCGCCGGCTCCCTACTGGTCACCCTGGGCCTCGTTCTGGTCCTGTCGTTCTTCTTCATCAAGGACGGCCCCCGATTCATCCCGTGGCTCCACGCGGTTGGCGGCGGAAAGGCCGGACGGCACCTCGAAGAAGTTCTGACGCGTATGTGGGACACCCTTGGTGGGTTCATCCGCACCCAGGCTCTGGTGAGTCTGATCGACGCGGTGTTCATCGGCGCCGGACTGTTGATCCTCGGCGTCCCCCTGGCACCCGTGCTCGCGATTCTCACCTTCATCGGCGGCTTCATTCCGATTGTGGGCGCATTTGTTGCCGGCGCCCTTGCGGTGTTGGTTGCATTGGTTGCCAACGGCCTGACCACCGCGATCATCGTGTTGATCATCATCCTCCTGGTGCAGCAGATCGAAGGAAACGTCCTTCAGCCTGTCCTGCAAAGCAAGTCGATGAAACTCCACGCGGTTATCGTGCTTCTTGCCGTCGCGGCGGGTAGCTCCCTCTACGGAATCATCGGTGCATTCCTCGCCGTCCCCGTGGCCGCTGTCGCCGCCGTCGTGATCCGCTACATCGGCGAGCAGATCGACGAACGCGCCACCGACAACGAACCTATGCCGAAGGGCGACGCCGCCGATCTGGTCGAACAATCCGAGAACAGTACAAACACCGCCGGAGACCAGAAGGCCTGATCAGCCGGCAATCAATTCCACCGAGGAGCCTGCACGTCCCCGAATGACGTGCAGGCGACTCGGGATTCGCTGTCGCATTTCGTCGACGTGACTGACTATCCCGACAACACGTCCACCGTCGCGAAGTTCGTCCAGTACACCCATCACCGAGTCGAGTGTGTCTGCATCGAGCGTTCCGAATCCCTCGTCGATGAACATTGTGTCCAGCACAACGCCACCGGATTCAGCCGCGACAACGTCGGCAAGCCCCAACGCCAACGACAGTGACGCCAAGAAGGACTCACCGCCCGACAGCGTTTTTGCCGACCGCACGACGCCGGTGAAATCGTCACGAATATCAAGCCCGAGCCCACCGCGGCGACCACGGGATCCGGCTTCGTCACTGTGAACGAATTCGTATCGTCCACCGGACATTCGGCGCAACCGAACCGACGCAGACAGTGCCACTTCCTCGAGCCGCGACGCCAACACATATGACCGCAATGACATCTTGCGGCTGTTCTGCCCCTTGCCCGCGATCACGTCTGCCAGCGCTGCCAACTCGTCGTGACGCGCTCGCTGCGGCGCGATTGCCTCGTAGGCATTCTCGAGTTGGCTGTTGAGCCGCTCGAGGTTCGACACCCGACTCTCCGCCAACGACGCCGCTGCCACAGCCTCGTTGGCTGCCGCCGCGCATTCACGCGAAACCAGTGCTGGTCCATCCACATCCACGGTCGCAATATCAGCCGTTGCAGCAACATCCGGATCGTCGAGAACTGAACGCGCAGCGACTCTGCGATCACGTGCCCGGGCAACGTCAGCCTCGATAGCCGCGATACGTGCGTGCGTCCGAACAGCTGCCAGCGCGGCCGGGACCGACTCGAAACCAGCGGAGAGTGCTGCATCCACCAGTTTTGTCGACAACTCGACAGCTCGAGTTTTCGCGCGGGCGGCCTCGTCGCGAGCTTCCGAAGCCGTCGTCGCAGCGGTTGCCCAGGTATCGAATCGTGCCCGCCTTGCCGCGATGCTCGAATCCTCGCCCGCCGCAAAGACAATCGCCGCACGAATTTCCTGTGCTCGCAGCGTCAGAGCCGAGATGCGCTCGATGACTGTGGCCGCCTCCGTGGCCAACGCTGCGGACTCCTGCTCGAGTGTGTTGTCGCGGCCACTGAGTTCCGCTGCCTTGGCAGCCAAATCGGCTGCCCGACGCGCCGTGGATGTCGCACTCTCGAGATCCGCTTGTGCCTTGTCTCGCGCTGCCTCGAGTTCCGCGACATCACCGCCGCCGCCGCGGGCGATCAAACGCTCGATCTCCAACGCCAGTGCGCTCTCCTGCTCGAGAACGACCGTCAAAGCACCTTCTGCGGCGCGTTCGAGTGCTGCGGCTTTCTCGACGTCAGCCTCGGTGACGGTGTCGGTTCCGGGCTGCGCCAGAGCTGGATGTTCCGGGGAACCACACACCTGACACGCGTCGCCCGGTTTCAGCGAACCGGCCAGCTCCGCCGCCATTCCCTCGATACGTGTTTGCACCCGATCGAGCCACCGACCACGCGCCGCCTGATGGGAGCCCCGCGCATCAAGCACTGCGGAGCGCATTGCCTCGGCCGTTGCCCGCACACCAACGATGTCGTGCGCGGCCGAAGCACTGTCCGCCGCTGCTGCATAGGCAGCTCGAAGGCCCGGCAACGACGCTTCGCATCGCTGCGCATCGGCGAGTTCCGATGCGGCAGAGCTCAATTGCTCCGGAAGCTGCGAACGCTCACGCACGATATCCTCGGTGCGGGCGATCATCTTGGCGTGCCGCGCCGACAGTGTGCCGATCTCCGATTCTGCCGCATCCGCGACCCGTGCCTGCTCTGCCACCGAATCCAGTCGCACGATCTCGTCTCGCCAGTCTCGGACCTGAGCCAAGACCTCGCCGCGCTCACCGTCTCGCGGCGGCCACAGTCCCCCGCTGAAGATGTCGGGACCGCCGTGCTCCGAGTACCGCGCCACCGCCTTCTCAGCCTGCGCGAGTGCCGACGCCATTGCCCGCTGCGCCGCGTCCGAATCCTGAGAGATTACCGAAACCGGTTGCGCCCGTGTGGCTGTAGCCAACTCACTCGAAATGACGGCCAGATCTGCCGACCCCTCGTCCAGGGCAATGATCTCTGCGCGCGCACGGTCTCGGCGACGCACCAAATCCGCGGCACGCTCGGCAACCCCTATAATTCGGTTTGCCTCCGCTGCAGCAGCTTTGGACTTCTCGAGTACTCCGTTTGCCAGATCGCGGCTGTCTTGCGCCTCCGCGAGCAACTTGCGCGACCATTCGAGCGGATGCGCTTCCGCTCCTACTTCCAAACCCGCGGCAGTCTCGACCCGCGCAAGTAAGACCTGCACGGCCTGCTCTTTGTCGGCGAGAGCGCTGGCACTGACTTTCTTCTTCTCGTCGAACCACGCCTCGACCGACACAAATTTCTTGGTGTCGAAAAGTCGCTCGAGGAGCTTGCCTCGCTCCTCGTTCTCGGCTCGAAGGAATTTGGCGAACTCCCCTTGCGGGAGTAGGACAACCTGGAAGAACTGATCGGCACTCATTCCCATCAGTCGGTTGATCTCGTCGCCGATATCCGGAATTCGCGAAAGGTTCTCGCCGCGGCCGTCGAGCCACGTCAGGGTCGCCTTGGCATTCTCGACGATCGACCCGGATCCACGTTTTTTCGGGCGCGAAAACTCCGGACTACGAACAAGTTTGAGGCGTCGACCGCTGATGGTCACTTCAAGCGTCACCTGCGGTACCGACCCGACTGGAGCATGATCGGACAGCAACCGCTTGCCCTCGTTTCGAGCACCAGGCACCCGGCCGTACAACGCAAAGGCAACGGCGTCGAGGACAGTGGTTTTACCCGCGCCGGTATCGCCGTGCAGCAGGAAAAGTCCGTCGGCCCCCAGCCTGTCGAAATCGACCGTGACGGTGTCCGCGAACGGGCCGAAGGCCTTGACCTCGAGCGTATGAAGTCTCACGCTGTCACGCCCAGTTCAGCTGTTGCTTCGTCGGCTCGATCAGCCGAACCGAGTGCAGCTTGCATCAGAGAGATTTCGCCCTCGGTAGGCTCGCTGCGGACTGCGGAAACAAACCCCCGGGCGATCTCGATATCGTCTCGACCACGCACCGCGTCGCTGTATTTGAGTTCCGAATTACCTTCTGGCCGCTGCCATTCGAGATGGACGGCAAACGGGAACCTCGTGTGCAACGCGCGCATCGCATCGATCGGGCGAACCGGATCGGTGAGCAGCGCCGAGACGTAACAATCCTCAGCATCGACGTAATCCGGTGAACTCAGCAACGCCTCGAGAGTGCCCGTCAACTGTCGCAATCCCCGAACAATCGGAAGATCGAGACGCGACGTCGAGACAAGACCGGTGCCGTCGAGTTCGACCAACAACGCCGCCTTCTTATGACTGCGCTCACCGAACGAGTACGGCAACGGCGATCCCGAATACCAGACCCGCTCCGACAACATCTGCGGCGAATGGAGGTGCCCCAACGCGACGTAATCGACACCGTCGAACTCCCCAGCCGACACCGTCTCGACGCCACCCACAGAAATGGAACGCTCCTCACCCGTCGCCTCACCGCCGACAACAAAGGCATGCGCCAAGAGCACCGACCGGGTTTTCGGGTCACTCTCTTGCCGACCCGTCAGATCTGCCCGCACCCGGGCCATAGCGGCCCCGAGAACGTCCGAGTGACTCCGCGCACGGGGCACGTCCAACTCGACTCTCGTGATCTCCGGTTCGAGATACGGAATTCCGTAGAACACAACGGGGCCGAACTCGTCCTGCACCACAACCGGTGAATCCACCTGACCGACTCGAGTGATCAGATGCAGCCCGCCGGCCGCGGCAAACGACGCACCGGCACCCAAGCGCACGGCCGAATCGTGATTTCCCGACGTCGCGACGATGATCGCCCCGGCATCGCGAATGGCCTCGAACCCTCGATTGCACACGGTGACCGCGTCGGAACTGGGAATGGAGCGATCGTAGATATCCCCCGGAACAACCACGACGTCCACGCCGTGCTCACGGACCAGAGCCGCAATGGTGTTCAACACACTCGCCTGATCGGCCAACAAATCCACACCATGGAAAGTGCGACCTATGTGCCAATCAGACGTGTGCAGGATCTTCATTCCAGTGACGGTAGAGGACCCCACCGACAGATAAACCCGAAGCCACGACCGGCACAAACACTGCTCACACCGAGAAAGCGGCTAATGTCAATGTGTGTCTGCAACCCAACGTGCTCGCTCCGGGGTACCGCTGGACAAACGATCTCTGGTCGTCACAGTCCCCGGCCTGCCCTGGTGGGGAGTCATTCTGCTCGCTGCCGGAGTCACTTCGATCGGTGTCCTGATCGATGCATCCGGCGGTGGCGGCGAGCTGACCTCCGTCTTCTCGACGTTCTACTTCCTCGGTTGCCTGTTTGCCGTGGTTGCCGCCGCAAACAAGTCACTGTTCACGGCAATGGCGCAGCCACCGCTCCTGCTCCTGGTCGCGGTACCGGTTGCTCAGACCCTGATCGGCAAGGAAAACAGCACTTCACTCCGCGACATTGCCATCAACATCGCATACCCGCTGGTAGACCGCTTCCCCGTCATGCTGGCCACCAGCATCGTGGTCCTGATTATCGGCTGCCTGCGTTACTTCCTGCTGCAGCAGCGTCCGACGGGTCCGGTTCGATCCACCCGAACCCGGCGCGACACGCCGCCGGCCAAGAGCGCACGTAGTGCAGGCGACGCCGGTTCCGATTCGGTGCAACGTCGTCGCCGTCGGCCGGAACCGAGCCGACCGGATGCCGCAGAGGCAACCGACCTGATCCCACCGCAACCCCGCCGCCGCGACGCCGATCGCCCGGCGTACAGCGAACGTCCTGTCTACAACGAGCGGCCGTCGTACCGCCCGGCTGCCGCGCCTGATCGCACACCACCGCGTCGTAGCTCCGCTCCCGTCGACCACGATCGATACCAACCAGACCACGACCGCTACCAACCGCCGCGACGCAACCAGCCGGTCAGCGAGCGGAGCGACTCCCCTTCGTACGAGCGTCGCGAGTACCCGTCGTATGGAGAGCGTCGCACCCCGGAAGCCGGTCGCCCCTCCGAAGAACGCATGGAACCGTTCTTTGCCTCAGGTGGGGCAGACGACGCGCCGCTCCCCCCGCGTCGACGCCCAGCGGGCGCGGACCTGCCGGCCTACCCGGCTCCTCGCGTGCGTTACCGCGACCGCGACGAAACGCCGACCTGACACTCTTCGTGCAAACGAAAACCCCGAACCTGTGTGTGCTGGTTCGGGGTTTTTCGTAGCGTCTACTGGGTGCGGGCTGCTCGCAGTTCCCGCGGTAGGGCAAACACCAGCGTCTCGTTGGCTGTGGTCACCGACTGCACATCCTTGAAACCGTGATCTGCCAGTAAGTCGATCACTCCGCGAACCAGCACCTCCGGGACGGAAGCGCCGGACGTGATTCCGACCGTCTCGACGCCCTCGAGCCAGCTCAGATCAACTTCACGGGCATAGTCGACCAGGTACGACGCCCGGGCGCCCGCACCGAGTGCGACCTCGACCAATCGAACCGAGTTCGAGGAGTTGCGCGAGCCGACCACGATCACCAGATCGCATTCGGGCGCCATGGCCTTGACGGCGACCTGGCGGTTCTGGGTCGCGTAGCAAATGTCGTCGGACGGCGGATCCTGCAGATTCGGGAAGCGATCTCGCAGACGAGCGACAGTCTGCATCGTCTCGTCGACGCTCAACGTGGTCTGCGACAGCCAGATCACTTTGTTCTCGTCGCGGACAGTGACAGCGTCCACGGAGTCGGGGCCGTCGACGATCGTGACGTGATTGGGCGCCTCACCTGCGGTGCCTTCGACTTCCTCGTGGCCTTCGTGGCCGATGAGCAGGATGTCGTAGTCGTCACGCGCAAACCGCTTTGCTTCCTGGTGCACCTTGGTGACCAGTGGGCACGTCGCGTCGATGGTGCGCAGATTGCGTTCGGCAGCCGATTCGTGGACCGCCGGTGAGACGCCGTGTGCGGAGAAGACCAGAAGGGAACCCTCGGGAACCTCGTCGGTTTCGTCGACGAAGATCACTCCCTGATCTTCCAACGTCTCGACGACGTGACGGTTGTGAACGATTTCCTTGCGCACGAAGATGGGCGCGCCGTGCTTCTCCAGCGCCTTTTCGACGGTCTCCACCGCCCGGTCGACGCCGGCGCAGTAGCCCCGTGGCTCAGCGAGAAGTACCCGCTTGCCTGTGCCCTTACGAATGGACGCCGAATCCGCGGAGTGCGCGATACCGAGATTGAGAGGAACAGCCGAAGACATGGCACCAGCCTACTGGCAGCGTCCCTGTGCAACACTTCGGCGAAGGTCTACCTCCGCATAACAGCCGAGTCGGCTACCGATTGTCGGTGCTTTACGGCAAGCTGTTGGAATGATTCGACCCCCGTTCGTGGCACGTGTGGCTGCAGGACTCGCCGTCACAGCGTTGGAAGAAGCCAAGAAGCTTCCGGAAACCGCAGTCGCCCTGCCCATGACCGCCGTCAGTCAGATGCTCCAGACGAGCATGCGGCTGCAGCAGTCCATCACGTCCCTCGCAATCAAGGGCGATCAGGCGTTTGCGCTGCTCAGCTGGTCCGGTGATGACGAGCAGCCGGAGTGGGCCGTTTTCGACGAGGACGTGAAGCCGTCGTCGCCGAAGACTCGGGAGAGCCCTACCAACGCCGGTCGGTTCGCTCTGTACTCGGTCGACCCCACAGCCGAGACCGCGCCCAACTCGGACGCGGAGGCTGATCCCGACAGTGATACCGACAACACCGCTGCGTCGGAACCGCCCATCGTCGCCGAACTGGACTACGCCAACCTCACGCTCGCAGAGCTGCGTGCCCGCATCAAGTCGTTAAGTGTGGAGAACCTGACGACGCTGCTCGACTACGAGAACGCAACTCGTTCGCGCGCGCCGTACGTCACCATGTTGACCAACCGCATCACCACAGCCAAGGCAAAGTGACTTCCGCCCAGCGTCCGCCCGCACAACAACGCCCGACGGGTTCGGGTGCCAGCTCCCCCGAACAACCGTGGCCGGTTCGTACAGTCTCGGCCAAGGTCGCAGGATGGATCGACCGTCTCGGCAGTATTTGGGTCGAGGGTCAGATCACCCAGATCAATGCGCGCCCCGGCACCCGGACGGCGTTTCTGGTTCTTCGTGATCCGTCGGCTGACATGTCGTTGTCGGTTACGTGCTCACCGCAACTACTGCACAACTCTCCCGTCCCGTTGACGGAAGGTTCTCGGGTCGTGATGTTCGGGAAGCTCTCGTTCTACACCGGACGCGGCACCGTCTCGCTGCGGGTGACCGAGATCCGAGCCGTCGGCATCGGTGAGCTGCTCGCGCGCATCGAGCGACTACGCGCACTGCTTGCGGCCGAGGGGCTGTTCGATCCCCGGCTCAAGCGACCGCTGCCGTTCCTGCCCGGGACAATCGGATTGATCACCGGACGGGCCAGTGCTGCCGAGAAGGACGTCGTGTCCGTCGCCCATCGACGCTGGCCTGCTGTCGCAATTGCGTTGCGCAACACCGCAGTTCAAGGTCCGACCGCGGTGCCTCAGATCATCGAGGCACTGAAGGATCTCGACGCGAACCCCGAAGTCGACGTCATCATCCTCGCGCGCGGCGGCGGAAGCGTCGAAGATCTGCTCCCGTTCTCCGACGAAGCGTTGTGCCGGGCAATCGTCGCGTGCACGACGCCCGTTGTCAGCGCGATCGGCCACGAACCCGACAGTCCGTTGAGCGACCACGTCGCCGACCTTCGCGCCGCCACACCTACCGATGCTGCGAAGCGAGTAGTTCCCGACGCCGTTGCGGAAGCAGCGCTGGTTTCCGAACTCCGCGATCGCAGTGCCGCAGCGCTACGCAGCTGGGTCAAGCGCGAGTCGCACCTCATCGAGCAACTGCGCACCCGCCCGGTAATGGCGTCGCCGCTGCTGGCAATCGACCGTCGGGCCGAGGAAATCGAACGACTCCAAGCCGCCGGCCGACGCGATGTCACGAGGTTGATCGACTCCGAATCACGAACCGTCGAGCACTTGCGGGCACGCCTGACAACTCTTGGTCCGGCAGCCACGCTGGCCCGCGGCTATGCGGTGGTGCAGCGCATCATCGCCGACGGAGATCCGGAAGTGCTGCGCTCGGTCGAAGACGCGCCGCCTGGCACTCAGATACGAGTTCGACTTGCAGACGGCGCTGTTCGCGCCGCAGTAATGGGAAGAGAAAAATGAGCAACGCCGACAACAACCCAGCAGACGTCGACATCAGCGAACTCGGGTACGAAGCTGCCCGCGACGAATTGGTGGGCGTCGTGAAGATCCTCGAGCAGGGCGGTCTGGACCTCGACGCCTCGTTGGCCCTGTGGGAGCGTGGCGAAGCGCTCGCCAAGCGCTGTGAGGAGCACCTGGCGGGTGCTAGGGCTCGCGTGGAGACGGCACTGTCCGGGTCGGACGAGTAGAGGCTGTCCGGGTCGGACGAGTAGAGACTGTCCGGGTCGGACGAGTAGAGGCTGTCCGGGTCGGACGAGTAGACCGGCTGATCTAGGGAACGATGGGCTCGGCCTGGCCGGCGTTGCGCGCCAAGGTCGTGAAGTCTTCAGCCGGAGCGGCGCCGGTAATCAGGAGACGCACTCCGTCGATGTCCGTCACCCAGATTGATTCGACGCCCTCGCCGCCGAAGACGTTCCAGGTGTGACCGTCGATGTCTTCGACACCCGTCGCAAAACGCGGGCCGCCGGCGACGTAAGACACCAGGGGAAATTCTTCGGCGTTGCTTTGTGTCAGCTGAATGTAGCTGCCGTTGGTGGTGATGAATCCCACAGTGCTGGAGTCGCCGCCACCGTCGCCTGTGATCACTTTCCGACTTCCCGAGTTCGGGGTCCAGCCCTCGGGAACTTCAGGTTTGCGGATCGGGAAACCCAGTTCTTTGGCGTCGTAGTTCAGCGCTGCGTCGATGTCGACGCTCGGGATCGGTCCCTGGGTGGGGCCTCCGGGGCTGAACGTGCACTGGCTGGCGATGCTCGCGATGATGATGCAAATCAGCACCAGCGGTACGAGAGACCAGACCATGTCTTTGTTGTCTTCGAGAATGCGGGGTTTCTTCGATGCCACACTCCCAGTATCCAGGTACCGGGCGCTGGGAACGATTCCCGGTACCCCTAAGCGTGACAAATCACCACGGCACTGACCCAGCAGCGCACACAGTGGCTCCCATCTGGGACAATCACGCCTGTAGAAACCACTTGCGTCGACACACCCCGTCGACCGCGACCGCGCCAGGAGGCACCGCACATGACGGCCAGCAGCATTCATCGTGAGACCCCGGACCGTAACCTTGCTCTCGAATTGGTCCGAGTCACCGAAGCCGGCGCGATGGCTGCAGGTCGCTGGGTAGGACGCGGCGACAAGGAAGGCGGCGACGGAGCTGCCGTCGATGCGATGCGTCAGCTTGTTTCTTCGGTGTCCATGCGCGGCATCGTTGTCATCGGAGAAGGCGAGAAGGACGAAGCGCCGATGCTGTTCAACGGCGAAGAGGTCGGCAACGGCGACGGCCCGGACTGCGACTTCGCTGTCGATCCGGTTGACGGAACCACGCTGATGTCCAAGGGCATGCCCAACGCCATCTCGGTGTTGGCTGTTGCCGAGCGCGGCGCGATGTTCGATCCGTCTGCTGTGTTCTACATGGAGAAGATCGCTGTCGGACCGGACGCTGCAGATGTCATCGACATCAGCGCGCCGATCGCCGAGAACATCAAGCGTGTTGCCAAGGTCAAGAAGGCGTCGGTTTCCGACATCACGATCTGCATCCTGGACCGTCCTCGCCACACCCAACTGATCCAGGACGTTCGCGACACGGGCGCTCGTATCCGTCTGATCTCCGACGGTGACGTTGCCGGCGCAATCGCGGCAGCGCGTCCAGAGTCCGGCACGGACATGCTTGTCGGTATCGGCGGCACCCCTGAGGGCATCATCGCCGCTGCGGCCATGCGCTGCATGGGCGGATCGTTGCAGGGCAAGCTTGCCCCCACCGACGACGAAGAGCGCCAGAAGGCCATCGACGCCGGTCACGATCTCGATCGCATCCTGACCACCGAAGATCTGGTCTCGGGCGAGAACGTCTTCTTCTGCGCCACCGGCGTCACCGACGGTGACCTCCTGCGCGGTGTCCGCTACTACGGCGGGGGCGCCAGCACGCAGTCCATCGTGATGCGCAGCAAGTCCGGCACCGTCCGCATGATCGACGCGTACCACCGCCTCGAGAAGCTCCGCGAGTACAGCTCGGTGGACTTCGACGGCGAAGAGGGCGCGGTTCCGCCGACGTTCTGACGGCTCCTCCCCGTGCGCCTTTCTGGTAGTCACCGCTACCAAAAAGGCGCACAGGGGCCGATGGCCCCTACTCTGGAACCATGACGGAAAGCAACGAACAGCAGTTCCGGATCGAACACGACACCATGGGTGAAGTTCGGGTACCCATCGACGCACTGTGGCGAGCGCAAACCCAACGCGCAGTCGAGAATTTCCCGATCAGCGGCCGACCTCTCGAACGCACTCAGATTCGTGCGATGGGCCTTCTCAAGGCCGCGTGTGCGCAGGTCAACAAGGATCTTGGCCTCCTCGACGCGGGCAAGGCCGATGCCATCATCTCGGCAGCCAACGAGATTGCCGACGGCAAGCACGACGATCAGTTCCCCATCGATGTCTTCCAGACCGGCTCTGGCACCAGTTCCAACATGAACGCCAACGAGGTCATCGCGTCGATTGCCCAGGCCAACGACGTAGATGTGCATCCGAACGATGACGTCAACATGTCGCAGTCGTCCAACGACACCTTCCCGACGGCCACGCACGTCGCAGCGACAGAAGCCGCCGTCACGGATCTTGTTCCGGCTCTGGCGCATCTGCACACCGCGCTCGCCGCGAAGTCCGCGGAGTGGAAGTCCGTCGTCAAGTCCGGACGCACACACCTGATGGACGCAGTTCCGGTGACCCTCGGCCAGGAGTTCGGCGGTTACGCCCGCCAGATCGAGGCCGGCATCGAACGAATCAAGGCAACGCTCCCCCGACTCGGCGAACTACCGATCGGCGGCACCGCGGTGGGCACCGGACTCAACGCACCGGACGGATTCGGGCCCAAAGTTGTTGCAGAACTGGTCAAGTCGACAGGCATCGACGCCTTGACCCCGGCAAAGAACAGCTTCGAGGCGCAGGCTGCCCGTGACGGACTGGTGGAAGCGTCAGGCGCCCTGCGCACCATCGCGGTCTCGCTGACGAAGATTGCCAACGACATTCGCTGGATGGGTTCGGGACCGTTGACAGGTCTCGGCGAGATAGCGCTCCCGGATTTGCAGCCAGGCAGCTCGATCATGCCAGGCAAGGTCAATCCCGTTCTGCCGGAGGCTGTTACGCAGGTCGCTGCACAGGTAATCGGAAACGACGCGGCCATCGCGTGGGGCGGCGCTGCCGGCGCGTTCGAGCTCAACGTCTACATCCCGATGATGGCACGTAATCTACTCGAGTCATTCACGTTGCTGGCCAACGTTTCTCGGTTGTTCGCGGACAAGTGTATCAGCGGTTTGGTTGCGCACGAGGAGCACCTCAAGACCCTTGCCGAATCCTCGCCGTCGATCGTGACGCCGCTCAACTCGGCAATCGGATACGAAGAAGCCGCGTCCGTTGCCAAGCAAGCGTTGAAGGAGAAGAAGACGATTCGGCAGGTTGTCGTCGAGCGCGGATTGGTTCCGGACAAGCTCAGCGAAGCCGAACTCGACAAGCGCCTCGACGTACTCGCGATGGCGAAGGTCAAGGACTAACCCACCGGCCTCGCGGCGGTTCCGCATTCGGGAACCGCCGCGAGGCCCAGGTCAGTCAGTCACTCCGCGACAGCTCGCCACTCGTCCGTGCGCTCGGGAGTTGCCTGCGCCAGCGCCTTCAACGTAGCGTCGCGACCAAAATCCTTGCCGTAGACCGGAGTTCCCGGCTGCTGACGCCAGGAGTCTTCGATGGTGCCCGCGTCGACGGGGTCGAAGCCGAGCTGATTGATCAGATCGAAGACAACCTGCTTCTTCAGCTCGTCGTCACCGGCGATGGGGAGTGCAATCCGGCCGTCCGCCCCTTCCGGTAGGCCCTTCTCGAGAAGGTGCTTCCACCAGATTCCGTTGAATGCCTTGAAGACCGGAACTCCGAGGTGCTCTTGCACCCAATCGCTTTCTGCCTGACCGTCTTCGATTGCGGCGATCAATCCGTCTCGCTGCTGCGGGTAGTAGTTGTTGGTCTCGATCACCGGAGCGCCGTCGGCGGCGCCCGCGAGGATGCCGGCGGGAAGGTCCACGACGTTCTTCTGCGGGATGCTCACGATCACCAGGTCTGCACCTTCGGCGGCTTCGGTGTTCAGTACCGCTTTTGCACCGGTTTCTGCCTCGAGGTCTGCCAGAGTGTCGGGCGTCCGAGAGTTCGAGACGCGCACGTCGTGACCCAGCGCGGTCAGCCTGCGGGTAAGCGTTCCACCGATCTGACCAGCTCCGATAATTCCGATGCGCATATTCTTGTGCTCCTTCGTCGAGTGTCGCGACACTCCGCGACTGCTGCATGCCTCAACAACGGATCACCGCGGGCTAATTCCGGACTGGCACATTCAACTCGAACTGATTCAAATGCTTGCCCTGGAACCCCCGGCAACAAAGTGGCCATTTTCGGCCACCAACGCCCCCTGGCCTAAAATGGCCAGCAAAAAGGGACGTTTTATGCCTCGGCACCCGTTATCGTCGCTGCGTGGTCACTAACCGTGGCCGCACCGCCCTCCCGGCGGAACACGCCAGGAAAGGCACACCACGATGGCACCGCTCGATAACCGTCGCAGACCACACCGAGGCAGACGGCTGCGAGGGCTCACCGCTCTCTTTGCCGCTGGGGCACTTGCCCTCGGGTGCCGGTGCCGCCGCGACCACTGCCGCGGCGGCACCGGCACCCGAGGGCGTACCTGTCGCACCGCCTAACACCATCACGGCCTGGGGAAACAACGAGAACGGGCGGGCAAACCCTCCGGCCGATAGTGACTTCACCGCTATCAGCGGCGGCCTGAGCCATTCGTTAGCCCTGACAGCAGACGGCACCATCAAAGCCTGGGGAAACAACGTCAGCGGGCAGGCAGACGCCCCGGCCGGTAACGGCTACACCGCAATCTCTGCCGGCAGCTACCACTCCTTGGCGCTGACAGCAGACGGCACCATCAAAATCTGGGGGGCAACCGGCTCTGGTCTGGACGCCCTCCCTGCCGGTAGCGGGTTCAAAGCCATTTCCGCCGGCCACCTCCATTCGATGGCATTGACCGCCGACGGCACCATCAAAATCTGGGGAAGCAACCAATACGGTGAGCTCAACGCCCCGACTGGCAGCGGCTACAAAGCCATCGCCGCCGGCTTCAACCATTCGGTGGCATTGACCGCCGACGGCACCATCAAAGCCTGGGGACTCAACAGCAACGGACAGACCGACGTCCCCGAGGACAACGGCTACACCGCAATCGCCGCCGGTTTCTACCATTCGTTTGCGCTGACGTCCGACGGCACCATCAAAACCTGGGGAGACGGCGGATATGGACTTACCAACCCTCCTTCCGGCAACGGCTACACCGCAATTGCCGCCGGCAACATCCACTCAGTAGCGCTTGCGGCCGACGGCACCATCAAAGCCTGGGGACTCGACAACTTCGGACAGGCAACCGCCCCTGTCGGAAACGGCTACACCGCCGTCGCCTCCGGCCTCTTCCACTCGATGACCTTGAAGAGGGCAACCGCTTCTGCGTTCTCCGATGCCGGCACCGTCACGGTCAACGGTATTGCCGGAACTGCACTCACTCACTTGTTCGCCACCACCGGCAACCCCGCACCTACCCTCACCGCCACCGGACTCCCGACCGGACTCACGCTCAGTGAAACCGGGGCTCTGACCGGAACACCCACCACCGAAGGCTCGTTCCCCTTCACCATCACCGCCACCAATGGCATCGGAAATGCCGCAACGCTCAACGTGACCCTCATCGTCGCCGCAGCACCCGCCGCGCCGATGTTCACCGACGCCGGACCCGTGACGCTCGATGCTGTTGCCGGAACAGCACTTACACGTGAATTCACCGTCACCGGTAACCCTGCCCCCACCATCACAGTGGTCGACCCGACGAAGCTGCCCATCGGTCTGACGTTCGCCGACGGAACGCTGTCCGGAACACCCACCACTGCAGGCTCTTACACGTTCATCCTCAACGCCACCAACGGCGTCAATCCCGACCTGACCCTTGTCGTTACCGTCAATGTCGCCGAGGCCCCGATCACACCCGAACAACCCACCACAGGATCCCTTGGATCACTCGAGTTCACCGGATTCGGTAGCTGACCTCACGGGGGCTCCGGATTGCAGGTTCCGATCTGCCTTTTCCTGATTCCGTCGATTGCATCCCTGAATTCGTCAATACTGGACAAATCGAACGATCCCGACGATCGCCCGACCAGGGGGAACATGATGTCCAGAGCCCGCAGCACCTCGACTCACGCCTTCACACTGGCCCTTCCCGTGTTTCTCACCTTCGGCCTCGTCGCTGGATGTTCGTCGGACACCTCATCCGTCGAACAGACGCCAGGACCACAGATCAACGATACGAACCCAGGCCTCGATATCGGCGTCCCGATCCCTGACGGGCAGATCGACGCAGCCGTCGGAAAACTCGACGGCTTGGCGCAAGAGCTCATGGACAGCTCCGGTGTGCCTGGCATGGCGATCGCCGTCGTCCATGACGGCAAGACTTTGTACGCCAAGGGTTTCGGCGTGCGAGAGCAAGGTAAGGAGGCTGCCGTCGACGCCGATACCGTCTTCCAACTCGCGTCCCTGTCCAAGCCTGTCGGCGCCACCGTTGTCGCCCACGGGGTGGGCGTCGGGACGGTGGAGTGGGACACATTGGTGAAGTCCGAACTACCGAACTTTGCGCTCAGTGATCCGTGGGTCACGGATCACCTCATGATTTCCGATCTCTACGCACACAGATCCGGGCTGCCCGATCATGCCGGTGACGCGCTCGAAGATATCGGATTCAACCGGGCGCAAATACTCGACAAGCTTCGCCAACTCCCCCTCGAACCGTTCCGGGTCACCTACGAATACACGAACTTCGGGGTCACCGTGGGCGCCGAGGCTGTCGCAGCTGCAGCCGGCACAAGCTGGGAATCCCTGTCCCAGAACACAATCTACGGCCCGCTGGGGATGACGTCGACGTCGTCGACGTTTGCCGACTATCAAGCTCGTGAGAACCGCGCTGTCGGCCACCAATTGCACGACGGTGAATACGCCGCCGGCGTCGTACGCCAACCGGATGCTCAGTCGCCCGCAGGGGGCGTGACGTCGTCGGTGAACGACATGGCCAAGTGGATGGACATGGTCCTCGGCGGCGGCGAGTCGGGTGGCAAACAGATCGTCGAAACGGAGGCCTTGGTTCCGGCGGTCAGCCCGGAGATCGTCTCGCGTCATCCCGCCGAACTCGGTGAGCGTGCGGGCTTCTACGGTTTCGGCTTCAACGTCTCCGACAGTTCCACAGGACGCGTGACCCTCGGACACTCCGGAGCGTTCATTCTCGGTGCCGCCACCCACATGCTCATGATTCCGTCTGCGGATGTCGGGATCGTTGCTCTGACCAATGGCAGTCCTACCGGAGTTCCCGAGACGCTCACGGCCGAATTTGCCGACCTCGTTCAGTACGGCGAGATCACCCGCGACTGGCACGCACCGTACAAGGCGATGCTCTCCGCGCAACAAGACCCGGAAGGTGAACTGGTCGGCCAGAGTCCACCGGCCAACCCGGCACCATCTGCACCCCTCGAGTCACTGGCAGGAACCTACGACAATCCGTATTGGGGCGCAGCGACGGTCACCGAACAGAACGGCGTGCTGACACTGACTATGGGGCCGGCACAGACTGAATATCCGTTGACTCATTGGGACGGCGACACCTTCACCTTTGCTCTCGCCACCGAGAACGCACCGATCGGAACCATTTCTCGAGCCATATTCGACGGAAACTCGCTAACCTTGGAATACTTCGACAGCGACGGTTTGGGCATATTTGTCAAAGGATCGTGATGAACAGCGGTTTCGATGAAGAAGGGTTTTCATGAACACTGATTCGGTCACCACAGTTCGAAAGATGTTCCGCGCCCTCACCGATTTCGATGTCGACGGCGCCGCCGAGTTGATGACCGAGGACATCATCTGGCAGAACGTCTCGCTACCGACGTTGCACGGGAGAAAGGCCGTTGTCCGGGCGCTTCGAATGGTCACGAAGCCGTCGCTCAAGTTCGAGGCCGACATGCACCACATCATCGGCGACGAGTTCACCGTCCTCACCGAACGCACCGACATCCTGACCGTCGGACCACTGCGCATCGAGTTCTGGGTGTGTGGGACCTTCGAATTACGCGACGGCAAGGTCGCCGTATGGCGGGACTACTTCTCGCTGCGCGACGTTGCGTGGGGTGTCGTGACCGCGATCGGGCAGGCGGTGTTGGGTATCGGCTCTCGCAGTAGGCTGGCTCCGGCCTGACAACACCTGCCGGAAGAGAGCACTCGCCCGATGACCGAAAACAACACATCCGATTCCTTCGACGCCGGACTGGCCGTGCGCACAGAAGTCATGGGTGCCGATTTTGTCGACGCAGCGTTCGAGCGCACCCGCGGAACCGACAGCGAAGAATTGCAGAACTTCGTGACGGCCAACGTGTGGGGTTCTGTGTGGACGCGTCCCGGTCTCGATCGACGCAGCCGCAGCCTGATCAATCTGGGAATGCTGATCGCCCTGCGGGCAGAGAACGAGCTGAAAGGCCATGTTCGCGGCGCTTTGCGAAATGGCTTGACGCGCACCGAAATCGTCGAAACGGTGATACATGCCAGCGCGTACTGCGGCGCCCCGGCCGGACTCGCCGCTATGCGCGTCGTCCAGGAAGTTCTCAGCGCGGAACTGGGTCCGCTGGAAAACTGAGTCTCCCCCCGTGCGGCAAGAATGCCGCACGGGGAGAACTATTCTCAGGGAGTCGGTCCGAACTCCTCCAACATTTCGGTAACCAACTCGGCGATCGGCGAACGCTCACTTCGAGTGAGCGTGATGTGCGCAAACAGTGGATGCCCCTTGAGCTTTTCGATCACGGCGGCAACACCGTCGTGGCGGCCGACTCGCAGGTTGTCACGCTGCGCGACGTCATGCGTCAACACCACTCGCGATCCGGTTCCCAGTCGAGAAAGCACCGTCAGCAACACATTTCGTTCGAGGGACTGCGCCTCGTCGACGATCACGAACGAATCATGCAGAGAACGTCCACGAATGTGCGTGAGCGGCAGGACTTCCAACATTCCGCGGGCTTGGACCTCTTCGAGAACTTCGGGTGACGCCAACCCGTCGAGTGTGTCGAAGACGGCCTGAGCCCACGGGCCCATCTTCTCACTCTCGCTGCCCGGGAGATATCCGAGTTCCTGTCCACCAACGGCATACAGTGGCCGGAAGACCACCACCTTGCGTTGGCTTCGACGCTCGAGTACCGCTTCAAGTCCCGCAGTCAAGGCCAGCGCCGACTTTCCGGTACCGGCTTTGCCGCCGAGAGAGACGATTCCGATGCTTTCGTCCATCAGCAGTTCCAGTGCAATCCGCTGCTCGGCGCTGCGGCCGTGCAGACCGAATGCCTCGCGCTCACCGCGGACAAGCTGAATCCGCTTGTCCGGTGTCACCCTCCCCAAGGCACTGGACGAACCGCCGAGCAACCGAACCCCGGTGTGACAGGGCAGGTCTCGCGCCTCCTCGAGATCGAGGAAGCCCTCGGAGAATAGTTCGTCGATGTCCGTCGACGCGACATCACACTCAGTCATGCCGGTCCACCCGGAGGGAACGACGTCGTGCGCGTGGTACTCGTCGGCGGGAAGCCCCACGGCGCCCGCTTTGACTCGGAGCGGAATGTCTTTGCTGACCAGGACTACATCTTTGCCTTCGGCCGCAAGATTGAGCGCGCAGGCAAGTATCCTCGAATCATTACTGTCCGTGCGGAATCCGACGGGGAGTACTGCGGGATCAGTGTGATTGAGTTCGACTTGCAAGGTGCCGTTCTCGCTACCGATCGGCACCGGACGGTCGAGCCGGCCGTACTCGATTCGGAGGTCGTCGAGCATGCGGAGTGCTTCTCGCGCAAACCATCCCAGTTCGTGATGATGTCGCTTGCCTTCGAGTTCACTGACCACAACGAGGGGAAGAACTACATTGTGCTCGGCGAATCTGGTGACGGCCCACGGATCGGACAGTAAGACCGACGTATCCAAGACGTACGTGCGAAGTGCATCTACCGAATGACTCCCGGCTGAATTGCCGGCTGAAATACCGCCCGGAACCGAGTGGGCAGAAACGGAGCGTGATGCAGTCACGGTGGGCTCCTAGGTCTGCGCTACGCCGCACAAACTTGTTCTCGCTGGACCGGTCGGCTCTTGTGTCAGGTGACACGAGGGCCGGGCGCCGGCCCTCTCGCACTGAGTGTTTCAGTCACGATCAGAACCTCCCGCACAAGTAACTTCTGCGCTACTCGATACTGCCGACGGTACTGTGCTTCGGGCCATCCCGCCACGAATTCCGACACACAATGCGTGAACGCCAGGTTACAAAATGCCACTCGTGTCATTTACCGCCACAGAGGTGCTTGTCGACGCCGCCTGCACTATCGACGCGTGAGCTCAGAAATCCTCGGCATCGAGCGCCGACTCGGTCAAAGCCCGACCGATCGCGATCATCTCGGTAGCCCGCGCAAAGTCGAGAGTCCTGGCCGATTTGCGGGGTACCTGGATGAGAATGTCCGGTGGATACACGGCGAGCTGGTACCTGGCCAGCGCGGACTGCACGACCTCGAGAGAACGACCCATGATCTCCAAACGCCCGATCTTCGGAGCGATATCAGGACCCGTATCCACAACTACCTCGTCCAGGCTCACCTCGTCCAGGCTCACCTCGTCCAGACCTACCTCTTCAAGACCCAGGCCCGTCGAGTGACCACCGAATCGAGACACCACAGACTTCACTGTCTCCCGATCGAGAAACTGGGCGGTGCCCCGTTTGAATCGGCCGACCCACTCGTCGACGGGCCGTGGCTCCGTACCCACCCGCGCGGGCGTCCGATTCTCACGGGCGTCCGCGCCCAAACTGACACCGATCGTCAGGTCTGCACGAATCGAGAGCGTCGGCGCGACGGGAAGCGGATCGAGGATGCCGCCGTCCACCAGCACCCGGCCGTTGAGAACCAACGGAGTGATGACTCCGGGGATAGCGATGGACGCACGAATCGCGGCGTCGACCGGCCCGTGCTGAAACCACACCGACCTGCCCGCCGCCAGGTCGGTGGCAACAGCAGTGAACGGGATGCGCATGTCCTCAATACACGTTTCACCCAGGATCTCCCGTACGCGTCCAAGTACCTTCTCCGCGTGGATGGCCCCGGGAGCCGACATGGATACGTCGAGCAACCGAACAACATCGCGGGCTTTCAGCGTCGTTGCCCACTCGGTAAACTCGTCCAGCTTTCCGGCTGCGTACAACCCACCGATCAACGCGCCCATCGACGAACCTGCCACCCCGACTATCGAGTAGCCACGTTCCTCGAGCACTTGGATGACACCGATGTGGGCGTAGCCTCGCGCGCCACCGGAACCGAGTGCCAATGCAACTGTCCGAGACTGAGCCATCGGACCATCGTAAGCGCCGCAAGAACGCCGACAGCCCGGCACCACAACGGGCACCGGGCTGTCGGGAACTACTGCTTAGACGTTCTTGCTGAGCAAGCCCCAGTCCTCGAGTCCGTCGTACAACGGGACGTCGAGAGCGAGCTTGGCAACGCGGGCGCGCAGGGAAACCAGATCGGCATCGCCGGCGAGGGCGGTGCCGATGATGTCGGCGACCTCGGTGAACTCGGCGTCGCCGAATCCGCGAGTAGCCAAGGCTGCGGTACCGATACGCAGACCCGACGTGGTCATCGGCGGACGGGGATCGAACGGAACAGCGTTGCGGTTGACGGTGATGCCGACCTCGTGCAGAAGATCCTCACCCTGCTGGCCGTCGAGCTTGGAGTTGCGCAGGTCCACGAGAACGAGGTGGACGTCGGTGCCACCGGTCAGAACGGTGATGCCCTGATCTGCGACGTCCTTGTTGCCGAGACGCTCGGCGAGGATGCGGGCGCCGGAGAGGGTGCGTACCTGACGGTCCTTGAACTCTTCGCCGGCCGCGATCTTGAAGGTGACGGCCTTGGCTGCGATGGCGTGCATGAGCGGTCCACCCTGCTGGCCGGGGAAGACTGCGGAGTTGAGCTTCTTGGCCCATTCCTTCTTCGCCAGGATCAGACCGGAGCGCGGGCCACCGAGGGTCTTGTGGACGGTGGAAGATACGACGTCGGCGTACGGGACGGGTGACGGGTGCAGGCCGGCGGCCACCAGTCCGGCGAAGTGAGCCATGTCGACCCACAGGTACGCACCGACCTCGTCGGCGATGGCGCGGAAGGCCGCGAAGTCCTGCTGACGCGGGTACGCGGACCAGCCGGCGACGATGACCTTCGGCTTCTCGGCGAGGGCGATCGAGCGCACCTCGTCCATGTCGATGCGGTGATCTTCCTTGCTGACGCCGTAGGACGCGACGTCGTACAGCTTGCCGGAGAAGTTGAGCTTCATGCCGTGCGTCAGGTGACCACCGTGAGCGAGGTCGAGGCCGAGCAGCTTCTCACCCGGGTTCATCAGCGCCATCAGAACGGCAGCGTTGGCCTGTGCGCCCGAGTGCGGCTGAACGTTCGCGAATTCTGCGCCGAAGAGCTCCTTCGCACGGTTACGCGCCAGATCCTCGATGACGTCGACGTGCTCACAACCGCCGTAGTAACGACGTCCCGGGTATCCCTCGGCGTACTTGTTGGTCAGGACGCTGCCCTGAGCCTGCAGAACCGAGCGGGGGACGAAGTTCTCCGACGCGATCATCTCGAGAGTGTCGCGCTGACGAGCCAATTCACCCGCCATAGCTTCGGCGACCTCGGGGTCGAGTTCGGCGAGTGGTGCAGAGTTGACGTCGGAGCCAGGCACAGCGGTCATCGAGGAATCTCCAAGGTGGATGCGGGATCGAATGCGTCCAGTCTACGAAGTTCACCCGACGTGGCTCCACCCGGTGCCGAACGCAGTGAGCTCGGCACCAGCGGTTCGTCCAGCAGCCGCCGGAATCGGTCTGTTCGTTCGGACGGAGTTGCAGCCTGATCGAGCCACCCGCCGAGCAACCGGTACCCCTCGACGTACGTGCTGGTGTACGCCCGCCACAGCGGTGAGGACAAGAATCGCAGCGACTGCCGTGCCCGCTCCGGCGTCGACAGTGACCACCGCTCGAGGAATCCGGCAACGTCGTCATGGCTGCGTCCCTCGTCGTGCAGCATCAACGCGGCGTCCTGCCGGACGCTGATCAGCTGGCCCGACGCTGCCGACAGTTGCTGCGCCTTCTCACCGTCGAATGCCAACCCCAGATCCGCGTAGATCTCCTGCGCCCACAGTCCCCAGTCGTGGCCGACTATCGCTTCGAGTGCCAAATCCGCCAGACCCTCTGCCATGAGGCACTGCGGCGTGTTCACCAGGAAGAGCGTCTGCTCGAGTTGCCCGGCACCCACCAATCCGGCTTCCTTGCGGCAATGTTCGGTGTGATGGCCCGGATACGACTCGTGGGCAATCAGTCTCGGCAGGTTTGCCATGAACTGCGGGAGATCGGAATTGATCGCAACTTTGGAGCGATAGTCACCGAGGTAGTAGTTGAACCCGGACCACGGCTTGTCCCCCACCACTTCGTATTCGACGGTTTCCGACGCCGGCAGCGGGAACGTGCCGCGCACCAGATCGCGCAGGGCACTGGACATCGCGTCGACGCACTCGGCCAATTTTGCAGCCGGAATCTCGTCGGCTATGCGATGTGCCTGCACGCGCTCCGCCAGCGTTCCCGGGCCTGGTAGCACCTCACCCATCCGGCGGTGAGCATCGCCGTATTCATCTTCGTTTCCCTTGGAAACTCGCACGTCGAAATAGGCCTCGACCTCGTCGACAAACCCGATCTCCTCGCCCGCGAATTTGCGGCCGGAGCATTCGAGAGCCCGTAGGTGAACGTCGATGAAGTGAGCCCGCTCGGCGTTCAGACCGCTTGCCGGCAACTCGGCGCGGAGTTCGCGGGCAGTGCGGGCCAGCACGCCCGGATCGGGCTTCGTCGCATTTTCAACCTGTTGACGGAGGGCCGGGTCGCCGGTGAACGCGTCGACAAACCCTTCCTCGAGTCGATCGAAACCTAGTCCCAGCAGCAGATATCGGCGAACGAGCGAGTCTGGATCCATAACGCACTAGCCTAGCGCCCGCGCCCGGAATGCGACCCGACGACAACTCCCGACGTGGCACCAAGCACAATTCGGTTATGCACTTGGATCGTGCGCACTCGCGCCTGGCTTGCTCGCACGCTTCGCCCGTACCAACGGCATCACAGTTCCTCGGCACCGGCGAGCTGCGCTGATGGCACGCGCCGGCGAATCCAGCCCGTATGTCGAGTTCGACCGTAAGCAGTGGCGCACACTGCGTAAGTCGACTCCCCTGGTCCTGACGGAGGACGAACTGTACGGCCTCCGCGGCCTCGGTGAGCAGATCGACCTCGAAGAAGTTGCCGAGGTGTATCTCCCGTTGGCTCGACTGATCCACCTACAGGTCGCGGCGAGGCAGCGTCTGTTTGCGGCTACCGCAACGTTCCTCGGCGAGAAACATCCCGATCGACAAGTTCCGTTCGTCATCGGCGTTGCCGGTTCGGTGGCTGTCGGCAAATCCACGACAGCCCGTGTGCTGCAAGCACTCCTGGCCCGCTGGGACCACCACCCGCGTGTCGATCTTGTCACCACGGACGGCTTTCTCTATCCCACCAAAGAACTGCACCGTCGGGGCATGATGCACCGCAAGGGTTTTCCGGAAAGCTACGATCGCCGCAAGCTCCTGCGATTCGTGACCGAGGTGAAGTCGGGTGCCGAAGAGGTAGCGGCCCCGGTCTATTCGCACACTCTGTACGACGTCATCCCCGGCCAGTTCCACCTGATCCGCCAGCCGGACATCCTCATCATCGAGGGCCTCAACGTACTGCAGACCGGTCCGCGTCTGATGGTCTCGGATCTGTTCGACTTCTCGATCTACGTCGACGCCCGGATCGAGGACATCGAAGCCTGGTACATCGAACGATTCCTGGCACTACGGAAGACGTCGTTTGCCGACCCGAACGCACACTTCCACCACTACTCGGGACTGTCGGACCGAGACGCGACCAGCGCCGCCAAGGACATCTGGAATTCGATCAACCAACCGAACCTGGTGGAGAACATCCTCCCCACCCGTCCGCGAGCAACGCTGGTGTTGCGCAAGGATTCCGATCACACGATCAACCGGCTGCGCCTGCGCAAGCTCTGATTGTGCTCAGGCGCCGAACCGGCGATGCCTGGCGGCGTAGTCACGAAGGGCCCGAAGGAAGTCGACCCGGCGAAACTCGGGCCAGTACGCCTCGGTGAACCAAATCTCCGAATACGCGCTCTGCCACAACAGGAATCCCGAGAGACGCTGCTCGCCCGACGTGCGGATCACCAGGTCGGGATCGGGCTGACCCGACGTATAGAGGTGACTGTCGATACCGTCGACGGTGATCGCCTGGACCAGGTCGTCGCCGCTGAGTCCTTGGCTGAGCTTCTCACTGAGCAGCGACTGAACGGCGTCGGCGATCTCCTGGCGGCCGCCGTATCCGATCGCGATATTGACGTGAGTTCCGGTGCGGCCCTCGGTTCCGTCCGCGGCATCACGCAGGCGCCGCGATTGTTCGGCCGGCAGCAGATCCAGAGCGCCGACGATCTGCACGCTCCAGTTCTTGCTCGGCCCGGAGATTTCCTCGACCACATCGGTGATGATTTCGAGGAGTGTGTCCAACTCTTCGGGATCCCGGCGCAGATTCTCGGTGGAGAGTAGGTAGATCGTTGCCATCTCGATTCCGGCGGCATCGCACCAGTCGAGTAGCTCGGAAATCTTGAGTGCGCCCATCCGGTGCCCGTGACTGACGTCAGTGAAACCGTTCTCGCGCGCCCAGCGTCGGTTACCGTCACACATCACCGCGACATGCCTTGGATGGGTGAGTCCATCCAAATGCTTCAAGAGCCGTCGCTCGTAGATGCTGTACAGCAGTCCGCGCACCTTCACCGTGACATCACCATGGTGACAAAGACTACGCCGGGACCTTGTCCCCACCTGCGAGCGCCGTCACGCTTTACCAGCGCGTCGAAAAGCTGCAGGTAGGTTATGCTACTGACACGTAACCTACGGTACCGTAGGTTCTGGCGGAGTCGCCGAGAGGAGTTACAGGATGACAGCACTCGGGTTGGACGCCCTTCCGGTCAAACCGCGCATGCGCGGGTGGATCCATCTGTGGGCACTCTGCGTCTCCGTCGTAGCGGGCATCGTTCTCGTCTCGGTGGCGGGCGCTCGAGTCGGAGCCAAGGCAGCCGTGGCCACCACGATTTACAGCATCACTATCTGTGGCCTCTTCGCCATCAGCGCGACGTATCACCGCATTCACTGGAAGACCGTCGACGCCCGCATCTGGATGAAGCGTGCCGACCATTCGATGATCTTCCTGTTCATCGCCGGCAGTTACACACCGTTTGCGATGCTGGGCTTGCCCAGCGAGACCGGCACTGTAGTCCTTGCGGTCGTCTGGGCTGGTGCACTCGCAGGCGTTGCACTCAAGATGCTGTGGCCGACAGCCCCTAAGTGGGTGGGCGTGCCGCTGTACCTGATTCTCGGATGGGCCATCGTGCCCGTCGCCGGCGAGCTGACCCACCAGGTGGGCGTCGCGCCGATGGTGCTGCTGCTCGTCGGCGGAATCCTCTACAGCGTCGGAGCAATTCTCTACGCCACCAAATGGCCGAACCCGTGGCCCACAACGTTCGGACATCACGAGTTCTTCCACGCCGCAACGGTCGTCGCGGCAATCTGCCACTACATCGCCGTCTGGCTCGTCGTCTTCAACTGACTCGTCACAGCTGTGTCGGTCCACCGAACAGAACTGCCGAAACCAAGCAGTAAACTTTCCACACGTTCTCAGGTTCGGGATCGAATCCGAGCAGACGGCCGCCATCGGGAACCACGTTCAGCGCAGCATGCACGATGAACATGCTTTCGGGCTCCGTGAGCTCCGGTCGGATCTCACGGAGCAGTCGCGCCCATTCGACCACGTAGAGTTTTTGTCGACTCTTCAGGTCATTTCGGTGACTGGGCAACAGATTGTGCATCTCGGAGAAGTAGATGGACATCAACTCGTGTTGCGCAAAAGACAAGTCGACGTACATCGACGAGAGCGATGCCAGTGCCTCGGCCGGCGTTTCCGCCCCGTCCAGTACCGATACCGTCGCGACGTCCAGGCGATCTGCGGCCCGGTAGAAGATCGCGGAGAGAAGATCCGCTTTGCTCGGGAAGTACCGATACATGCCGGACGCGTTCAAACCAGCTGCGGCAGCTATCTCTTCGATCTTGACGTCGTGGTAGCCGTGGAGGTCGAAGAGCCGAACCGCTTCATGCAGTAGTCGTTCCCGCTTGTTATCCCCTAGCGGCGCAAGCACCGAACGGCGGCTTTGTGAGTTGCCTTGGCGCCCTCGCGCAAATCTCGCCCGATCTATCGCCGAACATGCACTGAGCAAGATGCGTTCAATTGTCTTCTGCGGCAGTACAAGGTTGTGGGCCGTGATGCTGCCGATCGCACTGAACATCGCAGCCACCACAAGCTTGGTGTCACTCTCGCCGATCGGTGGATCCGACGGTGACAAATGCTCACCCACCCGGCGATTGAGCAGAATCGAGTGTTCGCGAATCACCGCCCGGTCCGAGGGTTCGAGAAACCTGCTCTCCCAACGGTAGATGCCCGCGGTCCGGCGATTGCTGATCGTGGTTCGGATTACAGCCAGCAGATCTTGTCGAAGCCGATCGGCGTCTTGCCCAACGCCTTCCGCAGAATCGAGAGCCTCTGTGAGCGCCTCCATCAACGACAGCGCCGAATACTGAAACAGTGCGTACTTCTTCGGAAAATGGCGGTAGAGCGCTGAGGGCGAGATACCCACCGACGACGCGATGTCTTCGACACTGACTCCGTGGTAGCCGCGCTCACTGAAGGCGATTGCCGCTGCGGCCGCAATTTGTGCCTTGCGGTCTTTCGGCCTCTTCTTCACTTCGGCCACACGGCTCCGACCGACGGCCGGAGCAACCCTCAGGTCTCTTGTTGTCACTGTCTCCGGCCCGCTTCCATATTGAGAATACCCATACACATCTTTTGGGCAGATACTGTCTGCACTCTCGAAGATGCAGCTTTCAACTGTAGTTATATCAAGTCTCCGTCGCCAGCCAGAGGAAATCTGAGAAGAATTTCCATTCACATAACTATTGCCGCACGCGAGTCGCTGTGAAATGATTCACAACACCATCCGCCACGATCGCGCCGCGCATTTCGGCCCTCTCGACGCCTGAACACACTCGACATCTTCAATGAAAGAACTTGAGCTGCAAAGGAATAGAACCAGGTGACGTACGAACTGCCAGCCCCGAAAGGCCCGGTACGAGACGTAGCGCTCGAGGGCGGCTACCTGATCGGATTCTCGGTGCAGGCACTGTTCGGCCTGTTCACGGCCATCATTCGTAGGCGACTCTCGTTGCACGAGACGATAACTCAAACGCTGTTCATCGGCAGGGTCAGTACCGGCCCGTCCCTGCTGCTCATGATCCCGATCGGGGTCTTCATCGCGGTGTCGGTCGGCGAACTCGCGGGGCGAATCGGCGCCGGCGGTTACTCCGGTGCAGTTGTCGCATTCATCATCGTCGGTCAGGCCGCAGCACTGGTGTGCGCGCTCATGATGGCGGGGGTTGCCGGCTCGGCCATCTGCACCGATCTGGGCTCACGGAAGATCCGCGAAGAGATCGACGCCATGGAAGTCATGGGTATCGACGTCATCGAACGTCTCGTTGCTCCGAGATTGATTGCAGCGGTGGTCGTTTCCCTGGCACTGTGTTCCATGGTCACGTTCGGCGGAGTGATCGCGTGCTACCTGTACCACATCTACGTTCAGCATCTCCCTGCCGGAACATTCATGGCTACGTTCAGCCAGTACGGCCGTTCATCCGACTTTGTCATGGCCTTGGTCAAGGCCGCGATCTTCGGTCTCGCTTCAACGTTGGTCGCCACGTTCAAAGGACTCCATGCCAAAGGTGGCCCCCGCGGCGTCGCCGACGCCGTCAACGAAGCCGTGGTCATCGCCTTCGCTCTGGTCTTCATCGCCAACACGGTTCTGTCCGCGCTGTACACCGTCATAGTTCCGGCAGTCGGTGAATTCTGATGTCGCTTGTCGATCTACGGATCAGAGCTCACCAGGCAAGCAGACCGCTCCGGACCGCTGCCGACGGTTTGGTGTCACTCGGTCAGCATGTGACGTTCTACGTCCGCACGGTCGCGTCAATTCCGTTTGCCCTCACCAAATATCGCAAGCATGTACTCGGCCAGATCAGCGAGGTCAGCTTCGGCACGAACTCGCTGCTGTCCGGCGGCGGAACTATCGGCATCGTGTTCGCGATGTCTCTGGCAGCCGCAATGATGCTGGGTGTCGAAATGCATCGGGGACTCGAACTCGTGGGCATGACCTCACTGTCCGGAATGCTGTCGGCCGTTGCCAACACACGTGAACTTGCGCCGGTTGTTGTTGCAATTGCGTTGGCCGCGAAGGTGGGAACGGGCTTCACCGCGCAGATCGGCGCCATGCGTATCTCCGACGAGATCGATGCCCTGGATTCGATGGCCATCAGATCCATCCCCTTTCTTGCAGGTACTCGGGTGATCGCGGCAATGATCTGCGTCATTCCGATCTACATGATCGGTCTGCTGGCCAGCTACCTGTCGACCCGACTTGTCGTCGTGTTCTTCAACGGCGCATCGGCCGGAACGTACGACTACTTCTTCCACCTTGCGATCTCCCCGCAGGATCTTCTCTACTCCGGCCTCAAAGCCGTGGTCTTCGCAGCCGTGGTGGCGCTGGTGCACTGCGCTTACGGGTATTACGCCTCGGGTGGACCCGCGGGCGTGGGTCAGGCCGCCGGCCGCGCGCTCCGAACCGCGATCCTGGCGATCGGAATCCTGGACGTCATCATGACTTTCGGCTTGTGGGGTCTCGTTCCCCAAATCCCCGGAATGGGGGTCTGAGCCGTGGACAGGCTAACTACGCGCACCAAGATTGCCTATGCCCTTCGCGGCGCAGTGGCCATAGCGGTAGCCGTCGTCGCAGCAGTCACCATGGTGCTGCGCGGCTCGGGCAATCTCGAACGCAGCACCGACGTGTACGTCGCCGTCCCTGCCGACGCAGGGCTGATCAGTGGCGAGGCTCCGGTTCGATACCACGGGGTGAATATCGGCCGCATCGGTGACATCGATTCGGGTACTACAGAATCGGTGGTGCAACTGCAGATCGACACCGGTGAAGCATCGAAGATCCCGGCAGACGTCGTCGCACGAGTAGTACCGCGGACCTTTTTCGGCGACATCTACGTGCAACTTGTCGACAACCCGAATGCCCAGAGCCAGGCAACGCTCTCGGAGGGCGACGTCGTCCCCATGGACACTGGTCCCGAAGCCGTCGCACTCTACGACGTGTACACCGATCTCGTGTCGGTACTCACCGCGATGCGCCCCGAGAAAATGCACACTGCACTGACCGCACTGGGTCAGGCCTTGGACGGGAACGGCGCCGAAATCGGTGCCACGATCGACAATCTCAGCGCCGCTTCTGCGGTGCTGACACCGGCTGCACACCAATTCCTCGATTCGACACCGGAATTCAAGTCGGTTGTCGACGCGTTGGACCGCGCAACCCCGGACATACTCGACACCCTGGCAGCGGCCACGTCAGTCTCCAACAGCATGGTCGCCAACCAGGAAAACCTCGAGAGGTCGATGAGTGCGGCCGCGGTCTTCGCCGCGACGCTCGACAGCTTCGTCGCCGAAAACACCGGCAACATCATCACCGTCATCGACTCCACCGGAAAGATACTCGCAACAACAGCAGCCAACCCCGACGGCCTACGCTCCACTCTGGCGAATGCCTCCGCATTCGGCGCCGCCGGTGCGCGAGTATTCTCCACCGGAAAATTCAACATCACAGCGGTTCCCACCTTTGCCGATCCGCTTCCGTACACAGGCGAGGATTGCCCTCAGTACGTGGATGAGCGCGGCGCGCAATGTTCGGGCACCAATCTCAGGCCGGTTGCTGGTGGCGCGGACGAAGCCTCAGCCCTTCTCTTTCTCGAGGATCAACTACTCGGCAACCCGCCACTCGACAACGCGGCCGGTGACAGCACCGCACCCAACCCCGCCACAACACTCATGTTGGGGCCGTTGGTCCGGGGTAACGAGGTGAGTGTTCCGTGAAAATTCGGACCGCTCAGGTAGTTCGGTTGTCACTGTTCTGTATCACTGGCCTCGCGTGCGCGTCGTTCGTGGCAAACACGTTGTCGGTGCCGGTTCGTGGGGATACCGATTCCTATTCGTTCGAGTTCACCGATGTGGAGGGCCTGAACCCGGGTAACCCGGTGACCATGTCGGGTGTCCGGATCGGCAGGGTGGACTCGGTCGCCTTTGCCGACAACGGTGGTGGCACAAGTAAGGCGATCGTCGATGTGGAGATCGAATCGCACTATTCTCTCGCATCTGATGTTCAGGCTACGGTCCGCTACGGCGACATGCTGGGCGCCCGCTACCTCGCTCTGACTCACAATGACGGTGCGCAATCGGGACCAGCATCGGTGTCAGCGAGAACGCTGGAACCTGGTGGGACTGTTCCGCTGACGCAGACAACGCCCCCGATCAACCTGACTGCGTTGATGAACGGCTTCAAACCACTGTTCTCCGCACTACAACCCGACCAGGTCAACACTCTCACTCGGAGTTTTGTCGAAACGTTCAACGGGCAGGGCGGTGCGATCTCCGCGCTTCTCGACCAGATCGCCGCCATGACATCAGGTCTCGTCGACCGCCAAGATGTTTTTGCGCAGCTGTTGACGAATATGAACACACTCCTCACCTCCGTTGACGATCGCCAACCCGAAATAGTCGGCCTCCTCGACGGTTTGAACGGTCTGAGTACCTCGGTTGTCGAAGAGAACGACCAACTCGCCGCACTTCTGGATCAGGGAAACCGCACCGTCTCGTCGTTGGCTCAGCTGATGACCGGATCAAACGGTTCATTCGGCACGACGGTTGCGCAACTCGAAAATGTGACCGCCGGCTGGATTGCGAGCACCGACGAATTCAATCGGCTTGTCGCGAACCTCCCCCAGTTTGCCGATGCCACAAACCGGATCGGCAGCTACGGAAGTTTCATCAATCTTTATCTGTGCAATTTCACACTGAAGGCAGGGGACGTGGAAGCCAACATCTTCGGCGCAACACATTCGCCGGTGTGCTCATGATGTTTCTGGTCAAGCTGATCGACGTTTTTGTCGGCATCATGCTCTTTCTGTTCAAAGGGGACCGTCGCCAGAGCGGCAGCGGAACTGCTTTGGCGTTGGGCAGCCTCGGTATCTTTGTTCTGGTAGTTGGACTGGCGGCTGCGCTGGGTATTCCGAAACTCTGGTACAACGTTCGCACATCGGCCTACACAGCTGAATTTGCCAATGCCAGTGGTCTTTCCGACACCGACCCGGTCTACGTAGCCGGAGTTCCCGCCGGACGGGTGGATTCCATCGAACTTGCCGGAGACCACGTGATCGTCAGTTTCCGCCTGGACAAGGATCAACCGTTGGGCAACCAGAGCACCGCCACCGTCCGACTCAAGACCGTCCTGGGTAAGCGCTACCTCGAGGTGGTGCCTGCCGGTGTTGTGGACGACGCCGACGGACGCGTCATCCCCCTCTCGCGAACCACGGTGCCGTACAGCCTCGACGACGTCAGTGCCGACGCAACCCACGCGGCAACCGGCGTCGATCTGCAAGCGATGGAGTCGATGATGAACACTCTCTCGCAGGTGATTCCGACCGACTCCGATCAGGTCGGCCGAGCACTCGCCGGAATCAGTGGCGCCTCCGCGGCCTTCGCACAGAACGGCGAGCAGATCGACCAAATCCTGACGATGTCGCGAGAGCTGTCGGACATGGCTGTGGCGCAGACCGATTCGATAGTGAACACGGCTGCAAACGCTCAGACCATCGTCCGCACGCTTGCCATGCGCAAGGACGCCCTGACTCAACTCGTCGACAACCTGACGATCATCATCTCGAAGCTGTCCACTACGTTCACCGCGCACGAGGGCGAATTCGGAGCACTGACAGACAACCTGGTCGCCGTCACCACAACGCTGAAGAACAACGCCGATCAGATCGACCTGCTGATGACACGCCTCCCGTCTGCACTGCGCTCGGTCACCGATGCCACCGGTACCGGAAACTGGACCGACGTCAACGCACCGGCAGCCGTGATCCCGGACAATCTACTCTGCGCGCTCGGCATCATGGAGGGCTGCAAGTGAATCCACGAAAGGCCGTCACAGCGCTGCTCGTCGTGACCCTGGCGATCGCGCTCCCCGGTTGGTACATCTTCGGACGCACCGATCAGTCCAAGACCGTCTACGCCGATTTCAGTTACGTCGGGGGGATCTACGAGGGCAGCAAGGTCACCGTCCTCGGTGTCGGCGTCGGGACAGTCACAGCGGTCGAGCCCCGCGGAACATCGGTTCGGGTGGCGATGTCCATGCCGACCTCCGTCGAACTCCCGGCCGATGCGTCCGCGTATGTTCTCAATCCTTCGGTGATCAGTGATCGCCACATCGAACTCGGACCGGCGTATACCGGCGGAGACACACTCGACGACGGTGATCAGATCCCCATCGAACGCGCACATTCCCCTATCGATTTCGACGGTTTGATGGGAAGTGTCAGCACCTTGGCCGAAGCGTTTGCCGGCGACGGCGGCAATCTCGGTGATCTTGTCAGCCGCGGTGCGGCCGGGTGGGCGGGCCAGGGCGATCAGTTCAACACGGCAATCCGAAACCTCAGTACGGCAACGGGAGTAGTCGGTGCTCGGTCCGAAGACATCGGCGTACTCGTCGGCAACCTCAGCACCTTGATGGCCGCACTCGACGCCCGGCAGGTCAGTCTCGACGAACTTGTCGGCGACTTGGGTCAATTGGGTGATCAGTGGTCGAGCCAGAACATGGACATCTCCCAACCACTTCAGGATTTGCAGGTGGTGTTCGATCAGTTGGAACGATTCATGACCACTCACGGCGACGACGTCGGTGCCATCGCCGGAAACGTTCAAGTCCTCGGTGACGTACTGGCGGCAAAACAATCGGGTCTCGCCGAGTTCATGGACCTCGTGCCGTTGATGATGGCGAACCTGTCCGGCACCATCGGCCCGGATCAGCGTGGACGTATTCGACTCAATGTCTCGACAGCGCTGACGCAATTTGCTGTGGCGCAACCGTTGTGCGAGACGTACAAGCTGCCGATCTGCACCGGCGCCGGATTCACCAATCCCATTTCCTTCCCGCTCAGTGCGTCCGATCCGCTCGGAATCGCATCTGCCGTATCCGGCGGCGCAGCCTCGGGAGGTGGCAACTGATGCGGCCCTCTGTCCGGATACTCACCGGAGTCGTGGCATTCGGTGTTGGTTGCGCGATGGTCTTTGCCTTGGGCGGGTGCAGCGCCGGAATCCAGGATCTTCCGTTGGGCCGCTCGGCAGACGGTAACGCGTACACCGTGGCAGTGCAGTTGGCGGGCGCTGACGGTCTTGTTCTGGGAGCCGACGTCCGCAGCGGTCAGAAGGTGATCGGACGGGTATCCGAACTGTCCGCAGACGTCGTCGGAGCCCGCGTCACGCTGAGTCTGGACAGCGCGACACAGCTGCCGGACAACGTCGAAGCATCCGTCGAACTTCCCTCAGCGCTGGGTAATCCGTTCATTCGACTACTTCTGCCGGAAGTTCCTTCGAGTTCGGTGTTGAGCGACGGTGACACCATTCCGGAGTCCCGCACCGAGATCGGACCGCAAGTGGAAAGTGCACTCGCGACACTCGGGACAGTGCTCACCGGGAGCGGCATCGACCAACTCGATACCGTCGTGAGGGAACTGAACACCGCGTTCTCCGGCCGGTCCGGTGAGGTACGGTCACTGACCGATACCCTCACCTCCCTCATGGCCGAAGCCGGTAGTCACCAAGACGAGTTCAACGAGGCTGTTGATTTCGCGGCTCGGGTCTCCTCGCAGCTTGCCGGGCAACGCGAAATCGTGGACCACTATTTGGATTCCGTCCCGCAGGTGGTATCGATTCTTGTCGGTCAGAAGGATCAGATTTCCAGCCTGTTGAACTCGACGATTCAACTCGCCGTCAATGCGAACACTATTCTCGACTCCTCGCCGGGCGGGCTCGACAGCATGCTCCAGGATGCGTCGACCGTTGTCGGGACTCTCGATTCGTTCAACTCCGAAATGGGCCAGACGCTGGCAAACATGAACGGAATGCTCGAAAGTTTCACCTATGCGGTTCGCGGCGACTACCTGATGTTCGACGGCGCCCTCGACATTCCCGGCACGATCGACAAACTGTGGACCGGTGGGATGGCCGGCGGCGCAGCGGCTATAGCGGCACCCGGAACTCTGACCGATCTTCTTCAGGGAGGCCGACGATGAAACGTCTTGCGCTCGTGCAACTTGTCTTGTTTGCGCTCACCGCTGCCGTGGTCATTCCGTTCGGCATCGTCTACGTCGTCGGTCCACAAGGCTTCGGAGATCACATCCGCCTGCACGCCACGATGTCCGACGCCTTTGGCCTGACCGCGGGAACCGTGGTCACCTACCGCGGGGTGCAGGTAGGAAAGGTCAGCGAGGTTGCTCTCGACTCGAGTACCCGTTCCGCTCGAGTAGAGCTCTCGCTCAACGAAAACGCCGAGATACCAGCAGACAGTGTTGCCAAAGTGACGATGGGAACTGCCGCCGGAATCCAGAACGTGGACATCTATCCCAACACCGATCAGGGACCTTATCTTCGGGACGGCGACGAGATCGCGATGCCGGCGGATCAACAGCCGGTTCAGATGAGCCAGTTGATGCTTCAGGCGTCGGATGTCCTCGAAGGTCTCGATCCGCGGGCGATCAGCGACATCGGAACCGAATTGGGGAATTCCTTCAACGGACTGGGGCCAAGTCTGTCCACGATGATCGAGAACGGTGGGACGCTGTCCGCACAGTTGAACGATCAGTCCGCTGAGCTCGCGGCACTGCTCTCACGCACCTCGACGCTGGTTGATTCCATGGCAACACAATCGGATTCGTTTGTCCGTGGGATGTCTGCTGCAAAGAACTTCACCGAGCAACTCGATTCCAACGCACCGGTGCTGATCTATCTGACCGATCATTCACCGGCCGCGTTGAGCAGTGCGCAGCAGTTGTTCGACAAGTACCACAACACTTTTGGTGCAGTGTTGGCCAACCTTGTCACGGTCGCTCCGATCATCTCCGACCGCACGGACGCTCTCGAAACGGGTCTGGTCACCATTCCTCACGGCCTCGCGGATCTAGCTTCGATCGTCAAGGGTGACCGCGCCGATTTTGCGCTGGTAGCCACACAAGGGCCGGTGTGTAACTACGACACTCCCCGGCGCGAAGTCGGTGACCTCTCCCCCACCAGTCCGAACCTCGCGATGTACTGCCCACCTGCCGATGATCTGGTCCAACGCGGAGCGCGAAATGCTCCGCGACCGAACGATCTCGGATTGCAGAATGCCACCATCCCCGGCACGCCGATCGGCCCACCGGTTGTCGATGATCCCATTCTCATCCCGACCGGCGTAGACGCACTGAACTATTGGAGATCGATGTTGGAAGGACTGGGAAATGGCACCCGCTGAAAGCACAGTGATCGACAAGACCGAGCAGGAATCCGGTGACCAGCCGGGTCGACCGTCGTTGCTGCGACGCCTGAAGACGCCGCGCACCGCACTGACTGCCGTGTTGGCTCTGGCACTGTTCGCAGCAGTGGCAGCGTGGGGGTTTCAGATGTATTCGGAAAGCCGGGACAACACTCTGCGCCAGGAAGCTCTCGACACTGCCCGCGAATACTCGATCATCATGTCTTCCTTCGATTACCAGGATCTGGACGCGAACAAGGACTCGATTGCCTCCATGTCGACGGACGAGTTTGCCGGCACATACGGAACCATGGTCGATTCGCTGCGCGATGTTGTCGCCGGCGGGCAGGGGCAGGCAACCGCGACGGCAGCACACGTGGGCATCGAGTCCATGGACAGTTCATCGGCGACAGTTCTGGTGTTCGTCGATCAGGAAGCCAAGAATGTTGCTGCGCCGCAGGGGAATGCGCAGAAGTATCGGATGGTCATCTCAATGGTGCGGGCGAACGACCAGTGGCTCGTCGGCAACGTAGAGACAAAATAGGAGGATCGATGCCCACTCACTATCTGAACGCAGAACAGACCGAGTCCTCACTTCGAACCGATCAGACGCGAATCACCATCACAGGCCTGCGTCGGCGGTGGGCCCGGAAACCTGCACACATCACCGATGCCCTCGACTTCTGGTCCTTTGCCGGCGCCGCCGCCAACGTTGTCCTGCAACTCGGCTGGCCGGAGGTGGCGTATGGCGTCATGGAAAGCAAGGTCGAGTCGGGCGCTCTGACGGCACATCCGTGGAAGCGCGCGCGAACCACCACGCAGTATCTGACCGTGGCGATTCTGGGCAACGAGGAAGAGCGTCTGGCGTACCGCGAAGCAGTCAACTCGGTGCACCGGCACGTACGGTCGGACGCCAACAGCCCGGTCAAGTACAACGCCTTCAACCGTGAACTCCAATTATGGGTCGCTGCTTGCCTGTTCATCGGATTCGAAGACAGTCACCAGTTGCTGCACGGCGTGATGTCCGAGGAACAGGCGGAGTCGTTCTACCAATCCGCCTCCACTCTGGGAACCACTTTGCAGGTCACCGAAGAGATGTGGCCGGCCACGCGCGCGGATTTCGAACGTTACTGGAACATCGGCTGTGAACGTGTGATCATCGACGAACGCACCAGTCAGTATCTGAACGATCTGATCGACCTACGCATGATCGCCTGGCCACTGCGCCTGGTGTTCCGAAACCTGCTGCGCTTTTTGACAATCGGGTTTCTGCCCCCGATCTACCGTGACCAACTCGGACTCGAATGGACCGAAGACGACCGTCGACGCTTCGAACATCTCTTCATCTTCGTGTCCTTTGTCAACAGATTCATACCTCGATCGATCCGGCAGGCGGGCAACACCATTCAGATGCGCGACCTCCGCCGCCGGATCAAGCGAAGCAAGAACCTCGTCTGAGCTGTGGACTTTCTCATCAGACCAACGGAATCCCTTTGGCTATACGGCGACGCAGATCCCACAGGTAGAAGTTGTACGGGAACATGCGAACGACCTTCGGGGTAACTCGATTGACTGCCGCCGCGACGCGCATCGACCGGTCGAATCCGCGCTGCCTCCGTTCGGACCACGGAAGGTGCATTTCGTCCCGGAAGGATTGCGGCAGGAATCCCGTCGTGAGAAAGCGATTGAGCGGGCCGACCAAGGGATGCAACAACTTCGGGGTGAAAGTGGCCGATGCGATTCCGTACAGGTGCTCACGGATCGTGTCGTCGATGCTGACCTTGTTCAGGTTCTCGTTCCAGTAGACCTCGAACGCGTCTCGATCAACCGGCCACATGTCGCGGCGCATCTGGAGGGTGGTGCCGAAACTTGAACTGCGTTGGTAGAAAGCGTCCTGGGTTGCGGGGTCGAGATCTCCGTACAGTGCCTTGTAGACGTCCTCGAAGCCGCGGTACAGGCAAGCAGCAACCCACAACTGAAGTTCGGGGTCGAATGCGTTGTACTCGACGGCGCTGTTCTCGTCCGAACGGACATACTTGTGCGCGCCGTTGACTGCGCGCCGGTACTGCTTCTTCTCTTCCTCGGTGGCCAGGCTTGCCACCGCCAGGTAGGTCAGCGTCGTGCGAGTGCGCTTGACCGGATGGCGGTCCAACCTGCCGGTCTCGACCTTGCTCTCGTACACGCCATATCCCACCGCGGGGCGCGCAAGTTGCATGATCACGTTCGCGCCGGCAGCCAACAGTCCCAACCCCGACATCGCCTTCTCGACTTCGGCGTCGATGTCGATCGAATCTCTACTCACCGTCACGGCCTAACCCCTTCGAGTCGGATATCTGCGAACGCGTGTTCTCAGATGAGTCAAGCGCTGAAACCTCACGATGTCAAGAACTTCGAGATGCCAAGATGGTCTACATGAATGACCAACCTCGTTTGTACGGTGGCGTCGACGGCGCCCTCCGCGTCGCTGCGCGCCGCGAGACCCTGATCGAAGCCGGGCTCGAGCTGATGGGATCAGCCGAACCCGAGCTGACAGTGCGTGGGGTGTGCAAACAGGCGGGTGTAGCTGCCCGGTACTTCTACGAGAGCTTCACCGACCGCGACGCCCTGATCTCCGCGGTGTACGACACGGTCATCACGGATATCGCCGTCTCCACCCAGGCAGCAGTGGACGCGGCCGCAGCCGAACGAGACAAGGCAGTGGCGGCCATAGCCAACATCGTCCACACTGTTGCCCGCGACCCCCGGCGCGGACGACTACTCTTCTCGAGCGCACTCACAAGCCCACTCCTCGTCGAGAAACGCCGGGCGTCGACCACTATCTTCATCGGTCTCCTCGCCGCCAACGCCAAGAGCTTCTACCGACTTGGTGACAGCGGCCAACTGACGCTGACGGCAACCTTCCTGGTCGGCGGCCTCGCGCAGACGCTGAGCGCATGGCTCGACGGATACATCGACGTCACGGAAGAAGAGCTGGTCGCCGAATGCGCGGCGATCCTGCTCGCTCCCGCAATGCCGCCGCCTTGAGGGCCAGACTCCAGTTCAGTCCCAGAGACCGATGCTGTCGAGGTGAGCGAGCAGACGAGCGGCACCGTCGGAGAACTGAACTCGCATCTGCGCGTCCACCTGCTCGAGGTCCCGTTTCTCGAACGCCTCGATCAACTTGTCGTGGCTCGACACAGCAAGCTCACCCCAGCCGGGGTCGGTCGCGTACAGCCGCGCCGGGGTGTAACGGATTGCTCCGAACAGGAACCACGCCAATTTTGCCCCGCCTGCCGCGAGATTGATCAGGCGGTGAAATTGGAATTCGCACTGCTCGATCGCAGCCGCATCCGACGCGTCGACCGCTGCCCGTAAATCGGCATTGAGCTCGACCAACTCTGCGAGCTGGTCAGCGGTGATGCTGCCGGCGGCCCGCAACGCCAGTTTGACCGCAATCTGCCCCTGCAACCAGAAGATGTCTTCGATGTCCTGGCGACTGAGCGGCGACACCAGATAGCCGCGGTGGGGAACCAACTCGACCATCCCCTCGCCGCGCAACGCGACCAGAGCCTCCCGAACCGGCGTGACGCTGACCCCGAGGTCCGCTGCCGTTTCGTCGAGGCGAACGAACTCGCCCGGACGAACCTCCCCGGACATGATCAGGTTGCGAACATGGTTCGCCACATCCTCGGACAGCTGTGGCCGTCTTCTCAGCCCAGACGTCGCCCTCCGAGTGCGTGCAGACGTTGCCACAACCGATCCTCACAGTCCGTACGTTTTGCCGATGATATCTCGCTGAATCTCGTTGGTACCACCATAAATGGAGGACACCAGAGTCTTTCGCACATGATGCTCCATGTCGAATTCCGTGGCGTAACCGTACCCGCCCATCATCTGCATGCCCTCGAGCGCAACCTTCTTGGCGGTTTCGGTGAGCTTGAGCTTTGCCATCGACGCCTCACGTGGGAACATCTTCGTCGGGTTGGCGTCGACCATCCTGGCGACGCTGTAGACCAGCAGTCGGCCGCATTCGATCTCCGTAGCCAGATCCGCGACGCGGTGCCGAAGCGCCTGAAACGAACCGACAGGACGACCGAATTGCTTACGGGTGGTGATGAATTCGAGAGTGTCGTCGAAAGCCCGCTGCGCCGTTCCGAGCATCATCGCCGCCAGGATGAGTCGTTCGATGTTGAGTCCGGCCATGAGTTGACGCCAGCCGTTGCCGACCTCGCCGACCACAGAGTCGTCGGGCAGCAAGACATCGGTGAAGTAGAGGTCGTTGACCTCCTTGCCGCCCATCGTGTCGATCCCGCTGATCTTCAGGCCGGAAATATCTGCCGGAACGTGGAACATCGTCAAGCCCTCGTGCTTGCCTTCACCTCTGGACGTGCGCGCGACGAGCAGGATGTTCTCGGCGAAGTGCGCATTGGAGCACCACGTCTTCTGTCCGTTGATCAGCCATCCACCGTCGACCTTCTCGGCGCGGCAACTCAAGTTACCGACGTCCGAGCCCGCCTCGGGTTCGGACATCGAGATCGACTGCGACGCCCCTCGAACGATGCCGCCGAGTACCGCTTCCTTCTGCGCCGGACTACCGAACTTCTCGTACGCCGCCCCGGTGATGACCGTCGGGCCGAGTCCGCCGATCGGCGCCATCCCCTTGGCCGCTTCCTCGAGGAAAATGCACAGGTCAACCGTGCTGCCGGCCGATCCGCCGTACTCCTCCGGCACGGTCAGTCCAAGCCATCCGAGTTCCGCCATTTTCTCGTAGTACGCCTGGTTGTGGTTGTGCGCCCCGTGATCGGTCAGCAGGTCTCGCTGCTCGCGGGTACCACTTTCCTTTTTGCAGAACGCGGCTACCGACTTGGCGAAATCAGACTGCTCCTGCGTGAAATCCATGTGCATCGCAAACTCCCGAATGAGAAATGGCTGGAGGCTTGTCGGAGCTCCGTCCGACGCATACTGTGACTACCAGCACAGTAAATCACATCACATATATGTGATGCGTCGACTCCTGGAGGATCTGAGAAACATGACCGAACAGCTCGGCCGACACAGCACGTCCACAGATCCGACGTCAGGCGATCCCACCTTCGCGAGCCTCGACCCTCGCGATGACACCGTGATCGCGCAGTACCCCGTCGCTGATCAGCAGGCGGTCGACAAGGCCGTCGCCGCGGCACACAGCGCAGCGACGTGGTGGGATCAACTCGGTTTTGCCGGGCGAAAGAAGGTTCTCGGCGACTTCCGGGCGGCCATTGCCTCCCATGCGGATTCGATGGCGTCGATCATCTCCACGGAAACCGGAAAGCCGAGCGACGACGCGTTACTCGAAGTGATGTTGGCAGTCGAACATCTCGACTGGGCCGCCCGCAACGCACAGAAGGTGTTGCGCCGCAGACGCGTCGGTGCAGGCTTGATCAGCGTCAACCAATCCGCCTCCGTCGGCTACCGGCCGATGGGCGTCGTCGGTGTGATCGGTCCGTGGAACTATCCGCTGTACACCCCGATGGGGTCGATCGGCTACGCACTGGCAGCCGGCAACGCCGTCGTCTTCAAGCCAAGCGAACTCTCACCAGGCGTCGGTGTAGAACTGGCCCGCCTGTGGAACCTCGCGGCACCCGGACATCCTGTCCTCCAAACCATCACCGGCGACGGCAAGACCGGCGCACTGTTGTGCTCGTCCGGCGTGAACAAGATTGCATTCACCGGGTCGACGGCCACCGCGAAACGTGTCATGGCCGCCTGTGCGGATACCTTGACTCCCCTGGTTGCCGAGTGCGGCGGCAAGGACGCCATGCTGGTGGATTCCGACGCCAATCTTGATGCGGCCGTGACCTTCGCGGCATTCGGCGCGGTCGGCAACGCCGGACAAACCTGCGCCGGTGTCGAGCGCATCTACGTCGCCGCCCCGGTCTACGACGCCTTCCTCTCGAAACTCACTACGGCGCTGCGCGATGCTCGCGCCGGTTCGACGTACGGCCCCATGACCCTGGGCAAGCAGACGGCGATCGTGCGGGGTCAGATCGAGAACGCCCTCGACCGTGGAGCGAAAGCTGTTCTCGGCGGCCTCGATTCCTTCCGCGGCCCGTTCATCGACCCCATCGTCCTGACGGACGTACCGGAAGATTCCACCGCAGTCACCGAGGAAACGTTCGGACCGAGCGTCGTGGTGAACAAGGTTGCCGACATGAACGAAGGCATCGAGCGCGCCAACGCGTCGAAGTACGGATTGGGCGCGTCGGTGTTCACGAAGAGCACATCGAAGGGACGGGCAATTGCCGAGAAACTCGAATGTGGTGTGGTCACCGTCAATTCGGTTCTCGGATTTGCCGGAATCGCGGCCCTCCCATTCGGTGGGGTCGGCGATTCCGGATTCGGCCGCATCCACGGGGCCGACGGACTGCGCGAGTTCAGCAGCGTCAAATCGATGGCAGTTCAGAAATTCAGTGCGCCCCTGGATCTACTGACCATCGAGAGGAAAGCTCGCGACATGAAGATCTCGCGCTGGATGTTGGCAAAGCGGCACGCCAAGTCCTGACCAGATCAGTACTCGAGCGCAAGCGCCAAGCCGGCTTCGTCTGTGACCGGTCGGTCACAGACGAAGCCTCGGCAGACGTAGGCCGCTTGACTACCGTCGACCAACGGCCGATCTGCCAGCAGCGGTGAGGAATCCGGCTCGCCTGCGACGATCACGGCGCCGCCGGGGGCGAGGCGACGGGCCGCGTCCAGCAGATCACCGTCACCCACCACAGCTACCTGGATCGGCCCGCGCAGCGACGCTTCCGCCACCGCAAGCCAATGCCCGGCCGAGCGCGGGGCACGCTCGAGCGGCAGCGTTGCGCGTGCGAGGGCGTCGGATACGGCTTGGGCATAGCGGGAGGCGCGCTCGGGTTCGGTAAGCGCCGACGCCGTCAACAGCGCCTCCGTGACAGTGGATGCTCCCGACGGTGTTGCGCCGTCCAGCGGATCGCGGGGTCGAGTCACCAAGCTTTCGGCGAAATCTGCTGTGTCGAACCAACTTCCAGGCTCGGCTGGGTCGGCAAAATGATCGAGCGTGAGGTCGAGCAACTGCTGGGCGGTGTCGAGCCACTCCGATTCCCCGGTTGCCTGGTACAGCGCAAGGAGTCCGGTGGCCAGGGCTGCGTAGTCCTCGAGGACCCCGGCAGGCTCACCGACAACACCACCGAGCGATGCGCGGCGCAATCTGCCGTCAACCAGATGCAGGCCGAGAAGGGTGTGTGCGCACACCCGTGCAGCGTCAATCCATTCGGGTCGATTCAGTGCGAGCCCGGCTTCGGTCAAGGCGGTGATGCTGAGCCCGTTCCATGCGGTCACGACTTTGTCGTCTCGGCCCGGTTGTGGTCGGTCTTTTCGCACGGCGCGTAGTGCCTCGGAAACCTTCTGCCAGCGCGCCCAATCGTCAGGATCGCGTAGCAACTGCAACACCGATGCGCCTTCTTCGAAGGTTCCGTCGTCGGTGACGCGGAACAACTCTGCCGCCCACCGTCCGTCGTCCTCGCCGAGCGCATCGATCAGCTGGCTGGGCGTCCACACATAGGTCAATCCTTCGACCCCGTTGGTGTCCGCGTCCAGAGCCGAAGCGAAGCAGCCGTTTTCGGTTCGCAGATCGCCGAGAAGAAATCCTACGGTTTCCTCGGTAATGCGGGTTGCCAACGCGGAACCGCTCCGACGTACCCAGTGCGCGTAGAACCGGAGCAGCAACGCGTTGTCGTAGAGCATCTTCTCGAAATGCGGCACGACCCACTCGGCGTCGACGGAGTAGCGGGAGAAACCGCCGCCCAACTGGTCGTAGATGCCGCCGCGCGCCATGGCTTCACCAGTGCGCTGCAGTCCACCGAGAATATCGTTCGAACCAGTCCGCTCGAACTGCCGCAACAGTCCTTCGAGCAACGCGGACGGCGGAAACTTCGGGGCGCCGCCGAAACCGCCGCGGGGCCGGTCTTCATCGGCCGATATTGCTTGGCCTGCGGCGTCGAGCAGCGCGGCATCGATCGGCACACCGCTGTACGGGATTCCGCCCGACGCGCGCGCCAACTCCGTCACGATCGACGACGCAGCATCGTCGACCTCGCCGCGGCGGTTGGCAAACGTATCGGCAATCGCTTCGAGAAGCTGTGTGAACGAAGGCATTCCACCGCGCGGTGCCGGTGGGTAGTACGTTCCGCAGTAGAACGGCGAACCGTCCGGCGTCAGGAAACACGTCATCGGCCAGCCGCCCTGACCGGTCATAGCGACTGTGGCATTCATGTAGACCGCGTCGATGTCAGGACGCTCTTCGCGGTCCACCTTCACGCAGACGAAGTTGTCGTTCATGATCGCCGCGACGTTGTCGTTCTCGAACGATTCGTGGGCCATCACGTGACACCAGTGGCACGCCGAGTATCCGATCGACAACAGAATCGGCACGTTACGTTCGCGTGCCCACTCCATGGCCTCCGGCCCCCACTGCTGCCAGTGGACCGGATTGTCGGCATGCTGACGAAGGTAGGGGCTGGTGGACTCACCCAGATTGTTCTTCATCCGTGGGTCCATGTGCCCTACCTCGCTCGCGTCAGGAATCGTGCTTGGGAGTCTTCTCGGCTGATGCGTCGCCGGCATCCGTGTCCGGCGTGGCGATCGCACCACGATCCGTTCCTTCATCCAACTGCTGATCGGCTTCCGGGTGTTCGGGTTCGAAAGTTTCCGGCAACTTCTTGAGCTGACGGTTCATCGACACGACCAACAGGATCACACCGATGAACAATGCCAAGACGACAACCAGTCCGACCGGCGACGACTTCCCGAACTCAGGTCCCGAGGGATTACTCGGGCTCTGTGCAAGCAATTGTGTTGTGCCGATTACCAACTCGGCGGAGAGTGCATTCACTTTCAGACGTCCTCTTCAAGACCTGCGAACAGGTCGGTTTCCGGGATGGACGTGGAAACCCGCGTCTTCGCGAGTTCGAATTCTTCTGTGGGCCAGATCTTCTGCTGAATCTCGAGCGGCACCGCAAAGAACGAACCGTTGGGGTCGATTTGCGTCGCATGCGCACGCAGAGCGTCGTCGCGCTGGGGGAAGTAATCGCCGCAGGCGATCTGAGTGGTGACCCGGACCATCATGTCGCCGCGCTCGGTCTTCCACTTCTTGAGCCAATCCGCCATGGGGAACGGCTCGCCGCGACGCTCGTACTCCTCTTGGAAAAGTTCGAGACGCTTACGGATGAAACCGTGCGAGTAGTAGACCTTCTTGATCTCCCACGGTTCGCCGTCTTCGGGATGATATTCCGGGTCGGCAGCCGCTTCGTACGCAGCCATCGACACCTCGTGGCACCGAATGTGGTCGGGGTGCGGGTATCCACCGTTCTCGTCGTACGTCGTGATGACGTGCGGACGGAATTCGCGGAACACCTTGACGAGTGCGCGCGTCGATTCCTCGAGCGGCACCAGGGCAAAGCAGCCCTCCGGAAGCGGCGGCAACGGATCACCCTCGGGCAGGCCCGAGTCGACGAAGCCCAGCCAGCGGTGCTTCACGCCCAGAATCCGCGCAGCTTCTGCCATTTCTTCCTGGCGCACCTCGCTGATGCGGTCGCGGACGCCGGGGACATCCATGGCCGGGTTGAGAATGTCGCCACGTTCACCCCCGGTAAGCGTCAGGACCATCACTTCGTGGCCTTCGGCTGCATAACGGGCGGTGGTGGCCGCGCCCTTGCTCGACTCGTCGTCGGGATGGGCATGGACGGCCATGAGCCGGAATCCGCTCACGTGTTCGTTCACCTCAACTTCACCTGTAGCCGTTATCGGCGTCTGCTCCGAACTCTTGCCGTCAAACCTACCGGCAGCGCCAGTGGGCGCGTCCTCTATAGTTCCACCCGAGAGTTCCTGATGCAGCCATGACCCCAGTCCGCGGTTGCGTAGAACACGAACTCGAGTCTTCGAGAGCAGAGTGATGAGTAATACGCTTCCCCAAGATCGGTACCCGAGCGCGACTCGCACGGGCGGTTCCAAGAAGTGGATCGTGTGGGCTCTGACCGCCCTCGTCATCGTTGTGGGCACCGGTATCGCGTACGTCGGATACACCAAGTTCTCGGTGAAAGAGATCACGACCGAGACGATCTCGTACGACATCGCCGACGACTCGACCATGAAGATCCGGTTCACCGTCACGCGTGACGATCCTAGCCAGGAAGCTGTGTGCATCGTTCGCGCCCGTTCCAAAGGTGGATCCGAAACCGGTCGACGCGAGGTCTACATTCCCGCGACGACGTACCAGACTTTGGAGTTCAACACCGAGATCAAAACGTCCCTCCCACCAGGCATGGCCGACGTCTTCGGATGCAGCCTCGACGTCCCGGAGTATCTGACCAAAAACTGACTGCGCCTACTACCCACCCCTGTCCGACGTTTGAGTTCCGACAGGGGCGGGTAGTCCTGCGTGATAGAATTGCTTGGTACACGGTTCCGGGTGGAACCGTGTATTGCTGCATTGACGGCCAGGTTGGCGTCGAGCGCAGCGCTGACGGCAAGATCACGCCTAGCCCAGGCGCGTTCGAGCCGTTGTTTATTGCTGTTGCAGTGAAGTTCATTGCTGTTGCGGTGAGTTCATTGCTGTCGCAGTGATCTGTCGAGGGAGCCCCCGGCTCCGACTACTAGGGAGTGATCGAGATGACCGAGACCCAGGTGACCTGGCTTACGCAGGAATCACATGACAGGCTCAAGAAGGAACTCGACCAGCTCATCGCGTACCGCCCCATCATCGCCGCCGAGATCAACGAGCGTCGAGAAGAGGGCGATCTGAAGGAGAACGGCGGCTACCACGCTGCCCGTGAGGATCAGGGCCAGCAGGAAGCTCGCATCCGCCAGCTTCAGGATCTGCTCAACAGCGCAAAGGTCGGCGAAGCACCCACTCAGTCCGGTGTTGCACTCCCGGGTTCGGTAGTGAAGGTGTACTACGACGGCGACGAGAGCGACACCGAGACCTTCCTGATCGCGACCCGCGAAGAGGGCGCGCGTGACGCCAAGCTCGAGGTGTACTCCCCCAACTCTCCGCTGGGTAGCGCGCTTCTCGAGGCCAAGGAAGGCGAGACTCGCGAGTACAACCTGCCTAACGGCGGCACCATGAAGGTCACCCTGGTCAGCGCGGAGCCGTACCACAGCTGATCAGTTACACAACGAAACGAACGTCGCCCGGACATCCTCGTCCGGGCGACGTTTTTTCTTGCCTAGATCACTCGTCGAGCCTTCATACCCGCAAAGATCGGACCGACTTTCACTACGTCGCCGAAGGTCGGCGCGTGCAGCATCTGCCCGTTTCCGACGTAGATCGCGACGTGCCCCGGGCCGCCTGCCTGCCAGTTTCCGAACAGCAGATCACCCGGTTGCGCTTGATCGAGGGGAATCTCGACGCCAACACCCCATTGGGTTTCCGACGTGCGGGGCAACGTGATTCCGGTAGCGGCATGGATGGCGTACGACGTCAGTCCCGAGCAGTCGAAACCGCCCATCGAGGGACCGTTGATGTTGCCTCCGCCCCACACGTACGGCAGTCCCAGAAATTTCAGTCCGGCTTGGACTACACCACCAACCGCGGCGGCAAGATTGTTGTAGTTGAACGGCGCAAGCATCAGGGCAAAGGAATCCTGCAAGGACGTGACCTGCGCGACGAAGGGTGCCGCGGCTTGATCTTGCGGAACCCCGTGCGCTGCCCGCACTGCCTCTGGTCCGACGTCGTAGGCGGCCAGTGCCAGTTCGACGGTATCGCCCTGGACCTCCCCTGATTGCTGCCACGACTGGGCCTGCTTGACCAATTCGCACAGCCGGTAGCCGGTCGTCATCACGGGGTCTGCGACACCGAAGATGTCCATCTTGCCGTCGCCGTCACCGTCCTTGCCGTAGGCCGTCCACGCTGCTGTGGTGAATCGGCCAGGTCCGCGTCCGCCGGCTTCCGACACTTCTGCGCCGGGGCCGTATTGAAAACCGCTGCGCGTCGAATACAGCGACGCCACCACCGCCGGCGTGATCTCCGAGCAGATTGCACCCGCTTTCTTGACCCACGGAGCAAATACCGCGACCGCACCAACCGGCGCCAGAGCAGCACCCGGAAAATCAGACGGCACCGAGGGCACAAGCCCTTCCGGATTCTCCTGTGTTCGCGCCGGTCCGCCCCAGGACGCGAGTGAGATCTCCGCGGCGGGAGCTGCGACGGCCTCGGCCGGCGTCCCCAGTGTTGCTCCTATCACCCCCAGTGCAGTACCGATCGACACAGTGATCGCCAGGACACTCACTGCCATCAAAAACCTCCGGTAACTGATCGATCCACGAGCCGGCCGAACCTGTCGGTGGCACCGTTTACGATTTCGAACATGCATTCGATATCCCCGGTGGCACACCAACCTGTAACCAATGTCTCATTTATCACGTCAGACGTTACCCAAATGACCACATACCCCAAGGCTTTTCTCAGGTTCGGCGGGCAGTCTGTGGACATGAGCGACGATCGGACACGGCCCATTCGGGCTCGCACCTCGGCATACCGACCCGTTCACCTCGCGCTTGCTGCGACGGCTGTAGCGGGCGCCATCGCAAGTGGTGGCTTATCCCTCGTTTCCAACCCCACCGACAATTCCACGACATCGGCCTTCTCCACCGACACCACCTCGAAGCATGCGACCGCATCACGGCTGGTCGTAGTCAGCGGGTTCGGAGTTCCGGACGCCGTCTCCAACGGTTCGTGAACGCACCACGCGCCGCAACCGAATGGCTCACCTGGGGCGTGCAGGCCCGCGTAGTCGTCACCGATCCCGGTGCCCTCGCGTCGGCCGCCAGCCTCGTGCGGGGCTATCTGAGCGCTGCCGACGCGGCCACCAATCACGATCGCGCAGACTCCGAGATCCGCACATTCGGATCCGGTCCCGCTCTCGAGGCCGACGGCGCCCCCATAACACCGATGTTTGCGCATTTCCTCACAGACGCCCTCGCGATCGCGCGCCTCACGGACGGCAAACTCACCCCCACAGCAGGATCGCGAGATCCACACTCCTGGTGGAAGATCCGCGTCGAGAGCAACCGGGTGTTCAGCCCGGCTGACGTTGTCCTCGATCTGTCAGCCACTGCGCGCGCCAGTTCCGCAGATCATTGCGCCGCGACCACTGCCGAACTTCTCGGCTGCGGCGTTCTGGTTGCCTTGGGCGGCGACATCGCCGTGGCCGGACCGTCACCGGAAGGTGGCTGGCAGATTCAAGTTCAAGATCTCCCGGGTGACCCCACGTGCCAGGTGGCCGTTCCCTCCGGGTGCGGCATCGCGACGGCCAGCACCGTCAAGCCACTTGCCCGGGAATCGACGGCAACTTCCATGTGGCGCACGGTATCGGTGATCGCCGAATCCTGCGCGGAGGCAGCAGCACTGAGCCGGGTCGCCGTGGGAATGAGCGGCTCCGCCATCGATTGGCTGCACAAGCTGGATCGCCCCGCCCGCCTGGTCGACCAGGAGTTCCGGGTCACCACACTGGCGGGGTGGCCGGACGACTGACACTGTGCGCCTCTATCAACCGCCCGCGGTTGACAAAGGCGCACAGCACAGAGTTACGCCAGCGCCTGCTCGATATCGCCGACCAGGTCGGAGGCATCTTCGATACCAACCGACAGACGAACCAGGTCGTCGGGAACCTCGAGCGCCGACCCGGCCGTCGACGCGTGGGTCATGGCGCCCGGGAACTCGATGAGCGATTCGACGCCGCCGAGAGATTCTGCGAGCGTGAAGATTTCGGTACGTGAGCACAAGTCGAGAGCGGCAGCTTTGCCACCCTTGAGCCGCACGGAGATCATGCCGCCGAATCGGCGCATCTGCTTGGCCGCAACTTTATGCGACGGATGCGAGGCGAGACCCGGGTAGATGACGCTCGCGACGGCGGGGTGCCCGTCGAGCAGTTCGACAACCTTTTCGGCGTTGTCGCTGTGACGCTCCATCCGCAATGCCAGTGTCTTGATGCCGCGCAGCGTGAGGAAGGCGTCGAACGGACCGGGGACGCCGCCGGAACCGTTCTGCAGGAACCCGAAAGCATGGTCGAGTTCTTCGTCGTCGCAGACCAGTGCGCCACCGACCACATCGGAGTGTCCACCGATGTACTTGGTGGTGGAGTGCAGAGCGATGTCGGCACCCAACTGCAGGGGCTGCTGCAAGTAGGGCGACGCAAAGGTGTTGTCCACCACGATCTTTGCATTGCCCTCGTGCGCAACCTCGGCCAGGAGTTCGATGTCACCGATGTTGAGCAGCGGGTTCGTGGGTGTCTCCACCCACACCAGCTTGGTGTTGGGACGCATCGCTGCGCGCACCGCGTCGACGTCCGACACCGGAGCCGGGGTGTACTCGATGCCCCACTGCGTGAAGACCTTGTCGATGAGCCGGAAGGTTCCGCCGTAGGCGTCGTCGGGAATGACGAGGTGGTCACCCGGACGCAGAACGGATCGGAGGAGGCAGTCCGTGGCAGCCATGCCCGAGCTGAAAGCCCGTCCGTAACTACCTGATTCGAGTGCTGCAAGGTTTGCTTCGAGCGGTCGACGAGTGGGATTGCCCGTGCGCGCGTACTCGAATCCACTGCGCATCCCACCCACACCGTCTTGCGCGAAGGTGGAACTCGCGTAGATCGGAACGTTGACGGCACCGGTCAGCGGATCGGGCTCGTAGCCCGCGTGTACCGCTTTCGTGGAGAAACCCTGCCAGCTGATGTTGTCGGCCTTGCTGCGTTGCTCGCTCATGCCCACCAGACTAGTAGCCACCCCGCCGATGTAGGGCGGCTGTGTCAGTTCTCGACCAACTCCACGACTCTGATTGCCGCATCCAGCGCGGCGGTCTCGGTGAGCTCCGAGCTGTACAACACCACCGTCATATGGGTGGGAGAGAGAACAGTGATCGTCTGACCACCTTTGACAACCGCCTCCAACTCCGTCAGTCGCGGGTCCTTCAAGTCGAATCCGCTTTTTGCCATCGTGTTGCGCGTGCTCTCCGAGTGGTCCAACGTCAAGGACGTGATGGCCAGGGACCTGCCGCCGTCCATCCAGATACACCCGTTCGGCATGTCGTTAGGGGAACCGTAGGTTTCGACGATGTCACGGACCGCGGGAATGAGGGTCGAACACTCCACCGTGCCGGAGAAGGCCGGAGCGAGCGATAGCGTCGGCTTGACCGTCGTCGGCGCCGTCTTGGCGGTAGTCGACGTCCCCGACGGGGCGGTGGTCGACGCAGCTACCTTTGCCCCCGATGCCGCTTGCGGAGTGCCGACAACCGTCGAACTACACGACGTTGTCACCAGCACCGCAGCAAGAACACCGATACATCCGACGAGTTTGTCCCCCATGGGCGCTGACCTTACCGTCCGGGGGACAAACTCGGATGTCTCACGATCCGGCGCTGAGGAATCCCAAAAGGTCGTGGCGGGTGATGACACCGACGGGCTTACCGTCGTCGACGACCATGAGGGCGTCAGTGTCGCCGAGTGCCTTGGTCGCGGCCGAGACCGGCTCGCCCGATCCGATGAGCGGGAACGGCGCACTCATGTGCTTTTCGACCGAATCGGCAAGTTGCGCACGGCCTTCGAAGACCGCGCTGAGCAGGTCGCGTTCGGTGACACTGCCGGCCACCTCGCCCGCCATGACGGGCGGTTCGGCACCGACAACCGGCATCTGAGACACACCGTATTCACGGAGGATCTCGATGGCGTCGCGCAAGGTTTCCGACGGGTGCGTGTGCACGAGGTCGGGCAGTTCTCCCGACTTTCCGCGCAGCACGTCGCCCACGGTGGGGACGTTTGTCTTACCGTCGAGCGGAGTCCGCAGGAAGCCGTACGACGCCATCCACTGATCGTTGAAGATCTTGGAAAGGTAGCCGCGGCCACCGTCGGGAAGGAGTACGACAACAAGCGCGTCGGGGCCTTCGCGCTTGGCGACCTCGAGTGCCGCGACGACAGCCATGCCGCACGATCCACCAACCAGCAGGCCTTCTTCACGGGCGAGACGACGCGTCATCTCGAAGGAGTCAGCATCCGACACGGCGATGATCTCGTCCGGGATGGACGGATCGTAAGCCGTGGGCCAGAAATCCTCGCCGACACCTTCGACCAGGTACGGGCGACCCGTGCCGCCGGAGTAGACGGAACCTTCGGGGTCGACGCCGACAACCTTGACCTTGCCGCCCGACACCTCCTTGAGGTAGCGACCGGTGCCGGTGATGGTTCCACCGGTGCCGACGCCTGCGACGAAATGGGTGATCTTGCCGTCGGTGTCTGCCCAGATCTCGGGGCCGGTGGTCTCGTAGTGGCTTGCCGGTCCGCCCGGGTTGGAGTACTGGTTGGGCTTCCAGGCACCCGGGATCTCACGGGTGAGTCGATCGGAGACGCTGTAGTAGCTGTTGGGGTGCTCGGGTGCGACGGCCGTGGGGCAGACGACTACCTCGGCTCCGTAAGCACGCAGAACGTTTCGCTTGTCTTCGCTGACCTTGTCGGGGCAGACGAACACGCACTTGTATCCGCGTTTCTGAGCGACGAGCGCCAAACCGATTCCGGTGTTGCCTGAGGTCGGTTCGACGATGGTGCCGCCCGGCTTCAATTCTCCGGAGGCCTCCGCCGCGTCGATCATCTTGACGGCGATACGGTCCTTGGAGCTACCGCCCGGGTTGAGGTACTCGACCTTGGCTGCCACAGTGCCGTAGTTCTCGCCCGTGACGGACGTAAGTTTGACGAGTGGGGTGTTGCCGATGAGGTCTACGACGTGTTCCGCGATGCGCATCGCTCCATGTTCCCAGATCCGACGAATCGCTGCGCGTAGACGTCGGGCGAAGGTGCGTCGATCCGGCTAGATTGACCACTGTGAGTCGGACCGGAGTGAAGGCGTCGGTGGCCACACTGGTGGCCGGGTCGAGCGCCGGCACGGCGACGTGGCTGGCATACCACTACCTGATGTCGCAGGCCGGTGCCGCACGCGGCGTGATCGGACGCAACGTCTCCAAACCACCCGAAGCCGACGGGGTGTATTCGCCGGGCGCCGACGCACCGGAGCGGTGGTGGCGCGGTGTTCCGTTCGACCTCCATCTGATGATTTTCGGCGATTCGTCAGCTGCCGGGGTGGGCGCCGTGACGGCGGACGAGGTACCAGGTGTGCGGATCGCAAAACTCCTCTCGGAGGAAACCGGGAAGCGAATCCGTCTGAGCACCAAGGCTATCGGCGGCGCAACATCGCGCGGGTTGAGTGGGCAGGTCGACGCCATGTTCATTGCCGGGGCGGCACCGGACGCGGCGGTGATCCTGATCGGCGCAAACGACGTGACTGCCAAGAACGCGATTCGAGCATCGGCCAGACGTCTCGGTGACGCGGTGCGACGCTTGCGTGAGAGCGGCGGCGTCGTCGTGGTGGGCACGTGTCCCGATCTCGGGGTTGTCACCGCGATCCCACAACCGCTGCGGACCGTCGTACGCGAGTGGGGACATCGTCTGGCGGCAGCGCAGGCGTCGGCGACAAGAGCTGCGGGTGGGCATCCTGTTCCGCTGGCCGATCTGCTCGCAAAAGAATTCCTCGCTTCCCCGGACACCATGTTCTCGGCTGATCGGTTCCACCCGTCGGCGGCCGGCTACGAGCTCGCGGCCCGCCAGATAGTGCCGGTGCTCGCTGCGGCGCTGGGCGAATGGACCGGCGGTCCACTCCCCGATCTCCCACAGGTCTCGGACGCCGCACAGGCACAGACGATGACTGCCCGCGTATCCACTGCGCTGCACCGCGTTGGGTGGGTCGGCCGCCCGAAACCCGCAGTACAGGAGCTTGGAAACGACTGAGTGAGACGCCGTGCCGCTGTTTTCGGGCCGGCAACGTAAATTGGCAGTCGAAGCTGCATCCATCTTGCCCTGCTCGTCGCGCAGTCGTCTGCGCCGACCACGCAGTACACAAAAGGAGTTTTCATGCCCGAGGCAGTAATCGTCTCAGCAGTACGGTCGCCCATCGGCCGCGCAATGAAGGGTTCGCTCAAGGACATCCGCCCCGATGACCTCGCCACCCAGATGGTTGCAGCCGCGCTGGCGAAGATCCCCGAGCTCGATCCCACCGAGATCGACGACCTCATCATGGGTTGCGGTCAGCCTGCCGGACAGTCGGGCTTCAACATCGCCCGCGTCGTCGCAGTTCAGCTGGGCTACGACTTCCTCCCCGGCGTGACGGTCAACCGTTACTGCTCCTCGTCGCTGCAGACCACCCGCATGGCACTGCACGCCATCCGCGCAGGCGAGGGCGACGTCTTCATCTCCGCCGGCGTCGAGTCCGTCTCCAGCTTCGTCACGGGCAACGCAGACGGCCTCCCGAACACCAAGAACCCGCTCTTCGACGCAGCGCAGGCGCGTAGCGCCAAGCTCGCCGAAGGTGGAGTCGCCTGGACCGATCCTCGCGAAGAGGGACTGCTCCCCGACGTCTACCTGGGCATGGGCCAGACGGCAGAGAACGTTGCCTCAGCTACCGGCATCAGCCGCGAAGACCAGGACCGCTTCGCTGTCCGCAGCCAGAACCGCGCCGAGGAAGCCATCAACCGTGGCTTCTTCGAGCGTGAGATCACCCCGGTCACCCTCGCCGACGGCACCGTCGTCTCCAAGGATGACGGCCCGCGCGCCGGCACCACCTACGAAGGCATCAGCGGCCTCAAGCCCGTCTTCCGTCCCGACGGCACCGTCACCGCCGGCAATGCCTGCCCGCTCAACGACGGCGCTGCCGCTCTGGTGATCATGTCCGACACCAAGGCCAAGGCATTGGGCCTGACGCCCCTCGCCCGCATCGTCTCCACCGGCGTCTCGGGTCTGTCCCCCGAGATCATGGGCCTCGGCCCGATCCAGGCCGTCAAGAACGCCCTGAAGTTCGCCGGAAAGTCGATCTCCGACATCGACCTGTTCGAGATCAACGAGGCATTTGCGGTCCAGGTCATCGGATCTGCTCGTGAACTCGGCATCGACGAGGACAAGCTCAACATCTCCGGCGGCGCACTGGCACTCGGCCATCCCTTCGGCATGACCGGTGCACGCATCACCAACACCCTGATCAACAACCTGCGCGAGCAGGACAAGACCTTCGGCGTCGAGACCATGTGTGTCGGCGGCGGACAGGGCATGGCAATGGTGATCGAACGCCTCAGCTGATCTCCTGAGCACGTCGAAAACGGCCGCCCGGCTTCTGCCGGGCGGCCGTTTTCATGTAGTCGTGAATTTCTGAGCAAAACTTCCCAACTCGCGGATCAGCTCGCGCGCGGCATCATCCTCGCGCTGGACCGCCGCTCGGGCTTCCTCCGACCACCCTTGGCGCAGTAGCCTTTTCGCGGCCAGGACTGCGGGCCCGACATTTCCGGCGATCTGCGAGGCAGCCTCCATTGCTCGAACATGTAGCTGATCGGCTGGAACCGCCGCGACCGCAATGCCGATCTCGGCTGCTTCTACTCCGCTCAGCCATCTGGCCGTCAACAGAAGTTCGGACGCGCGTTGTGTGCCAACCACTTTAGGTAGCATCCAACTGCTCGCGGCCTCGGGCGCCGTTCCGAGTGATGTGAACGGGGCACGCAACCGGGCGTCGTCGGCAACGTAGACGACGTCGCAAAAGAGCAGCATCGTCAGACCGATACCGACAGCGGCACCGTGCACGGCAGCGACGAGCGGCTTCGGAAACTCCACCAGCGCCACAATCAAAGGCGCAAATGCGTGTCCGAAATCAGCGGTGTCCGCCCCGGGTTCGGAGAGCGCGCGCAGGTCCACTCCGCTCGAAAAGGCCTTGCCCGCACCCTCGATCACCACTACCGCGACACTTGAATCTGCGGCCGCGTCGTCGAGCGCTTTGGTCAGAGCCCGGAAGCCGGCCGCATCAAAAGCGTTGAGTCGCTCCGGTTTGTTGAACGTCACTGTCCGTACGGATCCGTTGTCCGAGACGAGTACCGCTGTCGACATGGATATACGCACGTCCTTCATCTATAGGAACCAAGCAACTGCTAGGTATCCCAAGCACCGTAACCCGGCAACACCGACAAAAGAAGGTGTCAGGAGTCGTAGGACAGAGATTCCGACAAGTCGCGGTTCGCATCGAGCTGGCCCGAAATGACAACGAGGTTCTGCTCGACACCGCTTATCGCGTCCGCGCCGGCGACGAACCGCCGCGGTAATTTCTCCGAATCGGAAAGTGTGACGAGAGCTCGGGCGAGCTTCTTCGGGTCGCCGCCCTGTTGTCCGTTCATGCTCTTCCACGCCTCGATCGTCTGCGCGGTACGTTCCGCGTAGTCCTCGATCTCGAGCTCCGGCCAGATGGTCGACGAGCCTTCGACCAACAGTTCCGTGCGGAAGAATCCGGGCTCCACTGCCATCGTGCTGATGCCGTACGGCTCGAGATCGAAGTGCAGAGACTCCATCCACCCTTCCAGAGCGAACTTCGATGCGGCGTAGGCGGCGCAGAACTCCTGACCGATCAGACCGGCAGTGGACGTAATGGTGATGACCTGACCTCTGCGCTGCTTCCGCATGACGGGGAGGACAGCATGCGTCACGTTGAGTGGGCCGAAAAAATTGGTTTCCATCTGCGCCCGGAACTGTTCGGGACTGATGTTCTCGAAGTAACCGGCGTAGAAGTTTCCGGCGTTGTTGACCAACACGTCGATGCGGCCGAAGCGTTCGACCGCAGTCGCAGCTGCCGCCTGCGCCGCTTCGGCTGAGGTGATATCGAGAGCAACGGCGAGTAGCTCCTCATGTGCACCGATAGCCTTCTCGACCCGGTCCGCGTTTCGTCCCGTCGCGACGACCGAATGTCCGGCGGTGAGCGCGGCTTGGGCGATGTCGACACCCATTCCTCGGCCAGCGCCGGTAATGAACCAAACCTTCTTTTCAGCCATGACTGTCTTCCTTCTGCAGTGGAATCGGCGCACATGCCGATCCGGATCGCCGGGATGACACTCAGCCAAACTCAGTTTCACCGAACGAGGGAGACCCTGTCTATACGGTTAATGCCAGTGCCTCCCTCGACTCGTCTACGGGGACGGGAGCCGGAATGGAGGATTCGACATGGACAACGAGGTTTCTCAACCGATGGTGCCCATCGGCTACGACATCGCCTGGTCCGTGTTCATGATCCTGTGGATCGTTCTCACGGCGGCTGCGCTGGTTTCGATCGTGAGATCCGATGCCGACCCAATCGCAAAAATCGGATGGTCTGCCTTTGCCGTCATCCTGCCGATCGTCGGGCCTGCGGCGTGGTTCTTCGCGAGCAGGCGTCGGCAGAACGCGCTATGACAAGAGACGCTATGACAAAACAAATGGCCCCTGCATCGCAGAGGCCATTCGTTTTCAGGAGTTGTCAGTCGCGACTGAAGTAGCTCAGCAGGCGCAGGATCTCGACGTACAGCCAGACCAAGGTGACGGTGAGGCCGAGGGCGACGCCCCAGGCTGCCTTCTCCGGAGCCTGTGCGCGGATCAGCTGATCAGCGGCATCGAAGTCGAGCAGGAAGCTGAAGGCTGCGAGACCGATGCAGACCAAGCTGAAGATAATGGCGATCGGTCCACCGTCACGCAGGCCGAGTCCGCCGTCGATAAAGAAGCTGGCAACGAGGTTACCCAGAGCCAAAACCACGACGCCGATCAAGGCACCGATGATCATGCGGGTCAGTCGCGGCGTCACACGAATGGCGCCGGTCTTGTAGACCACAAGCATGCCGAAGAACACGCCGAACGTGCCGAGAACTGCCTGTGAGATCAGCACCGAGGCCGACACACCGCCAGCCGCTTCGATCGGGGCGGTAAACATGAATGACAGAGCACCCAGGAAGAGGCCCTCGAACGCGGCATAAGCCAGCACGATGGCCGGGTTGTCCATCTTGCGCCCGAAAGTCGCAACGAGAACCAGGACAAGTCCGACCAGACCGCCGACGATCACAAACGGCGATGCGAGACTCGGGTCGTTGTTCACGAGGAAGTACGAGACCAGCGCGGTCAACGCAAGCACACCGAGCGTCATGCCCGTCTTGGTGACAACATCGTCGATTGTCATAGCCCGCGAGGTGGGGCCGGTCTGGTACGGCTCGGCCGGAGCGTACTGCGGCTGGCCGAACTGCTGGGTGACCTGCGAGGCGCCCGCCGTCGCAGATCCGAACGAGGCGTATCCGTTGCCCTCTTGCTTGGGCAGATTGCGGAACACCGGGTTGCTGGTGGTGCGCACCGTGATCATCCCTTCATCGTGGTGACCTGCGACGGGTGCGTCGCGGGTTCGCCGAACGGATCCGAGTTTCCGACCGGTCCGTGTACTTACAAAAAGTAAAGCACTCGTAATTTACAACGTCGGAGCGTTCGCCGTAGTTCCCGGCAGGTTTCCGGCGGGTCAACAGTTTCCGATACTAGGACGCTTTGATCGATCGCATGACGATGAACTTCGCGTTCTTGGCCATCGCTTGACTCTCACCGACTGCAGCTTTCAACGGTTCCCGGTAGCCCAGGTGGGCGTTGTGCACGGTCCACAGTTGCCCGCCCGGACGCAGTACCCGACCTGCTGCCTCGAACAGCTTGAGTGCACCACCGGTATGAACGGCGGCACCGACGTGGAACGGCGGATTCAGGAGGACCAGGTCGACACTGGCGTCGGGCAGAGTGCTCATGGCGTCGTCCCGTAGGCCGCGAACTCGATCTCCGACACCGTTGGCCGACGCCGTAGCCATCGCCGACGCCACGGCTGCCGACGACTGGTCCGTGGCAACTACCTGAGCGTCGGAGAACTTCAGCGCGATAGCCGTCGCCAGAATGCCACTGCCACAGCCCAGGTCGACGACGTCGCGGGGCGTGATGTTGATCTTGCCCAGATTTTCGAGCAACAACCGGGTTCCGATGTCGAGGCTCGCACCGGCAAACACCGCTCCGTGCGCAACCACGTCGAGACCGAATTCGTCGAGCCACTCGGTCATCGGGAACGTGACCGCGACGTCGGGCTTCGGCTCAGCGGCCCGCAGAACACGGGACTTCTGCCGGCCGCGCGACGCACTGACCGACGAAAAGGACTCTGCGAGAACCTTGTTCATGGCCGGGGTGATGTGCTTGTCGCGCCCGCCCGCAAAGACGCGTACCTCCGGATCGGCATGGAGCGCGATCAACTGGCTGATCTCTCCAAGCTCGGCGAGGCTGCGCGGCAACTGCATGAGGACAACGCGAGCGCCGCGCAGCAACTCTTCGCCGAGTCCGTGTGATGTGTAGCGCTCGGTGAAGCCGAGTTCGCGGGCATTGTTCGCCAACGCCAGTTCGCCGGTGAGCGGGTCCTGGTAAACCCGAACCTCGGACCGGCCGTGCTCGAGAACCGCTCCAGCGGTCAACGCGCCGTAGTGATCGCCGACAACAACCACCGATCCCGACGGCGCCGCCGCGAGTGCGTCGGCGGCCTCGTCGAGAATCAGCCGATCAGCCGCGTCGACAGCAAACAGATTGGGTGCCTCGATGTCGGGAAAGCGGCGGAGTCGATCGAACATTTCGGGGGTGTCGGACATGCGGACCAGTCTCTCAGGTCCGCCTGCCCAACACTCAATCCCGCTCCGAGCAGGTGATCAGTTCGACATCCACTGCACGACGTTGTCGACGTCCTCGCGGGAGGTGCGGAACCCGTTCACGGGGTGTTCCGTGTCCGCGTATCCGAAGGAGATCGCGCACACGACCTTGCGGGTGTCGTCGATGCCGAAGTGCTCGTGGATGAACTTGGAGCAACCGGCAAGCGCCGCCTGCGGGATCGTCGCGACGCCAAGGCTTTGAGCAGCGAGGAGAAAGCTGTTGACGTAAAGCCCACAGTCGACGGCCCCGTAGGTCCCCAAAGCCTCGTCCGTGGTGATGATGGCGACGTGCGGAGCGCCGAAGAGCTCGAAGTTCTTCATGGTCTGAGCTCCGGACCCGGCGCGGTCACCGTGTTCGATTCCGACGCTCGAGTACAGTGCCATCGCGCAATCGAACCGGCGCGACTTGTAGACACCTTGATACTCGCGCGGGAACTCGAAATCGGATTCCTGCGGATTGGCCATGACATAAGCGCCTATACCGGCCCGGAACTTTTCGGTGCCCTCGCCTTCGGTGATTGCCACCTGCCACGGTTGGGTGTTGCACCACGACGGTGTCTTCTGCGCGAGCCGCAGGATCTCGTTGATGACATCACGAGGAACCTGACGATCCTCATAGGCCCGGCAACTGATTCGGGAGTCGAGGAGCGATTCGAGGCTCGACAGGGTGGCGGTGTTCTCGGTCATGTATGCGTCTCCTCGGTCTTGACCAGCGTGTCTTTCTAGCGTTCGTTAGACCCTAACCGGTTGCGGTTTTGAAGGCCGACGCCAGCTCCCCGAAGACAGTCATTGCCTCGTCAGGGTTCGGATCGAGAGCTCCGAGAGCCACCAATACATCGGTCGCGCCGGCGTCGACAAGTTCTTCGGCCCCGAGCATCGTCGCACGTAGATCGATCGATCCGTCCGACGCCCTGGCGATCGTCAGACGTCCACGGATGTCCAGGGTTGACCCGTCTCGGCCGAGATCAGCCATCGCTTTACGGATGACGGCCCCACCCTCTCGCAGGTCGTCGTTGGTGGCGCCCATGATCGGAATCCACCCGTCACCCCAGGTTGCGACACGTCGCACGACGGCCTTGGACAACGAGCCGGACACCCAGATAGGGATTGCAGCGTCCGGCCGAGGCGCGCAGTACACGTCGTCGAACTTCAGGCGGGGTGTGTCAATGTGTGCCGGTGCCGAAGCCCACAGTGCCCGGCAGACCGCCAATGCGTCGTCGAGAAGCGGTCCGCGCTTGCCGAAGTCCATTCCCGCAGCATCGTATTCACGTTCCTGCCAACCGGTTCCGACTCCGAGATCCAAGCGGCCACGCGAGAGAAGGTCGATGGTCGCGGCGGTCTTGGCCAGCACCGCTCCCCCACGCAACGCCGCGATCACGATGCCGGTGCCCAGTCGAATCGTTGTGGTCTGTCCGGCAACAAAAGCCAGCACACTCAAGGGTTCGAGCCAGTTCGCGTCCGGCTCGGTGGGAAACGCCGACCATGTGTATGCGGAGTTGTCCGAACCCATCACGACGTGATCGGTGACCAGGACTCGATCGAACCCGGCTGCTTCCGCGCTTTGACAGACCTCAACCAGTTTCCCGTAGGAATCCGCGGCCAGCGTCGTGCCGAAGTTCGGAACATTGAGACTCAAAGTTGTCATGGGTCAAGCCTTTCGGGGGCGATTGGTCCAACCACCCTCTTCTGCGGGGAACCAACCGCCCGCGGCGTGGGAGCCACCGTCGACGTGGATGACGGTGCCGGTGATGTACCGCGCCAGGTCCGATGCAAGAAACAGTGCCGGCCCGGCGATATCCACGGGTTGACCCGGGCCACCCAACGGTGCCCACTGCGGCCACTTGGCCCAGTCATCGGCGGCGACGATCGACCGGTACGGCACCTGCACGGACTCGATGAGATCGGGCGCAATTGCGTTGACGCGCACGCCTGTTCTACCGATCTCGACGCCGAGGCTTCTGGTGAACTGCGTCAGCGCGGCCTTGTACGCCGAGTACACGGTGTGCCCCGGGATTGCCCGATGCGCTTCCACCGTGGTCAGATTCAGGATCGATCCGCCTGCGCCGCGTTCGATCATGCCGGGAAGCAAGGCATGTGTCAGGCGCAGAACCTGATCGAAGTTGATATTGCCCATGTCCGACCAGAACGTCGGCGTCGTGGCCGAAAAGGTTTGTGGCGGTGCCAGAAAGTGGCCGACGTTGTTTACCAGAATGTCAGGTGCGAAGTCGATCAGCTCCTGCGGTATTTCGGCTTCGCGGACGTCGTAGCACAAACTGACAACCGAACCACCTGCTGGGGAATCGAATTCGATGTCCGCGACAGGCTCGGTGTCGACGTCGACTACAAGCACGTGCGCGCCATGGCTCGCATACGCCCGGGCGATTGCGGCGCCGATCGCGTGCGCACCACCCGTCACCACCGCCTTCTTACCCGTCAACATCGGCCCCGGAACAAACGCCGAATTGCTCACCACAAACATCACTCCGTCACTGTTCTCGCTCGGCAACTCGAGATGAGGCCGCTACGGAGTGCACCATCACACAAAGAAGTAACAAACCGCGTCTGTGTTCTCACTCAGCGGCAGAAGGCAATCTGTAATTTCGGCGAGACTCGATGAACGCGTCGACGTCCGCCGCCGGCATCGGACGGCCTTCCAGATAGCCCTGGACGACGCGGCACCCGCACTCGGTCACTACGGCTCTTTGACGATCGGTTTCGACGCCCTCGGCAACGGTTTCCAAGCCCATCGACTCGGCAATGTCGACAATGGCGCGAAATACCGCTGTTCTCGACTCCGTCGGGTCCGCATCCAACTGACTCACAAAAGCGCGGTCGATCTTCAACCTGTCCACCGGCAGCATGGACAGACTCGCAACCGATGAGTACCCGGTACCGAAATCGTCCATGGCTATGGCAACACCCAGCTCCGCGATACGTACGAGTACTTCTCGATCCGAGTCGTCGATAATCAGAGACTCGGTCACCTCGATCTCGAGCCGCTCCGCAGCCAAGCCTGTTTCGCGGAGAACTTCGCGAACGGATTCGACATACCCCACCGAACGCAACTGCACCTGAGAGACATTCACCGCAATGCGCACGTGATCCGGCCACGTCGTCGCCAGCGCGGACGCGGTGCGCAATACCCCAGCCCCGATGGGAACGATCAGGCCGGTTTCCTCCGCGACCGAGATGAAATCAGCCGGTGAAACCACACCGGACACCGGGTGGTTCCACCTCAACAGCGCCTCGAACCCCACAACCGCGCCGGTGGCAGCCGAAACCTGCGGTTGGTAGGCAAGTTCGAACTCGCCGTTCTGCACGGCCATTCGAAGATCCAGGAGCGCTCTGGCTCTACCGGTAGCGCGCTCACGCAGAGTCAAGTCGAACCGTCTGATTTGATTCCGGCCACTCACCTTCGCGTGATAGAGCGCGAGGTCCGCGACAACCACCAAATCGTCCAGGGTCGCGGCATCATTCGGAAGTGAACCGTATCCCAGGCTTCCCCGAACCCGAATCGAGTTGCCGGCGAGATCGAACGGAACATCGATCGCATCAACTATCGACTGGAACCGATCCTTGACTACCTGCCCGTCCTCGACCCCGCTGAAAGCAACAGCAAATTCGTCGCCGCCGAGGCGGGCACAAGTTTCCGTCGGGCGCAGCACGGCGTTCAACCGTGCCGCAACATCAACCAGCACGTCATCGCCGACGCGGTGCCCCCAGCGGTCGTTGATCGACTTGAAATTGTCGAGATCGAGCATGGCCAGCCAGACCTCATTTCCGTCGGCGATCATCTTCGACAACTGCGCGGTGAATGTGTAGCGATTCTGAAGTCCGGTGAGCGAATCCACCTCGGCAAGCTCGCGAATGTACTCCCGCTGCTGATGAGCGCGCGTGATATCGGAACCGACGCCGCGCCAACCGCCATCGGAAAGGCTGTCGCTCCTACGATGCCCGGACATCGACCACCGTCGAGGTCGACCACCGATCCACACCTCCAGTTCGATGTCACGGAATGCGTCACCGTTGTCGAGACGCTCGACGAGTGTGTCGAGCGCAATGCGTCCGGTCGCTGTTCTGTCGGCCCCGACTCCCTTCAGAATTTCGCTCATGGCCCGTCCACGGATCTCGGTGGCCGGCAATCCCAGACTCTCCGCAAAACGATGGGACACAGCCACGGCGACACCTGCGTCGTCGGTTTCCCACAGCCAGTCCTGCGCACCGTCTTCGAGATCGTTGAGTAGCAGTTCGACAAGGTCGCGCTGATCCTCCGCATTGAGTTCTGCGCGCAAGCGACGCTCGAAAACGTTGGCCAAGACCAATGTTCCGCGCTGAAGCGAGACGAGATAGACACCGAGCAACGCTAGTAGTACCCAACGCTCTGAACCTGGTTCCGTCCAGAATCCCCACACGAGACCACCGCCGACAATCACGATCCACACCGTCGCCAAACCCCGGAACATCACTACCGGAATGACCCCGACAACCACGCCTCCCAACATGATTGCCGCCAACGTCAATTCTTCGGCCGCATCGAGAAGCGGAAAGAGAACTACAGCGGCCCACGCCAGCAGTAACGCCCATGTGACAACCTGAATCGCCACGACAACAAGATCCGTGATCTCTCGCTCGGCTTCACGTTTCTTGAGTCGTGTAAACCAGAACACGGCGAGCGAGATATTGGATCCGAGTACCAAAGCCATCCAAATCCACCGGAACCAATCGGTTTCGACAGGCATAAATGCGACGACCAAGCTCAGTGAAAATGCCGCGACGAGGAATGCCATGGGTGCGACGCGCGCAGAGTAGTGCAATCGGCGGATGAGGAGTCTTCGATCTTCGTAGTACGACGCGGGGTCGCCCGTCCACGACGGGTCGATAAGATGAAACACAGTGTTGAACGCCCGCTGCCTCAACCTTCGGCTCTCACTCATCGATGCACCGACACGATCTGCATCAAATGCTCGAGCGCCATCGCGTCACCAGCGACACGCCCCTGCACCGTCCGCACTTTCATGTCGGCTGCGGCAGCGAGTTGTTCCTCGCTGTCGACGCCCAGCATCACCGCCTCCATGCCCAAGGACTCGACCAAGGTCACAACGGCGGCAAGAATCGGCCGTTGCCCCGGAACGGTTCCCGAGAATGACCTATCGACGCGGACGCGTGTGAAGGGGAGATCGGACAATGATGCAAGAGAAGAGAATCCGGTTCCGAATTCGTCGACGGTCAACGAAACACCAAGCCCGGTCACTCCACGCATTCCTGCCTTCGCTCGCTCCGAGATCGCCGATGATTCGGTGAGCTGCAACTCGATTCGACGAGCGAGAACGCCCCATCTGTCGAGTGCGTCCGCAACATGGTCGACGAGCCCATCCGATTCGAGTTCGCGCCCGGACACGCTGATCGCCAACCTGATATCGTCCGGCATCCTCGATGCAGCGCTGCATGCCTTCTCGAATAGCATCGAGCCGACCTTCGACGACAATCCTGCGTCGTCGACGACAACCATGAATTCGGTTGCCGGGACCATTCCCAGTCTCGGGTTATTCCACGTCGCCTTGACCTCTACCCCGACGATCGCACGCGAAGCCACATCGATCTGTGGCAGAAAGCGGAGCTCGACATCGTCGGGAGATATGCCATTTCCGATGTCTTCCAAGAGGTGTGCGCGTCGGGTCGCAATGAGTTGCATCGAATGCTGATACTGGAGGATTGTTCCTCGACCCGAGTCCTTGGCTGCGTAAAGCGCAAGGTCCGCCGCTATCAGAAGGCCATCAGCGGTTTGTCCCGGATCAGTCGGAACGTGGAAACCTATGCTGCATCCGATATCCAACCGGTTCCCCGATACCAAAACCGGTTCGCGGAGAATATCCACGTAACTCAGCAGATCCGTATGTACGGTGTCGTGATCGTCAACCTTTCGGAACAAGATTGCGAACTCGTCACCGCCGAGGCGCGCACAGAGGTGTGATGCACCGCCCACTTCCACCAGTCGTGCTCCCACCTCTTTCAACACTTCGTCGCCTATCGAATGTCCCAGCGTGTCATTCACCGATTTGAAGTTGTCCAGGTCCAGCATCGCCAGCGCGATCCGAGGTCTCCCCTGTTTCGAATTACGCACGCTACGTTCGAGTTCCAACCAGAAATTGTGCCGGTTCGGCATTCCGGTCAGAGCGTCGATCAATCCCATGCGAACGATTTCGTCGCTCTGAATCTTCACATCGGTGACATCCGAACCGACGCCGCGCCAAACAAAATCGCCGGGTGCCAGTCCGGGGGTCGGCCGCCCGGACAATTTCCACCATCGCGTGGCGTCGCGTACCCGTACCGGAAGCATGACATCGACAAACGCATCCTTTGTGCTACGAGCCTTCTCGAGTTCCAACAGCGCGCCAGGCCCACCGGCTAGGTCGTATGACCCCAGCTCGGCAAATAGTTGCTGCCACGACACGCCTCGCACCGCGGCCGGATCGACCCCGGCATCGAACGCGAGCCGGCTGGGAATCCGCAAGAACCGACCTTTGCTGTCGGTCTCCCACACAAAATCGGCGGCATTGCCTTCGAAATCGTCGAGCAGCATTTGCGCAACAGTGCGCTCTGCTGCGGCGCTGAGTTCCGCTTTGTAGCGCGCTTCGATATGCCCCGACACCACGACCGTGCCGGCGATCAGCGCGCTCCCGTAGACCACGAGACTGATCAGAAGCCGTCCGAACTCCGGACCCGGTTGCTGCCAGAACGCAATGCCGAGAACTACCGTGCTCGACATAATCCAGACGACCCCCAGAGAACGCAGCACCGCCGTGGCCAACGTGCCCGCACCGATGATCGCCGCCATCGTGCCCGTCATCACCAGGTCGCCGGCGTCGTCGAGAATCGGGTACAGGACGATCGCAAGCGCTGAGTAAAGAACTCCTGCTGCGGCAAACTCGAATGCCAGGAAGGAATAGGCGAGTCGATCGGACTGCAGGATCGCCCCTCGTTTGACGGCAAACCCCACATACGCACCGACAAAGCCGACTATTCCTGCGGCAATCGGCCAGACCCTGAGCCAAAGGCCGCCGTCCTCGGGAATGACGTATATCGACAAACCGAGCACAGCCAGGAGGTGCACCGCGGCTGCCCAAGGCAGCATCGCGTAGCTGACTGTTATCTGCCGGTTCCTGAGGTCACGCCGCTGCGCAGCTGTCAGGGCGCGCTGCTCACCGAGCAGTGCCGAACGTGGTTCGAAAACCATCGAGCCCCCTCGCCCGTCGGACTCTGTGCGGACCGACCTGCATGCAGCTTTGCACCAATCGGGCAATTATGCCGTAACAAGAATTCGCCCGTCGATACAGACGTCCAAGTGGCACTACGGTAGGAAACCACACGATTGCCCCGAAGTCAGCAAACTGCGAGCGCCGTCATGGCAACATCATGTGAATCGACCGTGACATCGACCGGACACCGGCAAGGTTCCGCACTGGTCGAGGAGGCTCGGTTTATGTCCACGCCGTCACCAAAATCGGACATCAGGAACAATGGGATCTGATCGACCATCACAACGAACAAAATTCGCAACTGATCGCGCACCAGGTTCCACGATCGAACTCTTCGGGTTCAGAGAAGGACAACAACGATGGCAATCGACTACACCCGGCGCCCCTCGGAATCCACGCCCTCCACAGGCTCGGTCAATCTGAGCAAGATCACACTGACCAAAGCCGCACCGACGGTCAATCTCGCCAAGGCCGGCGAACGCCAGGGAAACATGCGCGTGAATCTCAACTGGTCACAAGGTGCCGCGCCGAAGAAAACGGGTTTCCTGGCCAAACTCGCCGGCTCAGGATCTGGTGCCGTCGATCTCGACCTCGGCTGTCTCTACGAACTCGCAGACGGTTCCAAAGGGGTTGTCCAAGCGCTGGGCAACAGCTTCGGAGCATTGAACACCGCGCCGTTCATTCTGTTGGACGGCGACGATCGCAGTGGTTCGAACACCGGCGGCGAGAACATGCACATCAATCTCGCCGACCCGAGCGTCTTCCGACGGATACTGATCTTCGCGATGATCTACGACGGCGCACCCAACTGGGCTGCCGTCGACGGCGTCGTCACCCTGGAGCCGACCGCTGGACCCCAAGTGGAAGTTCGACTGGACTCTGCCAGCAATCAGGCTCGCATCTGCGCAATCGCCTTCATCCAGAGTTCCGGGCAAGGCGTGAGTGTTACTCGGGAAGTGCAGTACATCAACGGCAGTCAGTCCGACCTCGACCGCGCCTACAGTTGGGGCATGCAGTGGTCTGCGGGCCGCAAATAAGCAGCGACGAGACCAATCAAGGGCTGCCGTCATTGCGCAATTTGTCCATATTTGACCGTGTAATTAGCTAGGCTCGATTTCTGTGGGGTCAGACATGAGGGGTCAACTCGACACCGATAGTGGGTCGGCCGTGCTATGTGCTTAGCCTGGTCGGCGGTGGTGCCCCGATTCGCTCGAGATCGGGGCATCACCTAGCTCTCTCGCCATGCGATGCGCCGCAATTTCGCCATTTCACACGTGGTTTCGCGGCTCTCCGGCACGGGTACCAGGGAGGAAGTTCTCCGCGAGCTTCTTTAGAGATAGAACTGGTGATCCGAATGTGGGTGAAGCGAACCGACACAGCGCTGATCGTCATCGTTGCCGTCGTCCTCGGGATCATGGTGTGGATCTCGAGTTCTCACCTCGCCGCGTCGATCGGGGTCACCGTCGCCGCTGCCGCAACCTTCTGGATCGCCTGCGGATTCATCCACGGGTTCCATTCCCCGAAATGATCTTCATCCCTGCCGTCAATGAATAGTCAAGTACCGCAATAATTTTGACCCATCAGTTGAACGCAGATGTCTTGAAGAAGTGGACGTGCAGTCGACATCGATGATGTGGGCCAGCTTCTTCGGGAGCTCGATCTCGTCCAGCCCTCTGATGGCGTAGGACTTTCCACTCGGTCTGATCGTCACGCGGGCACCGGGAATGACGCCGGCGTTGACCAGAAACGTAATGAGTTCGGGGTCGGACTGCGCATGTTCGGAAATGCACCTGACGACGCCGGTCACCGGCAGAGTCGATTCCGGAATGTCAGCCAGTTTTGTTGCTGCACCCATTGATTCAACTGTGATTCCGAAGTGCTCGAGCCCCGGAATGGGGTTTCCCCACGGTGAAGTGGTCGGACCACCGAGGAGGTCGACGATGCGCCGCTCAGCCTCCTCGCTCATGACATGTTGCAGGCGGCAGGCTTCCCCATGCACGAGTGTCGTCGGCATGTTGATGACGTCGGTGAGCAGTCGCTCGGCCAATCGATGTTTGCGAGTCACCTCGATGGCACGGATGCTTCCCGGATCGGTTAGTTCGATGAGGTTATCGTCGGCAATCGAGACCAGACCGGCTCGTTTCATTCGTGCCACGGTGTGAAATACCGTCGCAGCGGCCTGGTGCATTCGTTCGATCAAGCGAGATTGCCGCACCGGGACACAATCCTCGTTGAGGTCGTAGATGGTGCGCAGATACATCTCAGTGGTGTTGACGATTTCCTTCACGCGGCCAGATGCCTTTCCAAACCGAAGTGGTGCTTGCTCGAACGCAGTAATGGTTCCGATACCGCACTTTGGTGGCGCCGAACCGGAGCAGGGATAGTAGAGCCGTGCGAATTCTTGTGGTGGACGACGACCGTAATGTCGCGGAAACTGTGCGCCGAATGCTGGTGGCCGAAGGCTGGGTCGTAGACGTGGAACATGACGGCCGCGCGGGGCTGGAGAAGGCGACCACAGAGCATTTCGACGTCGCGGTTCTCGACATCATGATGCCTGCCCTCAACGGGTACGAAGTGGTGCGCCAACTGCGCCGCGACGGTGTGTGGACACCAGTTTTGATGCTGACTGCCAAGGACGGAGAGTACGACCAGGCCGATGCCTTCGATTTCGGCGCCGACGACTATCTGACAAAGCCTTTCTCCTTTGTCGTGCTGATAGCGCGATTGCGGGCACTGGTGCGCCGCGGCGCACCGAAGCGGCCGGTGGTGCTGACTGCGGGTTCGCTGAGCGTCGATCCGACCTCTCACGTCGCCAAACGAGGAAATACCGAGTTGTCCTTGGCTCCAAGAGAATTCGGAATGCTCGAGTTCTTGATGCGCCACAAGGGCGAAGTCGTGACCAAAACCGAAATCCTCCAGTCCGTGTGGGACATCAACTATCGAGGCGACGAGAACGTCGTGGAGGTGTACGTCAGCTACCTGCGCCGACGGATCGACACCCCGTTCGGGTGCAAGTCGATCGAAACGATTCGCGGGGTCGGCTACCGGTTGGCAGCCGACGGTGGAGGCTAGTCGCTCCACGGTGGCACCGGGAGCGTGAATCCGACGGCGGCGCCGCCGCCGGGAGCATCTGCAACAGTGACGTTTCCGTGGTGGGCCCGTATGATTTCGTCGACGATCGCCAGACCGAGACCTGAACCCCCGCTGCTACGTTCACGGACAGTGTCGAGACGGACAAAGCGTTGCAGCACACGCGATTTATCGGCATCGGCAATCCCGGGCCCGTTGTCTGACACGGTCACACTCACCTGGCGCCGATCGGCGTCGACGGTTATGTCGAAGTCCAGGCGGTCATCGGTGTGACGGGATGCGTTGTCCACGATGTTACGCAAGGCGCGAGCCAGTTTCTCGCCGTCACCTTGTACCCGCACCGCGCAAATTTTCGCGGTAATCGTTTGGCGGCCAAGCGCTTCCAGGCGTGCGACCTCGGCGCTGACCACCTCGTCGATGTCGACATCACCCAGCCGCAGTGGGACGCCATGCTCGTCGGCGCGGGCCAGGAACAACAGATCCGAGACCATCCCCTGCAACCGAAGAGCCTCGGGCATCATGACCGTCGCCACGGTCTCCGGGTCGATGGGCTGCTGCGTAGTCCGGGACAGATCGAGCAGACCCACCAATGTGGTCAGCGGACTGTTGAGCTCGTGCGACGCGTCGTTCACGAAGCGCATCTGTTCGGCACGGGAAGTTCCGATACGGTCGAGCATTGCATTCATTGTGGTTGCCAGAGTGGCGATCTCGTCGCCGGTATCCGGTACAGGCACCCGCTGATCGAGGTCTCCACCGGTAATGTCGTCAACCTGTCTACGAATGTCGTCAACCGGTTTCAGGGTCCGGGCGACAAAGTAATGGGTCGAGGCGGCCGTCCCGATCACGATGATCGGGATCACCACGGCGGCCAGCACTGCAACAAAGCGAAAGAGCGAGTCGAGTCGACTCTCGGCCGCCCCGACCTCCACGGTGATCGCTTCACCACTCGGGGCGCGTGCACCGACAAGTGCCCCTCGATACCCGGGACCGTCCGGGGTTGTCCGCAAACCACTTTCCCGTCGTTCCTCGCCAGGCGCCAGCCCCGAGCCGAGTGGACCAGCCGGATAACGCTCCCCACTGAACACCACGTGCCCCGCGTCGTCCACCACCTGAATGAGGTCGACGTAGCGACTGTCGGTCAGCAACGACTCGTCGAGGCCGGCAATCCCCTTCGATTCGACGACCGCCGCGATCTGCCTCGCGCGGGCTGTCGTCGCCACGTCCGCTGACTGGCGCGACGACTGGTACAGGGCGTAGAGAACTGCCCCTGCCGCAACAGCCAACGTAAGCGCTACCAACAACGTCGCCAGCACCGTCAGACGGGTACGCACCGGCCTGAGCCGCCGCCGAATTCGGCCGGTCCAGGCAGTGAGTGATGAGTGCACGAGTAAGACAGTAGACGCGCCATGCAGTCGATCCGTAGCGCAACTCAGCGTCCCCTAAGTATTGCTGGTCCAGGATGCATTCTGTGCGACGTGCCGAAGTGCTGTCGTCACCACACACACCGAAGGGACACCATTCATGGCTACTCGTACCGGGCACCGCCTGGCCGTCGCCGGCACCATTGCCGGCCTGTCGGCACTCGCCCTCGTCGTCAACCCGGCAATCGGCTCCGCAGCGATTACCGGCGGCGCATCCGTGCACGCCAACGCCGGCGCAGGCACCATCACCACCTCGATCACCGGCCTCAACACCACCAAGGGTTTCGTCAAGTGTGAGGGCACCGTTTACCGCGCCGACGCCACCATCCTCGATTCGACCACCAAGGTCGGCTCGAGCTACCTCGTCGTGGGTGACACCATGGTCGCCGGTCAGGTACTGACCAACGCCTCCGGCGTCGGCACCTCCGCCGTCTTCCCCGACGGCGAGTACCAGGTCCGCACCAAGTGCAAGGAAGACGGCGACACCGACTACCAGGATCCGATCGCATCGGTCCGCGTCACGGTCACCAGCACCACTCCTCCGGCTACCGGTTCGCTTGACCCGTCCGCACTCATCAAAGGCCTGCTCGACGGCGTTTTGAGCCAGTTCGGCAGCTAGAGCATCTGATCGCATACGCGGCGCGAACACCACACAGTCGAATCCGAATAAAGGAACCCGTCATGACAAGGATGCCCGAGCGTATTCGCGCCGCGTATAACGCCGAAATGTACGACGTCGGTACTACCAGCGACGACGCGCAGAAATGGATTCACCTAGAACAGGCCCACATCCTGGCGCAGCCGTACCCGTGGCCGCACACGCGCAATCACATCGCAATGCTCACACTGGCACTGCGGCAACGTGATTGGCGCGAAGTGCGCGGGCAACTCGTGCGGATTGTTGTTGCGACGCCCGGTTCGGTCCTGCGCCGCTACCCCGCCGGCAACACCGGACGCACTGCTGCTGGGCTCACGACACCGATGCCGATCCCGGATCAGCTGGCGAACCTTCTCACCAATTCGGCTTAGCCGACCCACCACTGGATTCCGTGGCGCTTCGGACTGGAATGGCCAACCCGCAATGCGGGCGGGGACTGTGCGGATCATCGCGACTGCTCGACATTGATCCGTGTTACAGGGGCAGCTCGCCCACAGCGGCCGGCCCGGCCGGAAACGACAGTTACCGCTCCGCCAAGACGTCTTGACGATGCCGGATACACGCACAGCACCGTCATCGACTCCGTCGCACACACTCGATGCACTGTCGCGCAGTGGGTAGCGCCTCCAGTCTGGCGTCTGCAATCGGCTCCTGGCAGACCTCACAAATTCCGTATTCACCTGACCGGAGGCGGGTTGTCGCCGCATCCAAATCCCGCAATTCGGCTTCGGTATCGGCAATGAGAGACGTGATTTTGGCCCGCTCGAACGCGATGGTCGACCCTTCGGGATCGTGTTCATCGTCGTCGGTAGTCCAACGGGAGCCTTCGATTATGGATTCGAGTCCTTCGCGGAGCGATGCCAATCGGTGCTCTGCCCGCCGCCGTTCAAGGCCGATGGTCGCGTGGAAATCCTGCATCACAGTATTCAACGCTGCCCAAGCACCGCGCACAATGCGTGCGATCTGCTGGTCGGAGAGAGCTGCGTGCCCTCTGCGTACCGAAGCGAAACTGGATGAACATCCGAGGCTTCGACTTGTGCGGTGAGCTGGTCTTTTTGGTGCCCCCAGTCGGACTTGAACCGACACTTGACGGATTTTAAGTCCGTTGCCTCTGCCAATTGGGCTATGGGGGCCTACCCTGCTACCGCCGGTTTCCCGACAACAACAGGGATCACACTATCGTGCGCTCACAGGCATCTTCATCAGACCCACCGATTGTGATGCCCATCAGCACTATTGGGCGGTGTGCAGCGGGATAGACATGGCGATACCGTCGAGGATGTCATGCTCGCTGACCACCAGTTCGGTGATTCCCGCTTTGTCCTCGAATGCCCGCGCGAGGATGGTGGTGACGATCGCTCCGCCGCCGATCACGTCGACTCGTCCGGGATGCATGGGCCCGAATTTCGCTCGTTCGGCGCGTGGCATCGCGGTGAGGCGATCACACACGTCGATCAACTGGCCGAACGAGATTCGGGACAGGTGCACCTTGTCCGCGTCGTAGTCCGGCAGATCCTGTGCGATTGCCGAGAGCGTGGTCATGGTTCCCGCGACACCGACCAAGGTGCGTGCTTTCTCGATGGGAACAACCGAGAATGCCTCGGCAAGCTTGGCAGACGCGAACTCTGTTGCCTCGGAAACCTGTTCAGCGGTTGGCGGGTCGGAATGCAAGCACCGTTCTGTCACCCGCACACAGCCGATATCGGTGGAATACGCAGCCTGAACACCAGCAGAGTCGCCGAGAACCAGCTCGGTGGAACCGCCGCCGAGGTCGACCACCACAAACGGACCCTCGGACGGATCAAGCTCTCCCACAGCACCACTGAAGGAGAGTCGCGCTTCCTCGTCGCCGGAGATCACCTCGGCGCCCGCACCGGGAATCACGCTGCCCAGCACTTCGCGCGTCATCGCGAAGAAGTCGTCGCGGTTGGAAGCATCGCGCGTCGCAGATGTGGCAACCATCCGAACGGCGCTCGCTCCGGATTCGGCGATCATGCCCGCATACTCGACCAGTGCAACACGCGTGCGTTCGATGGCTTCGGGAGCCAAAGTTCCTGTTGCGTCAACACCTTGACCGAGACGGACAACCCGCATTTCGCGGCAGACGTCGGTCAATCGCCCGTCTGCACCGACATCCGCGATCAGCAGACGGATCGAATTGGTGCCGCAGTCGACGGCGGCAACGCGACCCCTCACTTCTCGGGATCTACCGCGTCGTCGATGCCCGGCCAGTCAGCGGGGATGGCGGTGCCGCGCAACTTGCCCTTCCCGGCCAGAGCCACCGACTCGTCGCCGAGCGGATTGACGCCAGGACCCTTGGCCAGTGAATGCGCCATCAGAACATGCAGGCACTTGACGCGATCCGGCATCCCGCCGCCGGCGAAGTCCGTACCGAGGGATTCGATGGCGTCACGCTCAGCAAGATACGACTCGTAGGCGCGGCGGTACGCGGCAGCCAACTCGGGATCCTGTGTCAGGCGCTCGGTCATCTCACGCATCACACCGGCAGATTCCTGACGGCTGGCCTCTGCGGTCAGCCTGGGGTCTGTCAAGTAGTAGAGCGTCGGGAAAGGCGTTCCGTCAGGAAGTTTGGGAGCTGTCTTGACCACGCCTGGTGTGCCGTCGGGACTGCGGTATGCAATCTCGAGCACTCCGCGCGGCTCACGGCCCAACTGAGCTGCGACGGCGTCAAGATCTGCCTGCGCGACGTGAGGGGAATTTTCGGACGGCTTGCTCACCCGGTGGGTACTCCTTGTTCTTCTGACTGCTCTGTCGGCATCACCGGCATCGGCGCCGGCGTTGCCTTCGTCTCGGGAACCACTGGTGGCTCCGAAATCGTTTGCCACAGATCGCGATACCACGGACCTGTCAGCGGGGCTTCTTCAACTTGCTTCTTCTCGGGTTCTTGATAGTCACCGGGAAGCTGTACCTGGAACGGCGTTTCGCCAGGCTTGACGTACCGAAGGCGTTCCCGTGCAAGGGCTTCGATGTAGGCGGGATCATCGAAACGCGCATTCTGCTGGCGGAGCGCGTCAACTTCCTCTTGAAGTACGCGTCGTTCGGCAGCGATCTGAGCGGCATCGGAACGCTGAGAGATGTACGTGCGCAACGGCACCGCCAACGTCAACGCGAGCATCAGAACAACCATCGCGAGAATGACCGCCCGGCTGGTCGAGAGCCCGAAGACCGTGTTGTCGGAACTGGGCAGCCTCGACCAGAATTTACGCGTCGACGCCGTCGTTGCCTTGACCCCGGTCGACGCTGCTTCCGTCGACTCGGCTTCCGTACCGCGTGCCCGGCGGGTGCTGCCGGGTTTGGTGCGACGAGCAGTGTCTGCGCGCCCGGAACCACGACCCCCCGGACTTCCGCCGGGGGATCGTGGTTTACCGCGTTGTGCAGACACTGCTGATACCTAAATGTGTTGCTCAGGCCTCGAACGCGAAGCGCGGGAATGCAACCTCGCCGGCGTAACGAGCGGCATCACCGAGGTTCTCCTCGATGCGCAGCAACTGGTTGTACTTGGCGACGCGCTCGCTTCGAGCCGGCGCACCCGTCTTGATCTGGCCGCTGCCGACGGCAACTGCGAGGTCCGCGATGGTGGTGTCCTCGGTCTCGCCGGACCGGTGGCTCATCATCGTCTTGTAGCCGTTGCGGTGAGCGAGGTCGACTGCGTCGAGGGTCTCGGTCAGCGTGCCGATCTGGTTGACCTTGACCAGCAGTGCGTTTGCCGCGCCCTTGACGATGCCCTCTTCGAGGCGCTCGGGGTTGGTGACGAACAGGTCGTCGCCGACGAGCTGAACCTTGTTGCCGATCTGGTCGGTGAGTGCAACCCAGCCGTCCCAGTCGTCTTCGTCGAGCGGATCCTCGATGGAGACGAGCGGGTAGGCGTCGATGAGCTCGGCGTAGAACGCCGCCATCTCGGCTGCCGTGCGGTTCTTGCCCTCGAACTTGTAGCCGGTGCCGTCGGTGTAGAACTCGGTGGCTGCAACGTCGAGCGCGAGCGCGACATCGGTACCCAGCTTGAGGCCGGTCTTGTTCACGGCGATCGTGATGAGGTCGAGAGCTTCCTTGGTGCCGGCAACGTCAGGCGCGAAGCCGCCTTCGTCTCCGAGGCCCGTGGACAGGCCCTTCTCCTTCAGGACGGACTTGAGGGAGTGGTAAACCTCGGCACCCCAGCGCAGGGATTCCTTGAAGCTCGGTGCACCGATCGGAGCAACCATGAACTCCTGCACATCGACGCCGGTGTCGGCGTGAGCGCCACCGTTGAGGATGTTCATCATCGGGACGGGCAGGACGTGGGCGTTGGGGCCACCGACGTAGCGGAACAGCTCCAGGCCCGAAGACTCCGCTGCGGCGCGGGCAACTGCCAGCGACGCGCCGAGGAGTGCGTTGGCGCCGAGGCGAGACTTGTCCGGGGTGCCGTCTGCGTCGAGCAGCGCCTGGTCGACGGTGCGCTGTTCGGTGGCGTCGATGCCGATGATTGCGGGCGCGATCTCGCCGAGGACTGCCTCGACTGCCTTCTCGACACCCTTTCCGCCGTAGCGAGCGCCACCATCGCGCAACTCGACGGCTTCGTGCTCACCGGTGGATGCGCCGGAGGGCACTGCGGCCCGGGCGAAACTTCCGTCGTCGAGCAAAACCTCAACTTCAACCGTGGGGTTGCCACGGGAATCAAGGATCTCGCGAGCTCCGACCTGCTCAATACTGGCCACTGTGTGGTTCTCCTTCGATGGGCTTCGCATTGGGGCACACTCCGCGTGCGTGGACATTGGGACACACACTGCGTGCATGGGCATTGGACCACGATCGTGCCGGGGCCCGCGTAGTGCCAGCACACAGCCTAACCGCAGCGCGCGAAGGCTTCTTTATCGACGCGCACACACCGGCCTGAACTGCGGTCATGAGCACTCACGCCGGCCGAGTTCCCACCGAGTATGCCGACGCTCGATCGCGCACTAGCGCGAGGTAGTCACCGGACAGGTTGTACGCCATCAGAGCCTGCTGCCAACCGGCCGCGGTGCTCAGGTCTCCCCCGCGGGCACACAGATACCGCGCCGCAGTGAGCGCGGCGTCGTCGATATTGTCGGGATCGACGCGACCGTCACCATTGGCGTCGACGCCCCACTTCAGCCAGGTTTCCGGGATGAACTGCATCGGGCCCATCGCTCGATCGTGTACGGAATCTCCGTCCATGGTGCCGCCATCGGTGTCGGGGATCTCGGCTACGCCAGGCCCACCGTCGAGTGGAATGCCTCGAATGATCGGACTGACCTGACCCACGGCGTCGACCGCTGAGCCGTCGTACGTTCCGTGACGGCTTTCGACGCTCCCGATCCCCGCGAGTGTTGTCCACCCGATCCCGCAACCAGGCAATGTCTCAGCCATCACGGCGGCGGCGTACCCGTAGGCCGCAAGCGCAGTCGTGCCGATTCCGACGTCACCACTCAGTCCGGCGGCCCAATCAGCGAGTTGATCTGCACTGCGGCCGGGTGCGTTGATGTCGATCGGCGGTGTCGGCGAGCCGACACCCGGCGGGATTCCTTCGGGAATCGCAATCTTCGGTTCGTCGGATCCACACGCTGCAATACCCACTCCGGCAAGCACCGTTCCGGCAGCTATCGCGGCGACGACGCGCACGACGCGCCGGGGTCTCGAGGTCTTGGCAGTGGTTCGGTACACCCCTCCATCATCCACACGAGTCGACTGAACACCCGAATACAAGGGTAAAGAGAAGCAAAAGACCTGGTCAGGGTGTGGATACCAGCTACAAGGTGGAGTATCTTCATCGGAGTTAAGGCTGTCCTACTTTTGGCCGATTCCGTGAAGCGGCCCAGCTTCCTCCGGTTAAGGAGCATCCGTGTCCGTGTCGGTACTCGCTGCGTCGAGCAGTCCGTCAGTTGCCACGCAGCTATTCGGCAGCGGCCTGATCGGGCTCCGTGAAGGCCTCGAAGCCGGCATCGTCGTCATGATCCTGGCCGCATACCTCGTCAAGGCACAGCGGCGGGACGCACTGAAGTGGGTGTGGCTCGGAGTTGTCGCCGCGGTCGCGATGGTGGCGATCATCTTCCTTGCCATCCACTACGGAACATCCACCGTCGACGGCCTTACTGCGGAAGTCATCGCCGGAATTGCGTCACTGATCGCCGTGGTGATCGTGACGGCGATGGTCCTGTGGATGCGAACCGCGGCAAAGAACATCTCCGGCGACCTCAAGGCCGGGATGGAAAAGGCCCTCGTTGCCGGACCGATCGCAATCCTGACGCTGGCGTTCTTTGCTGTCGGCCGCGAAGGCGTCGAGACGGCGCTGCTGATGGTCGGGTACGCCGAGAACACCGCAGGCAGTTCATGGCCACTCATCGGATTGCTGCTCGGAATTCTTGTGGCCGCCATCCTGACCGTCGCCATGTACTTCGGGGCACTACGTCTCAATCTCACGACGTTTTTCCGCTACACCGCGATTTTCCTTATCGTCGTGGCCGCCGGAATCCTCTCCTACGGCGTTCGCGCCCTGCAGATCGGCAACGTCCTGCCCGGAGCCGAAAACATCGCCTTCAACCTCACACCGGGCTACGACCCCTCCACTTGGTACGGAACCGTCCTCGCCGGCATCTTCAACTTCCGTCCCGACCCGACGGTTCTGCAGGCGACCGCGTGGGTCGTGTATCTCGTCGTCGTACTGGCGCTCTTCCTGCGCCCGCAATCGTCACCGGCGCCTGCCACCGCTGCATCGCCCACAACTTCGTCCGAACCCACAGAATCCTGAAAGGCACCTTCTACGATGCGCAAATCCACTCTCGTGCTCGCGACGGCCGCGGTACTCCCCTTCTCCCTTGCCGCGTGCACCGAGAAGTCGACGGCAAGCGACGGCGACATCATCGTCACTGCCACCGATGATTCGTGCGACGTCAGTGCCACCACAGCCACGACGGGTAAGTCGACGTTCCAGGTCACGAACAACGGCACGAAGGTCACCGAGTTCTACGTCTTTGCCGAGGGTGACCGCGCGATGGGCGAGGTCGAGAACATCGGCCCCGGTCTGACGCGTCAGCTCATCGTCTCCCTCCCCGAGGCCGCGACCTACCAGCTTGCATGCAAGCCGGGCATGGTGGGAACCGGAATCCGCCAGGACCTGGTCGTCACCGGCGATTCGCAGGCAGCCACCGACGAGAGCGGCCAGCTCGCTGAAGCAGCAGACGGATACCGCCGGTACATCCGCAGCCAGATCGTTGCACTTCAGGACACCGCCGCGCAGTTCGTCGCAGCCGTTCAGGCCGGCGACGTCGAACAGGCGAAGGCACTCTTCCCGGTCACTCGCACGTACTACGAGCGCATCGAACCCGAGGCCGAGAGCTTCGGTGAGCTTGATCCCAAGCTCGACTTGCGCGAGGCAGACCTCGAACCCGGCCAGGTCTGGACCGGCTTCCACCGCCTCGAGAAGGACCTGTGGGTCACCGGTCTGCAGCCCGACACCAATGCCGTCGCAGATCAACTGCTCGTCGACATCGAGTACTTGGCCGATCAGGTGAACGCCCAGGACTACTCGATCGATCCGACCAAGATCGCCGGCGACGCGCAGGGGCTGCTCGACGAGATCTCGACCTCCAAGATCACCGGCGAAGAAGACATCTTCTCGCACACCGACCTGTGGGACTTCCAGGCAAACGTCGACGGCTCCCAGGCCGCGATCGCCGCCCTGAACCCGATTCTGCAGGAACGCAATCCGGAACTCGCCCAGCGCATCTCGGATCGATTTACCGACCTCGACGCAGCGCTCGCGCAGTTCCGCGTCGGCGACGGATTTGTCTTCTACGACACCGTCACCGAAGCTCAGCGCCAGGAACTCTCACGTAAGATCGACGCTCTGTCCGCAGAGGTCAGCCAGGTTCAGGAAGTAGTTGCGGGGCAGTGATGACTGATTCACCAGAGGGCACATCCAGCCCGGAAAATCCGACACCGCAAGGGCTCTCACGGCGCAAACTGTTCGGCGCCGTGGGAGCGGGCGTTGCCCTCGCTGGTGCCGGTGCTGTTGTCGGACGGGTCACCGCCGACGACAGTTCCAGCGCCGACCACTCCAACGTGGTGGCTTTCCGCGGTGATCATCAGGCCGGCATCACAACACCCGCCCAGGATCGCATGCACTTCGTCGCGTTCGACGTGACGACGACATCCCGCGAAGAACTGATCGCTTTGTTGCAGACCTGGACCACCATGGCCGAGCGAATGACCAAGGGTGAGGAAGCAACCGAGGACGGTGCAAGCGGCGACGGTCCGTATGCACCGCCGAGCGATACCGGTGAGGCCCTCGACCTTGTTGCCTCACAACTGACGCTCACCATCGGTTTCGGACCGTCACTGTTCGACGACCGTTTCGGACTGGCCGACAAGAAACCTGCTGCGCTACTCGACCTTCCGCATTTTCGGGCTGATAACCTCGATCCGGCGCGTAGTGGCGGCGACATCGCAATCCAGGCGTGCGCCAACGATCCGCAGGTCGCGGTTCATGCCATTCGCAACCTCGCGCGCGTTGCCTTCGGAACGGCATCGGTCAAATGGTCGCAGCTAGGATTCGGACGAACATCCTCGACGTCCACGACACAACAAACTCCGCGAAACCTGTTCGGCTTCAAGGACGGAACCGCCAACATCAAGGCGGAGGATCCAACGCTACTGAGCGAACACGTCTGGGTCGACGGCGCCGACGATCAGGAATGGATGGCGGGGGGATCATTTCTGGTCGCCCGCCGCATCCGGATGCTGATCGAGCAATGGGATCGAACAGTCCTCAAGGAACAGGAAGCCGTCATCGGGAGGTCGAAGCGCAGCGGCGCTCCGCTCGGCGGAAAGGACGAGTTCGACGAACTCGATCTGGACTCGAAGGAAGGGCACGACTTCGTCATTCCCGAGGACGCGCATGTCCGTCTGGCGTCTTCCGAAGAACTGGGCGGAATCCAAATCCTGCGGCGCGGATACAACTTCACCGATGGATCCGACGGGCTCGGCCACCTCGACGCCGGCTTGTTCTTTGTTGCCTACTGCCGGAACCCCGTCGAGCAGTTTGTTCCGATGCAGCAAAACCTCTCCCGGCACGACGCGCTGAACGAATACATCCAACACGTCGGTTCTGCCGTCTTCGCTTGCCCCGGCGGGCTTTCAGGTGAAAGTTATTGGGGATCTCAACTTTTCACATAGGCGGTCGATTCGACACCCGTCCACATCGCTATCTCCTCATGGAAGCGCCGCACCGAGTACTTGCCATACGTATTCGACCTGACAATACTCACGCGGTCGATCTCCTGAATGCACTCTGCAATCGCCTCCCACCGGTCATCGTGGAAATGCAGCCCGTCGACGCCATGCGTCACAGTCTCCGCAGCACCTCCCATGCTGTTCGTAATCAGTCGGGCGCCGGCAGCCATGGCCTCCACCGGCATGATCCCGAAGTCCTCGATAGGCGGAAACACGTACGCGAGCGCGCGCTGGTACAAGGCGAAGAGCAAAGCGTCCGACGGTCGATGAATAATCCGCACCGGCACGGACGCTTCGGCAGCCATTGAACGAAGTCGTTCCTCCTCCGGCCCCGACCCGGCAATGACAGCCGCGACGCCGGCTTTCTCGGCGGCACGGATCACCCAGTCAAGCCGCTTGTACGGAATAAACCTCGATGCACCCAAAACGAACACAGATGGCATGCTGAAAAGTAACTGAAGTTCATCCGGTGATAATTTCAACCTCCAGTCGTCAACAGCGACAATTCGATCGACATCAACCGGCGGATGAATGACCTTGGAATTCACGCCCCAAGCGCGTTCGATTCGTTTGCTGACAAAGTCACTGTTGGCCGCGAAAGACGCACCTTCGGAGGCGCGCTTACGATCAATTCGCCGCAACATCGGCGACGCCATCCGCGCCGAGAGTGAATTACCGCGCTCGTCCAATTCCGGATTCCACACATAACGGGCAGGCGTGTGAACATAAACGAACTTGCGTAATTCCGGGGACGCTCCAGCGAATGTTGCGTGGTGAGCAAAGAGATGAGAACTGATCAAAGCGAAATCGTAGTCACGATTTTCGAGGCCACGCCACGTGAACGGCATCGCCGGAAGTGCCATCGCTTTCCTGCCGCGTAGAGGCGTCCCAGCCAACACACTCTCGCGGACATTTGTCGCCGGATATCGATCCGGAGCGTCGTTCCAGAGGCAGTACACGTCCGCATCCGGGTAGCAATTGACAAACTCGTCGAGAACCTTCTCCGCTCCCCCAGAACGTTCGATCCATTCATGGACCAGAACACCAGCCATTTCGGACTCCAGTACGCGTCAATTGTGCGATTTGATACTTTGCGCCCGTAAAAGCGCGCTCAAACAAACCGATGGTATGTTTACTAGCAACATACAGGCAACCACAATCCGGCGGCTGCCCTCCTCACGGTGAGGTCGGCAACAGCGCGTCAATATTTCAAATTCTGCAGCCAACAACACGGAGTGATCACCATCGAGACTCAATTGGCCACATGGTTCGGCCCGACGGAGGCACCACTGCTCGGATTCATCCATGTTCCGACATCGGGCATTGCGCGCGAAGCGGTCGTATTGTGTTCCCCCGTCGGCAAAGAGCACATCGACACGTACCGCGGGATGCGACTTCTGGCCGACGAACTGGCCGCCCGAGGAATAGTCGCGTTTCGCTTCGACTACGAAGGTGTCGGCGATTCGTCGGGCAATGAGGATGCGCCCGACGCGATGAGCCGATGGCGCAGCAGCATCGTCAGCGCAGTTGATTTCGTCCGTCAGTGCGGTACCCAATCCGTCAGCGTCGTCGGTTTACGAGTCGGTGCACTGTTGGCCGCCTCGGCTCTCGAGGGCTGCGGGACAATCAATTCGGTGGTCCTTTGGGATCCGGTTGTCAACGGGCGCAATTTCATCCGGGAGCAACGAGCGTTCTACTCCATCAGCGTAGGAGAGGACGATCCCACCGACCCGCGCGTATCGATCATGGGTGGCGCGCTGGCACCCGAATGCGCCGACGAACTCAGCCATACCCAATTGAAATACCCATTCCCGGGAAACCCGCAGATCCTCCTTGCCGTCCGGTCCTCGATGAAGGACAGCGGCGCGATCACCCGCCTGACTTCCGAGCTGCAGCCTGATGTGCTGACACTGGAGAATCACGAGGCATTCACTTCGCCGCCGAGCTTCTACGTCGATATCCCGTACCGCCACATCGACGAGATCGCCGGATGGATCGACCGACATGCACCGACGACGATGCATACCGTCAGCCCCACAATCGAACTCACTGCGCGAGTAGCGGTGACGGCGACGGGTGACGACGTCTACGAGTCGCTCGAACGAGTCGGCGCGGATCAACTGTTCGCAATCCGGACCCATCCCGCAACTTCGGTCACACACACCGCCGTCGACGCCTCGGCTACCTCTTTCGGAAAACCCGAGCGCGGCATGGTTTTCTTCACAACTGCGATCGAGCATCGCATCGGACCCGGCAGATCTTGGGTACACATTGCACGCGATGCCGCCGAGCACTCCGTTACCAGCTTGCGGTTCGACCGACGTGGAGTCGGAGACACCGGACATATCGATGCAAACAATCCAACGTCTGTGTATTCAAGGGCCGCAGACGAAGACGCGCTGACAGCAGTTGCGGCTCTCGGCGCTGCACCTGAGAACGTCATACTCGCGGGATTGTGCTCGGGTGGATGGACGGCGGCGTCGGTGGCCCTGAGACTTGGTGCTCGGTCGATAATTCTTGTGAATACCATCTTGTGGTCGACGCGCAGGAAGCGGTCGCTCACCGATGCGGTACTGCCCGAATCTCCGAAGATCATTTCGGGCGCCGACACCACCAAACCTCCCCTGCGTGCGGTGATCAAGGCGCAACTTCAATCTCGTCTTCCGTATTTTGCATGGAAGCTGCTGGGGCACAGGGGCATAACTCAAGTTCCCGAAGTCTTGCTGGACGCATTGCATAGGCGTGACGTCCCTACGAAAGCAATTCTCTCCCCTGCTGACGCCGAGTGGTTCCGTCATCAGCGAGGAGACGAGGGCATTGCGCGAATGACTCGACGTGGGTATGAGTTCGACGCTGTCATGGCAGAGGTCGGCGATCACCCGTCGTACCATCGTGACCTTCGCAGCATCATCCGCAGAGAATCAATGTCGGTGGTGGCGAAGCAATTCGGAAGAGCCGCAACACAACCGATCTACAGCCCTCCACCGAAGCGATCAACCGTGTGAACCCTGTGATCATGGCGCTCGGCGCGGTGGCGGCAGCCCCGGTGGCGCTTGCCCTCTATCGTCGGCCGCAGCGTGGACTCCTCCTCCTCGCGCTTTTTGCGCCACTTCACGGACTACTGGCGATCATCCCGAGTGGGCAATCGTTGGCAGGCTGGAAGGAAGGGCTCATTTTGCTCACGCTGTTGAGCACCTTTGTCAGCCCCAATCGTCACCGTGTCGTGCATCCGTCGATGCCATGGTGGCCTGCCGCCATTGCCTGGGTAGTACTCGGGTCGGCGTCTGCCCTCATCCTGTCCGGAATCGGCGGGCTGGGTTCGATCAAGATCACGTACTTCTACGCTCTGATCCCGGTCATCCTCTGGAGAGCGCCCTTCACACGATCGGACCGAGATCATCTCGTCACGATTTTGATGGGGATGGGCATTCTCACCTCCGTGATCGGTCTGCTCCAGCAACTCGTCGGGCCGGAGTATCTGGTCGAACTCGGTTACAGCTACACCGAACAGATCAGAATCACCGGTTCTCTGCTGCGCAGTTTCAGCACGTTCACCGGACCATTCGCGTTTGCTCTGTTCGTCAGCCTCAGCCTGATTGTCGGCATCTCTGTCAGCCTTGCTGATCCGAAGCGCTTGCGGAACATCATCTTTCTCGCCTCAACTCCGATCATGATTGCCGGGATGGGCGTTTCGATCGTGCGCGCCAGCTACATCGCTTTTGCTGTGGGTCTCTTCTGCTTGGCGATCTACCGCTACCGCTCGTTACTGGTCGTCTTCGCCGGCATTGCCGTTGTAGTTCCGGTTGCGCTACTGCTCGCGCCGTCGTCGATCGTCGCTCCGTTGTTCTCGTCGTACAGCCTCGCGGAACGTGGCAACGGTTGGTCGTCCACGATCAGTTCGCTGTACGTCCATCCGCTCGGCCAGGGACTCGGCGCCACCGGATCTGCAGCGGCGAAAGCCGCTGAAACCGCTCACCCGATGCTGGACACACTGACTATCAAGGCAGCAACCACGCTGGGATTGATTCCGTATCAACCCGACAACTACTACATGAAAGTCGCGGTCGAACTCGGCCCGATCGGGGTGTGGATCTTTCTCCTGCTCCTGGTCTCGGCGGCGGTCACCGCACTTCGAAGTTCTCGGATACTTCGGGGACAGGACAGCGCGTTCGCCTTGGGTGTCAGTGCGTCCGTCATCGCCGCGGCCTGTGCATCGGTGTTTGCCACTTACTTCGAGATTTTCCCTCTCGACCTCTATTTCTGGTTACTGATTGGAACTGTGGGATGCGCATTGAGTCAACACCACTCAGACGAACACACGACGTCCGTTCGGAGATCACCTTCGGAGCAATGGCCCTGCGCCCCGGCGGAGGAGGCGTACAAACCTACGCTCGTGAAATCCTGAAAGAGATCGCCTTGCAGGTCGACGGATCGGTGAAGTTGAGCGCGGCAATCCAAAGCGATGCCGTCGCCGAGATTCCGTCGTCGCTCAGCGCGATCGAGCGACCGGTCGTCGCCGGCGCCCGTAGGGCGGCCTGGGCAATGGTTCCTATCGCCGGGTCAGCTTTGTACCACAGCCTCGACGTGGATCTGCCGATCAGGCAAGCGGGCGTTACGGTCTCGACGTTTCACGATATGTCGGTATTCGATGTCCCGTGGGCATTCAGCAAGTTTCGGGCGGCCGGTGAACGGCAACTACTCTCACGAGCCCTACGCAAAGCGGACGTGCTCATCGCGGTGTCCGACTTCACGGCCGAACGAATCAAGTCTTTCAGTGGTCGAGCGGCAGTGGTCACCCCGTTGGCACCCGCACCGTGGGCAGTCGTGCCCACCCCTGCTGCAGTCGCAGACGTCCGGGTTCGACTCAATTTGCCCGAGAGGTTCGTGCTTCAAGTCGGAACGATCGAACCCCGTAAGGACGTCGCGCTCGTTGCCGAGGCCTGCTCAGAACTTTCTATTCCGTTTGTGCTCGCGGGTGCCGGCTCTCGCGGACCTTCCGCACCCAGTTCTGCGATAGGACTCGGATACGTTGCAACAGAGGACCTCCCCGCACTGTATTCCGCAGCCACAGTCGTTGCCTACGCCTCACACTACGAAGGTTTCGGACTACCGCCACTCGAGGCCATGGCCTGTGGCAGTGCGGTAGTCGCCAGCGCAGTCGGCGGCCTTCCCGATTTTGCCGGCGAAGCCGCGATACTGGTGAAGACCCATGACAAGAATTCGTGGGTGCGTGCTTTGCGCTCAGCGATCGACGATCACGAATGCAACTTGGCCCTGCGGACCGCCGCACCCCACGTCGCATCACGACTCACCTGGGCACGAACTGCCGAACTCACCGTCGGCGCATACCGATCCGCTGGATTGAGTGTCTGAATTGCGCTTCATGACAAACCGCCGCGAAACGGACAGCGAGTACGTATCGCAGCGAGAATTCGCGGAACTGAAAAGAGCCGCACTCGAGACGTTCGAACAGGGACGGCGCGAACGAGAAACCAAGATCCACGAACCGTCGACGCCTGAATTGACCGCGAGCGCAGCCCGCCGCAGCACCGTCATCATGCTGGGGAGCAGGGTCGCTGTAGCAACGATGGGCTGGATCGGCTCCGTCCTGATCGCTCGCGCCATCAGCCCAGAGCAGTTCGGACAGTTCTCGTTGATCTTCGGCCTGCTCGGATTGTTGTCCGTCATCACCGATCTCGGAGTCGGTCGAGTCGTCCTTGCGAAACTGGTCGAAAGTAATCCTTGGGAAATATCGCTGGTCACCACAGCCTTTATTTCGCTGCGCGTCGCCCTGGGGCTACTCGGATACATCCTTGCTGTTGGCTACGTCTGGTTGTTGAGTTATCCAACGGAGGTCATTCAAGCGACAGCCGTTGCCGGTCTCGTCGTTGTTGTCGCGACGCCGAGCCACGCACTGTCCGTGATGTATCAAAGCCGGCTCAAGATGACGTACGTGGCAGTCGCCGAAGGAGTCGGACAACTTGCTCAACTGATCGCGACCATCGCGGCGGTGCTATGGCAGCCCATCCTGATCGTCTTCGTAATTCCGGCAGTGGTCAACGAAGTGGTTGCCGCCGTAATCAAGATTCGAGGTGTTCGCCAAGGAATCGCCGGTCCGCTCCCGGCGTCGCGTGCTCAATTTCGGCGATGGAAGGAAATGCTGGTCGAAGCAATCCCGCTGAGCATCGGATTTGCTTTCATCACACTACTTTCCCGCGTCGACGTACTCATGCTCGGACAACTCGATTCTTTCGAGTCTGTCGGGTTGTACAGCATCGGATACAAGTTCGCGGATCTCCTCCAGATCGTCGCGATCACCATCGTCACGCCCGTGACGACTCTCCTTGTGTCGTCCTGGCCCGACAAACTCGACGCATTCCGGGAACGAAGCCGAGAAGCATTCATTGTCCTGACTGTCCTCGGGGGTGCATCCATTGCTGCTTTCTGGCCGGCAGCGGCAGAGGTTCTTTCATTGCTGTACGGCGAGAGATTCACCGTTGCAGCCACTTCGACACGACTGTTGGTACTCGGCGCGTGCTTCTCGATGTTGACACAACTCGGCCTGATGATGCTGGTTGCCAGTGGACGGCATCGGACGTATCCGTGGGTCGCTCTCGGCGGTCTGAGCGTCAATGTTGTTCTCAACTTCGTCCTGATCCCCCGCTTGTCGTTCAACGGCGCTGCGCTGGCAACGGTACTGACCGAAATACTTCTGTTCGTTGCGATTTGGACGGTCATTTTTCGGACACTTCCAGCGCGCAAACTGTTTCCGGCAGTCCCGTTCATCGCAACGTCCGTCGTGGGCGCATTGGCCGCGGTAACGGGAACCCTCGGTGTCGAACGTTTCGACATTCCGTGGCCGATCGTCGCCATCGTCGCACCTGTCATCGTCATCGGGATCTTCGTAGTACTCCCGATTTCCGACGGGAAACCCCTGTTGTCACTCATCAAACCCGGTGGAGAATCCGCATGACTCGAACGTTGATCTTCGTCAGCCATACCGGTGAAGTATCCGGAGCCGAACTCGTCATGATCCAAGTGATGTCACTTGCACGAGACCGCGGGTCCACGGTGATATTGGCTTGCCCGAAAGGGCCACTGCGCGAACGCGTCACCGGTATCTGTGAAGTTGTCGAACTGCCTGCCCTCGGACTCAAGGGAGAGGGCGGCGTCCGTCGAATTCTCGGTATCGCCACAGTGGCGAAGAACTGGCGGATCGCCGGACGCGTCATCGCCGCCCGCGCGCTGGCCGAGAACGCCAAAGTTATTGTCAACTCGCTGTTTGCCTTGCCCGCAATCAGGCTCGGCCGTGTGCGAGGCGGCGCGACCTGGCTCATCCACGACACTCTGTCCAGCACCAAACAGAACATCGTCGTACGGATTGCGAGGCCATCGATCCGACGCGCTGTTGCCGTGTCCGGACCCACCGCAATACCGGTACGCGCACTCGGCATTCCCACGAGTGTCGCGAGACTCGGCGTAGCGGTGCCTGCCGAAGCTGCGAAAATTCAGTCCCCCGCCGGGCGCATCGTGGGAATCATCGGATCCATCACTCCGTGGAAGGGCCATACCGTTCTGCTGGACGCCGTTGCCCGAACACCCGATGTGCATCTCGAGATCGGCGGCGTCCCGTTCCCTGGAGACGAACCGTATGCCGAAGCACTGCAACAACGGTCTAACGAGCCGGATCTGCTGGGGCGCGTGAAATTCCTCGGATATGTCGATTCACTGGCCACACTGAGGAATTGGGACCTCGCCATCTCGGCCAGCACGTCGCCTGAAGCCAGCCCCTTGGTGGTTCTCGAAGCGATGAGCGTCGGAATTGCAGTCATCGGAACCGATCACGGTGGAACCAGCGAGTTATTGGCGGGTGGCGCCGGTTCGCTCGTTCCGGTCGACGACCCGACTCGCCTGGCCGCAGAAATCACCAGGCTTTTAGGCGACGAAAATGCGCGATCCGCTTTCGCACGTGCCGGACGAGAAAAGGTTGTCGACCGGTACGACATACAAAAGAATCTTCCGGCACTACTCGAGGAACTCGTCCATGACTAAATTGATTCGACTATCAGCAGCCGCGATCGTTCTCGTCGGAATGGGCGTTGTCGTGCACTCGTCAGTTCCCGCGTTAGGGCAACCATGTGCAACGGCTCCTCCGACAGACAACACCGGCATCGCTCTCGGATCCGGTTACACGTCATTGGACCAATCGGAAATGCAGCAGGTGGTCGAAGATATTCGATCGTCCGGCGCGCATTGGATCAGATTCGACTTCGACTGGTCGTATATCGAATCCACTCAGGGAACCTTCGACTGGTCCGGGACCGACAGATTGGTCGACACTGCGACAGATTCAGGACTCGAGGTGCTCGGCCTGATCACCTACACGCCGGAGTGGGCACGTGATACCTCCGTCGCCGAATCCGACAGCCATACCCGCCCCGCGGACCCGAATACTTTTGCCAACTTCGCAGGCCTTGCGGCGGAGCGCTACGCCGATTCTGTGTCTTCGTGGGAAATCTGGAACGAACCTAATCTGCGAGCCTTCTACAATCCGGTGCCCGACGTGACCTCTTACGCCGAACTGCTCACTGCGGCAAGTACCTCGATCAGAGAATCACAACCGAATGCGACAATTGTCTCCGGCGGACTGTCACCGGCGACGGACAACGGCACCGATATCAGCCCCACGACGTTTCTCGCCGACCTGTACGAGGCCGGGGCGGGACCGCAGTTCGACGTCGTCGGCATGCATCCGTACAGTTTTCCCGCGCTTCCCTCCGATTCGCTGACACAAAGCTGGAATGCGTTTTATCGAATGAGACTTATGCGCGACACCATGATCGAGAACGGCGACACGACAAAGTCGATCTGGGCAACGGAATTCGGTTCCCCTACCGGCGACGGCCCGGATGCCGTCACCGAGGCAGTCCAAGCCGAAATTCTCCAGGACGGACTGAACGAGGCTCGCGAACTGGGATTCATCGCGAAGGTATTTGTGTACAGCCTCCAGGACCGCGGTTCCGACACAAGCGATCGCGAACAAAATTTCGGGCTTCTGGACGTGAACTCCAATCCGAAGCCTGCAATGGACGTACTGATAGCTGCCAACAAAACCGGAGGCTGTATCTGAAATATTTCGCAACGTTAATCTGCAGTCGGCAAAAAACGGACAATACCAACCGGCGCATTTCCATCGACTTCACAAGCAGGCACAAGTACTGAAGAAAAAACCTGCCGCCTGCCAACCACCGGAAGAATTCGTGTAATTCTGATGCTCGTCGGATCAATCCGTGAAATACGGATTATCCGCTCTGTCAGATGCTCCGATTTCGCATTCCCGTGGAAGGAAGGTGGTCGACGTGCGTCGACTTCGATTACCACTCGTCTGTGCACTGCTACTGACGATCGGATCGTTAAGCGCCTGTGCACCCAAGCCTGTCACAACAACTACGACTGCCCCGCCCGCAACCTGCAGTTCTGTCGGTTTGGGTATCGCAGGCGGAGCGCCACTGAATTGGCTCTCACAAGCCGATCTGGACACCGAGTTGAGTGCTATGAAGAACGCAGGCACGACATGGCTTCGCTTCGACATCGACTGGTCTGCCGTCGAACCTACCAAGGGTCAACAGAATTGGGCAGCGACTGATCGTGTTGTCGATCGAGCGAGACTACAAGGATTGAGTCTCGTCGGCATCATCACCTACACGCCGGCATGGGCACGTGTGGCCGGAGCAACCGACACTCATGGTTACCCTTCTGACACCGCGGCTTTTGCCAAGTTCGCTCAACAAGCAGCGCAACGCTATTCAACGAGGATCAGCACTTGGGAGATCTGGAACGAGCCGAACCTCACACAGTTCTTCCGCCCGAAGCCCAACGTCAACACCTACGCAGCGATACTGAAGGCTGCATCAACCAGTATCCGAGCGGTCCAACCCGGAGCCAAGATCCTCAACGGCGGATTAGCGCCCGCGGTCGACAACGGCTCCGACATATCACCGGTCACCTATCTGAACGCCCTCTACAGCGCCGGAGCTAAATCGTACTTCGATGTGTTCTCCATCCACCCGTACAGTTGGCCTGCCTTGCCATCCGACGCATCCACCTCGAGTTGGAATACTTTCTACCGGATTCGTTTGATGCGCGACATCATGGTGAAGAATGGCGACACCGGAAAGAAGGTCTGGGCAACAGAATTCGGCGCTCCTACCGGATCGGGATCAACTGCTGTCACTCCGCAACTACAAGCCAGCATCATCTCCGACGGATTTGCGCAGGCGCAGGCACTCGGTTACATCGAACGCATATTCATCTACAGCATGCGTGATCGCGGAACCAATTCCCGAGACATCGAGCAGAATTTCGGTCTGGTGACAATCAACTACACGCCGAAACCTGCGCTGGACGCGGTCAAGAAGGCAGTCGGGGGTTGCAGCGCCCCCAAGATCTGATCCCGATACCCCTTATGTCAATCCGGCTGCTTGTCCGCACCCTCATGGCGTGGTGAGCCCACGCGCCGCACGGACTGCCCAGTGCGAGTATCACCGTTCTTTTTGGTGACCAATACAATTCGCTCGGTAGGTGCCTCGGAGTTGATGTCGTCGCCCTCGGCTGCGGCCTCAACTCCGTCGGGGGCACTTACCCCGTCCTGATCGGTTCGCGGTACTGCCGTTTCTGCACGAGCGGGTCGGGCATTCTTGCCGGCAGACGAAGGTAAGCGATTTCGTTCGATGGTCACCGTCTGTGCATCGATCAACTTCCCACGCTCACTGCGATCGGCAGATTTGATCAAATCAACTGAATGTTCTTGGCGCACAGGCGCAGGTGTCGCAAGGGATGCAGCCTCCGCCGGCGCCCCTGGTTTCGGGCCACTTGCCGGAGTCTGCGCATAAGGCGAGGTGTCCGGCACCGCCAATATCGTCGCAACCGATTCCTTCACCACAGGCCGTGGACTGACTGAAGGTGATGTGTCGTGTCGGCCCCGAAATCGTGACAACGTAATCAGTTCGATGAACGGTTCAGGCGCGGCTGGACCGACGAGCACCAGCGAGCGTGTGACGTCAACTTCTGCCAGCGCTCTGAGAGCATTGACGACGTCCTGCTGTTCCGCCTTCCGAGCCGAGACGAGCACAATGGCGAATTCCGTCCCACTCGAATCGATCTTGCTCCACCATTCCGATTTCAAGGGGTGGACAGCTATCCGGGATTGCAGGTTTTCCGGAACGTGCCACGAGTCGGTGTCGACTCCGTCCCCCACCAGCACGAGTACGTCGTCGCCCAAGCTCGCACGCTGACTCAGTGTGAGAGCAACATTCGACGGAATATCGGCGCCCGATGTGTGCTGTACGAGCAATGATGCACCAAACTTTCTGGAGGCACGCCGAGCCCACGCATCGGTAACCCGAGAACTGAAGCGTCCACGGCAAGCGACAAGAATTTCTGCCACCAGTATCAGGACAACCAGGAACACCACTGCTGCTTCTGCAAACGGTTTCGGGGCTACCGGTAGACCAGTCCCTGTCGGTGCCGACAACAGCTGTAACCGATCCGCTGTGGAGTCGGACGCACGGAGTTGCCTCAGTTGATCAAGCCTTGCATCCAAATCAGCTGAGGTCGTCGGATCTGCTATCGGCGTCTCGTCGTTGTCGATGCTCTCCTGACGGGCAGCCGCGAGTTGTGAGTTGAGCCGCGCAATGTCGTCAGTCAATGCTCTGGTGCGTAGTGCAAGAGTTTCTGCGTTGCGTTGAGCCTGCGCATCGCTCAGTATCTCGACTACGGTGCGGGCGAGACGGTCCGCCTCCTCCTGACTGGATCCAGTCGCCTTCACCAATACCAGTGCCGGCGAAGTGCCGGGAGTAACCGCGATGTGACTCGAAACATCAGATGCCGCCCAGCCGTTGTCCATCCGACTTTGAATACTGGCAACTACTGCGCTATCAGAAGACAAGGCGATATACGGCGCAACCAGTTGCCCCAGATTTGCATCGCTGACGACAACCTGGGCACCCGCTTGCACTTCCGCGACGATGTCCGATTCATAGACCGGCGACTCACTCCCCCGAGCGAAATACATCGCACCACCGGCGATCAACGCAATTATTAACGCAGGCAGCATCACCCGCGAGAGATTCCGAACGTGTGCTACCAGATCGAATGTCGGTGGTACGCCTAACTCACGACGAATCGCTGCGTCCCTAGCCCGGACATCTGACACGTCGAAACCTCCAATTCGGCCCTGCAGTTCAAGATCAACAAAGGAAACCGCAAGTTTGCTGAACAACCACAAACATACCCGAAGGACGGTAACCAGTTACCCAGCAGGCATCGAATTTTCGGTGACACCAGGGCAATACTCGACATTTCCGGCGCCGACGAGGTTGCCTGATCCGCTCGAGGACACGGACCCAGACCTGTTTTGCCCCTGGGCAATCCGCAATGCCGTAAATCCGACATATGACCCGAGTGGTTCACATCCATCAATATCGCGTGCATCGATGCAGGTATTGTCGGGCTATCAGAAAAATGTCGAAAGCCTCGAAAATCGTAGCCATCTCGGTGTCCGCGCTCGCCCTGACAACCATCGCAGGGTGGCCGCTCTACGTGTCCCCGAAGGTCGACGAACCTCAATCTGCCGACGCCGTCGTAGTACTCGGTGGCGCGCACGACGGCCGCGAAGAAGTGGGACTCGAACTGGTGCGACGTGGATACGCACCACGGATTATCTTCTCCAATCCCTACAGCGCCAACGACAAGAAGATGCAATCGATCTGTGACGGATCATTCGATTTTCCGGTCGATTGCTTTGTGCCTTCCCCCTCGACAACCGAAGGGGAAGGATTCGAAATCGAACGGCTTGCGCGCCTGAACGGTTGGAAAACTGTCATCGCCGTGACCTTTGTTCCCCATATTTCGCGCGCCCGATTCATTATTTCCCAGTGCTATTCGGGGGAGCTACTGATGGTCGCAAGTCGTCCCGACCTCTCCATCGGTACCTGGGCCTTCAATTACGTCTACCAAACAGCGGGATACCTCAAAAATCTGCGAGCCCGGTGCGCAGAGTCCCGTTTCAGCGCAGCTTTGTAAGTCGTGGCTAGTAGGCCCCGTCACTCCGGACTACTGCTGAAACCGTGCGAGCAATAATCGAAAGATCCTGCACCACAGACCAGTTCTCCACATACGAAGAATCGAGTCGAACCGATTCCTCCCATGACAGATCGCTTCGACCGCTGACCTGCCACAGACCGGTGATGCCTGGCTTCACGAACAGACGACGCGACACTTCGTCGTCGTACATCTCGACTTCGCGCCGCAATGGCGGACGCGGGCCGACCACACTCATCTCACCGCGAATGACGTTGAAGAACTGTGGAAGCTCGTCGATACTCAACCGACGTAGAATTTTGCCGACGGGAGTGATCCGCGGATCCTCACGCATTTTGAACAACACTCCGCCGGCGCCCTCGTTGTCACCCATCAGATCGACAACCTGTTGATCGGCACCCGCAACCATCGTTCGAAACTTGTACATGGGGAACGGTTTTCCGTTCAGTCCGATCCGTTCGGCCTTGTAGAACACCGTGCCCTTCGACGTGATCTTCACAGCCAGTGCAGCAGCAACCATCACCGGAGCAACAAGCAGAAGCATCGCAACCGAGAAGGCCTTGTCGAACGCCCCTGACGCCCAACCGTTCGCACCTTCGTATCGTGGACGCGCCACATGCATCAGTGGGATTCCTGCTACCGGCCGAATCATCAAGCGGGCCATGGACACATCTGCGATAACTGGCGAGACAACGAGGTCGATTCCTTCAGATTCCAAGTCCCACATCAACTTCCGAATTCCGACTTGACCGAGGTCCTCGGTTCCCGTAACGATCACGGTGTCGGCATTGCTCGCCCGCATCGCCTCGATTACTTCGAATTCATTGCCGAGCACGGGCACGCGTGCGCCGTCGACGACAATGTGGTCGTCGAGGGCGGTCGATCGTCGTGGAATGCACACGCCCACAACGTCGTACCCGGCTCCAGACTCTCGAACGAAGGATCGGGTGGTAGCAACCACGGACGCGTGACCACCGACCAGCAGGACCGAGTTGCGGCACAGACCCGCTGAGCGCTTCGCCTGAATGCGGCGGCGCCACAGGTAGCGACCAAACACCAGGGCCACCAACCCGAGCGGCAAAGCGATCATCAGATAGCTTCGCGCGATTTCGATCCCGAGAAGAATTCCCGCGAGTGCACCCAATCCGAAAACCTGGCCGGTGGCAAGGACCACCCTCTCGTACTCGTCGCGTCCGTCGCCCAGCATCGCTTGATGTCGACTGCGTCCGCGTGCAAGAACTGTCATCCACAGCGCGCCCAAAGCAATAGATGCAACCACCTTGAGCAGTGTCAGCCACTCGATCGGATTGGGCCACATACTTCCAACCTGCGCGAGCGCGATGACGAAGGTGACGATGACCGTATCTGTGATCGCTATCCTTCGCCTGTACGCCCGCCGCCAGTCAGTCCGCAGTTCTGCGTCCGCCTGCCGTATTGTCGGCGCGATCCCCACCTCAGCATGAACGCTCATGATCATCAGTCTTTCGTCTACATGCGGCGGCGCCGGCTACATCAAGGTCCGTAATGGTGGTCGCTGATCGTTAACCAACCCTGGAGCCAAGCACGGCAACACCCCGCCGGCTGCCGTACCTGGCCTCTCACAGTGCGGAAACGAATCGATGATCATTTGCCCAACATAACTGCCGCTCAGGCAGCTACCTCTTGAGAAAACAACCACAGGTAGCTCGTTCCGTACGTAAACATACCTTAGGTTTGTTTTCTCTGCACATAGGAGTTCGAGCTATTTTTGTGATTGCCAACAAATTACCGGGCAATCACTTCAAATCGGACGGACTTGGGCGTCAGCGGGATGAGTCGGCCTCGCGCGCGCGAATCGCGCCGATCAGAATGTGAAGGGCCCCGGCAAGCGCCGCGTCCGCTTGCCTGCATTGCGCAACGAGTCGCTCCAACTCTTCCTCGTCGATGACCTCACTCACTCCCGCTTTCTCCGCCCTCGCCCGAACCTTCGCGGCCAGGAGGATCGGCGGTTGCGACGTGGCGATTCCGTCCATCGCCGAAGCCCGAGCCTTCTCGGCAGCTTTCAACTCATCCCAGGCGCGCTCTTGCTCGGCAATATCGACCACCCCCGAACTCGTCAGGTGTGGACTTCGGTGGATCAACTTCTCGATCAATGCGGTGGCTACGTCGTCCAGCTCGAACACATTGTGTGATTGTGCGATCCGTGAATGGAAGAGAACCTGCAGCAATAGATCGCCAAGCTCCTCACGAAGGTCGATCTCGTCACCGCTGCGGATGGCGTCGAGCACTTCGTACGTCTCCTCCACAAGGTAGACCGAGAGGCTCTCGTGGGTCTGAGTCGCTTCCCAGCCGCCGCGGCTCCACAGCCTGTCCATGATGGAAGCAGCCTCGACAAGGCGATCACCCTGAACAGGTGCGGCCCGGATGATCCGCACCCCGGCTGCCGCCTGTGCGGATACCGCTGCGTCGTCGCCCATCATCACGATCACTGCGGCACCCGCTGCCGGCTTCGGAAGCGCCTCCCGAACCGACACCGGCACACCGTCGTCGATCCGGATCGGTCCGGACAACAACGAGAGTGCCTCGAGCGGAAAAACGTGCGGGCGCAGCGGGTCGAGCAGAACTATCGTCGAGATCTCGGTCACGACCGGCTCATGCCTCCATCACCACGGCTCTCGCCGCGCGACCGTCGATCGCCAGGATGAAATCGGCAATGTACTGCAGCAATTCCACGTCGCGCAGGCGATCGGAACCCACTCCCCCGGTTCGCGGCAGTGGCAACTGCACCAAGCCTGTCGTAGCCCGGTACTGCGCGCTCGGATAGATCCGCTTGAGCCTGATCTGCTTGGAATCGGGCAGCGACATGGGCGAGATCTTGAGTTGTGTACCGGTCACCGCCACTTCCTCGAGTTGGTACTCGCGGCACAGCAACCGCAGCTTCGCCACCGACACGAGTCGACGCACTTCTTCCGGTATCGGGCCGTACCGGTCAACCAGTTCTTCGACGACGGCAGCGATGCCTTCGGAATCCGTTGCGGCAGCAATCTTTCGATAACCCTCGAGCCGAAGACGATCGCTGGTGACATAGTCCGGCGGAATATGTGCATCGACGGGTAGATCGATGCGAACCTCTTTCGGGCCCTCGTCGGTCGTAATCGGAAGCCCGTCAGCGGCAGCGCGGTAGGCCTCGACCGCCTCGCCGACCAGGCGGACGTACAGGTCGAACCCGACGCCGGCAACGTGTCCGGACTGTTCGGCGCCGAGGACGTTACCGGCGCCGCGGATTTCGAGGTCCTTCATCGCAACGGCCATACCGGCGCCGAGATCGGAATTCTGCGAAATGGTGGCAAGGCGGTCGTATGCCGTTTCGGTCAACGGCTTCTCCGGCGGATACAGGAAGTATGCGTATCCGCGTTCCCGGCTGCGTCCGACACGACCGCGCAGCTGGTGGAGTTGGGAGAGCCCGAGTGAATCGGCGCGCTCGACGATCAACGTATTCGCGTTGGAAATATCGAGGCCTGTCTCGATGATCGTGGTACACACCAGGACGTCGAAATCTCTCTCCCAGAATCCCTGAACCGTTTTCTCGAGAGTGTCCTCGTTCATCTGACCGTGGGCGACCACAACCCGCGCCTCTGGTACCAGTTCACGGATTCGCTTGGCAGCCTTGTCGATCGAGCTGACGCGGTTGTGAACGTAGAACACCTGACCGTCGCGCAGGAGCTCACGCCTGATGGCGGCCGCGACCTGCTTGTCTGCATAGGCCCCGACGTACGTCAGAATCGGATGACGCTCTTCCGGCGGGGTCAGAATGGTAGACATCTCGCGGATGCCGGCCATGCTCATTTCCAGCGTACGAGGTATCGGCGTTGCCGACATGGTCAGAACATCGACGTGGGTCCGCAAGGATTTGATGTGTTCCTTGTGCTCGACGCCGAATCTCTGTTCCTCGTCGACGATCACCAAACCGAGGTCCTTCCACCGAACCCCGGTCTGCAGCAGGCGATGTGTGCCGATGACGATGTCGATCTCGCCCTCGGCCATGGAAGCGATGATTTCCTTGGAGTCCTTGGCGTCGGTGAAGCGCGACAATCCGCGGACCTTCACCGGGAACGACGCCATCCGTTCGGTGAACGTCTGAAGATGCTGCTGCGCCAGCAGAGTTGTCGGAACCAGGACAGCTACCTGCTTGCCGTCCTGTACCGCTTTGAAGGCGGCTCGCACAGCGATCTCGGTCTTGCCGTATCCGACGTCGCCGATCACGACGCGGTCCATCGGGACGGCTTTCTCCATGTCGCCCTTGACTTCACTGATCACGGTCAGCTGATCGACCGTCTCGGTGAACGCAAAGGCGTCCTCGAGTTCCTTCTGCCACGGAGTGTCGGGGCCGAATGCATGGCCGGGGGCTGCCTGCCGCGCGGCATAGAGCTGTACGAGTTCGCCCGCGATTTCGCGAACCGCTTTGCGCGCCTTACGTTTTGTGTTCGCCCAATCGGATCCACCGAGCTTGCTCAGCGCGGGCAATTCACCGCCGACGTAGCGGGAGAGCTGATCGAGCGATTCCATCGGCACGAACAACCGGTCCCCCGGATGGCCTCGCTTGCTCGCAGCGTATTCGATGACCAGGTACTCGCGCCGTGCCCCGCCGATGGTGCGCTCCACCATCTCGACAAATCGGCCGATACCGTGCTGGTCGTGAACAACCATGTCGCCCGCGGCAAGTGCAAGCGGATCCACCTGGTTGCGACGCTTGGCCGGCAACCGCTTACCGTCGCCGACGGCTGCAACTCGATTGCCGGTGAGGTCGGACTCTGTGACGACAACCATTCCGGGAACGTCGCCGTCCCCGTGCAGAACCAGACCGTCGTGCAACGATCCACGCAATACCGAGACCTGACCGCGTGCCGGGACCGCTCCTGGCTCAGCCATCGTGGCCGGAACCTCGGCCTCACCGAGTCGTTCGAGGACGCGTTTTGCCGTGCCTGCACCGGCAACAACCACGGCCGCGCGCCCACCCGTGGTCACGTGCGCACGGAGACTGACGAATAGCTCGGCAAGAAGATCGTCCGACCCACGCACCTGCGGCGCGGGCTGAATCGGGAGTTCGAGTTCCTCACCACTCCCCGATGCCAGCGGGCTGACGGTCCACCACGGACGCCCACCCGCTTCTGCGGATTCTCGCACCTGACGCAGCGACCGGTAGGCGGAAGCGCCTAGCCCTGAATCGCCACCGGCGAGGATGGAGGTGTCGAGTGGTGCCGCGCCGCCGATGGACGCCGCAGTCCACGACGCTTCCAGGAACTCCTGCCCGGTGCGAACCAAATCCGTTGCACGGGTGCGCACTTTCTCCGGGTCACAGAGCAGGATGTGGGTTCCGGCGGGAAGAACATCGGAAAGCAATTGCAATTCACCAGGTTTCAGCACCGGAAGCAGCGCCTCCATGCCTTCGACCGGAATACCTGCCGAGATTTTGTCCAGCATTTCCACCAGGGAGGCGTCGGCCTGGTTCTCTGCGGCAATCGCCGCAGCCCGATCCCGAACATCTTGGGTCAATAACAATTCACGACACGGCGGCGCGATCACGAGGTCGACGTCGATATCCGGTAGCGAACGCTGATCGGCAACGGAGAAGTAGCGCAGTTCCGAAACTTCGTCGCCCCAGAACTCGATGCGAACAGGGTGATCCGCGGTGGGTGAGAAAAGGTCGAGAATGCCGCCCCGCACTGCGAACTCGCCGCGCTTGCCGACCATGTCGACGCGCGTGTACGCCATTTCCACCAGCCGGACCAGAACCGACTCGAAGTCGATCTCGGTGCCGACGCGCAGTGTGATCGGCTCGATCTCACCCAGCCCGGGGGCCATCGGCTGAACCAGAGAGCGCACGGTCGTGACTACAACCCGCAGCGGTGCACCGTACGAGGAATCGTCCGGACGAGCGAGGCGCCGAAGAACCTCGATACGCCGCCCGACGGTGTCCGCGCTGGGAGAGAGCCGCTCGTGAGGCAACGTTTCCCACGACGGGAACTGTGCAACCGATCCGCCGATCATCTCGGTGAGTTCGGCCGTCAGATCGTCGGCTTCACGCCCTGTTGCGGTCACCAGCAGCACTGGCGTTCGCGATGCAAGCGCGGCCGCGATGAAGGGCCTCGCCGGTTTCGGCGCAACGATGTCGAGGGTGGCTCTACCGATCGCCTCGGTCACCGAGGCGAAGGCCGCGTCTGCGAGCGCGGCCTCGGCAAGGCCGGCAAGCGAAGTCTGGGCAGCGGGCAAGGCAGTCAACGAATGCGCTCCTCGGCGGTGACGGCGAGCTGCGGACGAACAACCCGAGCGTCACCCACCAGCGGTGGCGTGACGCCGAGTCGATTCTATCCGCGAGCGCGCCCTACCTCCGCGGAACCCGCTTGGTCGCCGCTTGCCGAGGTGGATCGGCAACCAACGGCGGGCTGACCGGGGCGCTGGAATGGGAATTGAGTGCTCGAACGCGACCGATCACCATCTTCGCCTGACCGGTGCGACGCAACCTCACCGTCCGCGCACCGCCTGGTGCGAGATGAAACCAGGAATCTTCCGGCTCGAACCCCTGCAGGTCCAGCGACACGTATTGCGCCGTACCTTCCGAGGTGACGTCGACAACCCAGTCGTCGCCGATACTTCGGGCGATGGCGGCAAGGCCGACAGTGCGTTCGAGGGGTCTGGCCGGGCTTCCCAACAGATGCACAACCTCGTCGATAACCACGCCTTCCTCGTTCTCGAGAGTGATGGTGACTGCGTCGTAGTTGCGCGGCCCGAACTTGAAGACGTGAGTGAGATCGGTGAATCGCCCCACCACCTCGTCGACCGTCAGAATCCGTTTTCCGTGGGCGTCGACCTTGACGGGTGCGACCACATCCACCGGGACCACACCGGACCTGTTGTGCGCTCGGATGCGAATCTCGGCAACCAACGGGTCACCGGTCTCGTTGATCACGTCGAGGCGGAGTCCGTCAAGACCGTCGTCGGTGACAATGAGGGCCACGGGTTTCGAGTACCGACGTAGCACGTACCACGGAGCCTTCGGTGTGCCCTGCCAGTCGAGGACTCCCCACCCCGGCCCAGGTTCGAGATCCATCAAAGCCAAGGTCAGCGCACCGTCACAACCGGAATCTGCTCGACGCCAGTAACCGAGGGCTGCGCCGAAGGCCTCGCAGATCGCCGCGCGCCCCAAGTCGAGATAGCGTTCCGGATCGGACCAGCGAACCTCACTCGGATCCTCGCCGAACAACGTTGTGACGTAATGATCGCGAACGTCCTCGAAGTCCCAGGACGCCCCGTTGTCCCGTGGCACAGCAGCCTTCCACGACGGATGGTGGCCGGCTACGGACACAGAGCCGAACTCGTTCTCGATGGCAGCGTTCGACGGCGGAATGGAGAATGCCAGGCACTCGGTTGCGAATCGCACCCGCGCGCTCAACACGTCGTCGAGTGGACGCCGGTACCCACCTATTCCGAAGTAGTGGGCGATACCGGTGCCTACGTGAGTAGCCAATGTTTCACGGTCGGGCGGCGCTGCGGGGGACGAGGTGACGTACTCGAGATCCGGTGCGAGTTCCTCGAGCATCGCCGGCAAGCGGGAATGAATGATCGAGATGTGCTGATCGACCAGACCGAGCATGGTCGGTTGCTGTTCGGTTTCACTTCCTCCGCAGAAAACTGCGAGCGCCGGGTTGCCACCGACCTGTTGCAGGAACGCACGTACCTCGGTGGCAAAGAGTGCAAAGAACTCGTCGGTGTCGGGCGGATCGAGGGTCGCGAGCATCGCGTCCTGCCAGACGAGAATGCCCAACCGGGCGCATTCGTTCCAGAAGTGGTCACTCTCGTAGACCATGGTCCCGGGAATACGCAGCATGTTCACGCCGGACGCTGCACAACGCTCGAGCACCGACGTAGTTTGCGCCTCGCCGCGGAAGGAGACGGGATCGGTGGGCACCCACACCGATCCCCGGCAATACAGGTCGACCCCATTGACCGATACCCGAAATCCACCGCCGGTTCGATCTACCTCGAGACTACGAAAACCGATGTGCCCCAAGTGGAGCACATCTCTACCCACGTCGACCGACACAGAGTATCGATGCGGCCGACCGTGTGTGTGCGGCCACCAGAGTTCCACGTCGGGAACTTCGACGACGCCGGATACGACGGCGAGTCCACCGTCTCGCGATGTCACTGTGAGGGAACCACGAACATTTCCGACGGTCACCGGCACTGCCGTGACATTGCGGGGCACACCCGTAAGACGCGCCGAGATCTCGACGGTCCCGGACATTCCGTCAGCAGTGACGTCGAGAGTCCGAGACACGACACTTGCCTTGCCGACATCCAACATTCGAATACCCCGCCACGGCCCCACCGGGACCGGCACGCCGGAGAATACGGGTGCACTTCCCAGCAGTGTCGTACGTATCCATCGCAGACCCTGCTCACGCACCAACGACGAACGCCATCGTCCACGGGGCCGACGCGACCTCAGAACGGTTGCCAGAGAATGAAAGTGGATCGCGAGTGTGAATTCACCACTCTTGGCCGCCTCCCGGGTTACGACTACCTCGCCGGGAACGAACATGGACTCCGAAGACAAGACCACGGTGTCGTCGACCCAGACGTCCGCGCCCGCCGTCAACCCCTGGAGGCGGAGCAGCCACGACCCCTCACCGGCCGCGGCAACCCTCGTGACGAACCACCAGTCACTGGCGTCGGCTGCCACCCCACGAGCCGCAGCGGAGCCTTCGGATTCGCGGACCGCTCCGGCCACCGTGCCCGGCACCGTAACCGGTAGCCATCCAGTCTTGCCCGACAGCTGCGCGGGATTCGCGATTTCGCCGGGTTGCGTTGCAATACAACGCCACTGCGCTTCTTCGAGAAGATCTGTAGCGTATTTCCGCGGCATCACACCAACCTGAGATGTCGCTGGGAGTCAACTCCGACAATCGAGGTGATGATGTCCATGGACTGTGTCCAGGACACCGCCATCTCGTCGAGTTGATCACGGGGATCCACGACGCGCCCCCTCGCCGCACGTGCCATCTGGAATTGCACACTCTTGGCGCCCGCAGCGACACTGCGGAACCCCGCTGCCGCCTGCGCTGTACCGGAAAACCCTGACGCATCGAGAAATTCGCTGACATCGCCGGCAAGTTCAGCGCTGGCGCCGCACTGCCTCAGTAACCCGAACGACCACAGATGGAATGCCTCGATGCCGGCTGTGCGGATCCACTCGGAATCCTCGACGACCCTGCGTCCCAGCTCGCGTACCGGATTTCCCGGAGGCCGAACTGCCACGTTCCGCCGGGCTACTTCTGCGATGTTTCCCGCGTTCATCTCGTGAACGGGCGAAAGTCGGACCTGCTCGACGTAGGGAACGAACGGCGGAATGCTCGAACGATCGAGATCGAACACCCCGGAAAAATCGTCGCCCCGAAGCACATAATATCCACTGTTGTGGAAGTACTCGAGTTCTCCCGCCACTCGATCGATCCGGTTGGGGACAATTGTTGTCTTGGTATGCGTCTCATGGTAACTCGTACCCAATGTGTCCGGCAGCCAGTAACCGTCCACCTCCACCGTGGACAGCATTCCCGCCTCGAGATTGTCCTCGACGTGTATCAGCGGCGCGCGCCAGACGTTCATCTCGGCGACGTCGATCCCGTACAGCGCAAAGATATCCTCGGCCTTGAACTTGAGGAAAGTCCACTGCGCACCGTCGAACCTCGACGAAAACGCACATGCCATCGCGGGCACCGGGTCGAGGCCGAGCGAATGCAGAACCTCGATCCACAGATCCAAGTAGCAATTGGTCTGCGCCCACACCCGGTCCTCGTGATGCACGGCATGTGAGGTGTAGCGGTCGGGGGTGATATCGAGGAGTCTGGCCATCACAACCCCATATGTCCACGGACGCTGCCTGGCCAGGCAGCAATGTCAAGACCGTGTGTTCGCAAGAGAGTCAGAGCGATTCGCTCCATTCCGAAACCGACGCAGGAACTGTGGGCAACCTCCCCGCCGGCGGTCGTGATGTCGAATGTCTTGCCGAAATGATCGAGGTGGTTGTTGGAAGACACGATTGCCGTACCCTCGTCGAGATCGCCGTACAACCGAACTGTCAACTCCGTCTTCAGGTTTTCATCCCGTTGATTGGCCGCCAACATCCGACCAGCCCTTCCGAAGAACGGATCGTTGGCAATGACCGGCGTGGCATCGAGGCCGAGGTCGCCCAAGACCCCCATCCCGCGTTCGATCCACTTTCTGCGGTGAGCGGCAGCGGCGGCGGCGTCGCCGATCGTCACGAACTCGTGCATACGGAACGCCTGCATACGGGCCGGATCGATTGCCGGTTCGTGCCGAAAGCAGAAACCGTAGATATCAAGCAGCACTCCACCTTCGGGCAACTCACCCGTGTACTGAGCGTAGGCGGGGTGGCATGCAGCCGACACCAACATCGTCTCGGTCGGTTCGAGATAGCGATCCCACGAATCGCCGTTCGCACGATCTGCCAGCAACTGTGAGTGATCACGATTGCTTCCGTTGAAGGTATTGATGGCACCGGTCAAGTTGGGGAACGACGCGATGTAATCGGTGCGCTCGAAACTCGTGCGAGGAAACACCGGCGGAAAACGCAGACGCGTTGCGGCGGATCCGGGACCCGCAGCTACGACCACTCGGTCGATTCCGTCGACGATGTCCTCGAACAACCCGGAACGACCGTAAAGACCTAGGACATCTGTCTCGATGAGAATTCCTGCGCTCAGCAATTCACGCTGAAACTCGGCCCTGGCGAGATCGAGTTCGGAAGGGGTGGAATCGGTCTCGGTGTTCACGAATTCGGTAGTCACATTGTTCCTTGGTATCCGATGGCCATTTGAGCAGACCCCGCCATGATGCGATCGTTGTTCACCATCACGGCAGCCCCGTGGGCATCACGGAGATGACGCCCCAGCGAGAACTCACTGTCTTCTCGGTATCCGGAGATACCGCAGATCAACATCGTCTGACCGACAATCTCCACCACAGATCTCGATGTGGCGACCTTCAGGTTGTTCATTGACAGCGAGAAACCGACACTGTCGGTTGTCGCCGCCTCAGCCAATTCGCCGCGAGCGCCGACGGCGCGGTCGTAGCGGCCGGCAGATGCGTCCACCAGGTCCGCGAATTGTTGTGCAGTCGACGCTGTTTCAGCCAAACGCAGCGCTGCCGGCGACGAGACTCCAGGCTGCTTGCGCGCCGCCGCGCGCACGTACTTACGCGCCTTGTCGAGTGCCGCGTCAGCGATGCCGAGCCACACCGAGCTCCACACGACGTGCGACACGGGCAACATGGTGTTGGTGGAAATATCGGCGTACGGAGTATCGATCATCATGTCCGGTGTGGACGTCGCCCGCAGGATGTACCCGAGGCTGCACGTTCCCCGCAACCCGAATGCGTTCCATTCGGCAGTCTTTTCCAGAGTGAGATCCCCGCTGCGACAGACAACAAGAACCTGATCGTTCGGCTGACTCTCCGGCGAACGGCGGGCAGTGACCAGAATCGCGTCTGCATGCTCGCCGTACGAGATTACCGGCGCGTTCTTGATCAGCAGCAGATGGCCACCGAGATCCTCCACAGCACAGTAACTTCGACTGACATCGCCGCCGATCCCCAACTCCGTTGTTGCCGATGCGAGCAGCAACTGCTTTTCGACGGATTCGACCACAAACGCCCGCAGCGCCTCCGTGTTGCCATGCTTGACCAGGGAGTAGATCTGCGTCTGATGCATCGCGAAGATCATTCCGCTGGACGCACAGCGTGATCCGATGATCCGCGCGATCGTGGCAACCTCACGCAAGGACAAGCCGTCGCCACCGAGCTCGGTGGGAACGGCAACAGAGAGCAGACGCTGCTCGCGCATCGCGGCAACCGCCTCGACGGGGAATCGAGAGTCTTCGTCCACCTCGGCCGCCCACACGGCGGCAACTTCGTCTGCGACACGGCGTGCCCGATCGAGGGCGGGCTCGACAATAACGTCGGAATGCGGAATGCTCACGCTTCACCCAGTCCGATCAACGCACTCTCGATCGCCCTGACGCTGGCAAAAGTGCTCTTCCGGAGCAACTCGTCCGGGAACTCGATATCGAACGAATCTTCCAGCGCCAGCATCACATTGACACTCGCGTGGGAGGTCAAACCCAAGGCGTACAGATCGGCGTCGATGTCGATCGTGCCGACATCAACTGCAAGCCGACCATGCTCCATGAGCACTTTGCGAATTGCCTGATCACTCATCGGTGACTTCGTCCTTCTGTTTGGTGCGAACCGCCGCGATGCATGGCAATCACCATGGCGATGGCGACGTCGGCCTCATGCGAAATAGATACTTGAAAATCCTGAAGATCTTGCGCCACAGCAAGTTTTGCTGCTTCGCCGAAGAGCTCTACTCCACATCCCCCCCACAGCTCACGCGTAATCTCGATGGAATTCCATGGAATTGCTGTGTCCGCGGGCCGGAGAACCTTGACCACCGCTTCCTTCGCGGCAAAGCGCGCCGCGAGTCGCTGATCCCTGGCAGCCCCGCTGCAGATCTCCAACTCGCGCGCGGTGAACGTCCGCTCGAGGTATCGACTCCCGAACAGATCGATACTTCGACTGACATCCACGACATTGACGACGTCGCAGCCGATCCGAGGGGTCGCATCGAATGTTGCTGACGAAACAGCCGAAACTGCCGAAGTCCCCGACGGTACAGATTCACCCATCTTCGATACCCCTTTCATCGGTGTACCGGGCGACCCCCTACCCCGCCCGGTACACCGACTTCGTCTCGAACAATCAAGCTTCCCTGACCGATCGACAGTCGCAGCAATTGTTCAGCTATTGAAAGAACATACCGCAACGTCGGGCAAGTCGGCAAGATCAGACCATCGGACATTTAGTTATGAGATAAACATACTCTGAGTTTGTTTCAAAAGCCCAATATAGGCCAAAGGCACTTCAGCTACACGATTAGATCCACTCAAATGGGAGATACATCCCATCAACTGCCCAGGCTATCGACCCGAGCGACATTCGGACCGACGCAACCCGATTAACTCAGTGGTCGCTACTTAGCCGTCGAGCAGCAAACTGGCGGAAGTATTCGACCTTCGATTCCGGAACGACGACCGGAAGAATGATATTCCACGACGTCTTCATCGACTCAGACAAATCGCGCATTGTTCCCGTAGCCGACGCTATCAATCGGACACCCGTCACCATTTGCAACAAGAAACGCGCAATGTCCGAAGAGTCGACGTCGGATTTGAGGTCACCTTCATCGGCGGCTCTGGTGGCGAGATCCCGGAAAATATCGAGCCAGACGTCGAACGTTGCCGGACCCGATCCACGGTAGTCACCGATTTCGACCAGCAAACGGAACGTGGCACGAACAAGTACGTCATGTGCGGCAGTGTCGACCGCCACCGACGAGACACCGATCAGCGATTCCAGCGCCGGCGTTCGGCGATCCAGCCACAATTCCGACTTGGCGTCGAAACGAGCAGACCCTTCGTCGATCACCGCGCGGGCGAGCTCTTCCTTGGAACCGAAGTGGAAGTAAAGCGCCCCTTTGGTCACCTGCGATTCGGCGATGATCTCGCTCAGACTGGCGTTTGCATACCCCAGACGCAGGAAAACGCCCGCTGCACCGCGCAGTACCGAATCACGAGTGGCTTCCGCCCGCTCCTGCCTCACCATCGATCCGGCCTCCAGTCACCACACATCGAACGAATCCTCACCATTACCCGTTCACAGCGTCAAAATGGAAGGCGCTTTGCAACAAAGAACACCCCACGCAAACAAACCACATTTGCCCATCGAACGATCGTGATACAGCCAACACAGCTTAGACTGCGCTCCATACTTCAGCGACAGGCACGCCTGCGTTAACCCTCTAATTGCGGATCGGCCTCGAGATTGGTGAGGCCGTTCCAACACAAATTCACGAGGTGGGCGGCCACGACTTCCTTGGACGGAGTGCGCTCGTCGAGCCACCACGTGGCTGTGGTCGACACCATCCCGACCAGCGCCTGCGCGTACATCGTTGCAAGTCCCGGGTCGAATCCACGCCGCGAGAAGTCTCCGGCCAACAGGTATCCCACCTGACTGATGGCGTCGTTGAGGAGACTGGAATAGGTACCGCTCGGCGCCACGACGGACGAATCACGAACCAGGATCCGGAAGCCGTCTGTGTGTTCCTCGACGTATGTGAGCAACGCCAGCGCTACCCGCTCGACTCGAACTCTCGAGCGGTTCTGCGATAACGACGACGTGATCATCTCCAGCAGTCGCGACATCTCGCGATCCACGACCACGGCATACAAGCCCTCTTTACCGCCGAAGTGCTCGTAGACGACAGGCTTCGAGACATTCGCCCGTTGCGCAATTTCCTCGATCGAGGTTGCTTCGTATCCACGTTCGGCAAAAAGAGCCCTGGCGATCTCGATCAACTGCTGACGACGCTGTGTTCCCGTCATACGCACCCGAGTTGCCCGTTCAGGTGCGCGATCACTGCCCATCGGATTGGGAACCGTCGCCATGATTGCCTCTCTCCCCCATACGCCGGACGGTTGTCACCGCACCGCTCACAGCAAGCCTATCGGCACTGCTCGACCCGAAAACGGAGGAGCGGTTCGACCTAGACCGGGTCGGCATGCGATTATTCTTGCGCGTAATCCGCCGCAAGGTTCGGAGAGCGTGGCAATCCGCCGTGGTGTAATGGCAGCACCTCTGATTTTGGTTCAGATAGTTCAGGTTCGAGTCCTGGCGGCGGAGCCGGTAGTTGATGATCGACAAGAGGGAGCTCAAACAAGTGCAAACCGCCGTGATCGTTCTCGCAGCGGGTGCAGGCACTCGGATGAAGTCCAAGACTCCCAAGGTGCTCCACACTCTTGCCGGCCGCACCATGCTCGCGCACTCCCTCCACGCTGCCGCGTCGTTGAATCCGACGCATTTGGTGACCGTCGTCGGCCACGACCGCGAACGGGTATCCGAAGCTGTGGCATCCGTCGCCACCGACTTGGGTCGCTTGATCACGATCGCCGTTCAGGACGAGCAGAAGGGCACCGGCCACGCGGTCAGTTGTGGTCTCGAAGGACTGCCTGCAGATTTCCGCGGCACGGTACTCGTGACTGCTGCCGACGTCCCCCTCCTGGACGGCACCACCATCGCGGATCTACTCGAGCGCCACACCAGCGCGCCGGCAGCTGCGGTGACGGTCCTGACGTCCACGGCATCCGACCCCACCGGTTACGGCCGGATCCTGCGCACCACAGACGGTGAAGTCAACGCGATCGTCGAGGAGAAAGAAGCGACGGAGTCGCAGCGTTCGATCACCGAGGTCAATTCCGGTGTCTACGCATTCGACGTCGAGACGCTTCGTGATGCGTTGTCGTCCCTCGACTCCAACAATGCTCAGCACGAGTTCTATCTCACCGATGTGATCATGATCGCCCGTCGCGCCGGAAAGCGTGTACGTGCTCAGCACATCGCGGACTCGGTTCTGGTCGCCGGTGCAAACGATCGCGTGCAGCTGTCGACGTTGGCACGTGAGAAGAACCGTCGAATCCTCGAGAAGTGGATGCGCGCCGGCGTCACCGTCGTCGATCCGGCAAGTACCTGGATCGACTGCGACGTCACTCTCGAACAGGATGTGACGCTGCTACCCGGCGTACAGTTGGCCGGCACCACGTCAGTGGGCGAAGACGCTGTGATCGGCCCGGATACCACTCTGACCGATGTCACTGTCGGTGCCAGGGCCGTTGTCATCCGTTCGCATGCAAACGAGTCGACAATCGGCGCCGACGCTACCGTCGGCCCCTTCGCGTACCTACGCCCGGCCACTTCCCTGGGCGCTCACGGCAAACTCGGTGCGTACGTGGAGACCAAGAACGCCGAGATCGGCGAACATTCGAAGGTTCCGCATCTTACCTACGTCGGCGACGCCACCATCGGCCATCACAGCAACATCGGAGCGTCGAGCGTCTTCGTCAATTACGACGGGGTGACCAAGCGCCGTACTGTGGTGGGGTCGCACGTGCGAACCGGCTCGGACACCATGTTCGTCGCTCCGGTTCACGTCGGGGACGGTGCGTACACCGGCGCCGGCACCGTCTTGCGATTCGACGTTCCGGCTGGGGCTCTTGCGGTCTCGGGCGGTAAGCAACGCAACATCGAGGGTTGGGTCGAGAAAAATCGGCCCGGTACTCCTGCAGCCGATGCAGCAACGGCTTCGGAATCAGAGCGCACAGATCAGCAAGTACAAAAGGATGGCATGAACCAGTGACTGCGAATTGGATCGACAACCAGAAGAACTTGATGTTGTTCTCGGGTCGTGCGCATCCCGAGTTGGCTGAGCAGGTTGCGAAGGAACTCGACATCCGAGTCACCCCGCAGACTGCCCGCGATTTCGCGAACGGTGAGATCTTCGTTCGCTTCGAAGAGTCTGTACGTGGTTCGGATGCGTTTGTGCTGCAGAGCCATCCGGCGCCGCTGAACACGTGGGTGATGGAGCAGCTCATCATGATCGACGCGCTCAAGCGTGGATCTGCAAAGCGCATCACCGCGGTGCTGCCGTTCTACCCGTACGCCCGCCAGGACAAGAAGCACCGCGGACGCGAGCCCATTTCCGCTCGCTTGATCGCGGACCTGCTCAAGACCGCAGGCGCCGACCGGATCATCACGGTCGACCTTCACACCGATCAGATTCAGGGCTTCTTCGACGGTCCGGTCGATCACATGCACGCTCAGGGCCAGCTCGCCGAGTACGTGCGCGACAACTACGGCACCGACAACATCTGCGTCGTTTCCCCTGATGCCGGCCGCGTCAAGGTTGCCGAGAAGTGGGCAGATGCCCTCGACGGCGCACCGCTGGCGTTCGTGCACAAGACGCGTGATCCGCTGGTCCCGAACCAGGTCAAGTCCAACCGCGTCGTCGGTGATGTCAACGGCCTCACCTGCGTGTTGATCGACGACATGATCGACACCGGCGGCACCATCGCCGGCGCCGTCAAGGTACTCAAGGACGCCGGTGCTGTCGACGTCATCATCGCCACCACCCACGGCATCTTCTCGGATCCGGCCGCCGAGCGCCTGGCTGCCTGCGGCGCCAAGGAGGTCATCACGACCAACACGCTGCCGATCCCCGAGTCGAAGCAGTTCCCGACGCTGACGATTCTGTCGATTGCACCTCTGCTCGCACGGACCATCAAGGAAGTTTTCGAGAACGGTTCTGTGACTTCACTGTTCAACGGCAGCGCATAGTCTTTCGCGTTACCGCGGGGCGGGCGCGTATCTGTGACCATACGGTCACGGGTACGCGCCCTTCGTGTTTCACGGTGACGCTCATCCGTGGAACCAGACCGAGAGGTCTTCACGAAACCATTTGTGCGACACACAAATACCCGAGAATCGGACAATCGGCATGATCTTGGTCACGCCTCCGGAGAGAATCCCAGGTCGACGCCGAGCTGGTGTTCACCTGCCCGCAATCTTCGCCTAATGTGGCTCGTCGTGATCGACGCGCAAACCCTGGAATCTCGTTCGGCATCCCGGCCCGAATCTCATTCACTGAATTCTTCAGTTCCCACGGTCCGGCGGTGGCGCCCAGGATCCTGTGTCTGGTGTGGTGACGACAACTCCGTAGAAATGTTCCGCAACGAACCTCGCTGCGCACGGTGCCGCGAAAACGAAGGCATCATCGACGACGCCAAGCGATTCCTCGGCATGTACGGCCTGCGTCCGCTCGGCGGAACGCTGCAGTCCGACGATGACGAAGAGCGCGAATACCGTGTCACGGCACGCGAAGCCCGCCGCGTCCTCAACGAAATCCGCATGGACGTTCTCCCCGACGCTGCCGCTGTCCGCAAGGCCATCCGCCCGCGCGCGGCTACCGTTGTTGCCGACACGTCGCCGGCACGCGCTTCCCGCCCCTCCAGCACGGGCACTGCGACTCGCGTTGCCGCTCCGGTGAAGACGGACACCGTCGACATCAACACGCTGCAGACGCGCGTTCTGGGGCTTCTCGATCAGCTCGGTTCCATCGACGAGCAGATCAAGGTCGCCGAACTTGCCCAGGGTCTGCCTGCCCGCGCTCGCCTGAGCGATCTCAACAAGCAGAAGGCAACCGTGCTCCGCACCCTCGCCGCTCTCGAGAAGGCGCGCATCGCCGCCTCCAACTAATTCCACCGCGTCCGTCCTTTCGACCCCGTCTCCTTCCGAGACGGGGTCGTTCTGTATGCGGTGCAGGGAGGTAGCCGCGGTGGGAGGTAGCTTTACGAATCGTGAATGACATCACCATCACCTTTGTCGTGCTTGCCGTGGTTGTGGCTCTGTTTGTCATAGGTAGAATTCCGGTCGGCATCATCGCGATCGGAACGGCACTGGCGCTGGCCGCAACCGGGGTGATCTCGGTGGAACAGGCGCTGGCCGGATTCGGTGATCCCACAGTCATATTCATCGCCGCACTCTTTGTCGTCAGCGAAGCGCTCGACGCCACAGGGGTCACGACGTGGGCGGGCGAGAAGCTTCTGACGAAGGTAGGCGATTCACGCGTTCGGTTGGTGAGCGCAATCATGTTGCTGGTCGCCGCACTGACGGCATTGATCAGTGTGAACGGTGCGGTAGCCGCGTTGATCCCGATGGTGGTCGTCCTCGCGGTCCGACTCGGCCGGTCCACATCGCAACTGCTGCTCCCGCTCGCCTTTGCCGCACATGCCGGTTCGATGCTCACGCTCACCGGCACACCGGTCAACATCATCGTCTCCGATGCCGCCGCCGACGCCGGTGTCGGCGCATTCGGCTTCTTCGACTTCACCTTGATCGGTGCGCCGCTGGTTCTCGGAACCATTGCGATCGCAGTGTTACTCGGTCCTCGCGTGTTGCCCCACCGTGCCGGAACGTCGATGTCACCGGACCTGAGCCGGCACGCCAAGACGCTCGCGCAGCAATACGCCGTCGCGGGCGGTTGCGATCAATCCGACGCACCACTGATCACCAAGGACGACGGCGTTGTCGAAGTGATCGTTCCTCCACGCTCGGAAATCATCGGCGACAAGGTTTTCCCCGGCATGGTGACCGACAGTGGCGATCTGGTGGTTCTGGCGGCCGCGCGGGCCGGCGAGCCCTGTGGGCCTGGCGGTATCAGGCTCGCCGCCGGCGACACACTGTTGCTACAGGGCAGTTGGGACGACCTGGACACTCACACGTCGGTGGACCCGAACGTCCTTGTTGTCGATCCGCCTGCCTTGATCCGTAAGCAGGCCGCGCCGCTCGGCACCCGCGCGATCATGTCCCTGGTTGTCGTCGCCGCCATGGTGATCATGCTGACGTTCGGGTTGGTCCCGTCCGCTATCGCAGGTCTTGTTGCCGCCTGCGCGATGGTCCTGCTGCGTGTGATCAGTGTCGAAGAGGCGCACCGCTCGATCTCGTGGACCACCCTCATTCTGGTCGGTGGAATGATTCCGCTCTCCACGGCAATTCAACAGACCGGCGCTGCCGAGAAACTCGCCCACGGTTTTGTCGACGTCATCGGCGGCGCCAGCCCGTACGTTGTTGTTGCCGGACTGTTCCTCGTCACCGCAACGCTCGGCCAGCTCATCAGCAACACCGCGACGGCATTGATCATCACGCCGATCGCACTTTCCGTCGCCTCCGAGTTGAACATCTCGGTGGTGCCGCTCCTGATGACCGTGACCGTCGCGGCCGCCGCGTCGTTCCTGACTCCAGTCGCAACCCCCGCCAACATGATGGTGATGGGCCCTGGCGGCTACAAGTTCGGCGACTACTGGAAGCTCGGACTCCCGATGCTCCTGTGGTTCCTCGTAGTTGCGACAGTTCTGATTCCGCTGATCTGGAGCTTCTGACACCCGGCTACGGCTGGTATCCGGCTACTGCGACGGCGTCACGAGGAGCACCTTGTCGTTGTCTCCGTTGTCCGTCGTGACGAGGAGAGATCCGTCTCCTGTTGGCGTTATCGAACGCAGTCGGCCGTACTTGTTTTCCAACCCGTATGCCTGTGCGTCGACGCTCCGGCCGTCGTCGCTCAGTCGCAGAAAGATCAGTTTCTTGCTCTTGAGTCCGCCGATGACAACGCTGCCGTCCCACGGTCCCCATTGCGGGCCATCGGCAAATGCCGCGCTCGCGGTTGCCAGGGTCGAGTTACCCGAACTCCACACCGCTTCGATCGCGCCTGGCACACGGGACGGATCGGTCATCGGCACCGACTCGTCGTATGTTCCCGGCAACCGATCCGGTCGATAGCCGTAATTTCCGCCGGGGGTCAGCAGATTCAGCTCGTCGTCGACGCTGGTGCCCTGCTCCACTGAATAGAACCTGCCGGTTCCGGGTTGAACGGCCAATCCCTGAACGTTCCGGTGGCCGAGGGTGTACACCGGGCTCGACGGGTTGGGGTTGCCCGCCGCCGGCGTGCCGTCTGCGTTGACGTGCAAGACCTTGCCGCCCAGCGAGTTCGGGTCCTGCGGAACACTGGGATTCGCGCTGTCACCCGTGCCGACAAACAACGTTCCGTCCTCGGCGGCAAGAATCCGGCACCCACCATGTCGCCCCGACGAGACCGGGAGACCCTGCAACACCGTTCCGGTTCGCGTGAGTTCGGTCCAGCCGGCGTCGACTGTCCACGAGATCACCCGAACGTCCGTAACTCCCCCAGCACCGAATCCCTGGCAGGTGTACAGGGTGCGGGACTGAGCAAAGTCGCGGGCAAGCGCGATTCCCATCAGTCCGGTCTCGGACCGAGCGTAGAGATCCGAAAGGTCTGCAGTGACAGGGCCGGTCGTGTTGTCGCTGCGGCGAACGACAAAACCCCCGGACCGCTGCCCGGTGAGAATCGCGCCGTCAGGCGCCTGCACAACGTCCCAGGGATGGTCGAGTCCGTCGAGGACCGTGGTCACCTCGAGTTCCGGCAACGTGTCTTCAGTGGGGACTTCCGAGCTGCTGCCAACAGATTCGAGATTCTCGGGCGACGGAACCGGCTGCGCGGAGCATTGCGTCAGCGGGATCGTGAGCATCACGATTGTCGCCGCAGTCAGGACAGCGCGCCCGTATCTGAGTGCGCACAAATTTGCCCTGGACGCGGATAGCCGTATTTCACGTCGATTGGTGAGCACTCAGGCTCGCTCCGCGCACAGCAGCGCGAACCGCTGATCGGCGTCGGTCCACACTTTCTGTAGCCGAAAGCCCGCGTCCTCCAACTCGGCAGTGATCCCGTCGACGGTGAACTTCGCGGAGATTTCCGTGCGCAATTGCTCGCCCGCGGCGAAGGTGATCTCCAGATCCAGGTCTTCGATCCGCACCGAAAGATCGCGGAGAGCTTCCAACCTCATCTCGATCCACTGGTTCTCGGCATCCCAGAGTGCGACATGCCGGAACGCTTCCAGAGGGAAGTTCGCGCCGAGTTGCTTGTTCAAGACGCTGAGCACGTTGAGGTTGAACTCCGCTGTTACTCCCACACTGTCGTCGTAGGCGGGAACCAGCACAGCCGGATCGGTTACCAACCCCACTCCGAGGATCAAGCTCTCACCGTGGCCGAGAACCTCCGCGACACCGGCAAGAAACTCTGCGCGCTCGCCCGGAATCAGATTTCCCAGCGTGCCGCCCAAAAACGCGACCGCCCGCCTGCCCCCGCTGGGAAGATGATGCAGCGAACCGGTGAAGTCGCTGACCACTCCAATGACGTCGATGCCCGGAAACTCCGTGCTGATCGCCTTGGCAGCGCCTTCCAACGCAGTCACCGAAACATCTTGCGGGACATAGGTGTGCAGTGAACCAGCCATCGCTTCCAGCAGTAGGCGCGTCTTCTCCGAGGAACCGGAACCCAACTCGATCAGCATCTTCGGTGCGGTCAACGATGCGATCTCGCCGGCGCACTCGGCCAGCAAAGCGCGTTCCGTGCGGGTGGGGTAATACTCCGGCAGCTCGGTGATCTGCTCGAAGAGTTCACTGCCGCGGGCGTCGTAGAACCACACCGGCGCAAGCCACTTCGACTGCGCGGTCAGGCCGGAGCGAGCGTCGGACCGCAATTGCTCGACAAGGTCGTCCGGAGTCAGAAAGATCTCGAGAATCGGGGTGCTCATCGTTCTCCCATCGGGATCGGGGTGATGATCAAATGCCCGGGGCGGGCGCAGACGAGGTGCCTGTCGGGAATTTGTTCCCACCCCGGTGAATCGTCGAAGGGTTCGGACGCGATCAGTGCCTGCAACTCGTCGACGAGAACGTACAACGTATGGCCCCAGGTGCTTGCCCACAGTTCGTTCCCGTCGCCGAGCAGGAAGTTCAGACGCGAACCTGGCGCCACCGCTTCGACGTCGTGAAGGACGGTGGTCAACGCGGCTTCCACCGACGTACCCGTCAGCGACGCCCCGTCCTGCAGGCGATGACGCAACAGCGTCCACAGTAGCGCCGCGTCGGTCGGCGCCGGCATGGTCAACAGCTCGACAGTCGGGATCTCCTGTGCGAGAGTGGCAATCGAATTCGGCCATCCCGTGACGGCTCCGTTGTGACTGAAGGCGTAAGTACCGTCGGCAAACGGCGCACACGCGCCGATCTCCACTGCCATTCCCTCCGTCGCGGAGCGAACCGCGGCGAGGACCGATCCACTGTGAATATGTGAAAGCGTTTCCTCGACAGTGGTATCCGACCAGATGGGGACACTACTTCGATATCGGCCCAACGCCCCGTCATTCCACCAACTGACACCGAAGCCGTCGGCGTTGATGGTTCCGCCCCGGCGCATCTCACGCGGTGCCCACGACTGCTTCACCAGCGAATGGGTTCCGCCCTGTAGTAGATCTCGGACGGAGCGCGGCGGTCCGAGATAGCCGAGATGTCGGCACATGTCAGACGTGCCCGGACAGTGTTCTGGCGCAACGGAATCCGGAGAAAATCTGACGCCGGATCGGATGATCCCAGTTGCGGAAAGTGCCACGGCACGCAACGCTGTCGGTTCCGAACGAACCACCGCGCAGCATCTTGTAATCACCGCCGAAGAACACCTCGGAGTACTCACGGTACGGAAACGCATGAAACCCCGGGTACGGATGGAAACCGGAAGACGTCCATTCCCACACGTCCCCGATCAACTGCTGCACACCGTACGCCGACGCGCCGTCGGGATAGGCCCCTGCATCAGCTGGAGACAGATGCTGTTGGCCGAGATTGGCGCGGGTCTCGTCCGGTGGGTCATCGCCCCACGGGAATCGGCGGGACCGTCCGGATTCGGGGTCCCACCGTGCCGCCTTCTCCCATTCGGCTTCAGTGGGAAGTCGCTTGCCTGCCCAGGTTGCATAGGCTTCGGCTTCGAAGTAGCTGACATGCACCACCGGGCGGCGAATCGCTACCGGTTTGTCGGTGCCGAAAGACCGCTGCCACCATGTTGATCCGTCGCGTTCCCAGAACAGGGGCGCAGTGAGATTGGCATCGATGCGATGACGCCACCCGGCCCGCGACCACAGTTCGGGGCGGGAATACCCACCGTCGTCGATGAATTCGATGAACTCGCCGTTGGTGACCGGGAATCGGTCGATTGCATAGGGGCCGAGATACACCTGATGAGCGGTCCTCTCGTTGTCGAGAGCCCACGGTTCGTCATCGGTACCCATCACAAACGGCCCGGCGGGAATGACCACGTCGTCATGAAGGTACTTGCGCCGCACAGCGGGAGCTGGTGTGGCCACGAGCGCCGCAGGGCCGGAACGTAATTGGTGTGTTGCGAGCATACTTTCGGCATGTTGCTGTTCGTGCTGGGCGATCATGGCGAACACAAACCCGCTGCGTTCGAGCGGATTTCCGTCGAAGTTGCTGTCAGCCAGAACGTCCCACACCTTGCCTCGAACCGTATGTATGTACTGACGCGATTCGGCCGGATCCAACAGCGGAAGCTCAGGTCGCGTGGGCCGCGAGTGCTTGAACGCGTCGTACATGTCGTCGATATCGCGTCGGACCGGTTCGCGTCCGCCCACATCGCGCACCAGCCACAGTTCCTCCTGGTTGCCGATATGAGCAAGATCCCACACCAGCGGACTCATGAGCGGCGAGTGCTGGGCGATCAACTCGGTGTCGTCGACGCAATCGGTGAGCAGCAGCGAACGCGCTCGTGCCCGATCCAGAACGGTCTCGACCGCTTCCTTGGTGACCTCTGTCGACATCAGCTTCCCTCGACCGGCGCCAGGCCCCGACAACACCGCTCGGCCGCACGATCAAGGAGACGAACGAACTCGGGGTCAGGCGCATACGACGCTGCGAGCGACATCAGAGATGTTGCTGCCGAACGTAATTCGACGTCCACCAGACCGTATTCCGCGGCATCACGCCAGCGGCCCGCCGTCGATGCCGCGGCATCGCTTGCTTCCTGCATCACCGCGGGCCCGGACAGCAGCGCATCGATCGCAGCTATCGGTACGCGCCACAGATCGCCGGGTTGAGCGTCGATGTACCTCACCTCCAGATGTCCTGCCGCACGGACCGGCGGGAACATCGTGGACAGGTGGTAGTCCAGATCCTCGGACGTGGGCGCACGACCTATGTCGGATTCGAGTGCCCCGTCGATCCAGTCGCCAAACGTGGCGCTCCGCGGCGCAGTCCAGTCGTCGGAACTGTTCCGGACACACATCAGCGGGACGTTCAAGGCCCACTGCGCGTAATCGGCCGCATCGACAACGGGCATCGTGCGCCTGGCATCGAGTTCGAGCCACGTCCGCATCCGTTGCGACGCCCACTCCCCTCGCGGAATCCCTTCCAGCTGTGGCGAACACGCAAATGCGGCGATCAGAGCCGGCCCGATATCGCCGAGCAGTCGCCACCGCCGCGCTATAGCTTCTTGGCTGCCACCCGCGTCGACGCTCACCTGTACAGCGGCGGTGTTGCACATCATGAGGGTTCCGTACGGCCCGATAGAGGAAAACTGGTGTTCCATGGCGCAGTATCGGGGCAGTCGCAGCAGGCGATGTGGTTCACGCAAATCATCAGCGGAACCGTCGTACATCTCGATGGATTGGTCGCGAAGAAGCGCACTCAACACGCGGTGGTCTTCGCCCAGGTAATCGCATACTTCGCGAGCTGACGTGCGCGGCGCCGAGGAGAGTTCGATCTGACCGCCCGGTTCGACGGTGACGTAACTTCCGCCCGGAAGTGGGGCGCCGGGAGATTCCGGATCGATACTGGTGGGCGTATGTTTACCCAGCGCAAGGGCAAGAGCCTCGAGTGACGGACGGCCACCGCCGGCATCCCTGGTCAGCCATTCGACCTCGGTTCCGACAAGTCTCGGCGGGCCTTGCTTGAAGCACACCCCACCGATGTATGCCTCGGCGGCGGGACGTGAGTCCAGCGTCGTTTCCAGTACTGCGGTTGCCATTCGACTTCCCCTTTGGGTTTGTCTAGCGGTTCGCGTGCTCTAGCGGTTGTACCGACGATAGAGCCCGCACACACCGATTGCACCCTTTGCCGTGTTACGTGTCGCCAAATTTTTTCAGTCGTATCCACCGATACCCACAACCCAGAAGAACAACACCTGTCCCCGCCGCGACTGCCGAAACAGGCAGCGTGAACGCCAGGACCGCACATCCCAGCGCTCCGACAACCTGAAGCCACCGCGGGAAGATCCGATCCGCGCCGCCTTGGGTATAGGCGCTCACATTTGCCACGAGGTAGTACACCAGCACCCCGAATGACGAAAACCCGATCACACCACGTAGATCGACCATCGAGACCAGTGCGATCACGATCGCGCCGACAGCCAGTTCAGCGTGATGTGGCACAGCAAATTTGGGATGAATCGCTGCGAAAGTCCGTGGCAGATCCCGTTCCCGGCCCATCGCCATCGCGGTTCGGCTCACCCCCGCGATCAACGCCAACAGAGCACCAGCGGATGCGGCGGCGGCGCCGACGACCACAATCGGTTCTGCCCACCCCCACCCGGAAAGCGCGACGGCATCCGCGAGCGGACGGGTCGACTCCGCAAGTCTCTCCTGTCCCAGAGTCACCAGAAGAACCACCGCTACCACCGCATAGATGACTACCGCAACGCCCAGAGCTATCAGGATTGCGCGTGGAATCGTGCGCCGAGGATCCCGGACTTCCTCGCCCAGAGTCGCGATGCGGGCGTACCCGGCAAAGGCAAAGAACAGTAGTCCGGCCGATTGCAGAACCCCGTGCCACGAGCCGAAGACAACCTCAGGCATCGCACGATGAGCACCCGGCCCCCACAGCGATACACACAAACCCACGCCGATTGCAGTCACGGACATCGCGACGATCACTCGGGCCATCTGCGCGGTCCTGGTGACACCGCGATAGTTCACCGCGACCAGCAGCACTACAAGCGCCACGGCGACGGGCTTCCGATACGGCTCGGGTACAACGTAAGTCGCGAAGGTCAACGCCATCGCCCCGCAACTCGCGATCTTCCCGACCACAAACGACCACCCCGCAACAAACCCCCACCACGGCCCGAGTTGCTCACGTCCGTAGACGTACGTCCCGCCGGAGGTCGGATACCGTGCGGCGAGTTGCGCCGACGACGTGGCGTTGCAGTACGCCACGAATGCCGCGATAACCAGACCGAACATCAATCCGGTGCCAGCCGCTGCCGCTGCCGGTGCGAACACCACGAACACTCCCGCACCGATCATCGCGGCAAGGCCGATCCCCACGGCGTCGAACGTCCCCAGGGTGCGGTCCATCGGTATAGCTTCGTTCACAGAGCCTTTGAACCACACCGAAGTGAACGGATGGTGCCATGTTCGATCTCACCTCGATCCGCCGCGACACCCCTGGGTGCATCGACAAGGTGTTCCTCGACAGCGCCGGATCCTCGCTACCGCCTGAACCCGTGTTGACGGCGATGATCGAGCATCTGCGCCTGGAAGCCGAAGTCGGCGGCTACGTCGCCGCAGATCGCCGCGGTGAAGCCTTGGCCGCGGTTCCACACTCACTGGCCCGGGTGTTCGGCGCCCAGCCTTCGGATATCGCGTTGACCGACAGCGCAACCCGAGCCTGGAACGATTTTTTTGCGGCCGTGCCCTTGAGCCCGGGCGACCGCGTCCTGATCTGTGGTGTCGAATACGCCAGCAACGCCATCGCCGCGCTGGGTCGGGCGCGGTCGACCGGCGCGAAGGTCGAGGTGATTCCGAGCGATTCCGACGGCCGGATCGACCTCGAGGCGCTCGAAGCGATGCTCGACGACCGCGTCCGCGTCATCTCGGTTGTCCACGCACCCACGAACAGCGGCCTGGTCAACCCGGTCCGCGAGGTGGTCGAATTGGCTGCGCGCCACGGCGCACTGGTACTCCTCGACGCGTGCCAATCGGTGGGCCAACTACCCATCGACGTGGCTGCCCTCGGCGTCGACGCGTTGAGCGCCACGGGGCGCAAGTGGCTTCGCGGCCCACGGGGAACGGGATTTCTGTACGTGCGTCCCGGACTGGCGACTGCACTCGAACCCGCCGCGATGGACCTGCACGGAGCGGACTGGACCCACCCTGATGCCTATGTGCCCGCGCCGGATGCCACACGATTCGAACTGTGGGAAACCAGTGTCGCGGCTCGCCTCGGACTCGGCGCCGCGGCGGACTACCTCCTGGCATTGGGGACGGAAACCGTTGCGCAGCAGATCGAATCGAGGTCGCGCTATCTTCGGGCCGGCCTGGGCGCGATGTCCGGTGTCTCCGTCCACGATCGTGGCCCCACCCTCAGCGGTATCGTCTCGTTCACCGTGGACGCGGTTCCGGCCGCCGAAGTCCGCAGTCAACTTGCGGCGCAGAGCATCACCGTCACGGTGAGCGGCCGTGGATCGACTCTCCTCGACATGACGGCACGCGGTCTCGACGCCGTGGTCAGGGCGTCCCCGCACTGTTTTGTCGACGAGAAAGACCTAGACCGTTTTCTCGGCGCTGTGCGGGACTCGAGCGTCTCCCGATGACCGGGATCACATCGGCCAGGATTCGAGCGGAGCTGCAAATCTTGACTCTCACCTGATCAGTTCGTATTTGCGAGAGGACGCCGTCCATGGCCGACGCCACAATTTCCCCGATTTCCGTTTCCGACATCACCAGCTGGGACTTCGAAGCCGACGTGGTTGTCGCCGGCTACGGAATCGCCGGAGTCACCGCCGCAATCGAAGCTGCGCGCGCGGGCGCCGACGTGCTCGTGCTCGAGCGAACCGGCGGTTGGGGCGGTGCCGCATCGCTGGCCGGCGGCTTCATCTACCTGGGCGGCGGCACTGCGTTGCAGAAGGCATGCGGATTCGACGACACCGTCGACAACATGAAGACGTTCATGAAAGCCGCGCTCGGCCCGGGAACCGACGACGCCAAGATCGATGCCTACTGCGAGGGCAGCGTCGATCACTACAACTGGCTCGTCGACGCGGGCGTTCCGTTCAAGGAGTCGTTCTGGGGTCAGCCCGGCTGGGAACCGCCCTTCGACGACGGCCTCATGTACTCCGGCGGTGAGAACGCCGCGCCGTTCAACACGCTGGTCGATCCCGCGCCCCGTGGACATGTTCCGCAGATGTCCGAGAAGAAGACAGGCGAGCAGGGCGGCGGCTACATGCTGATGAAGCCGCTCGTCGAGACGGCCGAAAAGCTGGGCGTCCGAGCAGAATACGATTTGCGCGTCCAGACTCTGGTGGTCGACGGACCCCGCGTGGTCGGCGTCGTCGCCAAGCGTTACGGCAAGGATGTCGCGATCCGCGCCCGCAAGGGTGTTGTCCTGGCGATGGGCAGCTTTGCGTACAACAACGAGATGGTGCGCTCCAACGCGCCGCGCATCTTCGGCCATCCGGCAGCTTCCATCGAGGCGCACGACGGTCGCGCGATCCAGATCGGCCAGGCACTTGGCGCCGACACCGCGCACATGGACGCCACCGAGGTCGCGTTCTTCTGCGACCCGCAGTTGATGGTGCGCGGCATTCTCGTCAACGGCCGTGGTCAGCGATACATCCCCGAGGACACGTACCCGGGCCGCATCGGCCAGGCAACACTCTTCCAGCAGGACAATCAGGCGTTCCTCGTGATCGACGAGGCTGCATACGAGGAAGGCATGAATGCCGAATCGTCCAGCGCTCAGTTGCGCGCGCAGCCGACGTGGGTAGCGGAAACGGTCGAGGAACTCGAAGCCGAGATGGGGCTTCCTGTCGGCGCGTTGCAATCCACTGTCGAGCTCTACAACCGTCACGCCGAGTCGAACGCCGACCCGGTGCTGGGCAAGAAGCCCGAATGGGTCAAGCCGATTGTCGGCCCGTTCGCAGCGATCGACCTGCGCGGTCGCACCGGCGGCTTCACACTCGGCGGGTTGAAGACAACCGTCGATTCCGAGGTTCTGCACGTCTCCGGCGAGCCGATCCCCGGACTGTTCGCAGCGGGCCGCTGCACGTCCGGTGTCTGCGCGGGCGGCTATGCCAGCGGAACCAGCCTCGGCGACGGCAGCTTCTTCGGACGTCGCGCCGGAATCAGCGCAGCCCGCTCCTGATGCAGCCGTGAACTACCGGAACTCGTGCGGCGATTCGCGGCGACGCGCGAGTTCCGGTACTGTATGGAACGTTGTCTCGGCGAGGGTGAATCGCAGCTGCTCCACTAACTGCAGGTTTTCCGTGATCGACGCGGCTACGGCTCAGCTCGAGCGTTTCGCTCCTGGCCGTGTGCGCGCCTGTCCTCGTCGCCGGCAGAACCACACGTCAGTAAACCGAGCACGAACCCCGTGAGTTGTAGGAGCCGTTTCATCATGTCTGAAGAGAACAACCTCGTCGCTGTCGTCCGCACCGAGTTCGGCAAGGGCGCAGCTCGCCGCGCACGCCGCGACGGCCTGGTCCCCACGGTTCTGTACGGCCACGGTGAAGACCCCAAGCACCTCAACGTCGCCGCTCGCGACTTCGCTTCCATCCTCCGCGCACACGGCACCAACGCTGTGCTGACGCTCGACATCGACGGCACGGAGCAGGTTGCACTGACCAAGTCGGTCGTCGTGCACCCCATCCGCAACTACATCGAGCACGCTGACCTCCTCGTCATCAAGAAGGGCGAGAAGGTCACGATCGACGTTCCCGTCGTCGTCACCGGTGACGCAGCTGCAGGCACCATGGTTGCGCAGGATGCCTCCACGATCTCCCTCGAAGCTGACGCGCTGCACATCCCCGAGCAGATCGAGGTTTCGGTCGAGGGCCTCGAGGCCGGCACCCAGATCCTGGCAAGCCAGCTCGAACTCCCCAAGGGCGCGACCCTGCAGGCAGATGCAGACGTGCTGATCGTCAACGTCACCGCAGCAGCCACCGAGGCTTCCGAAGAAGCAGCGGCAGAAGCAGCGGCAGCAAACGAAGAGGCCTGATCCTCGCGTTCTCCTCGAGAACCCAGCTTGTGAGCGGCGCGTCATTCCGAGTTTCGGAGTGACGCGCCGTTTGCGCGCCCACTCCCCTGTCGGTAAAGGAAATCTCCGATGAGCACAGATTCAGCCCTGGTGATCGGACTCGGTAACCCCGGCCCGCAGTACGAAAAGACCCGACACAACATCGGGTTCATGGTTGCCGGCACCCTGGCAGGCCGGATGGGCGGAAAGTTCAACGCGCACAAGAAGAGTGGGGCCGAGATCGTCGAAGGCCGCTTGGCGGGCCGACGCGTGATCCTCGGCAAGCCGCGCTCGTACATGAATCTCTCCGGTGGCGCCGTAGCGGGGCTGGCACGGTTCTTCTCGGTTGATCCGTCGAACATCATCGTCGTCCACGACGAATTGGATCTCGACTTCGGGACCATCCGCCTCAAACTCGGCGGCGGCGAGGGCGGCCACAACGGTCTGCGCTCCATCTCGAGTTCACTGTCCACCAAGGATTACCTGCGCACCCGCGTCGGCATCGGCCGTCCGCCGGGCCGGATGGACCCGGCCGACTACGTACTCAAGCCGTTCTCCGCGGCCGAGCGCAAAGAACTCGATCTGGTCTGCGAGGAAGCCGCCGACGCGGTGGAACTTCTCCTCGAACTGGGGCTCGAAGCAGCGCAGAATCGCCTGCACTGACCTTTACTTTCCGATCAGAGCTGCCGAGTTGGACCGTCGCAGTTTTCCCGACGACGTCTTCGGGATACTGCCAGGCCCCAAAACCGCAACGGCGCGTGGCCGCAGACCTACTTCGGAGAACACGGCCCGGATCACATCGTGCTCGATGCGGGAAACTTCCTCGGGGTCCTCGAACGCGTTGGTCTCGACGGCAACGGCAAAGCTCTCTCGCTTCTGCCCGGCGTCGAGTCGTACCGCCACCGCATTTCCGGGTCGCACGCCGACTACCGTCGCCGCGGCCCGCTCGATGTCGGTGGGATACACGTTTCGGCCGCCCATGATGATGACGTCCTTGACCCTCCCACACACCACGACGAGGCCCTCTTCGGTGAGGTAGCCGACGTCACCGGTGTTGAACCAGCCGTCGGCGCCATACGCGGATCGGCGACCTTCCGTGGTGACGTAACCGTGCGTGACGGCCTTGCCTCGGACCTCTATGATTCCGACGCCTCGAGCCGGCAGCACCTCACCGTCACCGTCGACGACGCGGCCCTCCAAGTCCGGAACAAGTCTCCCCAGTGTCGCGAGAGCCCTCGCGTTGGGCCGGTTCGAAGGAACTGCCCGCGACATCGCATCGAGGAAGTCGGGATCGACGTAGTCGACGATCGCCCCTTGCCCCGGGTCTGGGATGGACACCGCCAGAGTTGTCTCGGCCATACCGTAGGCCGGCGCGAGCGCAGTCGGGTTCAAACCGAACCGTGCCCCGGCCTGGGTGAGGGCGTCCAACGTGTCGGGGTCGACGGGTTCGGCACCGTTCCACATGTAGCGGACCGTGGAGAGATCCACCGCGCCGTCCTCCGCTTGCGCCAGCCGTCGAGCAAGAAGCGAGTACGCGAAATTCGGTGCGGCCGTGACCGTTCCACCGTACTTCCCCATCAGTTCCGCCCACAGGATCGGGCTGCGGAGAAAGTCCAACGGCGTGATGCTGACGACCTCGGCCCCCAATTGCATGGGAACACTGAGGAACCCGACCATCCCCATGTCATGGAAGAGCGGGAGCCAACTCACCATGACGTCCTCGTCGATCGAGAACTTGATGCGGTTGACCATCGCGTACGCGTTGACGTGAAAGTTCTCGTGCGTTATCTGCACAGCCTTCGGCGAACCAGTCGACCCTGAGGTCAACTGCTGCAGAGCAATATCCGATTCCGCGGTGTCGACCGGATCGATCGCCCGCCCTGTCCGCAGTTCGTCGATCGTGACCACCGTGATGCCGCCCGCTTCGAGGAGTGGTTTTGCCGCGTCGAACGGGCTCCCGACAATGACCGCCCGCGCGGCAATCATGTCGATCACCTTCTGGGTGTCCTGAGCCCACACGGCCAGATCGGTTCGCGGTGTCGGCTGGTGCAACATGGTCACGGAAGCGCCGCGCATCCAACTCGCCTGACAGGCCGGCGCGATGTCCACCGGTTGACCGGCCAGGATTCCGACCGCGACGCCGCGATCGATCCCGGCGTCGGCCAATCCACCCGCCATCCGTCGCGCTTGCCGATGAATGTCGCCCCAGGTCCGGCGCAACGGGCTATCCGGTTCGCCCGTCACCATGCCGTGATCGCTGACAGCGGCACTCTTGTACATCTCGTCGGTGAATTTGCTCAACGCAGCTCCTCAGAACGCCTGAATACAGTTGCCGAACCCATCATGTGATCCAGCGCACACCTATCTGGATAATCAGACAAAGTTCGCCGAGTGTTACCGCCAATTCGTGGGCGAGTATCCTTTCTCTGTTGTGCGTCCGCACCCGTGCTTCATCGCGCTACGCCCACTACTCCCACTGCGAGAGGTTCTTCGTTGACTACCCCGTCCGACTCGACTGTCCCCACCGACTCGACTGTCCAGTCCGACACCGGTGCCACATCCGCTCCGGTCAGCACGAAGGGCCTCGCGGCCGAAGCTGCACGTCGTCGCACCTTTGCTGTCATCTCACACCCCGACGCCGGTAAGTCGACGCTCACCGAAGCGCTGGCCCTGCACGCAAAAAAGATTTCCGAAGCCGGCGCGGTCCACGGCAAGGCCGGACGCAAGTCGACGGTCTCGGACTGGATGGAAATGGAGAAGGCCCGCGGCATCTCCGTCAGTTCCACCGCGCTGCAGTTCAACTACCACTCGTCCGAAACGCCCGACGATCAGATCAACGTGATCAATCTCGTCGACACCCCCGGCCACTCCGACTTCTCCGAGGACACGTACCGCGTCCTGACGGCCGTCGACGCGGCTGTCATGCTCATCGACGCTGCCAAGGGCCTCGAACCGCAGACACTCAAGCTGTTCCAGGTGTGTCGTCACCGCGGCATCCCCGTCATCACCGTTATCAACAAGTGGGACCGTCCCGGCCAGACCCCGCTCGAATTGCTGGACGAGATCAGTGAGCGCATCGGCCTCACACCTACTCCCCTGTACTGGCCCGTCGGCATCGCCGGCGACTTCCGCGGACTGCTGCGACGCGGCGAGGACGGCGAAGCCCGCGAGTACGTCCGGTTCACTCGCACTGCCGGTGGCGCAAAAATCGCCCCCGAAGAGATCATGGACGCCGACGCCGCACTCGCCAAGGAAGGCTCCGAGTGGGAAACCGCTGCCGAGGAGAGTGAATTGCTCTCGGCTACCGGACAGGACCACGATCAGGAAATGTTCCTTGCCGGACAGACCTCCCCGGTGATCTTCGCGTCCGCGATGCTCAACTTCGGTGTCCGTCAGATCCTCGACACCCTGGTCGAATTGGCGCCGCCGCCGCGTGCTCGCGACGACATCAACGGCAAGCCTCGCGAGGTCACCGATCCGTTCAGTGCGGTGATCTTCAAGGTTCAGGCCGGCATGGACACCGCCCACCGTGACCGTCTGGCGTTCATGCGCATCGTGTCCGGTGTCTTCGAACGCGGCATGGTCGTCACCCACGCGCAGACCGGCAAGCCCTTCACGACCAAATACGCGCAGACGGTGTTCGGCCGTGAGCGTTCCACCGTCGAGTCCGCGTTCCCCGGCGACGTCGTCGGTCTGGTCAACGCCACCGCACTTGCACCCGGCCACACGCTGTACACCGAAAAGAAGACCGAGTTCCCGCCGATCCCGTCCTTCGCACCGGAACACTTCTCGATCCTGCGTGCCGAGAGTGCCGGAAAGTACAAGCAGTTCCGCCGTGCCGTCGACCAACTCGATTCCGAGGGCGTCGTGCAGATTCTCCGCAACGACATCCGTGGCGACGCGTCGCCCGTCATGGCGGCTGTCGGCCCCATGCAGTTCGAGGTCGTCGCTGCTCGGATGAAGGCGGAATTCAATGTCGAAGCGAAGATGGAACCGCTCGGTTACGCACTGGCACGACGCACCGACGCCGCATCCGAGGTCGAGCTCAACCGTCAGCGCGGCGTAGAGGTCTTCACGCGCTCGGACGGTGTCCTGCTCGCTCTGGTCAGTGACAAGTGGCGCTTGCAGTACATCCAGAAGGAACTCCCGGATCTGACGCTCGAACCACTCGTCGCCGCTGCAGACTGATGAGCCTGATCGAGGCGCTGTTCGACGCCGAACTACACATCGGCAGCGCCACGATCTTGTGGCGGGAGATCATCGGGAACACCTTCGGCATCGGCTCGGCAATTGCCGGGGCCCGGCGTTCAGTGTGGGCATGGCCTGTCGGTATCGCCGGAAATGCCTTGCTGTTCACCGTGTTCATGGGCGCGCTGTTCCATACGCCGCAGGAACTCAATCTGTACGGCCAAGCCGGCCGCCAGTTGCTGTTCATCACCGTCAGCATCTACGGGTGGATGCAGTGGCGGCGCGGCGCACAGAGTTCCGGCGACGCAGTGTTGCCACACTGGGCGACCCGGCGCGAACGTCTGGCGATGATCACTGTCATGGCAAGCGGCACAGTGATTTTCGCATGGGTATTCACGGTCCTCGGCTCCTATGGCGCGTGGGCAGAAGCCTGGATCTTCACCGGGTCGATCCTCGCCACCTATGGCATGGCCCGCGGCTGGACCGAGTTCTGGCTCATCTGGATCGGCGTCGACGCGGTGGGCGTTCCCTTACTCTTCCGCGCCGGCTACTACCCGTCGGCGATCCTCTATCTCGTCTATGCCTTCTTTGTCGTGTGGGGATTCCTGGCGTGGCTGAAGATTCAGCGGCGCACTGCGGTACACGCGTAGTAATCGCTGCGGCACACGGTTGGTGATCACTGCGGTACACGCTTGGTGATCACTGCGGTACACGCTAGGTGATCACTGCCGAAGGCTCGTGAGGCAAAACCAACTCCTGGTATGTTTGTTGAAACTGTGCAAACCTATGGTCTGTTTACGGGCCTGTCCGACCACGGGCACCAGGAGCACACAGCATCAGGAGCGCACGATGGAAGACACGACTTCGCATGGAGCAAGCAACCCCACCGGGTCGACAAACGGGGCCACCAACGGTTCCGCGCATCGACCGGCAAATGGATCGAATGGTGGGCTCACAAACGGCTCCGGCAGTTCGACAGCAACAGCCAACCCTGCACCAAGCAAGCCGACCGACGCCTTCAGCTTTGCACTCCCGACCGATGGCACTGCACTTCCGACTCACAGCACTGCACTTCCCACCTACAGCACCGCAGCACACAGCAGCGGAGAGGACCCGTCCATGCCTGCCGCAACACCCACACCTTCCCGTGAATCGTCGCGCAACCTCGAGACTCGTAGCCGCACCGTTGTCCGACGCGACGCCATGGGTGTAGCTGCGGTTCGCGTCGCCGGACGCCTCACCCACACCGAACTTCTTGCCAACCAGGCATCCCCGTCCAGTGCGCATTCGTCGGATCCGACGATTGATCTGGACGAACTACTGACCATGCTCGGCAGCTACCTGCTCTCGTCGGGGTTCGAGCATCCGGAGATTCACGCAAAGCTCGGCGGGCAGTCCATCGTCGTCAACCTCGTGTCGCCGGAGATCAGCGCGACATAACACGAGCGCTCAGGGCCACAAGACTTCCTGGATGTACCCGCCGTCTCCGGTGCGGCGATACTGCCACCGCTGATGCCGGCGGCCTTGGTCCGCTTGCCAGAACTCGACCGTGTCGGGAACCAGGCACCAGGCACGCCAACTCTCGGAGACATAGCCGGGATCTTTCTCGATGCGCGCCGCCGCTTCTTCGACAAGTCGGTTGTACTCGTCCGGGTCGGTCAGTACCCGACTTGTCCGGCTCGCTGCCGCCACGGCTCTCGCTGTGACGGAGCGCTCGACAAAGTCGGTGTCCCTGACCGGCCCGGTTTCGGTTTCCACCGATCCCCTGATTCGGATCTGACGCCCCTGCTCGCGCCAGTAGAACGCCAATGAAGCCTGCGGATTCGCCTGCAGCTCAATCCCCTTCATGGAATCCGAGCTGCCGGAAAACCAAAATCCGGAGTCCGTCACATCTTTGAGAATCAAGTAGCGGGTATCGGGGACACCGCTCTCGTCAACGGTGGACAGCGCGCACACGTGTGGTTCGCGAACTCCGGCTGCGACGGCTTCACGCAGCCAACTGACGAACAGGTCGTTCGGACGGTCGGGAAATGTCGACGGCGCCGGCGGCGGTGTCCCGGTCAGCGCCGGCAATCCCCGAATCCAGGACCGGATGTCTTCGCCCGTCACCCTGCGGACACAGCCGGCATCGAGTTCCCGTACGAGTTCGGCTGCAACATGGCCCACTTGTTCGACGTCAGCCGAAAGCTCGGCATGTCCGACAGCGACATCACCGACTCCCAGGTCCGCTCGTAACTGGTATGCGAGATCCTCCACTTACCGTCGCTGCACAAGGCGTACCTGTCGTGATAAAAAGCAGAACCGCGCATCAGCATGCCGTCCTCGGGCACCACGACGGTATCGGCGAGGCACCACACCCCGGTGGCTGTGTCACCGTCGACGTCGATCTCCGGTTGGCCGCACTGATGCTCGGTGATCACATGGGCGCCGAGAGTGTTCTCGAGGAAAGACACAAAAGAATCACGGGAGTCGAAACTGAGTTGCTCGCCGTAGATTGCGGTGGCGTCAACCGTCAGAGTGTCTGCGAATTCACCCCAGGATTTAGTATCCAACGAACGCGCATACCGGTACTTGAGCCGTTGGATGTGCACAATCGCTTCGAGATCCATGATCCTCGCCTCTCGTGGAGCAACCACCCGAATCAATCTGAACCATAACCCGCAACCGAATGAATCGGGCATTACCTTCTAAGTTAGTAGATAAGTCACCGGACCACACGCCTTTCGAGGCCGTCGAGCATGATCGTGATCTTGTCGTGAAGCCAAGCCCGCCCGTGCCACGTCGATTCGCCGCAGGCTCTCTCCAGGTCGATGTATCGGATACATTCCTACTGCCCTCGCGCGCGTGCAGCGCGGAACCACCACACCATCAGGCGCACAACACGATCCGCATAACCTTTCAGACTGCCAGCAACCTCTGCCATGTCCCGATGGCGTTGATCCACGAATCCGCGTACTTGCCACCGGGCCGCGGTGGCACGTTGGATACCCACTTCGACGACTGATCCATCGGTCCCCTGTACAACAATCCGACTAGCGTTCTCCACCGGCAGCATGTGTGCGATCACAAGCAGGGCGTCATTCGCGGCCTCCGGGCAAGAGAGCCGGAACTCGCAGTAGCGAGTCTGCTTGTGACTGACGGATCGATCCTGGTTGTCCGTATCGCGAGAGCGCCGGGTCAGAAGCGTCCGGCAGCATCCGCAAGTACGTCGAGGAAGATCGCCGATGTGAGCGCAAATCCCTGGTTGTACCGCGCGTCCGTCGTGATCACATTGCCCGCTTGCACGACGGGTAACCGCTGCCAGGTCGGCTGCGTCTTGATGACGTCCAGCGCTTCCTGGTTTCTGGCCTGCGCGATGATTACGTCGGCCGGCGCCAGAACATCGAGTTGCTCGAAAGACACCTCGAACGAGTTCTCGGCATTGTCGTCGTCACGGAAAAGAACATCGAGCCCGGCGTCCAGTGCCACGCTGATCCGCACATTGCGCTGGTGGACAAGAAAACCCGTCGGCGTCTGGACGCCGAAGACCAGCTTCTTCCCGCCGAGCTTGGGCTGCAACAACGGACGCAACTCGGCGAGCTTGCGCTCGTACTCGGCGATAGATGCCTCGGCGATGGCAACACGATCGAGTTGACGCGCCTGCGCCAGCAACGCACCCCGCCAATCAACCGGGTGTCCCGCAATCGGCTCGATATCGTCTCCGACCACCAAGAGCGGCGCGATGGACGCCAACCGCTCGTTGCCGTACCAGTCGCTCGTGTATCCGATATGTGTCATCACGATCAGATCGGGATCGAGGCCGAGTACTGCCTCGAAGTTCGTCGAGAAATCACCGGCAACATTGACGAAGCTCGCATCCTCGATAGCGCGTCCGGGGAATTGAAACCCGGCGCTCTCATTGGGGAACCAGAAATTGCCGGACCCCACGATCGGGTAGTCCATCATCATCGCGAACTCGAGATCGACCCGTCCGTCGAGAACCACTACGCGCTTGGGACTGCGCGGAACGTCGCCGCTGAACTCCGCCCACGTGTACGGAACAGTGTCACCGGCCGAATCGGATTCCGCATCCGAGGTTCCGCAGGCGCTCAGTGCGAGTACCGCTGCCATACCCGCTGCGCCACCGAAGAACTGACGTCGCGAGATGCGGTCAACTATCTGCGCCCACTCGAAATCCGTCACCTGGGTATCCAGGACGAGCGTCATACCTTTGCTCCTTCGATGCGTCGTTGCCGCTCCCGTCCCAACGGAATGACCAGCGGCGTATGGGAAACCGGATCGTCGATGATGCGGCACGCCATGCCGAACACCTCCTGCACCAGTTCTTCCGTGATGATCTCGGCCGGTGGGCCTTCGGCTACGACCGCGCCGTCTTTCATGGCGATGATGTGAGTTCCGTACCGGCACGCGTGATTCAGATCGTGAAGCACGGCCACCAAGGTGTGACCGTCGTTTTCGTTGAGGTCTCGGCACAGTTCCAACAATTCGATCTGATGCGCGATATCGAGGAAGGTAGTCGGCTCGTCCAGCAGCACCAGCGGCGTCTGTTGCGCGAGAACCATGGCAACCCACACTCGTTGACGCTGCCCGCCTGACAATTCATCGACGAGTCGGGCAGACAAGTCCGTGACCTTCGTGGCCTCCATGGCAGTGATGACTGCCGCCTCATCCTCGCGCGACCACTGCCGAATCAGCTTCTGATGCGGATACCGGCCTCGTGCAACAAGATCGGCGACTTTGATGCCGTCAGGGGCAATCGACGTCTGCGGCAGTAGCCCGAGTCGGCGAGCAACTTCCTTGGCCGGATACGAGGTGATCGCCTTACCGTCGAGCAGGACTGTGCCGGTGCTGGGCTTGAGTAAGCGAGACAGCGCCCGCAGGAGCGTCGATTTGCCACAGGCATTCGGCCCGACGATGACGGTGAAGCCGCCGTCGGGGATGTCGACGTTGAGGTTCTGCGAGATGATGCGCTTGTCGTACCCGATCGTGACGTCCTCGGCGCGCAGCCGATTTGTCTTCTGCCCGCTGATTTCGTTCACGCTCTTCCTCATTCCTACGCCGGTCACTGCTTGCGGGCCTCACGCGCGAGGAGCCAGACGAAATAGACACCGCAGATGGACACGGTCACAACTCCGACAGGCAACTGTGTCGGGGCAAATGCTCGCTGTGCGACCCAGTCACTGATCATCAGCAGGGCCCCACCCATTGCGGCAGAAGGCAAGAGCGTCACGCCGGCGCTGCCGGTCAGTCTCCGCACTAATTGTGGTGCGGCGAGCGAGACGAACCCGATGGGACCGGCCGCCGCCGTCACCATCGCAGTCAGCGCAACACCGAGAACCACCAACGACAGCCTCGTGGGTTCGGCTCGAACCCCGAGTGCCTTGGCCGCGTCGTCGCCCATCTCGAGCATCTGCATCCGCCTGCCCAGCACCAAGATCAGCGGAACCAGCACAATCAGAACTACGACAACCGGCCACACCTGGGTCCATCCCAGTCCGTTCAACGAACCGGCTCCCCACACGGCGGCAGCCATCGCGTCGTCGAGTTTCGCTTTGAGAATCAGCCAGGTGTTGACAGATCCCAACATCGCGCTGATCGCGATTCCCACGATGATCAGACGGAAACCCTGCACACCTCGTTTGTACGCGAGGAGGTATACAACTGCCGCAGTGGCGATTCCGCCGACCAGCGCGCCCACCGCGATTTCGTAGTACGTTCCGCCTACCAGCAGAATGACGATAAGCGCACCGGTGTAGGCACCGGAATTGAAACCGATGATGTCGGGGCTGCCCAAAGGATTTCGGGTGAGCGATTGGAACATCGCACCGCTCATACCCAACGCCGCACCGAGCATCAACGCCAATAACACCCGTGGCAGACGCCATTCCACGACAACCATGTGGATGCGCGCCGGGGCCTCACCGAACAAGGCACCAAGGACATCGGTGATCGGCACCTGATAGTCGCCACTGCCCAGGGCGATGACGCCGATCCCCAACCCGATGACAACAAGTACGACGCACACGGTGACTGTGCGGACGTCGATCCGAGCGGACCAACCTTCCTTGGGTGAGCGCACCACCGTGGTGGGGCGCCCGAAGTCGATACTCACAGGCCGCTCACCTTGCTTCGACGCACCAGCAGGATCAGCACCGGAGCGCCGATGAATGCCGTGACGATGCCCACTTGAAGTTCACCGGGGCGCAGCACGATTCGCCCGACCACATCGGAGGCAAGGAGCAGAATCGGCGCGCAGACCATTGTGTACGGAAGAATCCAGCGTTGATCCGGACCGACGAACCAGCGGGCAACGTGTGGAACCATCAGTCCGACAAACCCGATGGGACCGGCGGCTGCAGTGGCCGCGCCGCACAACAGGGTCACGGCAACAACCCCGATCACACGGGTACGAGTGATGTTGGCACCGAGGGAACGCGCCAGATCGTCACCGAGAGCAACGGCGTTGAGTTGCCGCGCGAGAGCCAGCGCCAGTACGAGCCCGATCAGGATGAACGGTGCCACCGCCAGCACGATGTCGAGAGACCGACCGCTGAGAGAACCTGCGTTCCACTGACGCATCTGGTCGAATGCCGTCGGGTTGAGCAAGGTGATTCCGGACGAGATGCCGCCAAGCACCGATCCGATCGCCACGCCGGCAAGTGTGAGCCGGATCGGTGTGGCACCGCCTCGTCCGATCGAGCCCAACGCGTACACGATGACGGTCGCGATCACCGCCCCGATGAACGCGAACCAGATGTACGACCAGATGCTGGTCAATCCGAACACCGCGACGGCAACCACCATCGCAAATCCTGCACCGGCATTGACGCCGAGAATTCCCGGGTCCGCCAATGGGTTTCGGGTCATCGCCTGGATCAGTGCACCGGCTACGCCTAACGCCATGCCCACGAGCAGACCCAGCAGTGTGCGGGGCAATCGCAGATCGCGAATGATCACGTGATCATTGGAATCGTCGTAGTTGACCAATGCGTCGACGACGGTCCCGAACGGGATGGTCTTCGATCCGACCGCGATACTCACGAGCACAACGCATCCGAGAACTGCCAGGCAGACAACAAGCCCCAAGGTTCGACGCGAATTCGTTTCGACGAGTCCGGCCGGTTGCTTCTGCTTCTCCGCCAGCGATTCGTCGATCAGTTCCGCAGTCTTCTCGCTCTCGTTGACTGCGATAGTCACAAGCCCGCGCTCTCGAGCGTCTGCTCAACTTCGTCACGAATTTCCTCTTCGTCACGATCGGATTGCCATGCCGCATCAAGCTGCGCCCGAATGCTCTCGTCGAGCGCTTCGTACTTCGCATTCCATACTTCGGCCTTGTACGTCCAGTAGCCGATCACCTTGTACTGCTGGGCCGGTAACCTCAGTTCGTGTCGTAGATACTTGCGGATGTCACGCAGCATCGTGCTTTCCCCGGCCACCCAGACGTATCCGGGGTCAGTGGGCAGATTCAGTGCACGCACCGCGTCCGGAAGCTTCGACGGCGCAACGCCATTGCCACTGCCCACCAGCCAGATGAATTCGACATCCGCGGCCGACTCGATCTGCTGCTCGTGCGACTCGTCCACCACCTCGACTATCGCCTTGGCCGACATACCGGCAGGCAACTCTTCGATCAGACGGCCCAATGCCGGGAGTCCGGTTGCGTCGGCGACAAATACCTGCCAGCTCGCACCGACCGGTGGCTCGTACAGACCGCGGGACTCGCCGATCGCCAACGCGTCGCCGATCGCGGCGCCCTGCGCCCAATCGCTGGCTATCCCACCGTCGTGAACCACGAAATCGACAGTCATACGGCCGGTTTCGGAATCGAACCGTCGCACCGTGTACGGCTGGCACGGCGACGCTTCCTGCCCTTGCGGGTATCGCCATCCGCGTGGCGCGTCCGGATCTTCTTCCGGCAGAACGAACTTACCCGTCGCAGGAACCGGGAAGTGGAGGCGAAGATACTCGTCACCGACACCTGTTGATCGGAATGTGGTCAAGCCCTCCCCACCGAACACGATCCGGACCATTCCCGGGGTCACGTACTCCTTGAAGAGCACCTCGCCGAACACAAGACTCACGACAATCTCCAACATCGGTGAAACACGAACGCACAAAGGTAAGGCAGACCTTAATTTATTGCAGAGCCGTCGCCGCGTCGACAAATTCTCCGCCACAACGGGGTCAACTAGTATCGCAATCCGGCCAGCGCGCCCTATATGGCCTGTTCACGACAAGTTTTGGCATCGGCGTGACTTCATAACAAGCGCTGTCGATCCCTAGCGTGGACCCAGTGTCATCAACGCCGCTTCATCCGAGTAACGATACTGACGGTCCGCCGCTGCCTCAGGCGATCACGCCACGTCAGGTGATCACCCGTGCCGTCGCAGCCGAAGGGCGCGGGCCGAAGCTGGCCGCCGCGTCAGTTGGCTTCACCGGGCATCAGGTGGCCGAAGCCCTGGTCCCGGTCGTGATCGGCGCTGTCATCGACCGTGCGGTGGCGACCAGCGACGCTGCCGCGCTGGGCAAGTGGATTCTGGTTCTCGGCATCCTGTTCACAGGCCTGCTGCTCAGCTGGAGAATTGCCGCCCGTATCGCCGACTCGGTCACCGAGTACGGCGCGCATCGACTTCGGATGGACATCGCCAGACGCGGCCTCGATCCGCACGGCATGAATCCGCGTCGAATGCCAGGTGAGGTCTATTCGATCGCGACGTCCGACGCTGGTTCCGTGGCCGGGTTCACCCACACTCTCAGCACCAAACTCGGCGCTGCCTGCGGAGTGCTGACCGCTGCAATCTCACTACTGGTCATCTCAGTGCCGCTCGGACTCCTGGTCATCCTCAGCACTCCCCCGGTGCTAGCACTGATGCAGGTCGTGAGCCGCCCACTCGAACGCCGAGCCGAGACGGATCAGTGGCAGGGCGCGCGCGCCGGGGCACTCGCCGCCGACTTGCTGGCGGGTCTACGCATTCTTTCCGGCATCGGCGCCGGAGACGTTGCGGCGCAGCGCTATCGAGGTGCCAGCCGGACATCGCTTGATGCCACCTTGCGCGCCCAGCGTTATCAAGCGATGTACTCGGCAGCCAACGTCGCCATTGCGGGCGCTTACCTCGCCGTCATCGCGTACGTCGGCGGCAGAATGGCAGCGTCCGGCAGTATTTCGATCGGCGAGTTCATTGCGGTGGTGGGGTTGGCACAGTTCCTTCGCGGACCGCTGATCGACATCATCTATTTCGGCGCCGGACTGGCCCGAGCCCGGGCGTCCGCGAATCGTGTTGCGGCGCTTCTCGCGACGAGCCGCGCCGTCGCCCCCGCAAGCGATCCTGTAGCACTGAATCACTCGGAGTCTCTGACACTTCGTGACGTTGTCCTGGCCGGTGCGGCGCCGGTCGATCTGGATGTCAAGCGCGGCGAGATCGTCGGCATCGCCTGCGACAACACGGCCTGGGTCGACGCTCTCATGGATGTGCTGTCTCGCCGGATCGATCCGGCCTCCGGATCAATCCATCTGGGTGACAACGCCATCCACGAACTTGATATCGACGAACTTCGGACGCACATCCTCGCTGCGCCGCACGACGCCGCGCTTTTCATCGGCACTGTCGGTGAGAACATCCATGCCTTGGCTCCGGTCGGCCATCGAACCGACTCCGCCATCTCCGCCGCCGCCGCAGATCAGGTGATCGAGGCCCTTCCGAACGGTCTGGATACCGGCGTCACCGAGCAGGGCAACTCACTGTCCGGCGGCCAACGTCAACGAGTAGCGCTCGCGCGTGCGTTGGCGAGCGACGTGCCGATACTGGTACTGCACGATCCGACCACTGCCGTCGATTCCGTCACTGAAGCGCGCATTGCCCGCGGGATATCCGACGTTCGCAGCGCTCACGCGACAATTCTTCTCACCAGCAGCCCCGCGCTGCTCGATATCTGCGATCGGGTGATCGAGCTGTGAACGACCTACTCCCCACCGCAACCCCCAAACAGGCTCGCACCGAGGCACTTCGGTTGCTGCGGCCCCACCGTCTCGCCGCGAGCGGTGCGGTGGTCACCTTGACCGCCGCTACGGCAATCGGCCTTCTCACCCCACTGATTCTGGGCAAGATGGTAGACACCGTCACTTCTGGTGGCACCGACATCGTCTCCCGCATCGGCACGCTGACCGGGGCCTTGATTGCCGTCGCCGTTCTGTCTTCACTACTGGTCGGTGTCAGCGAGTACCTTCTGGCCGGGGTTGGTGAACGCGTCGTGGCGGACCTTCGTGAAGAAGTAGTCGTCCGGGTGCTCGACCTACCCCAGAGCGAAGTCGAGCGCGCCGGGCGGGGCGACCTCGTCTCCCGCATCACCGGTGACGTCCGCCTGGTAACGCAAGCCGTGTCACAGGCCTTGCCGGTGTTTGCCACCGCTGCGCTCACCATCGTCTTGACTCTTGTCGGATTGGGCGCACTCGATTGGCGATTTGCCGTTGCCGCCGTGATTGCCGCACCGATTCAAGTCCGCGCCCTGCGCTGGTACCTCACACAGTCAGCACCCGTCTACCGACAAGAACGAGAGGCGGAAGGTGCACGTGCACAACAGCTCCTCGACTCACTGAGCAACTCTGACACCGTCGGATCTCTACGGTTGGCGAAGCCGCATCTGGAGCAGATCGAATCCCGTTCGCTGACCGCGGTTCGGCTCAGCCTGAAGACGACACGGCTACGGACCAGGTTCTTCGGCCGACTCAACATTGCCGAATTCATCGGGCTCTCGGCAGTTCTGATAACAGGATTCTGGCTCGTCAAGAACGGGCAGGTCACCATCGGAGCTGCCACCGCAGCGGCCCTGTTCTTCCACCGGTTGTTCGACCCCGTCGGAGCCGTTCTCAGTGTCTTCGACGAGCTGCAAGAGGGCACAATCGCTCTGGCTCGCCTTGTCGGCGTCACCCTGGCACCGGTACCTCCGATTCCGGCAGATCCCCGCGAGCCCGTCGACAGCTCGGCCTCTTTGGCGGACGTGACCTTCTCCTACCGCCCGGGCGACGCCCCCGTGTTGCGCGACATCGACATCACGATTCCCGCCGGTACCGTCACCGCGCTCGTGGGAGCCACCGGTGCCGGAAAATCCACGGTGGCCAAACTTCTCGCCGGTACCTACGAACCCACCGAGGGCTCCGTGCAAATCGGTACCGTCCCCCGGAATCAACTGTCGCGAAACACTGCTCGGAGCGCAGTTGCGTTGGTTACTCAGGAAGTTCACGTTTTTGCGGGCACGGTAGCGGACGATCTGCGACTGGCCGCCCCTGCTGCAACCGATACCGACATCATCTCCGCGCTCGATACCGTCGGCGCCTCGGACTGGGTCAGAGCACTACCCGAGGGCATCGAGACGGTGGTCGGCGACGGCGGTCACCGCCTCACCGCGACACAGGCGCAACAGCTTGCACTCGCACGGATCGAACTGCTGGATCCACCTCTGCTGATCTTGGACGAGGCAACGGCAGAAGCCGGCAGCGCCGGCGCCCACATACTCGACGACGCCGCTATCGCGCTGACCCGTGGGCGCACGTCGATCACTGTGGCCCACCGACTCTCACAAGCCGTCGACGCCGATCACATTCTTGTCATGGACAGCGGTCGCGTCGTGGAACAGGGTTCCCATGACGAGCTGGTCGACCTCGGCGGCCGGTATGCGCAATTGTGGGCTGCGTGGTCGGCACCACGGCGTTGAGAAACTGCGGCTCGATCGGGTTATGGGGCTCTAGGATCGGGTTATGGACAGGACCGACCGCGCCAGCCGGGTGATCGAGGCACCACCGGCGGTCGTCTACGACGCTCTCCTCGACCGAGAGTCGCTCGAGGCTTGGTTGCCGCCGGACGGTATGCGCGGACGGATCGAGCTGTGGGATCCACGGCCAGGTGGCGGGTTTCGCATGGTTCTCACCTATCTGGACTCCACCGATAGCCCTGGCAAGACGTCGGCCGCGACGGATATCGTCGATGTCGGATTCGCCGACCTTGTGCCGCCGGAGCGTGTAGTACAGCGGGCGGTGTTCGAGTCCGATGACCCGTCGTACGCGGGCACCATGACGATGACCTGGCACCTCGCTGCCGCAGCCAACGGGACCGAGGTGACCGTCACCGCCACGGATGTGCCACCCGGCATCGATCAGGCGGCACACGAGACCGGGATCGCCTCCTCGTTGGCCAACCTGGCCTCGTACATCGAAGAGCGCGGCTGATTCAGAACGACGGCGACCCGCAGATCAAGCGCGCAGAAGTTCCTGCGGTGCATTCGAGCCACGATTCGAATGTTTCATCATGGCGCCCGGAGTCCGGCCGGTGACCCTGCGGAAGACCGCGACAAAGGCGCTGGGAGTCTCGTATCCCACGCGTCGGCTGACCACGGAAACCGGAACCCCGGCTGCAAGATAGGTCAGGGCAGCCCGCACACGCACCTGAATTCTCCACTGGGCAAAAGTCATTCCCGTTCCCTGGGTGAAGACGCGGGTCAACGTTCGGACGCTCCCGCCTGCAGTCAGAGCCCATTCGGACAGTGAGCGCTGATCCGCTGGATTGGCCACCAAGGCTTGGGCGACAAACAGCGCTCTCGGATCGGTAGGCATCGGAACCTCGACGGCGGCAACCTCGAGTGGTTGCAGCATGTCGAACGCCACTCGCTCTGCACGACTGCGAGCCTCGTCCGGCATGTTGCGACGATGCATGTGCAGCAGAACCTCCCGTAGCAAGGCACTCACCCCGAACAGCCCAGGCACCGTAGCGGGCGCAGCGTGCGCCTCGGGACGGAAGTACGTGCAGAAGAACTCGGTACCCGGACCTGCCTTGACGGAGTGCAGCACTCCGGCCGGCAGCCACAGGCCCGCCGACGGCGGCACCTCCCACGTGACGCCGTCGGCAACAACGGTGAGCATTCCGCCAGAGTTACCCCAGATCAGCTCATGTTCCGGGTGGCGGTGCGCCGCCCACTGACGCTGATGCGACAACTTCAATGTCACGGTGGTCATCGAATACGGATCGTCGATAACCCGAGGCCCCACGGGCACCAACATTCTCTCCGCAACAGCTGTCATGCAAACGAGTATAGGACTTTCGTTAGGCATACCTAAATAGTAAGTCGAAAGTTTCTGAATGTGACCCAGTAGTTACACATACCTATCGCAGCGCTATCGTGGCGGAACTCCCGACGTCGGGCACACACGAGAACTGGTTGAAAGAGGAGCACGATGGTTGACGCGTCACGGATTCCCGTCATCGTCGGCGTAGGCGATCTGCGATGGAATCCGGATGCCGGGCACCTCGAACCTCTCGACTTGATCCACAAGGCGACCATCGCTGCCCTCACGGACAGTGGAGAGCCCTCGCTCGGTAGCCACACCGACGCGATCTACGCGATCAAGACCGTCAGTTGGTCATACGACAACCTCCCCGAACTCCTGGCAGCCAGGTTGGGCGCTACACCCTCGGTCACCACCACCTCACCGATCGGCGGACACTGGCCTGCGGCACTTCTCGATCGAATCGGCGCTGCCATTGCAGACGGCACATCCTCCGTCGCGCTGCTAGTAGGCGGTGAATCACACGCCACCACAACCGCACTGCGAAAGTCGGGCGTCACTCCCGAATCTCTCGGGTGGGCCACCGAACCGGGCGGCCCTCCCGGTTTCGATCCCGCTGATCTAGGCGGCGCCGACATGCAGCGCGCGGGATTCATCGTGCCCACCCGCGTCTACCCACTCTTCGAGAACAGTTTCAGCGCATCGATCGGCCACGACGCCCAAGCGTCCCTGGACTGGTCGGCACAGATGTATGCCGAGTTCTCAACCATTGCTGCGAAGAACTCGGCGTCGTGGACATCGGAAGTACGCACCGCAGACGAGATCAGCACCGTCGGGCCGGGCAACCGAATGGTGTCCGAACCATATCCTTTGATGCTTAACGCCATGCCCTTCGTGAATCAGGCTGCTGCCGTGGTGATCTGCTCCCTGGCGAAGGCCCTCGAGTTCGGCGTCGACCAAGACAGGCTCGTCTATCTATGGGGCGGAGCTGGGGCCGTTGATCCGCTGGATATCTTGCACAGAAACAACTTTCACAGATCCGAAGCATTGCAGGACACCCTGGACCGCACACTTGGCAACGCCGACGTCAGCGCCGAAGCCCTCGATATCGTCGACGCCTACAGCTGCTTTCCGATCGTGCCGAAACTGTTGATTCACGAGCTCGGGCTGCCAGGTGACACCGTCCCCAGCGTCACGGGTGGTCACTCGTTCTTCGGCGGACCACTCAACAGTTACACCCTCCATTCCTTGACCGAGGTGACGCGCCGACTCCGATCAGGCGACCAACTCGCCTTGGTCCACGGCAACGGCGGATTTCTCACCTACCAACATGCCGTGCTGCTCTCCGCGTCCGCACATGAACGCGGATACGTCGGGGATCCTCAGGCCCGCACCCTCACACCCAATGCACCGGACCTAGTCACTGACTTCGCCGGAAACGCCAAGATCGTAACCGCCACAGTCGAATACAGCAAGGGTGGCGAACCGGAAACCGGATTTGTCATCGCTACGACGCCGGACGGTCGGCGCCTCGCCGGCCACACCGGCCCCGAGAACGCCGCAGAGTTGACGCAACTCAGCGGCACCAATCCCCCAGCGGTGGGTCGCCACGTTCACATCAGCGACGAGAACGGTCGACTCACCTTGAAGTTCTAGCCGAAGTTGGGCCACTTCGGTGGCCGCGCGCTGACGCCCCAGCCGGAGACCCTCACGGAAGTGGATCGACAACCAGCCACTGCACCGTTCCGCCTACGTTCCACAGTGCATCCGGATTGTCGAGAGCGGCCATGTAGGTTGCCCAGCCTGCTCGCTGACGATCTCACTGCTTCTGCCCCGACGGCGGGCTGAGTTCGAGAAACTCGGCCGGGTGCGGTCCTGGCCATACAGGTACGTCATCAGGGGGTGATATTGGTATCGATGAGGGCCGGTCGGTGTACGACCACCGGTCAGGTATGGGCTCAGCTTCCGCCACCACGGCGACTCCGTCCCCCGACAACTTCGTTAGCTCCGCTACCGCAGCCCACCACCGCAAGAACAAGTCCTGAGACTGCCAAACCCGCAACCGCATGACGTACCAGCACCATGTGCCCCCTCCGTCCATCTGAACCCGTGTACGGTCCACCCAGCGCTTAGAACCGTCGGATTCGCTTGGCTAGAGCCATTATTCAACGCGTCGTTGATCGCGATAGTTCTCCCAACTTTAGTCGGAATGTGTCCGAATTACCTCTTGAATCGAATAGACGTTCGAGTATAATTGAGGTCACGGGTGGGGAGGCCTTGATGACTACGTTGAGCGATTTTGTTTCGGTGGGGGATGTTGTAGCCGGTTCGGCCGTGGGTGTGCGTGGCAGGTTGTGGCGCTTGCGTCCGGCCGAGGTTCGGGATGTTGCGATCTCGGTATCTGCGGAAATCATTCGGTTGGAAGCGATTCGGGTTGCCGCAGTCGACGAGTTGGCGCTCAATCCGGATGAGCAGGTGCTCTGCTACCGAGGGGTGGGGCGCTGGTTGGCAGCGAACACGATGCTGCAGAACGCGGCCGGTAACAAGATCGCTGCCCTCGGTGCCGCGCTGCGCGCATTCCCGGATATTGCTGCTCAGTTCGAGGCCGGTGACCTCTCGTTCGATCATGCAGCGATAATCGTCGCGTTCTGCGAATCACCACCAAAAGGCATGCCCGACAACGCTCTACCGTCCTGCATGAAAACCCTTCTCGCTGCGGCGTCCGGGGTGGAAGCCACCACCCTCAAACTGCGCTACGCGATTGCTGTTCTCGAGCGGATCTTCGAATCCGACGAGACCCCGCCCGGTGAGGACGATGATCTCAACGTCTTGCGGATTTCGCCGACGCTCAACGGTCGGGTCGCGATCAAGGGTGATTTCGACGCGTTGACCGGTGAAATGTTCTTATCGGCCCTCTCGAAGTTGTCGATGCCGAAACCGGCCGCGGACGGAACCCCCGATCAGCGGTCGGCAGCTAAACGCACCGCCGACGCCTTCACCGAACTTATCCGCCGCTATCTCGATAATGCTGTCACCGGGGTCGATGGTGGTCAGCGTCCGCATGTGAATGTGCATATCACCGCGAAAGATCTTGCCGAGCATCGCGAATGCGCCACCATGCGAGCTGACAGCGATGTCGCATCGAATGACGACGAGCCTGATCTCGAGGATCTTGACGTCGAGGATCTGGACGTCGGCTACATGCCCTGGATGGGACCACTGAGTGTGAGCCTGACCCGCATGCTCGCGTGCGACTGCATGCTCTCGACCGTTCTGATGGACGGCAACGGCGCACCGCTGGATGCAACTCCACATAAACGCCTCGTCACAGCAGAACAGCGGACGGCACTGATCGCCCGGGACAAAGGCTGCGCCTTCCCCAACTGCGATGCCGTCCCCGCCTGGTGCGACGCCCACCACATAAAGCCGTGGTCAACCGGCGGTCTGACGGTGATGGACAACCTCACCCTTCTCTGCCGAAACCACCACCGATTGATCCACAGCACCAGCGGGTTCCGCGGCATCTGGGAAATCAAAATGGGCGATGATCATAAACCCTGGTTCATCCCACCAGCCGCGATCGACCCGAAACAAGGACCCCGCCGCTCCACCACCCGCCAAGGGCCAGTGCACCGAGACTGAATCCGGCTGCGCCGGAAGTGAATACAGCGCCTAAGCTTCGCATCACCAGTCAAGACGATGCGAAGCCCACACGCATGCCCAGGTTCAAAGATCGGCTTCCCTGATCAGTACCTATTCACGCAAAAACCCGGCACCGCAACAAAACTCACGACACCGGGTTTGCGGGTAACTCACTGCCGATCTGGCAGATGCCTCTAGCCGTCAAGCTCCTCGAACAACTCCATCCACTGCTCTTCAGCAGCTTCCTTGTCCGCGAGAACAGTCTTGAGTTCAGCGCCGAGGCTCTGCAACTTGTCGGGGTCAGTGGCCGCGTCGGCAAGCGACGCATGCAGCTTCTTCTCCCGATCGTCCAGCTTGGCGATCGAGCGCTCGAGCTTCGAAAGTTCCTTACGCGCAGCGCGATCTGCTGCCCCGTCACGAACCTGCTTGCTCTTGGTCGCGCCGCTCGCCGTGGATGCCACAGACGGATTGTCGCCATCGCCCATCGCTGCGCGTCGACGCAGGTAGTCCTCGATACCGAGGGGCAGGTTGGTGAGCTTGCCGTCACCGAAGAGGGCCCAGGTGGTGTCACAGATTCGTTCGATCAGGTACCGGTCGTGTGAGATGACAACCATCGTTCCGGCCCAACCGTCGAGCAGATCCTCGAGTTGCTGGAGCGTATCGATGTCGAGATCGTTAGTGGGCTCGTCGAGGAGCAACACGTTGGGCTCGGCCATGAGAACTCGCGTCAACTGCAGGCGTCGACGCTCACCACCGGAGAGATCCCCCACCGGCGTCCGCTGACGTGCCGGCGTGAAGCCCAGGCGCTCAGCCAACTGACCGGCAGAAACTTCCTTGTCCCCCAAGGTGATTCGCTCAGCCACATCCTTGACTGCGTCGAGCACCCGCATGTCGGTGGGCAGATCGTCGAGTTCCTGCTTGAGCCAACCGATGTGCACGGTCTGGCCCTGAATACGCCGTCCCGCAGCAGGTTCCAACTCACCGGCAAGTGTGCGCAGCAACGTCGTCTTACCAGATCCGTTGACTCCGACGAGGCCGACGCGCTCACCGGGAGCAAGACGCCACGTCAGATCTTCGACCAGGACGCGGCCGTCCGGGGTCTCGAGGCGAGCGTCCTCGAGTTCGATGACAACCTTGCCGAGTCGACGCTGCGCGAACGACGCCAATGCGACGGCGTCACGAGGCGCCGGGACGTCGGCAATCAACGCTTCAGCAGCCTCGATGCGGTACTTCGGCTTGGACGTTCGGGCCGGCGCTCCGCGGCGCAGCCACGCCAATTCCTTGCGCGCGAGGTTGCGTCGACGCTCTTCGGAGGCGTCGGCCTGGCGGGAACGCTCGGCGCGGGCGAACACCCAGTCGTTGTAGCCACCCTCGTAGCTTTCGACGCCGCCGCCGACAACTTCCCAGGTGCGTGTGGCCACAGTGTCGAGGAACCACCGATCGTGGGTCACGACCACCAGGGCGCTCCGACGCGACACGAGGTGCTCGGCCAGCCACTGCACGCCCTCGACGTCGAGATGGTTGGTGGGCTCGTCGAGTACCAGCAGGTCCAGATCCTGGACGAGGGCCGCGGCCAGTGCGACACGTCGACGCTCACCACCGGAGAGTCCGTCAACCTGCGCGTCCAATGCGGAACGCTCGCCGCCGGCGCCGAGGTTGTCGATACCGATGCCCGAGAGCACGGAGCGAATCCGGGCATTGCCTGCCCATTCATGCTGAGCCACACCCAGCGGACCCAGAACGATATCGCCGACAGTGGATCCGGGAGGCAGCACACCGCGCTGCGTCACGACCGCCATCCGCAGTCCACCGACGCGGCTGACCCGACCCGAATCAGGTTCCTCGACGCCCGCGAGGACTTCGAGCATGGTTGTCTTGCCGCCACCGTTGAGGCCGACGACGCCGATGCGCTCGCCTTCCTCGACGCCCATCGACACCCCGTCGAGCAACGGCTTGACGCCGAACGACTTCGACACGTTTTCCAGATTGATCAAGTTAGCCATCAGTGCTGTCCCTTTGCCGCTTTGTCGAGTATTCGTGCTCCGGGAACGGGTCCGCTCGCCACGCGAACGGTGCGGCACACCCCCGCTCCCGCAAGTTCAGCGCTGACGTCTACGGCAGACTGTGCGTCGCTGCAGAGGAAAGCGCAGGTCGGTCCTGATCCGGAGATGATGCCGGCCAGAGCGCCGGCGTCGACGCCGGCGCGCAGTGTCCGGCGCAGCGCCGGATTGAGCGACAACGCCGCCGCCTGCAGATCGTTTCCGAGCAGTGGTGCAAGTTGTCGAGGATCGCCGGTGGTGAGGGCGTGGATCAGATCGTCCGCGTCACCGAGTCGGTTCGGGGTGCCCTCGGCCCGCAGCTTGTCGAGTTCGCGGAACACCACCGGTGTGCTCAACCCGCCCTTGGCCAGCGCCAGCACCCAGTGAAAGGTGTTTCGAGTCAGCACGGGGACAAGCTGCTCACCGCGCCCGGTTCCCAGCGCGGTGCCGCCGTGCAGTGAGAACGGGACATCGCTACCCAACTTCGCGGCAAAGCCGTCCAGTTCACGCCGCGAGAGATCCAATTTCCAGTAAGCGTTGAGCGCAACCAACGTCGCCGCTGCGTCCGCGCTGCCACCGGCCATACCGCCGGCGACGGGGATTCCCTTGTCGATGAGAATCTCGACGTCGGTCTCCACGCCGGCTTCCGCCGACAGCAGCTCCGCAGCTTTCCAGACGAGGTTGGTCCGGTCCGTGGGCACGGCGGCGGCGTCATCGCCCACAACACTGACGGACAAGCCGTCTGCTGCCGACACCGTCACCGTGTCTACCAGCGACAATGCCTGGAATACGGTGGTCAGATCGTGATACCCGTCGTCGCGCAGGTCCCCGACGGCCAGATGCAGATTCACCTTGGACGGGGCCCGGACTACTACAGGGCGGGGAACGACGGAGAGCACAAGGTACAACAATAGGCGCTGCGAACACCTGGGCGAAAACCTACAACCGCCTGACGCTTCATTTGACGGCTCGGACCCCCACTCCAAGCCCGACCACTGCCACGCTCACGGCGGCGACAACTCCGGCCAGAACGCTTCCCGACGCGAAGTCCCCGGCGAATAGCGCGCGCTCGGCATCTACTACGTAGCCCAGCGGGTTGATGTTCACGAGCACCGTCATCCAGCCAGGTGCGTTGTCGAGCGGAAGCATGGTCCCCGAGAGAATCAGGAGCGGGAACATCAGCGTCTGTTGCACCACCCAGAACATCCAATCCTGCTCCCGCACAGCCAGAGCCAAAGCATAGGAAAGGGCCCCGAGACCGACGCCGAACACTCCGAGCAGAACTATCCCGACTGCCGCACCGGCAGCGTTCACGTCCAATCCGAGTGGCAACGCCACGAGAATGATCAGAATCGCCTGCGCCGCAAGTGGAACCATCTCCTTGCATGCCCGCCCGATCAACAGCGACGAGCGTCGCAGCGGCGTCACCAGCATCCGCTCGTGCGATCCCTGCTGCATTTCGATCAGGAGGTTCGAGCCTGTCATCGTCGTGCCGAAGATCGCGATCATCACCAGCACACCGGGGATGAACCAATTCCACACGCCGTCTCCCGTGCCCGGAACACCTTTGAGCAGCGGACCGAACAATGCGAGCAGGATCAGTGGCTGAATGAGACTGAAGACGACGCTGACCGGGTCGCGCAACATCGGCCGCAGTTCACGCCCCATCACTATCGCGCTGTCGCGAACGATGTTGCCGCGCATAGCGCGTGGGGTATCGAGAGTGAGTGTCATGGCAAAGTCCTTATCTGTCGAAGTTCCAGGAAGCCGTAATAGATCTAGGAAGCGACTGCGGCAGCGCTCTCGCGCAGGCTGCGTCCGGTCAGGGTGAGGAAGACGTCGTCGAGCGTCGGGCGGGTGATGTCGGCGGTCAGAGCGCGGGCACCCCGGGCATCCGTTTCGCGCAGTAGTACCGGTAGCGTCGAATCACCCTCGCTCGCACGAATACTCACCATGAGTCCGTCGACGGCGGTCTCCCGCACCGTGACAAGTTGCTCCGCCACCGACGCCGCAACCGCAGCAGCCGCTTCGGTCTCGAACGTCAGCGACAGATGATCGCCCGCAAGGTCGGCCTTGAGCGCTGCGGCCGTGTTGTCGGCGATCACGGTTCCCTCGTCGATGACGATGACTCGTTCCGCCATCGAATCCGCTTCTTCGAGATAGTGCGTCGTCAACACGATTGTCGTGCCCATCTCGCGCCGCAACCGGAGTATGTGATCCCACAAATTTGCCCGGCTCTGCGGGTCCATGCCCGTAGTGGGCTCGTCGAGAAACAGTAGCGGTGGCCGATGCACCAGGCCGAGTGCAATATCGAGCCGTCGACGCTGGCCTCCCGACAACGTGCTGACCTTGCGAGTTCCGAGATCCGCGAGTTCCAGATCGCCGAGAAGTTCGTCCGCCCGAACCTGTGAATCCGCCTTGGACATTCCGTAACACTGTCCCTGCGTCACCAATTCGTCGCGAACCCGCTGGTTGTGGCCGGCGCCGTTGCCTTGCCCGACGTATCCGAGACGCGAACGCACCTCACTTCGCGCGTCGGACACATCAAAGCCGGCGATGCGCGCACTACCGGAGGTCGGTTCGAGCAAAGTAGTCAACATGCGCAACGTCGTCGACTTCCCGGCGCCGTTGGGCCCCAACAGGGCCACCAACTCCCCCTCCGCAACGTCGAGTGTCACACCTTTGACCGCTTCGACAAGGTTCTTCCCCTGCGAAAAGTGCTTGGTGAGCGACTTCGTCTCGATCATCGGACTGCTGTGATTCATGATTGAGCCCCACATTTCTTCTCGATTTCCCGGATGCGGATAAACCTAGAATCAATTGAGGACCGTTACAGTCCTCAATCTCTGCGACACTGAATTTCATGAAGGAGACATCAGCTCGTCTACTGCGGTTGCTGTCGCTACTCCAGACCCGTCGAGACTGGTCCGGCGCCGAACTCGCAGACAAGCTTGCAATCACACCGCGCACCGTTCGCCGTGACGTCGACCGCCTACGCGACCTCGGATATCCGGTGGACGCGACGGTGGGCGTCGGTGGTGGATACCGTCTCGGCGCCGGGGCGGAGATGCCGCCCCTTCAACTCGACGACGAAGAAGTCCTTGCGGTGGCGTTGTCATTACAGTCCGGCGCCACCGGCTCGGTGGTCGGCATCGGCGAGGCCTCGATGCGCGCGCTCGCCAAACTCCGCCAGATCATGCCGCCCCGGCTGCGCTATCGCCTGGAATCGCTGCAGATCGATGTGGTGCCGCGTGAACCGGCCACAAGCGCAGTAGACGCCTCCGTCCTGTCCGCCATCGCATCGGTGTGCCACATCCACGAGCGACTTCGGTTCGACTACGCCACCCATGACGGCACGCAGAGCCGCCGCGAAGTGGAGCCGTACCGCCTCGTGCGCTCGGGCGTGCGGTGGTACCTGGTGGCGTGGGATCTCTCGCGTGAAGACTGGCGATCATTTCGCGTCGACCGCATGGAACCCAAAATTCCTACGGGACCACGGTTTTCGCCTCGAGAACTACCTCAGGGCGGGGCCGCGGAATTTGTATCCCGGGGAGTCGGCCGCGCCTTTTCGTCCACGCGCGCAACAGTTCTACTCCATGCGCCCATCGAACAGATCGCGCCGATGGTCAGCGATCAGTGGGGATCAGTGGAATCCGATGGCGAAAATCGCTGCGTCATAGCACTTTCCGGCACTTCACTTCGTTCCATCGCGCAATGGCTGCGAGCCTTCGAGGCGGACTTCACAGTCCTGAATCCACCCGAGCTGCGCGAGGAATGTCGAACGATCGCCGAAGAGCAGGCCGTAATCACCGCCCGCTATCGTGATGCCTGACAACACTTTTCATTCAGATACAACAAAACCCCAACCCTGAAAGAGTTGAGGTTTTGTTGAGTACGTCATGCGCCGGTTGCCGGCTCACATGGACGACTTAGACGACGGTAACGCCGGTGGCCTGCGGGCCCTTGTTGCCCTGACCGATCTCGAACGCAACACGCTGGTTCTCCTCGAGCGTGCGGAAGCCGCCGCTCTGGATCTCGGAGTAGTGAACGAAGACGTCAGCGCTGCCGTCTTCGGGAGCAATGAAGCCGAACCCCTTCTCGGAGTTGAACCACTTCACGATGCCCTCTGCCATGTAAATCTCCTCTAACACAGTGTCTACGGGCTGTCACTGCGACCGCCCGGGTCACTTACTACGACCGTTCTGAGACAAATCCGTGGAGGATGTCCAAACGCTCGCAACCTAACCATTTGCGAGCGTGGAAACACAAACACAAACACTTACGACCAACACAAGTAGATCATAGATCCTCGACTTTGTCTCGCTCGAGTGTCAGATCACAGTCCGATCCATTGACGACCCGTTGACAGGTATACCCCCTGGGGGTACCTTGAATCTCGAAGCGATACCTACACGGGGTATCCGTACAATAGAGCCAGCCAACCGAAGGGATCTCCCATGACCACCGCTGAATACACCGTTTCCGGAATGACCTGCGGACACTGCGTCGGATCCGTCAAGGAAGAGATCGGCAACATCGCCGGAGTGACTGCCGTCGACGTCGATCTGGCCAGCGGCCGCGTCAGTGTCACGAGTGACGCACCCGTGCCTGCAACCGACATCGCCGCAGCAATCGACGAAGCCGGCTACGCCGTCGTAGACAGCTGATGGCCATGCGCACATCGGCAACACTTGCCGCCTACGCCGGAGGCCTGGTCGTCGTATTCGGCGCCGCCTTCGGCGTGGGGGCGGCCGTCGGAAACCCCGTCGACAGCCCGAGCCACAGCCCGAGCCACGCGCCGGCGTCGAGTACGCCGAACACGCCCGCACCCCATGAGGAAGGTCACCGATGAGTACACCCACCACCGTCGGTAGCGTCGAACTCGCCATCACGGGAATGACCTGTGCGTCGTGCGCCGCTCGAATCGAGAAGAAACTCAACAAGATCGACGGCGTCAGTGCCACGGTCAACTACGCCACGGAAAAGGCCAAGGTCTCCTACCCGGACACCGTCGGGGTCGAAGAACTGCTCGCCACCGTAGAAAACGCGGGCTACTCGGCAGCGCTCCCCACGCCGCCTGCCACCACCGCCGACGCAGACGCGGAGACCCCACAGGATCGTGACCTCCGCGAACTGCGCACCCGGCTGATCGTCTCGACCCTTCTCTCGGTTCCCGTCATCGCGATGGCGATGATCCCCGCACTTCAGTTCACGAACTGGCAATGGCTCTCCCTCACACTGGCGGCCCCGGTCATCGTCTGGGCGGCGCTGCCTTTCCATCGCGCCGCCTGGATCAACCTCCGGCACGGCGCAGCCACGATGGACACCCTCATCTCCATCGGCACCATTGCCGCGTTCCTGTGGTCGCTGTACGCACTGTTCTTCGGCACAGCAGGCGAAGCCGGGATGAAACACGCGTTTTCGCTCACCGTCGACCGAATGGACGGCTCCGCCAACATTTATCTCGAGGTCGCCGCAGGGGTGATCACCTTCGTGTTGGCCGGACGCTACTTCGAGCACAAATCCAAACGCACCTCGGGTGCGGCACTGCGTGCACTCATGGAACTCGGCGCAAAAGACGTTGCAGTCCTGCGAAACGGTGCCGAGGTCAGAATCCCGGCCGAGGATCTCGTCACCGGCGACGTCTTCATCGTCCGCCCAGGTGAGAAGATCGCCACCGACGGAGTCATCACCGAAGGCCGCTCCGCCGTCGACCTGAGCATGCTGACCGGCGAATCGGTGCCCGAGGAGGTAGGCGTCGGCGACAGCGTTGTCGGAGCCACCGTCAACGTAGGCGGCACCCTGTCCGTCCGGGCCACCCGAGTCGGCAGCGACACCCAACTCGCCCAGATGGCAGCACTTGTCGAAGACGCACAGAACGGCAAGGCCGAGGTTCAGCGTCTCGCCGATCGCATCGCCGGAATCTTTGTTCCCGTTGTCATCGCGATTGCCGTTGCCACACTGGGTTACTGGCTCGGCAGCGGCAGCGGAATCGAGATGGCATTCACGGCGGCCGTCGCCGTCCTGATCATCGCCTGCCCCTGTGCGCTCGGATTGGCAACACCCACCGCACTGTTGGTCGGCACCGGCCGAGGCGCCCAGATGGGAATCCTGATCAAGGGCCCCGAAGTGCTGGAATCGACTCGCGCAGTGGACACCATCGTCCTCGACAAGACCGGCACCGTCACCACCGGCCAGATGACACTGCTCGACACCGTCGCAGCCGACGGAACCGGTGTTGATGACGTCTTGCGTTTGGCCGGCGCTCTCGAACATCGTTCCGAGCACCCGATCGCTGCGGCAATTGCCAAGGGCGCCAAGGAAAGAGTGGGCGAGCTTCCCGCCGTTTCCGACTTCGTGAACGTCGCCGGACGCGGCGTGCAGGGAATGGTCGACGGCCACGCTGTAGTAGCCGGCCGCGACGCGTTGCTCGAGGACTGGGCGATGACGCTGCCCGAGAACCTGCGGGCCGCAAAGACCGAAGCAGAAAAAGCGGGACGCACCGCCATCGCAGTCGGCTGGGACGGAGCAGCGCGCGGCGTTCTCGTGATTGCCGACGCCGTCAAGGACACCAGCGCCGAGGCGATAGCGCAGTTGAAGGCACTCGGCCTCGAACCGGTCCTGCTGACCGGCGACAACAAAACCGTCGCCAGGACCGTCGCAGACCAAGTGGGTATCAGCACCGTATTTGCCGAGGTCATGCCAGCTGACAAGGTCGACGCTGTCAAGAAACTGCAGGCGGAGGGACGCGTCGTGGCCATGGTCGGCGACGGTGTCAACGATGCGGCAGCTTTGGCTCAGGCCGATCTGGGTCTCGCGATGGGAACAGGCACCGACGTCGCAATCGAAGCGAGCGACATCACACTGGTTCGCGGTGACCTGCGCTCGGCAGCGGATGCAATCAGGTTGTCTCGCAAGACACTGAAAACCATCAAGGGCAACCTGTTCTGGGCCTTTGCCTACAACACGGCAGCTATCCCCCTCGCGGCGGCAGGACTGTTGAACCCGATGCTGGCCGGTGCCGCGATGGCATTCAGCAGCGTGTTCGTGGTGAGCAACAGTCTGAGGCTTCGCCGGTTCAAGTAAAGGGCAAGCCCTTGTGCGCCTTTTTGGTAGCGATGGCTACCAGAAAGGCGCACAGTGCTATTCGACGCCCGCCAAACGAACAAACGCCGCTGCGTCGAGCATCTCGCCACGCGTCTGCGGCTCGATCCCGGCAGCAAGGAGCCTGCGCTCCGCTTCAGCCGGCGAACCCGCCCAGCCACTGAGAGCTGCCCGCAAAGTCTTGCGACGCTGAGCAAAAGCTGCGTCGATCGCGGCAAATACACGCTTACGATGCTGCTCGTCCATCGGCCACGGCGGCTCGGCGTAACGATCGATCCGCACCAGACCGGATTCCACCTTGGGCGCCGGCCAGAACACATTGCGACCCACGGCGCCGGCACGGCGGACCTCACCGAAGAAGTTGGCCTTGACGCTCGGGACGCCGTAGATCTTGTTTCCCGGATCAGCAGCAAGGCGATCGGCGACCTCGGCTTGCACCATCACCAGAGCGGTGCGCAGGCTCGGCAGCGACGCAAACAGGTGCAGCAACACCGGCACCGCCACGTTGTACGGAAGGTTCGCGACCAGAGCCGTCGGCTCCCCCGGGATCTGCGAAGGCAATACGCGCATGGCGTCGGCCTCCACCACCGTCAGACGATCCGCCAGTTCGGGAGCGCGCTCGGACACCGTCTTGGGCAGACGAGCCGCCAAATTCGGATCGATCTCCACCGCGATGACACGATCAACGACGTCCATCAGCGCCATGGTCAATGAGCCGAGACCTGGTCCGACCTCGAGAACCACGTCGTCACGGGTGACGCCGGCGGTGGTGACGATGCGTCGCACCGTGTTGGCGTCGTGAACGAAGTTCTGCCCCAACTGCTTTGTGGGGCGCACACCGAATTCCTCGGCAAGAGCGCGCACCTCGGCCGGGCCGAGCAGCGCTGCCTGCCCGCGAGGGGTGGCGATGGGTTGGTTCGATTCGGCGTCTGACACAGGTAAGAACTTAACCCAGTCCGAGACGACCCGAGCACGACGGCCATGCGCCCCAGCCCTGGGTACGCTGGGTTTGCGTGGCAATGGCGATCTGCTCCTCGCGGGTCGCGAGGTCGGCGCGGGCAGCATATTTGAGCCCACCCTGTCGTTCCCAGGTGTTCTGGTCGAACTGCACGCCGCCGTAGAAACCGTTGCCGGTGTTGATAGCCCAGTTGCCGGTGGCCTCACACTGAGCGAGCGCATCCCACGTGCTGCCGTTCTCGACCGGCGGCACCTCGGTGCCCGGCTTGGTGCCGACGCGGACAACCTTGGGTTGCGCGGGTGTGGTGATCGTCTCGGCAACAGGCGTGCGGCCGGTTTCGACACCGTTGACCAGATTGACCGCAAATGTGACGTCACGAACGCCGGGCACTCCCGGATTCTCGACGATCGTGCGGCTCTGATTCATGGTCGGATCCTCGATGCGCTGATCCGGCGGATCGAGCGGCAAGGTCTCCACTCGGCTTTCGGTGATGTTGCGCGTCACCGTGATCTCGAGGCCTTCGGTGAGCGGCGCATCTGCGGCGGGAACAACGGTGTCCGCAGCTGCGAGCGGAGTTCCGTTGGCGGTCAGGAATTCACCGACAGTGGGAGCCGCGAGCCGGACATCCGTCGTCGCCTGCGCTCCGTCAGTGAGCTTCGCGACAACAGGCGTGAGCACATCGAGCGCCGCGCCGTCCAACGGAAGACGCTGTGAACGTGAAGCCGAAACATGAACATCTGCCGCAACATCGAGTTGCTTCAAGGCGTCTTCGACCGTGAGAGCTGTTGTCCACACGGACTTCTGCTGACCGTCGAGCGTCAAGGTGATCTCGCGGGCACGACGCAGCACCACGGTGTCACCGTCGGAAACGGACGCGTCGGATGCCGGTGCAACAGCGTCCTTGTCACCGATCGAATAACCCGCATCTTCGAGGATGCCGTCGACGTTGCTCGCCATGGTGCTCAGGCGAATCTGCTCACCGTCGACGTCGAGAGTGATGGTCTTGTGGTTGACCACAGCCAGAATTCCCCCGGCCACCAGCGTGAGAAGCAACGCGGCGATCATCGAATACAACAGCGGTGATCGCGTCGAGTTGAGCTTCGCAAGCGGTGACATAGGTTCCTGACTGGTCCGGGATCAGTGCGCGGTTAGCGCAGACCCAATTTGCTTGTGCACGAAGGCCATGCGCCCCAGCCTTGACCGGCGCGAACCTTCTCGCCGATCGCGATCTGCTGCTCACGGGTTGCGAGGTCGGCACGCGACGCGTACTCGCCGCCGCCGAATGCCTGCCAGGTGCTCTGGGTGAACTGCAATCCGCCGTAGAAGCCGTTGCCGGTGTTGATCGCCCAGTTGCCGGTGGCCTCACACTGCGCAATCGCATCCCAGGTCGCGGCATTGGAAATTGCCGGTACCGCAGGTTCTTTGGTGCCGACCTTCACTACTGCGGCAACAGGTTCCTTGACGACGGTCGCGGACAGCTCGTTGCGTCCGGCCTCGACACCGTTGACGGTCTTGACCTCGATGGTCGCCGTGCGCTCACCGGGGACTCCCGGATTTTCCACGACGGTGGTGTCCTTCTCGAGCGAAGGATCGTCGATCTTGTTCTCCGGCGCCGGAATCGGCTGGGTCTCGACGCGGGTGTCGGTGCGCGACCGGGTAATTTCGACGGTGAGCCCGTCGGTAACAGGAGTCTCGGCGGGCGGAACGACAGTGTCAGCCTGCTCGAGCGGAGCATTGCGTGCCGCCAGAAGATCACCGACGGTAGCGGCAGCAAGCTTGATTTCCGCGGCGGGTGCACCGCCATCCGCAACGTTGACGACCTTCGGGCTGATCACGTCGAGTTCCGTGCGTTCGAGCGGCAAACGATGTGAGCGCGACGCGGAAACCGCAAAGTCGTCGGCCACGTCGAACTGCTTCAACGCTTCGTCCACGGTCAGCGCGGTGGTCCACACCGTCTGCTGCTTGCCGTCGACGGTCAAGTCCAGCTCACGTGCGCGGCGCAGAACGACAGTGTCGCCGTCGGCCAGGGAGGCGTCGGAGCTGGGCGCCAGTGCATCCTTCGGATCCACCTCGTATCCGGCCTTGTCCAATGCGCCACCGACACTGCTCGACATCGTGGACAGCGAGATCATCTCGCCGTCGACGTCGAGCGTGATCGTCTTGTGCTGAACCACCACGAGCAGCCCACCGACAACAAGCGTCAGGAGCAGCGCAGCCACCATCGAATAGAGAAGTGGTGACTTCGTGGAGTTGATCTTGACAAAAGGCGACACAGGAAATCCCAAGGCAGACGACGTTCGATCACAATACGGTAACGGCCACACACCGCTTCGGCAACCAAACGGTCACGAATTGCGACTTTTGTCACGGAATAAACACGGCGTGTCGCAGGTCGGTAACTTTTTACCTCAGTTAACGGTGTACCGATTCAGCGCGGCGCGCAGTATGTTCTCGTCTGGTCATAAGCAGTCCGGCGATCCCGGGCGTGACATACGAAAGCTGGGCGAGAGTGCGAAGAAAAGTCGAGAAACCCCGTAACCCGAGGTGGCCGATACTGGCCATCCTGCTGGCGCTCATCGCAGCGCTGTTCGCTCCAGGCATCGCGTCGGCGCAGCCGGGCCGGACGTACACCATCGCCACCGACGTCACGTTCGCCCCGTTCGAATTCGAGGACGAAAACGGCAATCTCACCGGCATCGACATGGAACTGATCCGGGCCATCGCCGAGGATCAGGGATTCAACGTCGAGATCAAGCAATTGGGATTCGACGCAGCTCTGCAAGCAGTCCAGGCCGGCCAGGCAGACGGCGTCATCGCCGGCATGTCGATCACCGACGCCCGCAAGCAGGTCTTCGACTTCTCCGACCCGTACTTCGAGTCGGGCGTGCAGATGGCAGTGCTCGAATCGAACAACGACATCAAGTCCTACGAGGATCTGAAGGGCAAACGCGTCGCCGTCAAGAACGGCACCGAAGGCGCCACGTTCGCCGAATCCATCAAGGATCAATACGGTTTCACGACGGTCTACTTCGCCGACTCCGCCAGCATGTACGACGAGGTCCGCACCGGAAACTCCGTCGCCGTGTTCGACGACTACCCCGTGCTGGCCTACGGCATCACCCAGGGCAACGGGCTCAAAACCGTGACCGAGAAGGAAGCCGGCGCAAGCTACGGCTTTGCCGTCAACAAGGGCCAGAACGCCGAACTGCTCGAGATGTTCAACGCCGGACTTGCGAACCTGCAGGACAGCGGCGAGTACGACGAGATCCTCTCGCAGTTCCTCGGCCAGGACGCCACCTCGTCCGACAACTCCATCATCGGGCTGATCAAGAGCACCTACCCACAACTGCTCAAAGGCCTGTGGCTGACCATCGTTCTGTCGGTCGTCTCGATCACGATCGCTCTTGTTCTGGGTGCGATCTTCGGACTCTGCCGCGTATCGACACACATCGTCGTCCGCGGAATCGGTACCGCCTACGTCGACATCTTCCGTGGCACACCGCTTCTGGTGCAGGCGTTCTTCATCTACTTCGGCATCCCGGCCGCTCTGCAATTCCAGATGTCGGCATTCACCGCCGGTGTCATCACGCTCTCGCTCAACGCCGGCGCCTACATGGCCGAAATCGTGCGCGGCGGAATCCTGGCCGTCGACAAGGGTCAGATGGAGGCATCACGCAGCCTGGGCATCAGCTACATGAAGACCATGCAGAAAGTCATCATGCCGCAGGCAATTCGCACGATGATCCCGTCGTACATCAACCAGTTCGTCATCACCCTCAAGGACACGTCGATCCTGTCGGTCATCGGACTGGCTGAGCTCACTCAGACCGGGCGCATCATCATCGCGCGCAACTTCCAGTCCTTCAACATGTGGCTGATCATCGGCGCCATGTACTTCATCATCATCATGGCGCTCACCAAGTTCTCGAACCGCCTCGAAAAGAGGATCAACAAGTGACCGAAACAGCCGTCAACATGAGCAAGCCAGACACCGAGATCAAGATCGAAGTCAAAGGACTGAAAAAGTCGTTCGGCGACAACGAGGTCCTCAAAGGCCTCGACGTCGACATCAAGAACGGCGAAGTGGTGTGCGTCATCGGGCCGTCCGGATCGGGCAAGTCCACCTTCCTGCGCTGCCTCAACCGCCTCGAGGACATCACCGCAGGCACCGTGCGCGTCGACCAGTTCGACCTGACGGACAAGAACGTCAATATCGACAAAGTGCGCCAACACATCGGCATGGTGTTCCAGCACTTCAATCTCTTCCCCCACATGACCGTCATCGACAACGTGATGCTCGCCCCGATCCAGACGGGCCGTTCCACCAAGGAACAGGCACGTGAGATCGCGGTGAAACTGCTGGATCAGGTTGGTCTCGCCGAGAAGGCCGACGCCAAGCCCGCAAGTCTGTCCGGCGGCCAGAAGCAGCGTGTTGCCATCGCCCGCGCCCTCGCCATGAGCCCGGACATCATGCTCTTCGACGAGGCCACCAGCGCCCTCGACCCCGAAATGGTGGGCGAGGTTCTGCAGGTATTGCGCGACCTCGCGAAGCAGGGCATGACCATGGTCGTCGTGACCCACGAAATGGGATTCGCGCGCGAGGTATCCGATCGCGTCATCTTCATGGCCGACGGCTACATCGTCGAGGAAGGGAAGCCGGAAAACCTGTTCGGCAATCCGCAGCAGAAGCGCACCCAGGATTTCCTGGGGAAGGTTCTCTAAGGGGCTCCGCCCGTGTGCGCCTTTCTGGTAGCACCGACTACCGGAAAGGCGCACAGGGCGATTGTGCACACAAGTCGGCCCCGGTCGGCTGGATGTGACTCCCAGCGCGGAGTTGTGTGCACTCAGGCACCTGACTCGTCCGAGTCTTGTGTACCCGGGGTGACGGCCAACTCGACGACCACACCGGTCTCGATCCGATTCTGTGGGCCGACGTCGAAATCACCGAACCGCCGGAACCACCGAGGACTCGCATCGACCCTGCGATAGGTCTCACTACCTTCGACGGGCAACCGCACGCGTGGGCTTCCGACCTCCGCGTACGTCGTCGTGACCACAAGAATCTCCAGCACCGAGCCAGTGGTTGGTGCTCCCACGACAGATGTCCCGCCGTGAACCCAGCCGTCGAAGCTGCCGGTTTCGGCGCGCGGAGTCAGCGTCCACGAACATGATTCACCGACAACCGGATAGGGCCCGCAACATTCGATTTCACCGATGTCGACATGAACGGTGAGGATCGCGACCGAGGAGTCGACCGGCGTCGGATCGGTGTAACGGTGCGCTCTCACGCCCTCGCAGGAACAGCCAACTCGACGACGACGGCCGTCTCCATCCACCCGCGGCTACCGGCAACCAGCGAAGGCGCGCCGCGGAAGTGGCTCGGGGCTTTCTCGACGCGAACGTGATCGATGCTCCCCGGCACCGCCCCCGCGAACCACAGCGCGTCACGCATCGGGTGCAAGGCCCACGAAGATTCTTCGCCGACGACCGGCAGCGGTGCACAGCACTCGAATTCCCACGTTTCGATGCGGACTGTGACCACGCCGTCGGGATAGATATAGTCGTTCATCTGAATACTCCGCGCAGTAGACGGGCCGGGACACGACGGTCCCGGGCGCGGAGTTACCTGTCAGACCACCATAGCGTCAGAGCTTGTAGACGCGCTCCGCTGTCGCCGTCGACGCCGCCGCCAGAACTTGCGGGTCCTCGCCACGGATATCGGCCAATGCCCGAACCGTGTACGGGAGGCAGTACGACTCGTTGGGGGCGCCACGGAACGGATGCGGCGTCAGGAACGGCGCATCCGTTTCGACGATCAGCTGATCCGACGGCACCAGCAGCGCAGCCTCGCGAAGGGCCTTCGCATTCTTGAAGCTGACGGTTCCCGAGAAACTGAGCACGTAGCCGGCGTCGATGCACGCCCGCGCCATCTCCGAATCGGAAGAGAAGCAGTGGAACACCACCGTCTCCGGCGCGCCTTCCTCGTTCAGCACCCGCAGCAAGTCCTGGTCGGCTTCGCGGTTGTGGATCATCAGCGTCTTGCCCAGACGCTTCGCGAGGTCGATGTGCCACCGGAATCCGTCAATCTGCTCCTCGATGGTGGCGCAGCCGTCGAGTTTGCCTGGCCAGTAGAGGTCGAGGCCCGTCTCCCCCACAGCGACGACCCGCGGATCGGACGCCAATCGCTCGATCTCGGCTCTGGTGTCGTCGTCGAGAACGTTTGCCCTGGTCGGGTGGATCGCGACGGCCGCGTACACGCGAGAATCCCAGTTCGCCGCGTCGACGGCAAAGCGTGCGGCGTCGAGGTCGTCGGCCACCGTGACGACCCGTCCGACGCCGACGGCCTCGGCTCGGTCGACTATTTCGGCCACGGTCGCAGCGTCGTTCGCACCACACGCGTCGAGGTGCGTATGGGCGTCGATCAGAGGCGACAAGGGCTCAGGGGCATCGGGGGCGGGACGGTCTTTGCTCACGCCCGATAGAGTAAGCGCACCATGACTGTGCCTGCCTCACCCTCCCAGACCCCGCGCCCGAACTCCGCCGCCCCGGAAGGCGCAGAACGATCGCCGTTCTACATCACGACAGCGATCGCGTATCCCAACGGCGCTCCGCACATCGGCCACGCGTACGAGTACATCTCCTCGGACGCGCTTGCCCGTTTCAAGCGGTTGGACGGACATGAAGTGTTCTTCATGACCGGTACCGACGAGCACGGTCTGAAGATGCAGCAGACGGCCATCAAAGAGGGCATCGACGTTCGTGACCTCGCGGCTCGCAACTCCGACGTGTTCGAGAACCTCGACAAGGTCCTGAACATCTCGTACGACCGGTTCATCCGCACCACCGACGCAGATCATCAGATCGCCAGCAAGACGCTGTGGGAAAAGATGGCCGCATCGGGCGACATCTACCTCGACACGTACTCGGGCTGGTACTCGGTTCGTGACGAGGCCTTCTACACCGAAGGCGAGACCACGCTTCTGGGGGACGGCACCCGTCAGTCCACGGAGACCGGCACCCCGGTGGAGTGGACTGAGGAGTCCAACTACACCTTCCGCCTGTCGGCGTACGAGGACCGTTTGCTCGCACTGTACGAAGAGCACCCCGAGTTCATCGCTCCCTCGACGCGCCGCAACGAGATCGTCAGCTTCGTCAAGGGCGGCCTCAAGGACCTCTCGATCTCGCGCACCACGTTCGACTGGGGCGTCAAGGTTCCGGGCGACCCCGACCACGTCATGTACGTCTGGGTCGACGCCCTCACCAATTACCTCACCGGCGTCGGATACCCGAACGTGGACTCGGAAGAGTTCAAGAAGTTCTGGCCGGCGAGCCTGCACATCATCGGCAAGGACATCACGCGGTTCCACACCGTCTACTGGCCGGCGTTCCTCATGTCCGCAGGCATCGAGCTGCCGGAGCGGGTCTTCGTCCACGGCTTCTTGTACAACAAGGGCGAGAAGATGTCGAAGTCGGTCGGCAACGTCGTCGACCCGATTGCGATGGTCGATCAGTACGGCCTCGACGCCGTCCGCTTCTTCCTGCTCCGCGAGATCTCGTACGGCCAGGACGGTAGTTACAGCCACGAGGCGATCGTGACGCGCATGAACGCGGACCTGTCGAACGAACTCGGCAATCTTGCACAGCGTTCGCTGACAATGGTCGCGAAGAACTGTGACGCCCAGGTACCCAGCCCCGGTGAGTTCACCGAGGACGATCTGGCGATGCTGGCGTCGGCGGACGCCTTGCTTGCGAAGTGCCGCAGCGAGTTCGACGTCCAGGCTCTGCACCTCGCGCTGGAAGCCATCTGGGGCGTGCTCGGCGAGACCAACCGCTACTTCTCCAAGCAGGAACCGTGGGTTCTGCGCAAGACCGATCCGGCACGCATGGCAACGGTCCTCTACGTGACGATCGAAGTGGTCCGTATCGTCGGCATTCTCGTTCAGCCGGTCATGCCGGACGCGGCGTCGCGGATCCTCGATCTGCTTGGCCAGAGCGAAGAGAACCGGCAGTTCACCGACATCGCGGTACGCATCGACGCGAACCGTAAACTGCCTGCTCCGGCACCTGTTTTCCCTCGTTTCGTCGACGAGTGATCCAACCGTGTGACGCGTGACGTGGGGTCCGCCGCATCTGGTCTGAGCCAGTTGTGTCGGACCCCACGTGCACACTGCGTCCATGACACCCGATAGAACATACTTTCGAACTGCTGCCTCCTCGCAGACACTGCCTTGGAACGGAACCCGCGTGTCCTCTCACGAAGTCAGCCCTCAATCCGTCGCAGCTGCCGAGGCCTTGATCACCGAACTTGCCGGCGTCTACGAACGAGGGTGGCAACCTGCCGATCTTGTTCACCTGGCCCGTCGCAGCAAAGATCCCTCGAATGCCGATCTTGTTGCCACCGCAGTCCTACTCGACGCCGCCCGAACCAGAGCCGCCGACCGCGCGCCCCTCGAATGGGTCGGGCAACTCGCGTCCATTCGTGAGCAGTTCCCCAATGCCGACCGCATCGCGTCACGAATCACTCTGGACGAGGACGTTTTTCGATCCCTCGCGGCCGGACTCCTGTTCGAAGATCCCTATTTCCTGGTCTCGCAAATTGCCGAGGTGTCGTTGCACTGGACGCGACTCGCGCCGTGGAATCTGTTGCTCGCGCCGCCGTCCACCTGGCCGCCGCAGCGCACCGACACCAGTTACGCGGGCACTGGCGCTGAAGTTGATGCCAAGGTACTCAAGCGAATTCGAGGATTACTCGCCAAAGCCGAGGCCACCAATTTTGCCGAAGAGGCCGAATCCTTCACCGAAAAGGCGCAGGAGTTGATGACGCGATACGCCATCGATGCCGCTCTCCTGCACAATCGCACCGGCATCACCGATACCGCCGTCAACGGACGTCGCATCCACCTCGACAACCCGTACGTGAAAGAGAAAGTCCATCTCCTCACGGCAATCGGGGATTCCAACCGCGTTCGCGCCGTGTGGTTCAGCGAGGTCTCCATCGCCACTGTCATCGGCACGCCCGTCGATCTCCAACAGGTCGACATGCTCTTCACGTCGCTACTCGTGCAAGCAACCCGCGCAATGCAGTTCGCCGACACCAGTAATCGCGGCGGCTCCCGAACCACGTCGTTCCGCAAGGGCTTCCTCACCGGGTTCGCCAATCGAATCGGTCAACGTCTCCGCGACGCCGGCACCAAAGCCACCGCAGAAGCCGCCGACGCCGCGTCGATGGATGTCGCCGATCTCCTGCCGATTCTCGCGACCACCTCGGCAGCCGTCGACACCGAATTCGATCGGTTGTTCCCCCGAACCCGCAAGGCCCGCGGACGGTCCGTCGACGCCGAAGGGTGGCATGCCGGCCAAGCTGCTGCCGACGACGCCAACCTCCGGCCCGGAGCGCCGGCAGTGCGCCGTTAACTCAGCGCCGGCAGTGCGCCGTTAACTCAGCGCCGCTAGCCCAGCGCTAGTCCTTACGCGCAGCCAGCACCGTTTCGTACAGTTCGCGCTTCGACACACCGGGGGTGGCGACGAGGGCGCACGCGTCTTTCAGGCGTGCTCCGCCCTCGACCAGGCGTTCCACTTCCTCGACCAGATCGGCCGGATCGGAGGCCACCAGGACAGCCCCTTCGAGCACTACTGTGATTTCGCCGCGCACACCTTCGGCAGCCCACGCGGCGAGTTCGCCGAGAGTTCCGCGCTTCACTTCTTCGTAGGTCTTGGTCAACTCGCGGCAAACGGCAGCGCGCCGATCCGGACCGAGCACCTCGACGGCGTCGGCCAGACAATCAGCCAGGCGATGCGGCGCTTCGAAGAACACGCAGGCACGCTGCTCGGTGAGCAGTCCCGCGAACCAGGTCTTGCGTTGTCCGCCCTTGCGCGGCGGGAAACCGTCGAAGCAGAAGCGCTCGACCGGCAACCCTGACAGCGCGAGGGCAGTAGTAACTGCGGACGGCCCAGGCAGGCAGGTGACCAACAAGTTCTCAGCGACGCACGCAGCAACAAGGCGGTATCCGGGATCACTGACCGACGGCATACCGGCGTCGGTCACGAGAAGGACGGTTTTACCGTCGGCAACGTCGGCGACCAGCGCGGGAAGTCGCGCAATCTCCACCTGATCGTAGAAACTGACTACCTTTCCGGTGATCGTCACATCAAGAGCCGAGGCCAGCGACTTGGTGCGTCGGGTGTCCTCGGCCGCCACGACGTCGGCGGTTGCGAGAGCGTCGCGCAGACGCGGAGACGCGTCACCGACGTCTCCCATGGGTGTTGCGGCGAGTACCAAGCGACCAGTCATACCTGACAGCCTACGATTGCCGAGTGACTGTGCAGACGGACGAGCGGCCAACGCCCGCCAGTGGCGATCGGGTAGTGCGTAGTCCGGCGCCGCTCGTACCCGCCCCGGACTTCGGCCCCACGGACCGACTGCGCGGCTGGATCGTCACCGCCGTCATCACCACGATCGCCGCAATCACCCGGTTCACGATGCTCGCCTATCCGACGGACGCCGGCACTCCTGTATTCGACGAGAAGCACTACGCGCCGCAGGGCTGGCAGGTGCTGACGGGCGGCGGGATCGAAGACAACCCGGGTTACGGATTGGTGGTGCATCCGCCGATCGGCAAGCAGATGATCGCAATCGGCGAGGCGATCTTCGGATACAACGGCTGGGGTTGGCGGTTCTCGTCGGCACTGGTCGGAACCCTGATGGTGCTGCTGATCATTCGGATCGTTCGACGGATGACGCGTTCGACTCTCATCGGTGCGATTGCCGGCATTCTGCTGATCGTCGACGGAGTCACGTTCGTCTCCTCCCGCCTGGGAATGCTCGACATCTTTCTCGCATTCTTTGTCCTCGCTGCGCTCGGCTGCCTCATCGTCGACCGTGACCAGGTTCGGCAACGGATGGCCACCGCCTACGCCGAGGGCCGGATCGGCGATTCCGAATGGGGTCCACGGCTCGGCTTCCGGTGGTGGCGATTCGGTGCGGGCATCCTGCTCGGATTGGCCTGCGGCACCAAATGGTCCGGCATGTACTTCATCTTGTTCTTCGGACTCCTCAGCGTCGCGTTCGACCTGTCCGCCCGCCGCGCCTACCGTGTGCAGCGGCCCTGGTTCGGCACCGCGATCCGCGACATCGGCCCGGCTCTCTACGCGTTGGTCGTCATCCCGATCGGCGTCTACCTGGCCAGCTACTGGGCCTGGTTCGCGAGTGAGACGGGCGTCGATCGCCATGCCGTCGGCAACGAGATCGGCGAGGGTGGAACGTGGAGTTTCATACCGTCGGCGCTGCGTTCGCTCTGGTATTACAGCGGCAACGTGCTCACCTTCCACTCGAGCCTGACGAACTCCGCGGGCAACCACCACCCGTGGGAATCGAAACCCTGGACATGGCCCATGGGTCTGCGTCCGATGCTCTACTACTACGCCGACGGCGAGCAGGTGACGGGCTGTGGGGCGGCCACCTGCGTCAAGGCGATCATGCTCATCGGCACACCGGCTATGTGGTGGCTGGCGCTGCCCATGTTGGCGTGGGCGATCTGGAAGACATTCGTTCGGCGTGACTGGCGCTACGCCGTTGTTCTCACCGGATACGCCGCCGCCTACCTCCCCTGGTTCGCCACGATGGACCGGCAGATGTACTTCTTCTACGGCGTGGCGCTCGCACCGTTCATGGTCATGGGATTTGCGCTGACGCTCGGCGACGTCCTGGGCAAGGCAACGGATTCCGTCGAGCGACGCACCACGGGATTGCTCGCGGTCAGCCTGTACATCGGGCTGGTTGTCGCGAACTTCGTCTACCTGTGGCCCATCTTGACCGCGATGCCGATCACTCCGGAATCGTGGCAGAACCATCTGTGGTTGCCGAGCTGGAAGTAGCTCAGGTATCGCGCCGAGCGCGAGTGCCTCGTCGGACCCGTCGGGTGTGGAGAAGCGCCCGTTTCTGCTCTCGGGCAGCGACGATGATCGGGTCGTGTGACAGATCTCGGTAGAGCGAGAAGCACAGTCCGATCATCACCACGACAAAGGGCGCGGCCGCGATGATCGTCATCGTCTGCAAGCCCTCGAGAGCTTCGGAGCCGCCGGTCCACAGCAGTAGAGCCGCCGCGCCACCGGTCAGCACACCCCAGAACACCACAACCCACCGACTCGGCTCGAGAGTTCCCCGCTGCGAGAGAGTGCCCATCACCATCGACGCCGCGTCTGCGCCCGAGACGAAGAACACCGCTACGAGCAGCATGACCAGCACGGTCGTGATGCCCGCGAGCGGGAGATTGTCGAGCATCCCGAACAACTGCGCTTCCTCAGAACCCCGGCTCGCGAGATCGATTCCGTCTCGCTCCTCACCGATCCCGGCACCGCCGAAGATCGAGAACCACAACAGGCTCACCGTCGTCGGGACGACAATGACACCAACGATGAACTGGCGGATAGTGCGCCCACGACTGATGCGTGCCAAGAACATTCCCACGAACGGCGTCCAGGACACCCACCAGGCCCAGTAGAAGATGGTCCAGGACGACAGCCACTCCCCCGTCTCCGGATTCGACGACGCTCCGGTCCGGGCCGACATCTGGGCGAGGTCCGAGGCGTAGGCGCCGATGGTGGTGGGCAGTAGGTTGAGGATCAGAACTGTCGGTCCGAGCACGAACACGAAGAGCGCCAAGATCAATGCGAGCACCATGTTGATGTTCGACAACCACTGAATTCCCTTGGAAACGCCCGAGACCGCCGATGCGACGAAGGCCAGGGTCAGCACCGCGACAATGGAAACGAGGAGGAAGACACTCACTTCTTGCATCCACCCGACCACCTGGAATCCCGAGCCGATCTGCAGGGCACCGAGTCCCAGTGATGCGGCCGTGCCGAAGAGAGTCGCGAAGATAGCAAGAATATCGATGATCTTGCCGATCGGACCTTCTGCTCGACGCCCGAGCAGCGGAATGAATGCCGAGCTGAAAAGCTGCTTGCGTCCACGCCGATACGATCCGTACGCAATAGCAAGGCCCACAACGGCATACATCGCCCAAGGGTGAAGCCCCCAGTGGAACATGGTGGTTGCCATGGCCGTTCCGATACCGCCGTCGGTGCCGGGTGGCGGACTGACGTAGTGCGCCAGCGGTTCTGCGACCCCGAAGAACATCAGGCCGATTCCCATTCCGGCGCTGAACATCATCGCAATCCAACTGACGGTCCGGAACTCCGGTTTCTCACCGTCCTTGCCGAGCGGAATGTCTCCGAACCGACTGACGGCAAGGTAGATGGAGAACAGCACAAATGCCGATGCCGCGAGAACAAAGAGCCAGCCGATGTTGACGACGAGCCAGTCGAGAATGCTCCCCGTCACCGAGTTCAGATTGTCGGGGGCAACGAGGCCCCACACGAGAATTGCCAAGACCGCCAATGCCGTTACGGAAAAAACCACGTAATCGGTTCGCACACCTACTCGTGTGAACCCAGTCGTCGGTCGGTCCTCGTTGGCACCGGAATTCTGCTCTGAAGGATCAGATTTCGTCACCATAGGACAATACGTTGGTCACTCGAGCGAACAAAAGCAATAGCGAAGGCGGGCCCGACACCTGCCGGACCCGCCTCGAAACACGTCTTACGCTGCGGTTTTCAACCAACCGTTGCCTTTGCCAATCAATCCGTCGACGCTGATGCGACCGGCTCCGATCGTGGCGATCAGCAGCGAACCGACGCCGAGCGCAAGAACCAGCTCGTAGCCACCCGCGTCGACAAAAACGCCGTTACCCGAGTGGACGATGAAGAAGGCACCCACCATGTCGAGGAACAGCAGCACACCGACAAGCGGAGTAAGCACGCCGGCAATGAGCAGGATTCCGCCGCCGAGTTCGATCGTGGCCGCGAGAATCGCCGACACCTTGGGCAGTGGCGCGCCCATAGCCTCGAAGGACGCCTGTGTTCCGGCGATCTTGTACGTGAAGAACTTCTGCCAACCGTGAGCGATGAAGATGATGCCGAGGCCGAGGCGAGCGATGAGGAGTCCGAGGTCACGGACGATCGACGAATTCATGGTGCAAGCCTGACAGCTTTAAGTTGAAGCGTCAACTTAAGGCTCTGTCATGCACCTCTCAATGCGGCCTCGACCATGGTCAGTATCTCGTCATCCGAATACCCGAGCGCACGCACATCTTTCACGAAGGCTGTCGCCGCCTGCTCCGCCTGCGCTCGTACCGGATCACTTCCCGACGCGATGAAGGTGCCCTGCTTCCCGCGGGTCTCGATCACCCCTTGCTCGCCGAGCACCCGATACGCCTTGGCGACGGTATTCGCCGCCAAACCCAAGTGCGTCGCCAGCGCCCGAACCGTGGGAATCTTGGCCCCCGCTATCAGTCCCCCGGTCTGCACCTGTTCGATAATCTGTTGGCGCAGTTGGTCGTACGGCGCCACGGGCGAACCGTGGTCGATCACGATACCGGTCATCACAAGGCATCAACCGCATCGCGAATCTGATCGGAACCGGACGTCAGTACCAACGTCTTGCCGACGCTCGCGGGCGCGTCGATCAACGCCTCGATCACCGCCGCCACATCAGCCCTGCTGACCGATCCACGGGCAACCGGCGGCTCGGCCAGAGTTACCTCACCGATCGGGTCGTCATCGGTGAGAAGCCCCGGACGAAGGATCGTCCAGTCCAACTCCGTGCGAGAACGCAGATCGTCCTCGGCGGCCGTCTTGGCTTCGAGGTACGCGGCAAAAACCTCGTCGGTCCCCTCCGCAACAGGTTCGCCGGCGCCCATCGCGCTGATCTGGATGAAACGACGAACACCCGCTTTTTCCGCCGCGTCGGCAAGCCGTACCGCTGCCGCCCGATCGACTGTGTCCTTACGCGCAATTCCACTCCCCGGACCGGCACCCGCCGCAAACACCGCAACATCGCACCCGGCCAGCACCTTCGCGAGTTCGTCGACGGTAGCCGTTTCCAGGTCGATCACTACGGGAAATGCGCCCAACGTTCGGACCGCACCCTCGTGATCCGGATTGCGGATCAGCGCAACCGGCCGATCACCATGCCCGGCCAGCAAGAATGTGAGGTGCTGCGCGATCTTGCCGTGACCTCCGGCAATCACCACTCGCCGTTCGTCGACACTTCGATGTTCCGTCATCATCCACTCCTCGTACGTCGGTACTTCAGTCCAGCGCACCGGAAGGGTCCGTTTGTTCCCACTTCCCGACCGGCCAGCTGATCACGCCAGGCACAATGACGACCATGGCCTCTGCAACGATCTTCCACAATCAACGGTGCAACACCTCACGAACTGTTCTCGCCCGGCTACGTGAACACGGCATCGAACCGACCGTCGTCATGTACCTCGATACACCGCCTACCCGTTCGGAACTGGAAAAACTCCTCTCCGACGCCGGCCTCACTCCCAGCCAGGCAGTTCGCAAGCGTGAATCGCAGTACAAAGAACTCGGGCTCGCCGACGCATCCGAGTCCAAGATCCTCGACGCCATGGTCGAACACCCGATTCTCATCGAACGCCCCTTTGTCGTCACTGACAAGGGCACTGTCCTCGCCCGCCCGGCCGACAAGGTCGAAGAAATCCTCTAGGCATCACAACGGATCGCGGGCGATCGGACAGGACATGCACCGGGGACCACCCCGGCCGGATCCCAGTTCCGACCCCGCGATCCTGAGCACCTCGATACCCGACGCCTCCAGCCGCGCATTGGTCTCGACATTGCGCTCGTAAGCGACAACCACACCGGGTTCAATTGCCAGAGTGTTGTTTCCGTCGTCCCACTGCTCACGTTCGGCAGTCACCGTGTCCAATCCGGTGTCGATGACCCGCAGCTTCCCGATCCCCATCGCGTCGGCAGCGGCCTCGAGGAACGGGTCAGCGCCACGAATGCTGACCCCGTCGTCCTCACGCCGAATAGTGAAGGCCGACAATGTGTTCTGAATCGCCGGATACATGACCACGGCGTCGGCCTCCACCATCGTGCACACCGTATCGAGATGCATCGACGCGCGGCGCTGTTCAATCGGCACCACCAACACCGTATGCGCCAAATCGTCGTCGAACACACTGCGCGCCAACGCTTCCGCCCCCGCCGGCGACGTCCGCTCACCCACACCGACGGCAATAACGCCGGGAGCGAGAAGCAGCACATCACCACCTTCGACCGGAGCGGTATGCGATTCGTAGGCCCGCCGCACCCCACGAAACCGAGGATGATGCGCGTACACCAGATCGGTGATCGACGACTCCCGCGCCCGCGCCGACAACGCCAAGGACGTAATCACCACCCGCGGCCCGATCCAGAACGACGAATCACGCGTGAAAAGCAGATTGGGCAACGGATCAATCACGAAGTCCCCGCCGTGGTGCATCCGCCGCACAAGCGACGTCGACGACGCGTCGATCGGGAGTTCGTCGAAAGTCATACCGGCGGTGAGAATGGCCGACAACTCCGCCGGCGGCACACTGCGTAAATACGACGACAGGTGCTGCCCCAGCGCGTGCCCGATCTTCCTCGTGTCCACCGCAGCCGAAATTCCCTGAATCCGGGCCGCACCGCTGACCGTCAAGGCTTCGGCGAGCAGGTCCGCAAGCAACAGAACCTCGACACCGCGCTCACGCAGCACCGACGCGAACTGGTCGTGCTCGTCCTGCGCCCGATCAACCCACGGCAAACCGTCGAAAAGCAGTTGATCGTTGTTTCGCGGGGTGAGCCGCTTCAATTCGTCGCCGGGACGATGCAGGATGACCGAACGCAACCTACCTACCTCGGAGTCGACACCGAGCGAGACGGATCCAGAACCGTTCATGGATAAACACTATTCCCGTCGGTGCGTAATCTGATGGCCGACACCAGTGAGAGGAACCACCATGACGGCACCGCAGCTTCCCGAGAACGAACACCGAGGGGTCGAGTTGTTGCGTGGACGCTGGGCCGGCACCGGTAGCGGACACTTTCCGACGATCGACGATTTCGAGTACTCCGAGGAAATCGTCTTTGCTCCGACCCCCAAACCCTTCCTGACGTACAGCTCACGCACACGTGGCTTGCCCGACGGCCGCCCGCTTCACATGGAATCGGGATACCTGCGCCCCGTCCCCGGCAACGAGCTCGAGTTGCTGATTACCCAGCCGACCGGTTTCGTGGAGATCCACCGCGGAAGGGTGGACGCCGAGGGCACACTTGCCTTCACACTGTTGACGCTTGCCTCGTCACCGGATTCCAAGCCCGTCACGGATGTGCGACGCGTGGTGCGGGTTCACGAAGACACACTGACGTACGACATCTGGATGGCACACGATCAGACCCCACTCACTCATCATCTGCATGCCGAGCTCCAGCGCGTCGACGATTAACGCTCGTTCACGGATTGAGCAGGAATGCTTCGACGGCGTCGTGATCGCGGCGCAACAGATCCTGGGCCATATTCTTCAGCAGCTTCTCGATCTGGCCGCCGACGATCGGAATCTTCACCTCTGCCCAGCCGTCGACGTTCAGGACGGAGCGAGCGTCGCCTGCCTCGGCCAATTCCAGGGCGACCTCGATACGAATAGGCAATCCGTGCGCTCGCCCGGTCACCGATCCGACCGCTCGGCCGTCGGATAGCGGCCCCCACCGATCGGCTCGCTCGACACCGAGGCGATCCGGAACCAGCTTTGCAACCAACCCCGGCAGGGCCGAAGATTCGAGCTCGTCGGTTAGCGACACCGCTATCGCTCCGCCTCCGTCTTCGATAACCGCCTTGGAATACAGGTCGCCGAGTCTGATCATCCAATACCGAGTATCTGTCAATGCCACATGAACCTGCTCGGGCGGAAAGTTGAATTCGATATCAAATCGAAAACTCTTTGACATTTAGTGACCTTGGTCCCTATGCGAGTCGACACTGGTTCTGCAATGGCAGCTAATTACGAGCGCGGTAACAGCTTGGCGAACTGGTCGTTCGCTTTCTGCATAACAAATTCATACGGCGGAGAGAACTTGCGAGCCCACCAATAACCGAACCTGATGTCATTGGACGTATAAACCAGATATCGATTCTTCTCGATACCGGAGACAATGCACTCCGCCACTTTCTCAGGGGAAACTGCACGCTTCTCGAAGCGATGCACCAATGCTTTGACTCGCGGGTCTTCGCGATCGATACCCGCAATGTCAACGGTGCCCACCAACGGAGTCTTCACCCCACCCGGGACAACGAGGCTCACACCGATGCCGTGACGCTTCAGATCGAACCGAAGTACGTCTGACACGCCCCTCAGCCCGAACTTGCTGGCACTGTATGCCGCATGCCAGGGCAGAGCCAGCAGGCCGGCGGCCGACGAGACATTGACCAGATGACCACCCTTTCCGGCGCGGATCATCGGTGGAATGAACGTCTCCATGACATGAATGGGGCCCATGAGATTGACGTCCACCATGGATCGCCAGTGACGATGCTCGAGATTCTCGATTGTTCCCCAGGCCGATATGCCGGCAATGTTCATCACCACATCCATCGATCCGAACTGCTCGGCCACTTCTGCGCCGAATTTGGATACGGCGTCGTAATCGGAAACATCGAACGCCTCGGCCACGCTGACGGTACCGCCGGCCGAGGACACCATTTCGACGGTCTCATCAAGACCGGAACCGTTGATATCCGTGAGAAACAACTCTGCTCCGCCAGCGCCCGCCGCGATCGCTGTAGCTCGACCGATGCCGCTACCCGCACCCGTGATCAGGCATTTCTTTCCGTCGAGCGACCTTATCGACATGGCTTTACACTCCCCCGCGCTAGCACTGTGGACATGCAGGGAAGTGTACGCACGCAGCACGTACCGGCAGGGGTTATGTCCGCTTCGATCCAAGCCGGGGATCTCGGCCCAGCTTCGCTACAGGCGCTGCGCCATCTGATCCTGGTAGTCACGCATGGTGCGCTCGATTTCGTCTGCCGCGTCGCGGTCGCCACGCTTGCGCGCATCGAGGGCACGATCCTGGAGCGCGCGAATCGCCCGGCGTAACTCTTCGTCACTCATGATGTGTTTCATGTCACAATTTTGCGCCAACTATCGGTCCATGGCTAGTGGTGAACGCCGCTACAACGAACCGCAGACGCCCCATATGCGGCAGACTACGTGCCACATTTCAGCAAATCGGGGCAAAGGTCCCGAGAATGCGCTTTCCCGAGGTGAACTGGAGTCGACCGTGGCCTGAACTGCGATTATTCGAGCCGAAAGAACCACCAAAACCGGGTTAACGTATAGCTACTGCAGGCAAAACGGGTAAACGGTTCGTTATGGTGACAATATGCAGCACTGAGGTAGGTCTCTAGTGCCCACATAATTGGTCCTATTGCGATATCGACCAACCCGAAATTACCCGCGAACTCGACGGAAGCAGCCTCGGAGCGCCGCTAATTACCGAACTCAGCTTTGCGCCCAAAGCCCACCGAATGGACTACAGCGAGCTACCAATCGGTTATCCGCGTGATATCGTGGGATTCGCTGAACGAACAATCGCTGATAGAGAGGATTACGGGGCGGTTCACAATGGCTGACTTTGCAGAACGACTGAACAAACTGTTCGACAGTGTCCATCCTCCCGGGCGCAAGCCCCACACCAACGCCGAGGTCGCCTCCGCGTTGATCGAGGACGGCCACCAGATCTCCAAGCCGTACATCTCACAGCTCCGCTCGGGACAACGCACCAACCCGTCGGACGAGACCGTCGCTGCTTTTGCGCGCTTCTTCAAGGTGAAGCCCGACTACTTCTTCAACGACATCTATGCCGCGAAGATCGATCACGACCTCGAACTGCTCGCACAGCTCCAGGGTTACGGTCTGCGTCGACTGTCGAGCCGAGCGTTCGATCTGTCTGAAGAGTCCCAGAACCTTCTCACGACTATGGCCGAAAAGCTCCGCGCGAGCGAAGGACTACCTGAAGTTCCACCAGACGCGTCACGTTGACGCGAGGCTAGGGCTGCCCCTAGACGGCACTGAGCAGGTCGATCGACACCTATCGGCCTGCTTTTGTCGTATTCGGCTGGGCCTCGACCTTGTCGTAATCCCTAGCCAGAACCAAAACCCATCTCCTGGCAGACATACCGTCAGGAGGCGCAATCCAACGGGTATCGAGAACTTCTGATTCCAGTGGATTCACAATCCACTCCGTCAATATCCCGGAATGCGTGGCGAGCGACCTCGGCGGCTCCCTCCCACCGACGTCGAACAACCCGGCACCCGCCTGGATGTACATCGCGTCCATGATCTGCGCGATCATGTCCGACGCCTTGAGGACTGATGTGGTTGCCGCGCTGTCGGAATCGACAACCTCTGGAAAACGCGTCACCAGAAGACCATGCATGCCCCGCAGTCGCTTCACGTCCAAGCGCGCTCGCATCCACGTCTCGGTGAGCATCCACGTGATGCCCAACGCGATCAACAACCCCGCCACCGACACGAATTGCACGCCGGCACCTGACCAGATACCCGACTCGAGTGCGTTCGCCCCACGCACCGACTCGACCAGCATGACCACGACAACAATCAGCAGGATCATCGAACCCACGACGATGAGTCCGATTCCGCGGCCCAACGGCGCCCACGCAACGTGCCGCAGTCCGGTCGAGATAACCAACGCCAGCGCGACAACAACAAAGAGCAAAGCCGGCATCGAATAACCGACGGCTACGGAAATCGACACAAGCAGGCCGACCGTATACAACACGATCGCAACGACGCGCATAGCGGAACGCGTCATCACCGGCCACGCAGACACCGCGCCAACCGCACTTGCCGCCGACAAGAACACCCACAATACGACAACAACCATCGCTGAAAAGTGCTGATCAGGGGCAATTCTGTCCACGATGTCCCAGACCCCGGGGATAAGCACCGTAACCATCAACGCAACACCGAATCCGGCGATAACCATGGCCGTACGCAGCGGCGTGGCAACTCGCGCCACCACGCGCCCAAGTCTTGCACCTGCTGCGATCCACACCACCAAGGCAATAGCCCAAGCGATCATCCGATCGCCTCGTCGTACCGCAACACCGACAACGGCGTCCCACGACCACTCATCGTCTTCAACCTCATCAACAACATCGACGCAAACGTCTCCGCTTCCCACTCTGCAAGTTCATCCATCGGAACCGGCTCATTGCGACGCAACGATCGCTGGCTCAGCATGTACGCGATCAGATCATCGCTGGCTTCCAACGTCGCCTCCGCGATCTCCGCCCCTTCATGCCGAAACACGATGTGCCCCAACTCATGTGCAAGAGTTCGCTCGACATTGGGCAAGCCAGGTGCCAGAACGATCACGTCATGATCATCGAACGCGCGCCGCTGACCGCACACACCCGTCGCCAACGGAGTCTGCAGATCGATCTCGATCGGCCGCTCACGCTCGAGCGCCACAGCCTCCACCACCGTCAACAAATTCACCGCCTCCGACGACGCAGCAGCATCACACACCGCGTCCACCGCAGCAAGAACTCGGCGATGCGAACGCCTGTTTGTCGGCACTGTCCTACACACCTCTTCCGGATCGGGGTGCCAGGAACTCAGCCCGCGCCGCTGCCAATCGAGCCTTCTGCATCGAAGCGCCCCTGAACGTCAACGCGCCTGCACCCGCCGCAACCAATGTCATTCCTGCGAGGCCACCTACCACCGCAGCAGCATTCTGAATTGGCGGCAATCCTGAGGTGAAGACCACCGGGAGAGCTTGCGGGTCGTCACTTTGTGCCGAAGCCGAGGAATTCGGGCCATCCGTTTGCACCGAAGCTGCGATCGGTGCCGGTGCAGCCAAGATTTGAGGTGCAGCCGGTGTGGCGGCGTTGCCTACACCGCCGGATGGCCCGGACGCCGGTGACCCACTTTCAGCGGACGGGCCCTGCGGATTTTCCGGTCCGGCCGGAGCTGCCACTACCGAAGTCTCGCTGGACTGTTCCGAACTAGTAGATGCCTCAGTGCTTGTAGACGCCTCAGTGCTTGTAGACGCCTCGGTACTTGTAGACGCCTCAGTCGAATTACTCGGCACCTCGGGTTCGGTCGAGTCAGTCGTCGTCACTTCCGGATCCGTGGTCGTCGTCGTCACTTCCGGATCAGTAGTCGTCGTCACAACAGGATCGGTCGTCGTCGTCACGACCGGATCAGTAGTCGTGGTCGGGACCTCTGGTTCAGTCGGGTCCGTCGTCGTCACTTCCGGATCCGTGGTCGTCGTCACTTCCGGATCAGTAGTCGTCGTCACAACAGGATCGGTCGTCGTCGTTACGACCGGATCAGTAGTCGTGGTCGGGACCTCTGGTTCAGTCGGGTCCGTCGTCGTCACTTCCGGATCGGTCGTCGTCGTTACGACCGGATCGGTTGTCGTGGTTACTACCGGGCTTGTCGTCGTGCAGTGATGGTGGCAGCCGCCGCATCCGTTACCCCAGCCATTGCCGTTGCCGTTATTGCCGCATCCGTTGCCGCAACCGTTGCCCCAGCCATTGCCGTTGTTGCCGCAACCGTTATTGCCGTTATTGCCGTTGCCGTTATTGCCGTTGCCGTTATTGCCGTTATTGCCGTTGCCGTTTTTACCGAGGGCATCGGCACTGGGAATATCGGTGGCATCGGCGAGGGTGGTGTCAGCACTGTTGTCGCTGTCGTCACCTGCTCCGGGTTGAGCCGAAACGACTGTCGGGAATACAGAAACAGCGAGGAACCCCACGCCTGTCAGGCACAGGACAGCTACAAGCGCCATGAGTAGCCGTCGTGGCTGGCTCATCAATTTCCTCCCGACAAAATACGTTCTAGCTGCATGCACTGGCGCAGCGACACAGTGAGATTATCGTCGCGGCGCCATGGCCGTTACATGTCCAGAAAATAACTGGCCCACCAAGGATCATGCCCCAACCGGTTCCAAACCGAGTCCGGTGGGCCCCATCGGCTGTATGAAACTGCACACACCCGCACATTCTTCGCGAGTCGAGGCGATTTGTCGACCGACCGGTCCGTAACAAAACAGGTCCCTCAGCGCTAGCTGAAGGACCTGATCGGTAACTGATTATGTGGTGGAGCTGAGGGGAATCGAACCCCTGACCTCTTCGATGCGAACGAAGCGCGCTACCAACTGCGCCACAGCCCCTTGCCACCGCTCGAAAGCGGGTGCTCGGCAACTCTAGCAGGACCGAAGTCCGCGCCTGGAGTTACCCGCCTTCCGAAAACGGTGGACGTTTACTGACCCGATGCGTGTCGCATTTCCGACTGCATCGGCATTTCCTCGTAGTGATCGAGGTGGTCGAACGCCGGGTCTCCGTCGTCAACCTCCAGGACTACTGCGCCCGGTCGGCGCAGACGAGAAGGAATCAGGCGCAATTCCTCGTCTGTGTGTGATTCGACGCCCAGACGTGAACGGTTGAGCCGTTCTGTGCGACGGCGGCGAATTTCCTGCTCGATCTGCACTTGCCGGCGCAAATATGCCAAGTAGCCGACGAGACCGGCAAACGACAAGGCGCAGAGCCACCACACCAGGGGCGATACGATCAGCGCGAGTGCGCCGGCCATGATCGAGACGAAGGCAAGTCCGAGAAGGGTGCGCTGGCGAAATGTGTAGCGCGCTTCTCGGGCGACGGCATCGGCTTCGGGATCGAATCCACCGCGGCCGCGTCGGACAGGCACGAACTCCCTGACCGGGGCACGGCCACCGCTGTAGTCGCTGTCTTCTGCGTGAGTGTCCATCTGGTCCTCCGCGTCGTAGCTGCTGCGCACTGGTTCTGGTTGCCAGTTCGGATCGCTTCGATGTCCGGCTGCCGGTCCGCGTCGCACAGGATTGCTGTCGCCGCGGTGAAGTACGCGAGTCGCAAGAGCCGCTTCGCTGGTCTGACGGATCCGGGGGCGCTTGTTCACGAGCATGGGCACGAGGACGAACAACCAGACGGCCACGAGCCCGATCCACACGAATGAACTAGGCATGCCGCGACCTCCTCCCGATCACCTACCAGCACCTATGCCAGCCGTTGATGAATCAAGGTTAACGGCCGACTGGCTCGCATCGTTGCCGACGCGCCGAACCCCACCTTACTCATGTGTCACACGCGTACCGAACCGAACTGACCGATCCGCCGGAATTTGTCAGGGGAGAAGTTGAACTCGCAATGACCAGCCTCAGCCATTGTGATGACAATTCGGGCGGTAACTACCTTTTAACTAGGGACTTCATACCCAAGACGCGCGACCAGCGCGCACAAGTCGATCCACAACTGTGGTGGGAATCTCTTCAATCGTCATCCCGACAAGAACGTGATCGCGCCACTGCCCGTCGACGTCGAGGTACCGGCGGAGAAGTCCCTCTTCACGGAAGCCGACGTTGTGGAGCACAGCGCGGGAGGACGAATTCTCCGGACGAACAGTTGCCTCGACGCGATGCAATCCCACCTGTGAGAAGGCATGGTCCAGCGTGAGCGCCACCGCAGCTGTCGCCACACCACCACCCGTGACGTCGGACGCAACCCAATAACCCACCCAGGCGGAACGCAACGCGCCGCGAACGATGTTGCCGATGGTGATCTGCCCGCAGTAATTGCCGTCCAGCTCGATCACCCACGGAAGTATCCGGCCCTTGCGCGCCTCGGATCGAAGACTTCCGCACAACGACGGCCACACGGTGATGTGATGCCGGGCGTCCCACGGCGATTCACCGGTCGGTTCCCACGGCTCGAGATGCTCTCGATCCCGAATGCGCAATCTGCTCCACGCAGACGCGTCACGCAACCGAATCGGCCGGACGGTGACCACACCGGCAGCCACACGAATCGGGCCCAGCTTCTCGGGCCATCCGGGATGGACTGACATCACACCTCATTCGGTTGGAAAGTCGAAGCGGCGCACCGGAAGTAAACCAGCCGTGACTCAGCCACGTTGGGCGAGAAATGCGACGTCGACTTCTTCACCGATCTGCACTTCGGTGACATCACGGTCGACAAGAACCAGGCAATTCGCTTCGGCCAACGTCGCCAACAGATGGGACGACGCACCGGCAGCACCACCGAGCGCCTGGACCAGGTACTCCCCTGTTGCCTCGTCGCGCATCAACTGTCCACGCAGGAATCCCTTGCGGTCCGCGATCGACGTAATCGTTCCCACTGTCCGAGCCTTCACGATGCGGCGCATCGGCTGTCGACGACCAAGCGCGATCCGGATGAGCGGCCTGACCATGACCTCGAACACCACGAGTGCACTGACCGGATTCGACGGCAGCAGAAAGGTCGGTACCTCGTCGCGCCCGAGCTGACCGAACCCTTGAACTGATCCGGGATGCATCGCGACCCGCTCGACCTCGAGCGTGCCCAGCTCGGACAGGGCATCGCGGACCTCGTCGGACGCCCCACCGCCGACAGCGCCCGCGATGACCACGATCTCGGATCGGATCAATTGTCCCTCTACGACCTCACGCAACCGGCGAGCATCCGATCCGGCAATGCCGACCCGATTGACGTCGGCTCCGGCGTCACGAGCGGCCGCAGCCAGAGCATACGAATTCACGTCGTAAACCTGGCCCGGTCCGGGAGTTCGGTCGATGTCGACCAGTTCGCCGCCGACGCTGATGACCGAGAGCCGCGGACGCGGATGCACCAGAACTTTGTCCCGGCCCACCGCCGCGAGAAGGCCGACCTGGGCGGCGCCGATGATGGTTCCCGCCCGAACAGCGACATCGCCCGGTTGCACGTCGTCACCAGCGCGTCGTACGTAGTCGCCCGAGCGCACCGGCGCAAAGACTCGCACGCGCGCGCGGCCACCGTCGGTCTGCTCCAGCGGCAGAACCGCATCGGCCAGTGTGGGCAGCGGTGCCCCGGTGTCGACGCGAACAGCTTGCCGGGGCTGTAGCCGGATCGGCTGACGCGAACCGGCCGTGACTTCACCGACGACGGGGAGGCTCAAGTCGATCGGCTCGCCGTCCTCGCCGCGAAGATCCGTTCCGGCCCCCGCAACATCGACGCTACGGACTGCGTATCCGTCGATGGCCGCCTGATCGAACCCTGGCAGCGGCCGCTCGGTGACCACTTCCTCGGCACACAGCAACCCCTGTGCCTCCGAAATGGCGACACGAACCGGCCGGGGCGCAACTGCAGCGGCTGTGACCCTGGTCTGCTGCTCCTCAACCGACCGCATATGGACTGCGTCCTCCTACTTTGTCGCGAAACTCGTGTTACCCGCAGCCCATGATGCCTTGCCACACGATTGGCCGGTCATCTCGATCCTGCGTCAACTGCTGTGCGGAGATGTCCGAAAACTGAATTTATCGTTCGAGACGAGCAACCAACCACTCTCGCAACGACGGTCCGTAATCATCCATGTCCAGTGCGAAGTCAACCGCAGCGCGGAGGTAACCGCCGGGATTTCCGAGGTCGTGTCGAGTACCGCGATGAACGACGACGTGCACCGGGTGGCCTTCGGAGATGAGAAGCGCGATGGCGTCGGTCAGCTGCAACTCACCACCGGCTCCGGGCTTGATGCGTCGCAGTGCGTCGAAAATGGCGCGATCGAGCAGGTATCGACCGGCGGCGGCAAACGTGGACGGTGCATCCTCCATAGCCGGCTTCTCGACCATTCCGACGACTTTGAGCACGTCAGGGTTGGTGGCGTCCGGCACGATCTCGACGTCGAAGACGCCGTACGCGCTGACTTTGTCCTTCGGAACGTCGATGGCGCACAAAACCGAACCGCCACGCTTGGCGCGCACCTTGGCCATGGTTTCGAGCACACCTCTAGGCAACACGAGATCGTCGGGCAGAAGAACCGCGATCGCATCCTCGTCGTCGTCGAGGACAGCCTCGGCGCAACCGACCGCGTGTCCCAATCCGAGTGGCTGATCCTGGATCACGGAGTCGACTTCGAGGAGTCCGGGTGCCTTACGCACCTTGGCCAGTAGAGCGAGCTTTCCACTCGCCTCCAGCTTGCTTTCGAGGACAAGATCCTCGACAAAATGCGCGACAACCCCGTCTTTGCCGGGCGAGGTCACGATGACCAGGCGCTCAGCGCCCGAATCGGCGGCCTCACCGGCAACCAGTTCGATACCCGGTGTGTCGACGACCGGCAGCAATTCCTTGGGAACGGTCTTGGTGGCCGGCAGGAAGCGGGTACCCAATCCGGCAGCAGGAACCACGGCCGTGCGAAAGGCCTTCTTGTTGCTAGCGACCACGTCTGTCATGCCAACACCCTAACGGCAGCTTGTTACCCAATGGTCAGCACGATGCATATCGTGAAGTGGTGGAACCCCGAGAAAAAGCGCAATGGCGACAATCCGTCCTGACTGAGCGGCGTGCGTTATCCGAGCAAATTCGGAGCACCGAATCATCAGCTCTCGCGGTGCACGCTCTTGATCCGGCAATCCCGGGGACGACAGTCTGCGCCTACGTTCCGACCCGGACCGAACCAGGAACCACGGACCTGTTGGACGCGCTCGCAACCGTCGCTGACCGAGTTCTCCTGCCGATCACCGGCGCACCCGGACCCCTGTCCTGGGTCGAATACACGGGCGTCGACGCACTTCGCCCCGCTGCATACGGGCTGCGTGAACCCGTCGGACCGGTACTGCCACCGGAAACGATTGCACTCGCCCACACCATTTTCGTCCCCGCCCTCGCGGTGGATCGGCGAGGCACTCGACTGGGACGCGGCGCCGGTTATTACGACCGCACCCTGGGCTTGGCGTCCCCGACCGCGAGGCTCGTCGCGATAGTTCGCGACTGCGAACTGGTGGAACGGCTCCCCGCGGATCCCCACGACATTCCGATGGGTTGGGCACTGACGCCGGCTGCGGGTTGGACCCGACTGGACCGATGAGGCGAACGCCACCATTTCCCGCACAGTGGGAATAGACACGTAATTAGCACTGTTGGCACTGTCACTTGTAGAGTGCTAAGGGCTGCGGTGTCAGAACTGGCTCGACAGCACTCGCCAGACCTGATGAAGCACTTAGATCACAATGCGGAGGAAGCCCGGTGCCTACCTACTCATACGCATGTACGGAATGTGACAACCGTTTCGACATCGTCCAGTCGTTCAGCGAAGATTCGCTGACGGTCTGCCCAGCCTGCTCCGGCAAGCTCCGCAAGCTGTTCAACTCGGTGGGCATCGTGTTCAAGGGCAGCGGTTTCTACCGCACCGACAGCCGTGGTGGATCCGGCACGGCCAGCGAACCCGCCAAGAGCGATTCCGCTCCGGCCGCAAAGTCCGAGTCGTCGACCAAGTCCGAGTCGTCCTCGTCGTCGACCAGCACTCCGGCTCCGGCAAAGGCTGCCGCCAGCTAGTTCGAGCACGACTTTCTCCACAACCGCGAGGTTGTCCACAGTCAGATATCGGTAGGGCCGAAAGCACGCTTTCGGCCCTACCGTTCGTCTATGCGACAACCATTCCTGTCCGGGCTGTTCCGCGCGCGATCTCGGACTAGCGGTCGATCCAGATCACAGAATTTCGGTGAAGTCGATCTCACGCCCAGCGTCGTCGACCGCTTTGTTGCGATTGCAAAGCCGAACCGTGTGCGAGGCTCGACGGTTCGAAAAATCGCCGCACTCACTCTTGCCGTGCTGGGGATTGCGCTGCTGTTTCGCGGCGATCCGGACTCCGATACCGTCCGGGTTGTCACCGCGGCCCGCGATGTCATTCCCGGACAACTTGTCACCACCGACGACCTGGGAATCAGCGAGTTCCCGGCCGATCATCTGCCTGACGGGACGCTCACCGAGGTCGGTGACGTGGTGGGCAGCACCGTCGCCGGGCCCGTTCGCCGCGGGGAAATCGTCACCGACGTCCGGGTTCTCGGGTCACGCCTGGCCCGCGAGTCAACGGGAACCGACGATGCGCGAATTGTCCCGGTCCGCCTCGCGGATGCCGCAGTTTCGGACATTGTCCGTAGCGGCGACATTGTCGATGTGCTCACAGTCGGTCCCGACACTCCGAACGAGCAGACAAACGACAGCAACCCCACGATTCTTGCGTCCGACGCCGTTGTTGTTCTGGTCACCGCTGCGGAAAGTACACGTAACCAGCGAGAACAGGTGATCATGCTGGCATTGCCCACCGAGGCTGCCACCCGCGTCGCGGCTGCATCACTCGTCAACGCCATCACCGTGACGTTCAAGTAAGCGAACACATTGGTGCTTGCTCCTTTAGGATTTTTGCATTCGGATCCCTCAGGGGACCGACAAAGTTCACCTCACACACAATTCGGGGGATACCGAAATGCTCAAGGGATTCAAAGACTTCCTGCTCCGCGGAAATGTTCTGGACCTCGCCGTTGCAGTCGTCGTCGGTGCAGCGTTCACCGCCATCGTCACGGCCTTCACGTCGAACATCATCAACCCACTCGTCGCAGCTATCGGCGGATCCGACGAATTGGGCTGGGGAAAGGAGATCATTGCCGGTAATCCCGAAACCTTCGTGAACATCGGTGCCGTGGTCACCGCGATCATCAACTTCGTCATCATCGCGGCAGTTGTCTACTTCGTGCTGATCGTTCCCGCGAACGCGGCCAAAAAGAAGTTCGTCACCGAACCCGAGGACAAGGAAGCCAGCGAAACCGATCTGCTCATCCAGATCCGCGACATCCTCGCTTCCGGTGCAACCGACCCCGACTCCGGCGCCCACGCCAAGAGCTTCGACTAGCGTCCACCTGAACAGATCAGGCCCGCCCCGGAAACTCCGGAGCGGGCCTGATCTGTTGTACGTCAACCGCCGTGATGCGGCGGAACCTGCCTGCGTAACCACTCGTCATCCGACGAACCCGGCGATCCCTGCGGATCACGCTCGTCGGACGTCGTCTCCGGGAACACATCCCCGAAAATGCGCGCCAAAGCCTCTTTGTCCACACGCTTCTTTACTGCGCGCGGTTCGTCGGACAACCCTTGGTCGTCGGACAACCCAGTTTCGTCGGACAACTTCTACTCAGCCCTCGAGGCTGGACAGTTCGGCGATCACATGGCCCGCCAAAGCCGTCAACGTTGCCATACCGTCACGGATCGCGGGACGCGTCGACGCCAGGTTGGCGACCACGGTGCTGCCCGAGACCCCGACCAAGCCGCGAGACAAGCCTGCTTCGAGCGATCCAGCGGACAACCCGGACGCGCGCAGCGCCTCGGCGATTCCCGGGATCTCCCGATCGAGCACCTCCGCCGTCACGTCCGGTGTCACGTCGCGCGGTGACACTCCGGTACCGCCGACCGAGATCACCAAGTCGACACCACCGATCACCGCAGTATTGAGAGCGTTCCGGATTTCCACCTCGTCGGCAGCAACTGCAACCGTCGCGTCGACGTGAAAACCTGCTTCGTTCAGCAGTTCCGTAACCAACGGACCGATGGAGTCGGTGGTATCACCGTGAGCAGTGCGATCGTCGACGATGACAACCAGGGCGCGGCCGGCCGATGTGGCTTCGAGTTCCATGACTCCTACCGTAGTGCCGCGCCCCGAATCAGTTGCGATCCGGCCGAAGATCGGGGTGATCGTCGGCCGATCGCCAACTGTCATCGTCCGCCTTGCGCCGGGGCGGTTCCCAGCGTGACGTCGACGGTCTTCTGCTGGCCACCGTCGGTGTAGGTGATCGACACCGTGTCGCCGGGAGCATGCGAACGCACCGCCGCGATGAGCGAATCACCGTCTGCGACAACACGATCGTCGACCTTCGTGATGACGGCACCCTTCGGGATTCCGGCCTTGGCTGCCGGACCGTCAGCGGTGACGTCCATAACCGTCGCGCCATCCGCATTGTCTTGCGACGGCACCGTCACACCGATCATGGCCTGAGTGGCCTTGCCGGTTTCGATCAACTCGTTGGCAACACGCCGCGCCTGATCGATCGGGATGGCAAAGCCGAGTCCGATCGACCCACCCTGCGTGCCCGACGACGCTCCGAGCGACGCGATGGCCGTGTTGATACCGATCAACTGTCCGTCCATATTGACCAGTGCGCCACCCGAGTTACCGGGGTTGATGGCCGCGTCGGTCTGCAGGGCGTCGATGACGGTGTTCTGGTTGCCGGACTCACCGCTGGTCGACACCGGGCGGTTGAGCGCCGAGATGATGCCCTCGGTGACGGTTCCGGCCAGCCCCAACGGCGAACCGACTGCAACAACCTGCTGACCGACCACTACCTCAGCCGAATTGCCCAGGTCGATCGGCGTCAGATCATTGCGGCCCTCGACCTTGATGACGGCGATATCGGAAACCGGATCGGCACCGACCAGGGTTGCCGATGCTTTGCTTCCGTCGGAGAACGACACACTCAGCTGCGCACCGGACGCGCCGGCGACGTGATTGTTGGTCAGGATGAGTCCGTCGGAGGACAGAATCACGCCGGACCCCTCGCCACCGGAGCCCTGGGCTGTGGCCACCTCGATCTGGACCACACTTGGCACGACCTTCTGAGCCACAGCCTGCACCGAACCGGCCGGTGCGTTGGACGTGTTGGTTGCCGTCGGCTTGGCAGCGTTGAGCGAATTGGTGACGGCAGCGCTGCCACCGTTGTCGTCCGCCACAATCGCGCCGACCGCGCCGCCGACACCGCCGCTGACCAGAACCAGGGCCAATGCGCCGGCTACCAGCGCCATGCGCTTCGACTTCGGCTTGGCCGGTTCGGGATCAGCGTTGGGTCCGCGCAGCGCTGGCGGGATCGGTGTGTCCGGACCGCCGGGTCCGGCGGGGCCGGCCGCGCTCGCTGCACTCTGATAGGGCGACTGCTGCTGGTGAGCAGCCTCATGCGCGCCGTAGTGCTGCCCGAACGACTGCGTGGGCTGGCCGTAGCCCGGCGCCTGATGCTGCTGGGTCGGGTAAGGCTGCTGCTGGGTCGGGTAGGCCTGCGTGGGGTTCTGCTGGGCAGGATTATGCGGGGCAGGATTCTGCTGGGTCGGGTAGCCCTGCGTCGGCTGGGGCTCGTTGCCTGGCTGCTCGGGCCGGTTGGGCCCAGTGTTACGGTCCTCGGTCATCGGCTCGCTTTCGTCTCGGTGACCACCTCATTGGTTGGTCACAACTCTGTTGACTACAAGACTGCCTTGCGCTGCTGAGAAGCCGCTGAGACTCACCTGTCACTTTGCCCAGAGTTTGCACCGATAATTCTGTGCGCCCTGCACACTTTTCGAAAAGCACTCTCGCTGAACACATTACCTTTCGGTGTCCAGTTATTCGGCGATCGGACCCGGCTCTCCGGGAAGCACGATCCGAACCAGTGCCCCGCCACGCTCGGATTCCTCGATCGCGATGGTGCCACCGTGCTTGATCACCACCTGACGCACTATCGCAAGTCCCAGACCGGATCCCGGCATGGAACGTGCAGCGGTGGACCGGTAGAAACGATCGAACACCAACTCCCGATCTTCCTCCGGAATACCCGGTCCCGCATCACTGACGGTCAATTCCAACAGTCCCTGACCGACTGGACGCATCTCGACGCGCACCTGCTCGCCCTTGGGGCTCCATTTCGCGGCGTTGTCGAGGACGTTGAGTACGGCACGCGAGAGTCCCGCTTGATCGCCGTACACGAACCACGGCGTTGTCACGGCCTCGAATTCAATTTCGTTGCGGCGTCGACGCGCACGTTCGAGCGATCGTTCTACGACGTCACTGACATCGACCCGCTCGTACACCGTTTCGGGTGCGTCTTCTCGCGCGAGATCGACGAGGTCACCGACGAGAGTCGACAGTTCTTCGATCTGTGCCACGACGTCGGCTCGCAGTTCCGCCATGTCCTCGTCCGGAATTTGTGGTGCCCCTGGCCGGCTCGACGCGATCAGCAGCTCCATATTGGTGCGGAGCGACGTCAGCGGTGTGCGCAGTTCGTGACCGGCGTCGGCGACGAGACGACTCTGTCGTTCCCGGGATTCGGCGAGTGCCCGGAGCATGGTGTTGAAGCTCTCGGTGAGGCGCGCCAATTCGTCGCTGCCGGATACGGGGATCTGCGTCAGATCGTCGGTTCGGGCAACGCGCTCGGTGGCATCCGTCAACCGGGCGATTGGTCGTAACCCTGTGCGCCCCACTGTCGTACCTGCTACTGCGGCGAGTATGACGCCGCAGCCACCGACGACAAACAGCACCCAGGCAAGGCGATCGAGCACTGCGACGGTCGGCTCCAACCGCTGGGCTATCACCAACGTGCTGCCGTCGTGGGTTCGTTGCGCCAGCACGCGCTGGCCTTCGACGGTCCGCAGTGACGACTCTGCGGTGCCGCGTGCGACGGCTAGTTCGGGTTCGCCGATCGGCACGTCGGAACCTGGCGGCTGATACGTATCGAGGTTCGAAAAGACCAGGGCCACACTGATATCGGTGGTGTACAGGGTGGCACCGGTGATGTACCGCGGATCGAAGCGCACGATGTTGCTGTCGATGAGAACCGATGCGCGAGTGCGCAACTGGTGATCAACGTCGGCATACAGTGCGCGTGAGACCACCGCATAGGCAGCGATGGCCATGACGGCGACAGCTACCGCAACGACGGACGCAGCCAGCAATGTGACTCGCCATCGCAGCGAAACCGATCGGGTCAACGGCATCGGCGGGCGCATCCCGGCCGCCGAGCTGTTCGATGTGGGAGAGGTTTTCGGCTCGGCGTTCTTGCCGAAGGGTGCAGCGATCACGGCGGCGTCTCCCGCAGGACGTAGCCGACACCGCGCACGGTGTGAATCAGCCTCGGTTCGCCGTCGGCCTCGGTCTTACGACGCAGGTAGCCGACGTAGACCTCGAGAGCGTTGCCGGAGGTCGGGAAATCGTATCCCCACACCTCCTCGAGAATGCGGCCACGGGTGAGGACTCGACGTGGGTTGGCCATCAGCATTTCGAGAAGCGAGAACTCGGTTCGGGTGAGGCTGATGGATCGCTCGCCTCGCCGAACCTCACGGGTCACCGGGTCGAGGGTGAGATCCTCGAAGGTCATCATCTCGGAGTCCGCGTCGGGATCCGGTGCGGTTCGCCGGAGCAGAGCGCGCAATCGGGCAAGCAGTTCTTCCAGTGCAAAAGGCTTGGGAAGGTAGTCGTCGGCACCGGCATCGAGACCGGCGACGCGTTCGCTGACGGAATCGCGGGCGGTGAGCACCAGGATGGGGAGATCGTCGCCGGCGCTGCGCAACCGGCGGCACACTTCGAGTCCGTCGAGGCGCGGCATCATGACGTCGAGAACGACGGCGTCCGGCCGGTTCGAGAGGATCTTCTCGAGCGCGTCGAGTCCGTCCACCGCCAGTTCGACCGTGTAGCCGTTGAAGCTGAGCGAGCGCCGGAGCGACTCGCGAACCGCCCGGTCGTCGTCGACCACCAAAATACGCATACCGACAGTTTGGACTGAAGTGCTGAGATAGGGCTGAGAGGGTCCCGTTCGGGAGGTTCGGCGTGTCGCGGTCAGTCTTCGGTTCGGCGTGGTCCTGGCAGGCTCCAATGACGCCACAGCGCAAGCAATCTGAAGACGGCGGCAAACGCGGTGCCGACCACGAGGGCCCCGTTCGTCGACAACCCCCACGCCGAGACTGTGACCACCAACGCAGCGCCGAGGAGCGCCGGGACGGCATAGAGGTCCTTGTGGAGCAGCAAGGGCACCTCGTTGACGAGGACGTCGCGGATCACGCCGCCGCCGATTGCCGCGGTGGCACCGATCAGCGTGGCAGCCAGTCCGCTGGCGTTGTTCTCGAGGGCGATGACGGTTCCGGTGCTGGCAAACAGGCCCATGCCCAACGCGTCGAGCGCCAGAATTTCGCGGCGCAGTCGGTTGAGCGGCTCATGCAGGTAGAACACCGCTAGCGACGTGAGCGCGGCCGTTCCGAAGTACGGCCAACTACTCAGCGAACTGGGTGGGTGGACGCCGAGTAGTACGTCGCGGACGATGCCGCCGCCGATGCCGGTGAACACGCCCACCGAGCACACCCCGAAAATGTCGAGACGCTTGGTGACGCCCACCAGAGCACCGGAAGCGGCGAACGCCACGATGCCCACCAGTTCGAGGATCGACAGCAGCACCGGCCAAGGATCGCACGGTCAGAGGCGATGAGGGTCGATCACCCCGAGTCGAACTGCTTTGACCAACCGGCGGGGAACCTTGTGAGTCCGACCGAAGGCTGTGACCTCGACCAGATCGGGCGGTGTCGCTTTCCACTGAGCCCGTCGACTGCGTGTGTTGGAGCGGGACATCTTCCGCTTGGGAACGGCCATCAGCGTGCCGTGTGCTTTCCGTAGCGACGCTCGAACTTCTCGACGCGGCCGGCGGTATCCATGACACGTTGCGCTCCGGTCCAGAACGGGTGCGAGTCGCTCGTGACGTCGACAACCAGCAGTGGGTAGGTGTTGCCGTCTTCCCACTGGGCAGTTCGGTCACTCGTCACGGTGGAACGGGTGAGGAAGCTCTTGCCGGTGCTGGTGTCCTGGAACACAACGGGGTGATAGTCGGGGTGCAGTTGCTTTTTCATTCGTTTGCCTCTCGGGTCGATTCGGTTTCTGCGTAGGGCGATTGGGATTCGTCGCATGGGTCCTCGTGGAACTCGCCGAACGGGTCGTCCCAGGTAGTCCACGATTTTTCGTCGGCCAGTTCCTCGTCGGTGACCAAAGCGTGTTGTAGCGTTCGGTCGATCTCGAGGGGGTTGGCATCGCACACCAGCACCACCATCGAGGTGTCGCGGTCGCCGAAACGGTCGTCCCATCTCAGCGCGGCCAGTGCGCGTCGCTCGACCGGCACGCCCTCCAGTTCCTCTGCGGTCATGGCCGCCAACCATGTGTCTGCACTTGCAACCCGGAGGCCGCCGCCTGCGGATTCCAGCCAGAGCGCTTCCCCGGGTTGCGTCGCCACCCACACTCGTCCGCGCGAGCACACGACGCCGTCGAGCAGGACATCAATTGCGTCGTGCAGACGTCCGGGGTGAAACGGGCGGTTGGCGGTGAACTCGATGAGCATCACGCCGCTGTCTTCCTCGAGCGGTGGCTGAAAACGCAGCAACGGCGAGTGGGCGTCGGAAAGTTCGCCGCGTCTGGAATCCTCGGGCACTGCGAGGAGCACCTTCTCGATGTCGCCGCCGGCATCGACGACGGGCGCCCGGGGCGCAAGCCGCGCCAGGACAGCCCGCAGACGCGTGTGTTGCCAACTGTCGAGATCTGCCATTCCCTGCACGACAAGTGCGTCGGCGAACTCGACCTGACCGACGACAACCTGCGCCAGTGTTCGATCGTCGTCGAGGGCTTCGTCGCTGAGGGCATCGGAAAGCCAGCTTTCGGCATCGATGCACGTCACAACGGCGTCGACGCGGACATCTCGCTCGGCCGGACCGTCCAGTTGGCCGACGACTCCGGCCACGACGACGTGCTCGATCGCCCAGCACAGTGCTTCGGGTTCGAGTTGCGGGTCCAGCAGCACGATGATGCGCGCAACCGAACTGCGTGCGTGTAGTCGACGCAGCAGCGGTAGCAAATCCTGACTGAGCGTGCAGGACACACAGCCGTGCGCGAGTTCGAGGATGGTCTCCCGTTCCGAGACCGTACTGCCGGCCACTGTCGTCCCGGCCACTGTTGTGATTGTCCGTCGCACTACTCCCTCGCGGACGTGACTCAGGTCGTGATGCACCAGCACCGTGCCGGCCCGCAGTAGTGCGCGTGCGGTCGGTGCGGTGGTTTCGCTCGTGCCGGCAACCAGGACCAGCGGAGTCCTGCCGTCCAGGATCGTGTTCACAGCGCGCCCTTTCTGGGAATGATTGTCATTACCGAGACTGAACGCTACATTGATCTCACCTCATTGTCGAAAACGATTGTCATCTGCAACTCGAAAGGAACACCCATGTCGGCTCGCTGCCAAGTGACCGGACGTGTGCCGGGATTCGGAAAATCCGTCTCGCACTCCCACAAGCGTTCGAATCGCCGCTGGAATCCGAACATCCAGCGCAAGACGTACGCATTGCCGAGCGAAGGGCGTCGCATCACCCTCACGCTGTCCACGAAGGGCATCAAGACGATCGACCGCGACGGCATCGAGTCCGTCGTCGCCCGGATCCGCGCACGCGGCGAGAAGATCTGAGCTGATGGCCCGCAACGAGATCCGTCCGATCGTGAAACTGAAGTCCACCGCCGGCACCGGCTACACGTACGTGACCCGCAAGAACCGTCGCAACGACCCCGATCGACTCGTGCTGAAGAAGTACGACCCGGTGCTGCGCAAGCACGTCGATTTCCGAGAAGAGAAATAGCCGTGGCCAAGAAGTCGAAGATCGCCAAGAACAACCAGCGACGGGTCATCGTCGAGCGGTATTGCGAGCAGCGATCCGCCCTGAAGGAGACGATTCGCTCCCCGAAAAGCTCCCCCGAGGAGCGCGCACAGGCCCAAGCGACCCTGCAACGTCTACCACGCGACGCGAGTCCGGTACGATTGCGCAATCGAGACGCTGCGGATGGACGTCCGCGCGGCCACCTGCGGAAGTTCGGGCTATCCCGGATTCGCGTGCGAGAAATGGCGCACCGTGGGGAACTGCCTGGCGTACACAAGTCGAGCTGGTAAGGAAGTCGGATGGCAGTCAAGCGTTCACCGTCGAAGAAGCCACGCCCCGTAGAGGGACGTAAGCCCAAGAAGAACCCGTTGTTCGCAGCGAAGATCACGCATGTCGATTACAAGGACATCAACTTGCTTCGCACGTTCATCTCGGACCGCGGCAAGATCCGTAGCCGTCGCGTCACGGGCCTGACCCCGCAGCAGCAGCGCCAGGTCGCCGTTGCAGTGAAGAACGCACGCGAAATGGCGTTGCTCCCCTTCACCGCAGCACGGTAGCCATACATAGAAGTACAAAAGGCCGCGCAGTCACTCGACTGCGCGGCCTTCTTGTTGCCCGGACTAAGATTCCTGAAGTTATTCGGTCCAGCTGAGAGGTGCCCGCAGCGTGTCGGGAGTTATTGCGGGTTTCACCGTCATTTTTGTTGTCATCGCGGTCGGCTTTCTTCTCGGCCGCCTCGGCACATTGGGAAGTCAGGGCCAGTTCGTTCTCGGCCGCCTCGTCTTTTTTGTTGCGACGCCGGCACTGCTGTTCACGACCCTCGCGTCGTCCGATCTGTCGGTGATCTTCTCGCCTACGTTGGCGGTCGCGTCGGCCACAGCCTTTGCCGTCGGCGCCTTGTACGTGGTGATCGCAAAACTCTGGCTGGGTCGACCGCTTCCCGAACTGACAATCGGCGCACTGTCCGCGTCGTACGTGAACTCGGCGAACCTCGGCATCCCGATCGCAGTTTTCGTCCTCGGCGACGCAACGTTCGTAGCGCCACTTCTGCTGTTCCAGATTGTCGTGTACTCCCCCATCGCCTTGACGATCCTCGATCTCACGGCATTGCGGGGGGAAGCCGAAAAGCTGTCACTGATCGACACCGTCACCGCTCCTTTCAAGAACCCGATCGTGCTCGCAGGCGCAGCGGGCCTGATCGTCGCGTTGATCGGCTGGGTCCCACCCAGACCGCTGATGCAGCCGTTCGAATTGATCGGGGCAACCTCGGTGCCCGGCGCTTTGCTTGCGTTCGGCCTGTCCCTGTACGGCGTGCGAGTGCTCGAGAAAGGCTCGAGTCCGCGCCGCGACGTGGCGTTGGCGTCGACGCTCAAGATCGTGGTCCAACCGGTGCTCGCCTATCTGATGGCTCATTACCTGCTCGGCATCGACGGTCATCAATTGTTTGCGATCGTGGTCGTGTCCACCTTGCCGACGGCCCAGAACGTTTTCATCTACGCGAGCCGTTACCGTCGCGGAATGGTGTTGGCCCGCGACAGCGCATTTGTCACCACTTTGGCATCAATTCCGGCAATCGCGCTGGTCACGGCACTACTCGCATGACCAGGGTTACGGTGGATGCATGCGCGTAATCACCCTCGCCGTTCTGGCCACCCTGGCATTGGCGGGATGTGCCCTCGGCACCAGTACCAATGCCGGCGTCGGGACTCCGAAAGTGCTTGCGGCGCAGGGTGCTGTTCCCGCAGATTGGGCACGGGAATCGCCAGTCCCCACGGAGGTCGACGACACCGATATCGGCACGATGTTCGAGGATCGGCCGGACATCGTCGGCGCCGGGGAGACCATGTTCGAGTCGTGGTCGGAAGTGGACGAGAACACGGTTGCTGTTCATTTCGTGACCGGAACGCCGGAATGTTACGGCGCGTACACAACTCTCGACGAGACGGATGACGCGGTGGTCATCACGCTCCACACCGGGGCTCTACCCGAAGCTGCGGACAGGATGTGTGTACTCGTGGCGGTGTTCGGTTCCCTCGATGTGCATTTGAGTAGACCGCTCGGCGACCGTGTTGTGGTCAACGGGTAGTCGCACGCCTTTTCGTCACACCTTCTGCCGGTTAACACTCCATTTTGTCAGGTGTGGCGTGGGTCTCGTCAAGACAGACTGTGAGCAGTCACCCGTTCACTGTTCACGCGTCGGCTTCTATTCGACTCGAGCGGTGCTCAACTACGAAGGAGCTCGCAAGTGCCTAGTCTTCAGAGAGATGTCGCAATCGTCGGCGCCGGCCCCTCCGGCCTGGCAGCCGCAACCGCGCTGCGCAAAGCCGGCTTGTCCGTCGCTGTTCTCGAGGCACGCGACCGCGTCGGTGGCCGCACCTGGACCGACACCGTCGACGGCGCGGTCCTGGAAATCGGCGGCCAGTGGGTATCCCCCGACCAGACCGCACTGATCGGGCTTCTGGACGAACTCGGCCTCACGACGTTCGACCGCTACCGCGAGGGCGAATCCGTCTACATCTCCACCGCAGGCGAACGCACCCGCTACACCGGCGACTCCTTCCCCACGAACGACACCACGAAAAAAGAGATGGACCGCCTCATCGACGAGATGGACGATCTCGCCGCACAAATCGGCGCCGAGGCGCCGTGGGCTCATCCACTCGCCCGTGACCTCGACACCGTCTCGTTCAAGCAGTGGCTGATCAATCAGTCCGACGACGCCGAAGCTCGCGACAACATCGGACTTTTCATCGCCGGTGGCATGCTCACCAAGCCCGCCCATGCGTTCTCCGCACTGCAGGCCGTTCTCATGGCCGCCTCCGCCGGTTCGTTCTCGAACCTGGTGGACGAGGACTTCATTCTCGACAAGCGTGTGGTCGGCGGAATGCAGCAGGTATCGATCCGCATGGCCGCCGCCCTGGGCGACGATGTGTTCCTCAACGCTCCCGTGCGTACCGTGCAGTGGACCGAAGACGGTGCAGTTGTGTTGGCGGACGGCGATGTTCGCGTCGAGGCAAAAAAGGTCATCCTGGCTGTCCCGCCTAATCTCTACTCTCGGATCTCCTACGATCCCCCGCTGCCGCGCCGCCAGCACCAGATGCACCAGCACCAGTCCCTTGGTCTGGTCATCAAGGTGCACGCCGTGTACGAAACGCCGTTCTGGCGTGAAGACGGCTTGTCCGGCACCGGGTTCGGCGCGTCCGAGGTCGTTCAGGAGGTGTACGACAACACCAACCACGAGGACACTCGTGGCACCCTGGTCGCATTTGTCTCCGACGAAAAGGCGGACGCGATGTTCGAGCTTTCCACCGAAGAGCGTAAGGCCACGATTCTCGCGTCGATCGCCCGCTACCTCGGTCCGAAGGCAGAAAAGCCGGTCGTGTACTACGAATCCGACTGGGGTTCGGAGGAATGGACCCGAGGCGCGTACGCCGCCAGCTTCGATCTCGGTGGCCTGCACCGGTACGGCGCCGATTCACGGACGCCGGTCGGCCCGATTCACTTCTCCTGCTCCGATATTGCGGCCGAAGGCTATCAGCACGTGGACGGCGCAGTGCGGATGGGCCAACGGACGGCGGCCGACATCGTTTCCCGAGTCAAGGGATAACCCGACCGCAGTCGTGACCGCTCGTTTCGGCGGTCACGACTGCCGGGCAATGATCGCGAGCAGCAACTCCGCTCGCACCCGTGCCACGTCCAGATTGCAGTCGATCAACGTCTCCACCTTCGCAATTCGGCTGCGCAGCGTATGACGATGAACGCCCATGGCAATTGCCGCTGCTTCCCAATGCCCGTTGGCCTCGAGGAAAGCCCGCAACGACGCCAGCAGTTCGGTGCCGTTGTCCCGGTCGTAGCGATCGAGCGGGGTGATCATTGTTTCCGCCAGCGTGTTCAGCACTTCTCGGGTTGAACTGAACGCGACTAGCACGCTCCCCGTGAGAGCTGCGAATTCCAAAGGCTCCCCACCGGTTTCCGCCGCCGACGCGCAGAGCTGTGATTGCTCGACCGTGGCCGCGAGTGCCAGAACCTCACGTTTGCCACTCAGTCCCACGCGCAGCGAACGGCGATCATTGGTCGACACATCTCGCAGCAGCGCTCGAACGAAGTCGACGTCGTCGCTTCCACGCAGAACAACCGTGACGCGGGCGTCATGGATACGCGAGAAGAGCTGCCGGCCCGCCTTGTTCATGAACGACGCGATCTCTTCCGCGACGCGCGACGCAATGTCGGGTGTGTCGGCCAGAACCGTCAGGCCCCGGATCATGCCGTCTCCGTCCGCTGCCGCCCGAATCTGTTGCCACGCCGGCGCAGGATCGCGATCCTCGGTCAGCAGCAAGCCGAGCGCGTGCGAGTTCAATTGATTCTGCGTTGCCTGCAACCTAGCCGGCTTCTCGAAGTCCAACGCCAGCAACGAGTTCGCGTGACCGAGCAGGATCTGGTCGACGTAGCTCAGTGACGACGGGCTGATCACCGCCAGGTATCCGTGAAGTGTTCGGCCGACGGATATCCGTTGCACCGCGATGGACGCCCCCGAACTCGCGAGGGTGACGCTGCTGGACGCGCCGCCGCCCAGAGTCCCCCGCAGTTCCTCGATCACGTCGTCGGCCGGCAGTTCGGGGTAACTCTCGAGCATCCGACCGGCCACGTCGAGCAACAGGACGGTCGCCGACGTCGCGATGGCGAGTTCACGAACCGTCGAGGCGGTTCCACCGGCGATAACGGCGCGCGTCATCTTCGGCTGTGCCCGCGATGCTCGCAGAACCGCTTCGTATTCTTGTTCGGCCAGCCGGCTCATCACTCGTTTCACCACTGCGGCAAAGGGAGTCGGCAGCGGCACCTCGATCAACGGCAGGCCGATTTCGTCAGCGACGGTAACCAGGTCGGCCGGCACCTCGGCGTACGAGAGCCCGGTGCCGAATCCGACCGCGGCCACACCGGCCGCGTCGAGCATACGGAGATACCGCCCACGCTTCTGCGCAGTCGACGGCAATCTGATGCCCGTCGTGAGGATGAATTCACCTCCGGTCAGCCAACGGAACGGGTCGAGCAGCTCCGTGGCGTGCGCAAACGTGATTTCACGACCGACTCCTTCTGCCCCACCTTTGAGTTCCAAAGCAAGGTCTTCCTGCGCCAACATCCACCGCACGGGGATCGTCATGCGCTGGACTGTACAACTCGGCGCGTCGATCCCAAAAGATTTCGACTTTTTGGCAGCTGTCGAAATCTGTGAGGCAGCGCACACTTGCTCACACAGCCCCACACAGTGCGGGTTAGTGACACAGCCCCACACAGTGCGGGTTCGTGGTGCCGTTCGTCTGGGGCTGCGAACTCGTTCGACCGCGAGAGGAACCGGTACCGATGTCGATCGTCGTACTCGAGAACTACATCAACGGTGAATTTGTCGCCTCGTCCGCGACGGAAACGCTCGACCTGATCAGCCCGGTGGATGAAAGCATCGTCGGGCGGGCGCCGATCTCCACCAAAGCCGATGTCGACGCCGCCGTCGACGCGGCGCAGCGCGCATTCGAGACGTGGGGCAAGACAACGCCGAGCGTTCGTCAGGCGGCACTCCTCAAACTGGCAGACGCGATCGAAGCGCACAGCGACGAGATCGTCGCCGCCGAGAGCGCAAATACCGGCCAGGCCCACCAGATGATCGCCGACGAAGAGGTCAAGGTCGGAGCCGATCAGATGCGATTCTTCGCCGGGGCTGCCCGCCTCCTCGAAGGTAAGGCGGCCGGCGAGTACATGGAGGGATTCACCTCCTACGTCCGTCGTGAGCCCATCGGCGTGGTCGGTCAGGTCACGCCGTGGAACTACCCGTTCATGATGGCGCTGTGGAAGATCGGCCCAGCACTCGCGGCCGGCAACACAATCGTCCTCAAGCCGAGCGACACCACCCCGGGCAGCACGCTGGTCTTGGCCAAACTGTCCAAGGGAATCCTGCCGGACGGCGTGTTCAACGTCGTGCTCGGCAACGGCGGTACCGGCGCGACGTTGGTGGAGAATCCGGCCCTCGGCCTTGTCTCCATCACGGGTTCGGTACGGGCAGGCATCGCGGTCGCCGTATCCGCGGCGCAGCAACTCAAGCGCGCCCACCTCGAGCTGGGCGGCAAGGCACCGGCCATCGTGTTCGACGACGTCGACATCGAGAAGACCGCAACCGGCATCGCCGAGGCAGCGTTCTTCAACGGCGGCCAGGACTGCACCGCAGCCACCCGCGTGATCGTCCACGAATCCATTCACGATCAGCTCGTCGACGCTCTGGTGCGTAACGCCGAAAAGCTGCGCCCCGGCGCGCCTTCCGATCCTGATGCCTTCTACGGCCCGCTCAACAACATCAACCACTTCAACGCCGTGAGCGACAAGATCGCGAACCTGCCGGCGTCGGCCACGATCGTGACCGGTGGAAAGCGCTCGGGCGAAACCGGATTCTTCTTCGAGCCGACGATCATCACCGGTGTCGCGCAATCCGACGACATCGTGCAGGAAGAAACCTTCGGTCCCATCCTCACGGTCCAGAGCTTCGCCGACGAGAAAGAGGCGATCACCCTCGCCAACGACGTTCGGTTCGGCCTCGCCTCGAGCATCTGGACCAAGGATCATGGTGTCACACAACGGCTCTCCGCGGCACTCGACTTCGGAGCGGTGTGGATCAACTGCCACATCCCGCTCGTCGCCGAGATGCCGCACGGCGGATTCAAGTACTCCGGCTACGGCAAGGATCTCTCGGCCTACGGAGTCGAGGACTACACCCGGCTCAAGCACGTCATGAGTTCGCACGACTAGTCGCTGTCCCTCCTGCTGTGCGCCTTATCGTCGGATACCTCGCCACACCCAGCGGTAAAGACGGGCTGGTCCTCGGTACGCAGCTCGCGCGCAGTCTCGGCGCGCAACTCGACATCTGCATGGTCCTCCCTCCGGACCGAACCCTCCCGGCCAAGATTCCCTCGGAACCCGGCTACGACGACATCCTCGCGGCCCGCGCGCATGAGTGGCTTGCCGAGGCGAAAGCGTCGGTGCCTGAGGATATCCCGGTAGAAGTACACCTGAGTTTCCACGAGTCGTTCGCTCAGGGACTGCTCGACGAAGTGGATCGACTTGGTGCGCTGGCGATTGTGGTGGGTGCGTCCGGTGACGGTCTGCTCGGCCGCCACTCGATAGGTTCGGTCTCGACCGAACTGCTGCACTCGGCCCATGTCCCGGTGGCACTGGCGCCGCGCGGAACCCGGCACTCGTCGGCGTCGGCGATCCGAGAGGTCACCTGTGCACTCGGCACCCGTGTCGGCGCCGATATCGTCTTGAACACGGCTGTGCGCACCAGCGAACAAATGCACGTTCCGCTGCGCCTGGTCTCGCTGGTGGCGTTGGACCCACAAAACGATCTCCGCGATCACCGTGACACCGCCGAGTCGGCGAGAGAGCGCGCGCGAAGTCACGCTCAGGACACTCTCGACGTCGCACGGGCGGCCCTCCCCGAGGATGTTCCCATCGAGGTCATCATCGCCGACGGTTCCACTGTGGAATCGGCAGTGCGTCAACTGGACTGGCAGGACGGCGATCTCGTGATGGTCGGTTCCAGTCGCCTCGCGCAGCCGCGCAAACTTTTCCTGGGCTCCACCGCCGCCAAGATGCTGCGCGTGTTACCCGTTCCCATGGTCGTAGTGCCCAAGCACGAATTCACCCAGCCGGAGGCACTGTCATGACCAGCACCGAACTGAGTTCCAAAGGACTCGCCACCGGCAAGATCGGGATGATCTCCGGCGCAGTTCTCGGAATCTCTTCCGTGGCACCGGGTTACACCCTGACCGCTAGTATCGGATTGATCGTCGCCGCCGTCGGCCTCAAGATGCCCGCCATCTTCATCGCCGGCTTCATTCCGATGTTCCTCACCGCGTACGCGTATCGCGAATTGAACTCCGATACTCCGGACTGCGGGGCGTCATTCACATGGTCCACCAAGGCATTCGGACCGTACGTCGGCTGGATGTGCGGTTGGGGCATGGTGATCGCCACCATCATCGTGCTCTCGAACCTCGCCGCCATTGCCGTCGACTTCTTCTATCTGTTCATCGCGCGGGTGGTCGACAATCCGTCGATCGCGGATCTGCCGGGTAACAAACTTGTCAACGTCGGCACCACGCTGGTGTTCATCGCCCTGGCCACCTGGATAGCGAGTCGAGGGATCACCACCAGCGAGCGCGTGCAGTTCGCCCTCGTCGGATTCCAGATGGTGCTGCTCGTCGTCTTTGCCGTCGTCGCGCTGGTTCACGTCGGTGCCGGCGACGCTCCGGCCGGGCTGTCGTTCGACCTGAGTTGGTTCAACCCGTTCAGCGGGCTCGCCATCGGCGCGTTTGTCATCGGACTTACCGGATCGATCTTTGCCTTCTGGGGCTGGGACACATGCCTGACGCTGGGCGAGGAGTCGAAGAACCCCAAGAAGACCCCGGGCCGCGCCGGACTACTGTGTGTTGCAACCATTCTCCTGACCTACCTGCTGGTTGCCGTTGCCGCGATGATGTACGCCGGCGTCGGCGAGGAAGGCCTCGGACTCGGCAATCCCGAGAATTCGGAGAATGTATTCGGCGCACTGGCAGATCCAGTGCTGGGCGACTGGGGCGGAATGCTCCTCTTCCTTGCCGTGTTCGTATCCTCGGCCGCCAGCCTCCAGACCACGTTCCTCCCGGCCGCACGAACCATGCTCGCGATGGGCGCCTACGGAGCCTTCCCCAAGAAGCTTGCCGAGGTATCCCCGCGGTTCCTGGTGCCGTCCTACGCGACCGTGGTTGCCGGCGTTGTGACGGCGGTGTTCTACACCGTTGTCACATTCCTCTCCGAAAGCGCTCTCCTCGACACGATCGCGGCGCTGGGCATCATGATCTGCTGGTACTACGGCATCACGGCGTTTGCGTGTGTCTGGTACTTCCGCCGAACGGTGTTCGACAGCGTGCGCAACTTCGTCTTCCGCCTGGCGTTCCCACTACTGGGTGGCCTGATGCTGCTCGCGGTGTTCGTCATCTCGATCCAGGAGAGCATGGATCCGGAGAACGCGAGTGGCGCTTCGATCGGCGGAATCGGCCTGGTGTTCTTCCTGGGCTTCGGAATCCTGATCCTCGGCGCCGTACTGATGATGGTGATGCGCGTGCGCAACCCGGAGTTCTTCGAGGGCAAGACCCTCAACCGCGACACGGTCGCGTTGCGCGACGAAAGCGATCTCAGCGCCCTCTAGGAGATTGAGCAACCAACCCCGCCATCAGCACGCGCAAACCGAATTCGAAGGCGGCATCGGCACGTTCGGGATTTTTCCCGGACGTTGCCAATGCCGCCTTCATGGCGTCGTTCACTTCCGGTCCGGTGGCCCATTGGACCTCCGGTGCTGCCAGATCGAGCGCCGAACCGAGAACAAAACTGTCTACCGTCGTGATTGCGTGGAGCGTCGCCGACGGATCGAACCCACCGTCCGAGAATGCCTGCGCCAGTGCGTTGTACAGGCCGAAGGCAACACCGGCTTTCACCGTCTGCGCAGTGAAGAGCGGGATCAACCGAGGATGCTCGGCATAGCTGCGCCGGTATTCGGACGCCAAGGCCGCGACTGTGTCGGTCCACGAACCGTCAACCGATCGGAGGTCGATGCCCGCCATCAATTGAGCTCTCATCAGTTCGACGATCTCGGCCCGCCCGGACACGTGGTTGTACAGCGAAGACGGCCGCACCTTCAGTCTTCCCGCGAGTCCCGGCATGGTGAAGTCGCCGGTTTCGTCCACCGATTCGATTGCCGCCTCGGTGATGATCTCGGGTGAGAGCAGTCGTTGCGATGGCCGCGGCATATGTCCTCCTGTGGTGATCCACCCGTTCGGGGCGCCGTAAAAAACAATTCCTCGAAAGTCCTTGATCAATCAGCGCTCACCCACCATACTTAACGAATCACATTCGTTTTACGCTGAACGTCGAACACCCGAGCACTGAGGAAACCCCATGCTGACGATCACCGCCCTCACTCCACCCGAGTCTCTGGCCGCGACAGCGCAGTCCACATCCGTCCCGCTGCGCGTGGGCCTCGTCCAGCATCGCTGGCACGAGGACCAGAGCGACCTCCACACCGAACTGAGCGAAGGCATCGCGGCCGCAGCGAACCTGGGCGCTTCCGTGGCCTTTCTTCCGGAGTTGACGCTCAGCCGCTACCCCGCCTCCACCCCCGCCGGCGACAATCCCGGACGCGAAGCGGAAGACCTCCTCACCGGACCCACACTCGCTTTCGCAGCCGAGGCCGCCGCCAAGAACCAGGTCCTCGTTCATGCGTCGCTGTACGAGCGCAGCGAGGCCGAGGACGGTCTGGGATTCAACACAGCCATCCTCGTCTCGCCCGCGGGTGAGCTTCTCGCCAGAACCCGCAAACTCCACATTCCGGTGACAGCTGGATACTACGAGGACACGTACTTCCGAGGCGGTCCGGCGCAGGACGCGTACCCCGTTCACGAGGCACTCGGCGCCAAGTTCGGGCTCCCGACGTGCTGGGACGAATGGTTCCCGGAGGTCGCGCGTGCATACTCCCTCGCCGGTGCCCAGGTCCTGGTGTACCCCACTGCGATCGGCTCGGAGCCGGATCACCCGAACTTCGACACTCAGCCGCTGTGGCAGCAGGTGATCGTCGGAAACGGTATCGCCAACGGCACCTTCATGGTGGTCCCCAACCGACACGGCAGTGAAGGCCTCATCACCTTCTACGGTTCTTCCTTCATCTCGGACCCGTACGGACGCATCCTCGTTCAGGCTCCCCGCGACGAATCAGCCGTGCTGGTAGCCGATCTCGACCTGCAGCAACGCGAAGACTGGCTAGCATTGTTCCCGTTCCTGGCAACGCGCCGACCCGACACGTACTCGACACTGACCGCGCCCGTAGTCACTGCTGGAGTTAACTGATGACGTGGCGTATGCCCGCGGAAAGTGAACCGCACGAACGTACCTGGATGGCGTACCCCAGCGCCGGATACTCCCTCGGGGACACCGCGCAGCAGCAGCACGAAGCACGCTCGACATGGGCTGCTGTCGCCCACGCCGTTGCGGAATTCGAGCCGGTCACGGTCGTCGTGGATCCAGCAGAGGTCGAAGTCGCACGAAAGTATCTGTCGGACAAGATCGATATCGTCGAGGCACCTCTCAACGACGCCTGGATGCGCGACATCGGGCCGACGTTCGTCTTGTCCGACGAGGGCCGCCTCGGCGGAGTCGACTGGGTGTTCAACGGCTGGGGCGCACAGGAGTGGGCGCAGTGGGACAAGGACTCGAAGATCGGCGCATTTGTCGTCGAACAATCCGGTGCCCAATTGATCGACTCACCAATCGTCAACGAGGGCGGCGGCATTGCGGTCGACGGTCTCGGCACCGTGCTGGTCACCGAAACCGTCCAACTCGATCCGGGACGAAACCCCGACCTGACAAAGGCGGACGTCGAGGCAGAACTCGCCCGCACCATCGGCGCCAAGCACGTGATCTGGCTGCCGCGCGGGTTGACTCGCGATCAGGAGACCTACGGAACGCGCGGACACGTCGACATCGTCGCGGCCATCTCTTCTCCCGGAGTGGTACTCGTCCACGACCAACGCAACCCGATGCATCCGGACTACGCGGTCAGCAAGACGATCATCGCGTTGTTCGAACGCTCGACCGATGTCGGCGGGCGGCCATGGAAGGTCATCCGTGTTCCCGCTCCCGAGATCCTGCGCGACGACGAGGGATTCGTCGACTACAGCTACATCAACCACCTCGTGGTCAACCGCGGAGTGATCGCCTGCAGTTTCGACGATCCCGCCGACGCGGAAGCGGTCGAGATTCTTGCAGCCGCCTACCCAGGACGCACCGTCGTCACCGTCGACGCTAGGCCACTGTTCGAACGCGGCGGCGGAATCCACTGCATCACCCAGCATCAACCCGCGGAACAGAACTAGCCACAACAAAACTAGTGACGGCCCCGCATGTAGTCGCTCACCACGGCTGCGCCGAGACCGTCGACATCAGGAGCTATGACGCGTCCGCCCACCCGGTGCGCCATCCGGTCGACCACCCTGGCCAGACCAGGATCGTCACCGAGCCGGAAGAACGTCACCTTGGCGCCCAGCCTGGCCACCGCGTCGAGTGCGCGAACCGTAAGCCCTAAGGTTCGCGCACTCGGCGGGTAGTCGAACCGTGCTTCTCCGTCCGCTTCGAGATGAGCCGTCGGCTCACCGTCGGTGACGATCAGAACCACCGGCTGCGCGTTGGAATGGCGTCGAAGGTGCCTGGCTGCCAACAACAGTGCGTGGTGCAGGTTGGTTCCCTGGTCCCACGCGCCGTCCAATCCCGCCAACTCCGACGGGTTCAACACATGCGCGTGTCGTCCGAAGGCGATGAGTTGTAGTTCGTCACTGCGGAATCTGGTGCTCACCAGATGATTGAGTGCCAGCGCTGTGCGTTTCATCGGCACCCAGCGATCCTCCATCACCATGGAGAACGACGTGTCCACCAACAACGCGACGGCAGCCTGACTACGCTGTTCGGTTTCGGCCACTTCGACATCGACGACGCTCAGCCGCACCGGCATTCGACCGGGATCACGCAGGACCGCGTTGGTGATCGTTCGGGTCACGTCCCACGGTTCGGTGTCACCGAACTCCCATTCTCTGCTCGCCCCAGTGGGTTCGCCCATCGAGCCGGCCCGACGCGTATCTCGTTGACCGTTCCTCGAGGACAACTGACCGGCAACGTCGCGCAGTGCCGTCTGGCCGAGTTGGCGCATCGCCTTGGGCGACAAGCGCCATTGGCCGTCGGGCGCCCGATCGAAGAAACCCTGTTCCTGCAAGGCCTTTTCGAGGTCGGCAAGTGTGCGCGCGTCAGCTGCGGCTTCGTCACCGAGTTGCCTCGCGAGCAGTTCGGGGTCGATGTCGTCGAGTTGCGCCCCCGCATACTGTTGCGAGAGTTGATCGGCCAAGGATTCCAGCTCCGCGATATCAGAGAGTGCGCCAGTTCCCTCGCCCAAGCCCATTCCGTTGTCCCCGCGGAACTGCTGCGAGCCTTCCCAGTCTTCCGCTGGCCGGGCGGCCTGCAGATACTGATCCAGCTTACCGAGTTCGTCGATCAGGCTCGGATCACCGAAAGCCTGCTGCGCCAAAGCATCCAATTCGTCACGCTGCTCTTGCGACAACGAGTTCCGTAGGCGCTGCGCGGCAGCGGCGCGTTGCGCGAGGGAATCGAGCAGTTCCTCGACATTGCGGGGGTTGTCGGGAAAATAGTCTCCGTACTTGTCCATGAACTCCGCGAATTGCTCCGGAGTGTCAACCCCACGTGCATGAGCGTCGAGCAGTTGATTCAGATCGGCCAGCATCTGGCGAATCTGCTCACGATCCTCGTCGGTAGCACCCTCGAGCGCCTGCTTCATTCCCGAAAAACGCTGATCGAGAACCTCGCGTCCGAGAAGGTCACGAATCTTCTCGTAGTCGGCTCTCGCCTGCTCGCTGCGCCAGTTGTAATCGGCGAGTTCCTGCACCGCCTGAGCCGTCGACGGCGGCAACTCCTCGATGCGCATTTCGTTGAACCTGGCATCGTCGTCGAGAGCGCGCGCCAACTCCTTGCGCTCTTCGAGCACGGCCTTGTCCAGCAGTTTCCGGGCCTCGTCGAGAGTTCCGCCGAGGTTGTTGCGGCGCAACAGTTCGCGTCGACGCCGATTGGCCTGGGCGGCAAGGTCGTCGAGCCCACGCATGTCCCGGTTGCCACGCCGCAGAAGCTCGCGCAGCGCATGGCGAGGCGACGTCCCGGACAGCACGTCGTCACCGATCGCCGCTAACGCATCCCGCAGGTCCACCGGCGGTGCCAGCGGATCGGGGCCGCCGTCGTACGGCCCGTAGCGCGGATTGTGAATCATCGCCCGCTCCTTACGAGTACACCGAGCGACCGCCCGGGCCTTGATCTTTGGAGATCCGGCGCGCGAGGTAGAGCCCTTCGAGCGCCAACTCGGCACCCGCGGCACGCTCACCGTCGGATTGGGCACCAAGGCGTTCGGCGATCTCGTCCAGAACCTCGATCTCGGGCAGTTCTTCGAGAAGTGCCTTGGCCGTGACGGATTCACCCGTGACGACGGTATTGCCCATCTCCACGGCGGCAACCAACATTCCCAGGTCGATTCCTCCCAGGCGCACACGAACGGTGTCTGCCGTCGCTCGACGCAACAGGTGTTCGAGCACTTCCAGTTCGCGGCCCTCTTCGCCGGATTCGAACTCCACCTTGCCGCGCAGAACTTCCACAACCGAGTCCAGATCCACCGGTCTCGCAACAGGATCCGCCTCACCGAGGATCGCGGCGCGTCGTACCGCTGCGGCACTGACGGTCTCGGCACCGGCCACGGCAAACCGTGCCGACACCCCCGAACGCTGGTCGACCGAAGTGGATTCACGGAGCAGCCGGGTGAAGCGGGCAAGGATCTCGAGCAGGTAGTCGGGAACCTCCGCCGCGAGATGCGCTTCCTGCTCGATCACAGCAATTTCGTCCATCAACTCGACCGGATAGTGGGTACGGATCTCGGCACCGAAACGGTCTTTGAGCGGGGTGATGATGCGCCCGCGGTTGGTGTAGTCCTCGGGGTTGGCGCTCGCCACCAACAGAACGTCGAGCGGGAGCCGCAACGTGTATCCGCGTACCTGAATGTCCCGCTCCTCCATCACGTTGAGAAGCGACACCTGGATACGCTCGGCGAGGTCGGGAAGTTCGTTGATCGCCACAATTCCGCGGTGCGCTCGGGGAACGAGGCCGAAATGAATGGTCTCGGGGTCACCGAGGCTGCGGCCCTCCGCCACCTTGACCGGATCGACGTCACCGATCAGGTCCGCGACCGAGGTATCAGGAGTCGCGAGTTTCTCGGAGTACCGCTCGCTGCGGTGACGCCACGCCACCGGCAGGTCGTCGCCCAGCTCCTTGGCTCGGCGAATCGAGGCCGGCGTGATCGGCTCGTACGGATGCTCCCCCAGCTCTGATCCTTCGATGACGGGCGTCCACTCGTCGAGCAGCAAGCCGAGCGTACGAAGCACTCTCGTCTTGCCCTGCCCACGTTCGCCGAGTAGAACGACGTCGTGGCCGGCGATCAGGGCCCGCTCGAGTTGCGGAGCGACAGTGTCCTCGAACCCGACTATCCCGGGCCAGGGATCGCGGCCGTCCCGCAACGCGGCGAGAAGGTTCTCCCGAATTTCTTCTTTGACACTCCGTTGCACGTGTCCGGCGGCGCGTAGCTCACCGAGGGTCTTGGCGACAGTCACCACACCAAGTTACGAGCATTTGCGCGATTGCGCCGCGCGCCGAGAAAGATTCGAGGTCAGCCCTGCACCTGAGACTGGTCCATCCAGATGATTTCCCAGATATGGCCGTCGGGATCCTGGAAGCTCCGCGAATACATGAATCCGTGGTCCTGAGTGGCATTTCCAGCGCTGCCACCGGTCGCGAGAGCCTTGTCGACGATGGTGTCCACCGCCTCGCGAGTCTCCGCCGACAGACCCAACAGCGCTTCCGTCGACGTAGACGTGTCGGCAATTTCCTTCGACGTGAAGGTCTTGAAAAATGGCTCTGCCAGCAGCATCACGACAATTTCGTCGCTGATGACGATCGACGACGCGTTGTCGTCGGAGAACTGTGGGTTCTTGGAATAGCCGAGCCCCTCGTAGAAGGCGGTGGCCTTGCCCAGGTCCTTGACGGGCAGGTTGAGGAAGAACATGGTTGGCATGAAAGTTCCTTTCGATGGTCTGGTGTGTGCCTTTATACCCGTGCGCGATGAAATCCAGACCTAAACTCCACCCATGGATACCTGGGTCTTGCCCGCCATGCTCGGTCTCGGCCTTGCCGCCGCGTCGGGGATGCGAACGTTCCTGCCGCTGCTGATGCTGAGCGCTGCTGTCCATTTCGAGCTGTTCGGGATCACCGTCGGTGAGTCGATGCAGTGGATCGGATCGACTGGCGCCCTGGTGGCGCTGGCGATCGCCGCTGTCGTCGAATTGGGTGCCGACCTCATTCCCTTTGTCGACAACGCGCTGTCCGTGGTCGGCAATGTCACCGGCCCCATCGCCGGGGTGATCGCGGCCTGGGCCGCGTTCAGCCATCTTGATCCTGCGGTGGCTGGGATAGCTGCCATCATCGTCGGGGCGCCTACTGCACTGACCTTCAGCTCCGCGCAGACGGGCGCGCGAGCGGTCAGTACCGCAACTACGGGTGGGCTCGCCAACCCTGTGCTCTCGATCGTCGAGGACGTACTGACGTTCTTCACGTCGCTGATTGCGATGATCCTTCCGCTCCTGATCATTCCGCTGCTTGCCGCGCTCCTGTGGTTCAGTTGGCGGGGCCTGCGCCGCCTCCGCGGTGCGCGCACAGCCTGAGCATCCGAACCTGGTAGACAGGTCGTCATGTCCGACACCGAGATCACGTTTCAATCCGGCGACGTCACCCTCTTCGGGAGCCTGCGCCTCGCCACCACTCCAGACGAACAAGCACCTGCCGCGCTCATCCTCGCGGGTAGCGGTCCCACGGATCGCAACGGCGACAGCGCACTCCTCGAAGGCGATATCGGGACGCTTCGATTCATCGCGGATCTCCTTGAAGAACAGGGCATTTCGAGTCTGCGCTACGACAAGATCGGCAGCGGCGAAACCGGATTGGGACCGTACGAGGTCGACGACATCGCAGATCTCGGTTTCAACACGTACGTCGACGCGGCCTCTGCCGGTCTCGACTACCTGGCAGCGCAACCCGGCGTCGACGCCGAGCGACTGATCATCATCGGTCACAGCGACGGCGCGGTGGTTGCTCTTGCTGTGGCAACCGGTCACGACGGTTCCCGCGTCCACGCACTCGCTCTGGTCGAACCGCTGAGCATCAGGCTCCTCGACCTTCTGACCAACCAGATTCACGGGCAACTCGACGCGGTTGTCGGGGCCGGGCAGTTGCCGGTCGAATTGGCTGACGAGCTTCGAGTGGCGCTAGCCGGTGCGGTCGAATCGTTGCGCAGTGACGGTACCGTTCCCGACGATCTTCCCGAACCTCTCCGCAATGCCGGACTGGTGTACGCAAATGCCAAGGCTCTCGCCGAGGAAGATGCACTGGACCCGGTTGCACTGGTGGCGTCACTCCCAGCCGGAATGCCGGTCCTCACCAGTTGCTCGGCCAAGGACATCCAGATCGTTCCGGCCGAGGTCGCGGCACTCGACGAGGCTCTCGCTCACACCGCGCTCACGTCGGTACGGATGAAGAACGCGAGTTTTGTGCTCAAGGATCTCGGTGACGAGCACTCGACGGGCCCCGATTACGTCGCGCCCTTGCCGTACTCGCGGGAGTTTGCCGAACCGTTTGCTGCCTGGGTTCGATCACTCCGCTGAGCCGCCACCCCGGGCTGCATACAGACCGAACGGCCTTGTTTTCGACATGAAAGTTCCCCTTGCGAATCATCGCGAGGGGACTTTCGTTTTCACCACCGGACCTGCACGAAAAGCAGTTGCGGGACGTCAATCGCCGGGACAATAGTCACACGAAGTTTACGTTCGTGTTGGTTTTTATTGGTGCAAACCCTGGCAGCGTCCTGTACGGTCATCCATTAACCAGCTACGCCGAACGAGAAAGGCACGGATCAGATGACGCTTCACCCGGACTTTGCATCCGCGCTTTCGTGGCGCAGTTGCACCGCCCCCGTACAGATTTTTTCGGCCGACACGTCGGCAACTCGTATGGCCGGCAAGGCGATGAATCACAAGCGCATGAGCCATAAGCGCGGTGTTCCCCGAGAATGATCCACCGATTGATCGGATCCGTTTTCGGGCACCCAGGGCAAACGCCTCGGGTGCCTTTTCTTTTACCTTTCACATGCAGGAGAACAACATGAAACTTCGAGTCAACCAACTGTCCACCGCGCCCCCGTATGCCAATCTGCCCTCCGACCTGAGCGGTTACGCCGTCACACTGGACCTCTCGCACTCCGACGCGGCCCACGAAGCGACTCTTGGCGATTTGATCAGCGAGATCCGCGCCCGCGGCGCTTCCCGCGTCGTGATCACCGGAACTCCGCGTGAACTCCAGGGAACACAGACCCACGCTGCCTGACCCGATACACCAACCTCGAGAAGCAAGAGACAAAAGAAAACGGGCCCCGACATTCACGTCGAGGCCCGCTTCACACGAAGTTGATCAGTGCGCGAAGTGGCGCGCACCTGTCAGGTAGAGAGTGACGCCGGCTTCCTTGGCTGCCTCGATCACCTCGTTGTCACGAACGGAGCCGCCGGGCTGAACAACAGCCTTGACGCCCGCGTTCAAGAGAACCTGGAGTCCGTCGGGGAACGGGAAGAACGCGTCGGACGCGGCCACCGAACCGACAACACGATCGCCGGCGCGCTGGACCGCAAGATGCGCAGCATCCACACGGTTGACCTGGCCCATGCCGACGCCAACCGAGGCGCCGCCCTTAGCCAGCAGGATTGCATTGGACTTCACGGAACGGCTTGCACGCCAAGCAAATTCCAGATCCTTGAGCGTTTCCGCATCGGCCGCTTCACCGTTGGCAAGGGTCCAGTTGGCCGGGTTGTCACCATCGGCGTCGAGGACGTCACGCTGCTGCAGCAAGGTGCCACCGGAGATGGGGCGAAGCTCGATGCCGGTAGCAGTCGGTGCGGCCGCCTTCAGAACACGAATGTTCTTCTTGCGCTGCAGAACCTCGACCGCTCCGTCGGCATAGGACGGCGCGATGACAACCTCGGTGAAGATGTCGGCGATCTGCTCGGCCAGTTCGACGGTGACCTCACGGTTCGCCGCGATGACGCCACCGAAAGCACTGACCGGGTCGCAAGCATGCGCCTTGCGGTGGGCGTCGGCGATATCAGCGCCGACGGCGATGCCACAAGGGTTGGCGTGCTTGATGATTGCGACTGCCGGGTCAGCGAAGTCGTAGGCTGCGCGCCAGGCGGCGTCGGAGTCCGTGTAGTTGTTGTACGACATCTCCTTGCCGTGCAACTGCTCGGCCTGAGCCAAACCTGCGGGAGCCGCCGGGTTTTCGTACAGAGCAGCATCCTGATGCGGGTTCTCGCCGTAACGCAGAACAGCGCTGCGGTTCCACGTTGCGCCGACCCAGGCCGGGAACTGCGAGCCGTCTTCGTCTGCCGCAATGGTGCTGGTCATCCAACTCGCGACAGCCACGTCGTACGACGCGGTGTGCTGAAACGCCTGCGCGGCAAGGACAGTGCGCTCACGCAACGTGAATCCGCCACCGGCAACAGCCGTCAAGACGTCGGCGTAACGGGCCGGGTCGACCACAACGGCAACCGACGGATGGTTCTTCGCAGCCGCGCGCACCATCGACGGACCGCCGATGTCGATCTGCTCGACGCACTCATCCGGCGTCGCGCCGGAAGCAACTGTCGCCGTGAACGGGTACAGGTTGACTACAACGAGTTCGAAAGTCGCGATGCCGAGTTCCTCGAGCTGAGCGAGGTGATCCGGCTTGCGGGTGTCGGCCAGGACGCCGGCGTGGACGCGCGGGTGCAGCGTCTTCACTCGACCTTCGAGGCATTCGGGGAATCCGGTCAGAGCCTCGACCGGGGTCACGGGGATGCCCGCGTCGGCGATCTTCGACGCGGTCGAGCCGGTCGACACCAACTCGACACCGGCCTCGTGCAGACCCGTTGCCAGCTCGATCAGACCGCTCTTGTCGTAAACACTGACAAGAGCGCGGCGCACAGCCTTGCGTTCACTCACTGGGGATCACGGCCTTTCGTCCATCGGAAACTACTCCGTGTGTAGCGACAGCGGCGATAACGTCCGCCAACAACCGCCGCTCTACAACTTTGATGCGCTCGTGCAACGACGACTCGGTGTCGCCCGGAAGCACTGCCACAGGTTCTTGGGCCAAAATCGGCCCGGTGTCCACGCCGTCGTCGACCAGATGCACCGTCGATCCGGTGACCTTGACGCCGTACGCCATCGCGTCGGGAACCGCGTGCGCGCCGGGGAAGGCAGGCAGCAACGCGGGGTGGGTGTTGATGATCCGTCCACCGAATTTCGCCAGGAAACTGGGTCCGAGGATCTTCATGAAGCCTGCGCTCACCACCAGATCCGGCTGGTGCTGCGCAACAGCGGAGGTCAGTGCCATGTCCCAGGCGGCGCGGTCGGCAAAATCCTTGATCGACACCTTGAACGCAGGAATTCCCGCAGCTCCGGCATGTTCGGTGGCAGCGCAGTCGCGATCGACACCGACAGCAACGATCTTCGCGGGATAGTTCTCGGTGTACGACGCTTCGACGAGCGACTTCAGGAGGGTTCCTGCTCCGGAGGCGAGAACCACGACGCGAGTGGGCGTCGCCTGCTGCAGGTTGTGGGCCGAGGCAGTCAGCGCTCTACTCCTGAGATCTAGAAGATGGTGTGGCCGGACAATCGGCCAGACGACAGCTTAGTCGCTGGGGTCTTTCACCGGTGAGGGCAGGTCGGTCGCAGACTCTTCGGCAGAATCCTCGACGACGGTTACAGCGTCGACCTCGACCTCTTCAGCCTTGCTTTCTCGAGCCGCGAGTTCCGGCGCCTCGGTCTCCGCAGGCTCCGCAGGCTCCTCGGTCTCCTCGGTCTCCTCGGTCTCCGCAGGCTCGTCGGCCTCCATAGTCTCCGACTCTGGCGCCGAACCCACTTCATCAACGGACTCATCCGTCGAATCCGGGCTCGTGTCACAGTCTTCGGACTCAGCTGTTTCCACCGACTCAGCTGTTTCCACCGACTCCGCAGCTTCAGCCTGCTGGGCCGGTGGCGCCGTCACCGTGGGTGCCGGTGGGGGGACGACCTGTGCCCGATGCTGCAACCACGTCGCGATCAGTGCACTGATCGATCCGAACAGCGCCAACCAGCCGAAGGTCAGCAACCCGACAGCCCACCAGGTCACCTCGACGGCACCGAAGTACCCCAGCTCCCCGCCACTGGCGAGAGCGAGGAGCGCGATCACTGTTCCACTCATGAATGCGGCGGCAACTGCCGTGAGAATTCCGTCCTGCCCACCGACGCGGCGTGCGCAGTCTCGGCCCAGATAGATCCCGATCGCGACAGGAACAGCAAGGAGGACAGGCCAGAACCCTCCGCCCGCTCCAGCCGGCACGGCTCCGAGAACCGGAAGCGGTGGAAGGTCGCCGCCGATGTTGCCGAACACACTCGTCGACACCTCACCGATGTCGGCACTTGCGCCGGTCATGACGGCAACCGCGCCGACAACAAGGTTGGGCAGGTAAAGCAGCGACAGCACGGTCAAACCCAGTACGCCGACAAAGCCACCGCCGCGGGAAAGGAGATCGCCGACGGTGGACCAGGAGACGAGCAGCGCACACAGAACGGCAATAGATCCCGCTGCCAGCAGCGCCGTTGTTGTCCAGGCACCGGGGCGAACCGCAGCCGATGCCCACCGCGGAAGCTCAGGTTCGATGATCTGCCAGTGCGCGACAACAACGCCGACCGTCGCGGCCACCAGGTGAATTCCGGCAACCCAAGCGAACGCGCTCAACGCATTGGGACTCGACAGTGGGATTGCGGCGGACGCGTCGGCAACAACAACCAAGCAGATCGCGGTCACGGTGAGAGGCCCCGCCACGGCTGCGCCCACCAGTCGCGCTGCTGCTACCCGCGTATCGGCGAGTGTTGCCGCCGACGCACATCGCCGCGCCACCACCCACATCATGAGTGCGGTCGGGAGCAACGGCAGCACACCCAGTTGAACGTCGTCGATAACAACAGGAACTTGATGAATAGCCAGCCACGTCGTTGCGATCGCGCCGAATGTCCCGGTCAGATCACTGCTCGCCGATACCAGTGTCACGACTACGACGGCCGAGATCAACAGGATCGCCATGCCCGATGACCGCAAGGCCACGGTGAGGAGTGTTCTGGTCTGGTCTGCTTCCGGCGTGGGTGTGCGTAGCGACGTACGGCCTCGTGTTTGCTGACCGGCAGAAGGGCGTGGTCGTGTTCGATCAGTCAAAGAATTCATCCCCTCGAGGATTTCACCCGACATCGCGGCGCGCACTCAGGCGCGCCGCCCGGGACGAATCCGATAACCCCTTACTGCTGGCGCTCGTCGGGGTTCCGAGAATCGAAAGCTCGAGTCTCGGCCGCGGGGTCTGTGCTCTCGCCGGTTTCGGGGGCTGCGGGAGCTTCGAAGCCGGTGGGCTGGGCAGGAGCGGATTGGGCAGACGGGTACGGCGCCGCCTGGTGCTGCCCGGAGGGGTACTGCGGTGCGGGCTGCGTGTACCCGCCGTAGTGCTGGGCTTGCTGGGCTGACGTGTCCGTCGTTTCCGCGGGTGTCGCGCCGTAGCCGCCCGCGTATCCCTGCTGCTGCGAACCCGGCTGCGGCGCCTGACCGTACTGCTGTCCGTACGGCTGGCTCTGAGCCCCGTACTGCTGCGCCTGACCCGGCTGCGGCTGCCCCGGCTGTCCTTGCTGGTACATCTGCTGCTGCTGCGGCGGCTGGCCGTACTGCTGGTAGCCCTGCCCGAAGCCCTGGGGAGCTGCCGGCCGGGGCGCGGGTGCCTTCAGGATTCCGATGTCGAAGAGGAGCGCAGCCACTGCGACGACGGTCTGCACAAAACCGAGGACGAGGACGACTATCAATCCCCACCCGAAGCCGATGTCGAGGTAATCCGTCGAACCGAGGCTGAAAGCGGTGAACACCAACGAGACATATCCGACCAGGGACAACGCGGCAAATATCCCTGCGTAGCGTTGCTGCGGCAGCAGTGACACCGCAGCCAGAACACCGCCGGCAAAAAGGAATCCGAGTCCGTAGACACTGGTTTCGAAGAAGCTGGACGTGGTGCTCACGTCGGAACCGACACCGGAACTCGTGATCGAGGTGAAGGGAGCGAACCCCAGCAGAAAGTTGACGATTCCCAAAGCGGCTACCGCGATGGTCAAGAAGAAACCGATCTTGGCCCCACCGCCTGCGTTCGGGGGCGTCGGCGATCCGTACGAGGATCCTCCGAAATTTGACCCTTGCGGTGTGAACGTCATGGCTTCCCCTCGTGGACGGACGGTTGTCGATTCCAGCCTATGTGCCTTGTCTTCTCACGCCAACACCGACAGGAGACAATGGGCAGATGCCCTTCACTCTTGCTCCCGGCGCGGATCACACTGTCGAGACGGAAGTGAAGCACTCGCGGTTCATCGCCTCCCTCCGCAGAATCGACGACACAGAGGGCGCAAAACGGTTCCTGGCCGAACAGAAATCACTGTATCCGGATGCGCGCCATCATTGTTCGGCATTCGTGGTGGGTTACGACGCATCATCACGGTCCGAACGCGCCGATGACGACGGTGAACCGGGCGGCACTGCCGGGATTCCGATGTTGCAGGTACTCAAGGCGCGTGATCTCGTGGACGTGATTGTCGTCGTGACACGCTATTTCGGTGGCATCAAGCTGGGCGCAGGCGGTTTGGTGCGCGCGTATTCCGGTGCGGTGTCAGTCGCAGTGGATTCCGCCACACTAGTGGGTCGCGAGCGACGGACATTGCACACCTTGGCAATTCGGCATGGGGAGGCAGGACGCGTCGAGGCCGAACTGCGTGCACGTGGAATTGTGGTCCTGGGTACCGATTACGGATCGAAAGCTGTTCTGACACTTGCCACTCACGACCCCGAACACCTTGCGTCGACGGTGGCGTCGATCACCTCCGGCGCCGGCCAACTCGAAACCGCAGGCGATACGTGGGTCGACGTCTGAGACGCCCGGCGACAAACATGTCACAGTGACGAACAACGCCCGCAACCAGGAAAACCTGATTGCGGGCGCTGTAGTTCAGTCAAGCTGTAGTTCAGAGAGGCTGTAGTTCAGACAACACGAAGCACTACGCTCCGCGAAACGAACTCAGAGGCTCTGGAACTCAGAGGCTCTGAAGGATCTCGCGTGCGAGAGCGGCGGTGGCGGACGGCGTCTTGCCGACCTTCACGCCTGCAGCTTCGAGTGCTTCCTGCTTGGCCTGAGCCGTTCCCGAGGAACCGGAGACGATGGCGCCGGCGTGGCCCATGGTCTTGCCTTCGGGAGCGGTGAAGCCTGCCACATAGCCGACAACCGGCTTGGTGACGTGAGCCTTGATGTAATCGGCTGCGCGCTCTTCCGCGTCGCCACCGATTTCACCGATCATCACGATAACCTTGGTCTCGGGATCGTTCTCGAATGCCTCGATGGCATCGATGTGCGTCGTGCCGATGACCGGGTCGCCGCCGATGCCGATGGCGGTGGAGAAGCCGAAGTCACGGAGTTCGTACATCATCTGGTAGGTCAGGGTGCCCGACTTGGAGACCAGGCCGATGGGGCCGGTGCCTGCAATGTTGGCGGGCGTGATGCCGACGAGAGCTTCACCCGGGGTGATGATGCCGGGGCAGTTCGGTCCGATGATGCGCGTCTTCTTGCCCTTGGACTCGTTGTACGCCCAAGCGTAAGCGGAGTCCTGGACCGGGATGCCCTCGGTGATGACCACGAGGAGCGGGATCTCCGCGTCGATGGCCTCGACGATTGCGTCCTTCGAGAATGCCGGGGGAACAAACGCGATGGAAACGTCTGCGCCGGTCTCCTTCATTGCTTCTTCGACCGTCGCGAAGACGGGGAGCTCGACAGCGGAACCGTCAGCAGCAACGTGCGAGACCGTGGTGCCGGCCTTGCGGGCGTTGACGCCGCCGACGACCTGGGTGCCGGCTTTGAGCATCAGAGCGGTGTGCTTGGTGCCCTCGCCGCCGGTGATGCCCTGGACGATGACCTTTGAATCCTTGGTGAGGAAGATTGCCATTGTTCTGTGAGTCCCTTACTTCGCTGCGTGAGCGAGTTCGGCGGCCTTGTCGGCGGCCTCGTCCATGGTTGCGACGACCGTGACCAGCGGGTGGTTGGCCTCGGCGAGGATACGACGACCCTCTTCGACGTTGTTTCCGTCCAGGCGAACGACGAGCGGCTTGTTGGCCTCGTCGCCCAGGGTCTTCAGTGCGCCGACGATGCCGTTGGCAACTGCGTCACAAGCGGTGATGCCGCCGAAGACGTTGACGAACACGCTCTTGACCTGTGCGTCGTTCAGGATGACATCCAGGCCGGCAGCCATGACTGCAGCGGAAGCTCCGCCGCCGATATCGAGGAAGTTGGCGGGCTTGACGCCACCGTGGTTCTCGCCTGCGTATGCGACGACGTCCAGCGTGGACATGACAAGGCCTGCGCCGTTGCCGATGATTCCGACCTCACCGTCGAGCTTGACGTAGTTGAGGTCGTTTTCCTTGGCCTTGAGCTCGAGGGGATCGGTTGCGTCGCGATCCTCGAATGCCTCGTGTCCGGGCTGACGGAACGCTGCGTTCTCGTCGAGGGTGACCTTGCCGTCGAGGGCGAGGATCTGATCGTCGGGCGTGCGAACGAGGGGGTTGACCTCGACGAGGATTGCATCCTCGTTGATGAAGACCTCCCACAGCTTCTGGATCGTGACGGCCGCTGCGTCGAGCACCTCTGCGGGCAGCTTTCCTGCCTCGGCGATGCTGCGCGCGAACGCGAGGTCGACGCCCTTGACTGCGTCGACGGGGATCTTCGCGAGAGCGTCGGGGTTCTCCTCGGCGGTGACCTCGATCTCGACGCCACCCTCTACCGAGCACATGGCCAGGTAGGTGCGGTTGGTGCGGTCGAGCAGGAAGGAGATGTAGTACTCCTCGGCAATGTCACTTGCCTCTGCGACCAGCAGCTTCTTGACGACATGGCCCTTGATGTCCAGGCCCAGGATTGCCTCTGCGTTTGCCACTGCGGCATCCACGTCGGGCGAGTACTTCACGCCACCGGCCTTGCCGCGGCCACCGACCTTGACCTGCGCCTTGATCATTACGGGCTTGCCGATTTCTTCGGCAATCTCACGTGCTCCTGCGACCGTGTCCGTAACACGCCCAGCCGAAGTCGGCACTCCGTGCTTGGCGAAGAGTTCCTTCGCCTGGTATTCGAAGAGATCCATCTGCTCACCGTCTCGTCTGCGTTGACACCCGCTCGAGGGGTAGGAGCGGGTCTGTTCTGGACTTTAACCAGTTGCTGCGTTCGGTTTGCGCCCGCATACATGCTATGTGGCCCATGTCACGCGACATCGCCAGGTGCGGCAGGCGTCACCGATCGGCGACGCAGCTTCACACCATTTGTCAAGCGCGGGTCTCACCGCCGCTCGGCATGCATCGACAGCGTTGTTCGCGCACTGAAGAAAGCAGCAACGACTAGCAAGAGTAGGCCCGTCGCCGCTGCGATCGCACCCGCCCCCACTGTTGCGTCCGGTATGCGTGAAGACGTCAGTGGTCCCGCGACGAGATAGACCGACACCGAGACCGCCGATCCGACGAGGAGCGCAACGGCACGCGGTGGCCGGGAACGGGTCGCGACGACGGCCGCGAGCAGGACCGACACTCCGACGAGGAGTTGACCCCAGGTATCGATCCCCCACGCGTCGCTTCCCCATGGCCATTGCGTGATCGACGCCGCGGTGTGAGTTGCGCCGCGATAGAGCGGCAGAGCGGTGCCGACGAGTGCAAGTACGCCGCCGAGTCCGGCGAGGACACGGACCACGGAGTTCGCCTCGACCTCCACGGATGTGTCGATTTCCTCGCGTTCCGCTGTTCCGGCGAACCACAACGCCAGGCCGGCCGCGGCCGCGAGCGCGGAGGCGACGCCCATCACGTACACCCCGGCCCCAAGGTCGACACCCGAAACGTCTGTTGCGATGACAGCTGGTTGCACGACAGCTGCAATTCCCATGACGACGGTGGTCCACAGCGTTCCCACGGCCGGACGAATGGCAACGGCGCGGCCGGGAATCCACAGCCCCAGCGACGCGACGAGGAGAACGATCGCCGCAACGAAGACGATGCGGGTCGCGAGGATCGACGGTTCGGCGAGCCCTCCCGGCAAGGACAGAATGGGCAACGACGCGCCAAGTGCGGCCAACACGGCGGCGCCAATTCCGAGTGCCCCGGCGATGCGGTGCACCTTCGTGACGTGAGCCTGCGCTTCGCGGGCTTGCTCGATCATCGCGGCTCGGCGGGCTTTCTTGGAGCCGCCGGTGTGCGCCTGATTCCCAGATCTCACCGGCGCCGCTTCTACTTCTTCTGCCGCTGCAGCCTCACGCCGCACCGACAGAATCGGTATCACCGCGCCCACTCCCACGATGACCACCGCCGCGATGGCACCCACGATCGATCCCACGCCGACACCGATCCGGTCACCGGACGCCAGAGCGGCAACAACCCGAGTGCCACTGACTCCCAGCGCGCCGACGCCGGCGCCGACAACGCCGCCGCCGCCCACCCACGGCGAAATCGACGTCAGGGCCGACGCCGTGACAATCAAGACGGCCACGGCGACCAACGCGGTTCCGACGGCACTGGCAGCGGGACTGTCCACCAGGGAGCGGGCGAGAAAGATCGGATCCTGCGAGTCGAAGGCGGGCGCGAAGAGCGACAGCACGTAAGTACCTGCAGCAAGAATCAATACGGATGTCGGCCAGGTACCGATGCGTCCGCCTACGGATCTGCCCTCGTACTCGGCGGCATGCGCGCTGCCGTATCCGTCACGCTCGGACTCACGAAGAATCACCACGAGTCCCAGAATTCCGGCAACAACCAACAGAGCGTGCCCGAGGAGCGCAACGTACGACCCGACACCGGCGGTGATCACTCCAGCGGAAATCGGACGGAAAAGTTCCAAGCGGTTTGCGTCGATCGCGTCGACGAACAACTGCAGATCGAGGATCGCGACCCCGAAGGACAACGCGCCGGCACCGGCCAAGAGCGCGCCAGAGAGGGCGGGGTGGCGACGCGCCACCACAATCGCTCCAGCCGGGATCAACAGCGCGCACAGCGCGGCGAATATCGAGGCGGTCACGATCGAACCGGACGCGCCGGGTCCACTCCCCACTCCGACAACCGGCGCAGCCGACACCGCGACCGCGCCGAGCAGTCCCAGAACTAGGGCCAGAGCGAGCGGCGGCGGGAATGGACGATCGGTGCGAACATCGCCGGGCGCATGGACCGACGAGCTTCGGGGTGTTGACGACACCTGATCGACGGTAGTGCCTGCGCAGGTCGGTGATCTGGTTGTGACACACCCCGACATCAATCGAGATACTTGGTCCGATTTGTCCGAAGCGGCATATTCCCTGGTCAAGATGTGAGCCACGTCACAAACCAGGGCTCGTTTGCCGTATAGGTTGCACGTGTCGCAACCATTTCGTTACCGTTACTCCAGCTAAGTCACAGGCTGATCACGAACCCCAAGGAGCGAACAGGCATATGCGACACAGCCAGTTCACCGCCAGCAGGTTCACAGAATCGGAACCGGACGAGGTCACGCCCCCTTATCCAACGCACTCGGCCCGGCGTTACACCGAGACCAAAAGTTCTGAGATTTCTTCCCTTATGTTCACTCGCTCCTCATCCCCCACGTCGTCAGATTCCGACTCGATAGATGCCTACCCGGCAGACTTCGAGACCGTCGAGTCCGACGTGAACAGCATCTCGACCTTCACGCCACCGACATCTGCAGATGTCTCCTCCCCGGTTCGTCGCACCGGCGCTCACCGCATCCCTACCCCGCCCTCAGCGCTCAAAGGCCGCGCCGCAGTTCTTGCAGTCGCAGCCGGCGCGGTAGTCGCAGCGGGACAGGCAGTAGTCGACAACGGCTCGGGCAATGCAGTCGGGCACTCGGACGTCGCACTTGCCGACCAGTCCTCCACCATCGGAACCACCGCACAGCCGCAGGCAGCCCAGTTCGCGCCCACCGCCGCAGCGTCGTCCACCACCGCAGCCGACGCACCCCAGGTGCTCAACGTCGCCGCCCCGACCGATCTGTCGCAGTTCAGTAACCTCCTCGCCAAGGGACAGCGTTTCAGCGAAGAGCGCGCAGCCCGCGAAGCCGCTGCCCGGCGCCCCCTGTTCGTCCTCCCCGCTGTCGGAACTTTCACATCGAACTTCGGTAGCCGCTGGGGCACCCTGCACGCCGGTGTCGATATCGCCGCCCCCATCGGAACGCCCATCGTCGCGGTCGCCGACGGCACCGTCATCGACTCCGGCCCGGCTTCCGGTTTCGGCATGTGGGTTCGTCTGCAGCACGCCGACGGCACCATCACCGTGTACGGCCACATCGACACCTCGGTAGTCACCGTCGGCCAGCAGGTCATGGCCGGCGATCAGATCGCCACCGTCGGCAACCGCGGCTTCTCCACCGGCCCGCACCTGCACTTCGAGGTTCATCTCGCCGGCGAGAACAAGATCGATCCCCTCCCCTGGCTCGCCTCACGCGGTATCAGCCTGGGCATCGAGCAGGACTGAGCTCACTACAACGCTCACCACAACCGAAACTTTCGGCCCGCACCTTTTTCTCTGGTGCGGGCCGAAAGTCTTTCCGGAGCTTCTTGCCCCTACAGTTTCACCATCGGGACACCGCCGATGAGCATCAGACGTACCTTGCCTGCGCTGCCGAAGTCGATGGTGACTGTTGCCGTCGGACCGGTGCCCTTGGTCTCGAGGACTGTACCCAGTCCGTACTTGTCGTGGCTGACCCGATCGCCGACCGCAAGAACCAGGTTGTTGTTCCGCCCTCGCGCAGCACCGAAACTGGGTGCAGGAGAGTCGTTTCGAGAGGTGTTGCCGTAGCCACGGCCACCTTGGCCACCCTGATTGCCGTAGCCACCGCCATAGCCCTGACCGCCCCCGTAGCCGGGTCGACCGCTTCCGAACCCGCCGCCTGTGCCCGGGTCTTCGCGGCGCCAGTTGATCAGATCCTCGGGAATCTCGCTGATGAACCGTGATGCGGGGTTCTGAATCGGTTGGCCCCATGCGGAGCGCATGATGGCGCGCGTCAGATACAACCGTTGCCGGGCGCGGGTGATCCCGACGTAGGCGAGGCGTCGTTCCTCGGAGAGCTCTGCCGGATCGCCGAGGGCCCGCATGTGCGGGAATTGACCGTCTTCCCAACCGGTTACGAAGACGACGGGGAATTCGAGGCCCTTGGCGGTGTGCAGTGTCATCATGGTGACAACACCTTCGTCGGAGTCGGGGAGCTGATCCGCGTCGGCCACCAACGACACACGTTCGAGGAAGGCTGCCAGCGAACCTGGATCGGGTTCACCTTCGCGCATCGCTGCGGTTTCTTCGTCGTCCGGGTCGATCAGTCCGGCAGCATTTCGCGCATCAGAACTGAATTCTCTTGCCACACTGACAAGTTCGTTGAGATTGTCAAGCCTGGCACCGTCCTGAGGATCGCTGCTGGCAGCAAGCTCGCCGCGGTAGCCGCTGCGTTCGAGCACGGCCTCGGCCACTTCACCGATGTCACCGAGCTCGGAAGACTCACTGCCGTCGGCAGATTCGGCTGGCAACAAAGTGCGCAGGCCGTCCATCATGTCGAGGAAGGCAACGATCGCCTTCTGCGAACGCGTATTGAGCAGTGCGACCTTGCCTTCCGCCGCATCCCGCAACGCGGCAGCAAAGCTGATGTTTCGATGCTCCGAATGCACTGCGACGCAAGCCTCTGCGCGGTCGCCGATCCCGCGGCGCGGTGTGTTGAGGATTCGACGCAAGCTCACCGTGTCGTCCTCATTTGCGAGCACCCGCAGGTAAGCGACGATGTCGCGAACTTCCTTGCGCTCGTAGAATCTGACGCCGCCCACGATCTTGTACGGCACACCGAGGCGGATGAAGATTTCCTCGAGCGCACGCGACGAGTTGTTGGTGCGGTAGAACACTGCGACGTCCGAGAATTTTGCGTCACCGTTCTCGACCAGCCGGTCGATCTCGGAGGCGACAAAGGATGCTTCGTCGTGCTCGTTGTCCGCAACGTATCCGACGATCAGTTCGCCTTCACCGGAATCGGTCCACAACCGCTTCTCGCGTCGGCCCGTGTTCTTGGAGATGACGGCGTTGGCAGCCGAGAGGATGTTCTGCGTCGAACGGTAGTTCTGCTCGAGCAGGATGGTGCGGGCGTCCGGGTAGTCTCGCTCGAACTCCACGATGTTGCGGATGGTGGCACCGCGAAACGCGTAGATGGACTGATCGGCGTCGCCCACCACGCACAGTTCTGCCGGTGCCACCGCGTGGTCGGATTCGCCTGCGCCGCCGACCAATTCACGCACCAGCATGTACTGCGCATGGTTGGTGTCCTGGTACTCGTCGACGAGGACGTGACGGAAGCGTCGACGGTAGTACTCCGTGATCTGCGGGAAGTTCTGGAGCAGCGCCACAGTCTCGCCGATGAGATCGTCGAAATCGAGCGCGTTGGCCGAGCGCAGGCGCTGCTGATAGATCCCGTACACCTTCGCAACCAGGCGGGGCAGTTCTGCGGGATCCTTGTCCGCTGCCGCGACGGCTTCCTCGGGGTCGATCAACTCGTTCTTGAGGTTCGAGATGTGCGTCGCAAGCAATCTCGCTGTGAAACGCTTGGTGTCGAGCTCGAGATCCTTGGAAATCATCGTCAGGAGCCGGCGCGAATCATCCGAGTCGTAGATGGAGAAGTTGGAGTTCAGACCCGGAAGCAACGCCGCCTGAGCGCGCAGAATGCGCACACAACTCGAGTGGAACGTCGACACCCACATGCTGTTGGCCCGCGGCCCGACCAATGCCGCGACGCGCTCACGCATCTCGGCTGCCGCCTTGTTCGTGAACGTGATGGCAAGGATCTGCCCCGGAGTGGCACCACGCTCTGCCAACAGATATGCGATGCGACGCGTCAGCACCGCAGTTTTGCCCGAGCCGGCGCCGGCCACGATCAGCAGCGGTGAACCGGCATGGACCACGGCTTCGCGCTGCTGCGGGTTGAGACCCTCGAGAAGCTCGTCGGAACCCCGGCCACCCGGCTGGGCAGAATGCCCGTGCTGGGCAGAGTGACCGCGCTGGGCAGAGTGACCGTGCTGGGCAGAATGACCGTGCTGGGGCGCATCGTGATCGTCCTCGAAGAGGCCACCTTGCGCGTAAAGACCGCCCTGCCCCTCGAGACCGCCCTGCCCCTCGAGACTGCCCCGCCCGCCACGACTGCCCTGCTCACCGACTGCTGGATACATGTTCATCGTCTGTCCACGCTACCGGCGTCCACCGACAAGAGTGTGAGTGCGTGCGTCGCGCAGTGGTGGTACTTGGAACTGGGGTGCCGAACATGGCAAACTGGACGCTATGTTGAGCCTGTGCAACACCCCGACCACCTGCGTTTGCCGCAGTGTCGGTGCGCGGTGGCACTACTTTACGAGCGCCGGACCGCGGTGCTCGTGAAGTCTTCGAACAGCTCACCTGCCTCTGGTCCGACTCGGATCCGGGGCATTTTTCGTCAGGGCGCTGGATCGGTAACGACCCGAGCTGAGAACACGATCCACGCAGTAGAAAGAGGAGACGAATATATATGAGCACGCAGGCAACGGCACCCGAGGGAAACTCCACTCCGACCGACGTCGACGTTCCGCGCAGCGAAGCCGAGATCAATGAACTCCGTAAGGAAATCGATCGTCTCGACGCCGAGATCCTGGCAGCAATCAAGCGCCGCTCCGAGGTCTCACAGATCATCGGCCGGACCCGGATGGCTTCAGGGGGACCGCGCCTGGTTCACAGTCGTGAGATGAAGGTGCTCGAGCGTTTCAACGAGTTGGGCCAGGAAGGTCACACGCTCGCGATGTTGCTCCTTCGTCTCGGCCGCGGACGCCTGGGACACTAAGCCCCGCAGCTCGCATCGTCCTGCTCGCAGACCGGCTGATCGGAGCAGGCCAGGGTGCCACCGAGACTCATCCAGAAGTTTCCAGACCGGGCCGTTAAAGTCGATGACTGTGAGCATTGACATCACCGGAACATCAGCCTGGCAGAAACTGCGCGCTCATCACGCCGATTTCCACGCCGTTCACCTTCGGGAACTCTTCGACGAGGATCCGGCTCGCGGAACCGAGTTGACGGTGGATGCCGGTGATCTCCACATCGACTACAGCAAGCACCGCGTCAGTCGTGAGACTCTCGACCTGCTGATCGCGCTGGCTCGAGAAGCCGGTGTCGAGGAGCGACGCGACGCCATGTTCGCGGGTGATCACATCAACACCTCCGAGGATCGGGCGGTGCTGCACACCGCACTGCGCCTCCCTGCCGACGCATCCCTCACCGTCGACGGCCAGGACGTCGTTGCCGACGTTCACGAGGTTCTGACGTCGATGGGCGCCTTTGCCGATCGTGTTCGCAGCGGTGAGTGGACCGGATTCACGGGGAAGCGCATCCGCACCATCGTCAACATCGGTATCGGTGGATCGGATCTCGGGCCGGTCATGGTGTACCGAGCGCTGCGACATTACGCCGACGCCGGCATCAGCCTCCGATTTGTCTCCAACATCGATCCCGTGGATCTGGTGGGGCAGCTTGCCGATCTGGATGCCGAGACCACTTTGTTCATCGTGGCATCGAAAACGTTCTCCACACTCGAGACCCTGACCAATGCAACGGCGGCAAAACGCTGGCTGTTCGCCGGTCTGGGTAGCGACGATGTCGCCGCTGTCGCCAAGCATTTTGTCGCGGTGTCCACCGACGCCGAGCGAGTCTCCGCGTTCGGGATCGACACCGTGAACATGTTCGGATTCTGGGATTGGGTAGGTGGCCGTTACTCGGTCGACTCCGCCATCGGCCTCTCCGTCATGTGTGCGGTCGGCCCCGTTCGCTTTGCCGAGTTCCTCGACGGCTTCCACCAGATCGACACGCATTTCCGTACCCGACCGCTAGAGGAGAATGCGCCGGCGATTCTCGGCTTGATCGGACTCTGGTACTCCAACTTCTTCGGTGCACAGTCCCGCGCCGTGTTGCCGTATTCCAATGACCTGTTGCGCTTTCCGGCCTACCTACAGCAGCTGACCATGGAGTCGAACGGCAAATCCGTCCGCTCCGACGGCACCCCGGTGACCACCTCGACGGGCGAGATCTTCTGGGGCGAACCAGGAACAAACGGCCAGCACGCCTTCTACCAACTACTCCATCAGGGCACCTGGTTGGTGCCTGCCGATTTCATCGGTTTTGCCGAGTCCACCGACGATCTTCCCACTGCCGACGGCACAGGTTCGATGCATGACCTCCTGATGAGTAACTTCTTTGCGCAGACCAAGGTGTTGGCCTTCGGCAAGAGCGCGGAGGAAATCGCGGCCGAGGGAACACCCCCGGAGTTGGTGCCGCACAAGGTGATGCCGGGTAACCGTCCCACCACCACCATCCTGGCCAAGGAGCTCACACCGTCGGTGGTCGGGCAGTTGATCGCGCTCTACGAGCATCAGGTTTTTGTCGAAGGTGCTGTGTGGGGGCTCAATCCGTTCGACCAGTGGGGTGTCGAACTCGGCAAGACCCAAGCTTTGGAACTGGGGCCTGCACTCTCATCAGCCGAGGCTCCGCGCGATCTCGGCGATTCCTCGACCGACGCCCTGGTGAACTGGTACCGCACTCAACGCGGCCGGGCCTGAGCGACTGGCTCGAACGCTCAGGCTGCGTCCGGCCCGAACCAATTCTCGGTGGCGTACACACGCCCGGACCGATCCACCAATCGAGCTCGAAGTTCTTGCTGCTCAACCCATTTGATCGCGCTTATCCCCCGCACGAGCGCCGCACGGCTGGCGGCGTACGCCCACACCGCGTCGTCGGCAATCACCGACACCTGCACCCATTCGGTTGACGGACGATCCTGGTGTGGTTGCCATGAAGGCGGTTCGGCGGCGTGCGCAGTGGCAATCGCCGTCCCGTTGGCCAGTTCGACGTCTTCGCCGCCCGGAACGGGAATCTGCCAACCACCGGCCGGAGCGTGCCCCGCAGTGGCAAGTACGTCGCCGATCCGCACCGCAACACCACATTGCAGCTCCGCCGCAACAGTTTGCGCGGCTCGATCGACGGTGTCCGCCTTCGCCACTCCCGTGATGTCGAACGAAGCTCCCCACGGCGCGTACACGACGTCGCCGTCGAGTTGCACGTCCTCGAAAGTGGGGGTCGGGTGGACCGGCGGAATCGAGTCGTCCTCCGAGAAGTTGTCGGCGAGGGGGTTCACCTCACCCGCCGTCATACGGGCCGCCCACAACGCCGAACGCAACAGCGACGACATTCGCCTGGTCACTTTCACCGGCGTCCCCTGGGCCAGATTGACGGCATGAATTTCGGCGTCGCCGCGCCCGAGATCGCACAGCGCTTCGGTGTCCTCGATGGCGGCAGCGATCAGCGCGTGTGCTGTGGGCAGCGCAGCACCCTCCGTGACATCCACTTCGATAGCGGAATCCCACATAGCCCACTTCTCGACACTGACCATGTCAGCCCTGCCCTTCGTACCACGCTTCCGTAACAACCAGTATGCGCCGATTCGCGGGTACGTCGCCAGAAACCGCAGGTCCTCTACGTGCCACGCCTACACTGCTGGGGTGGGAGTTCGCTTGAGTGTCGTCGACGAGATGTTTCTGTGGACCCACCGAGGTCTCGGCCTGCCGATCGTGATGCAGGGGGTGTGGCGCACCGACAGCATCGTCGATCCGAGTGAGCTCGAGCAGTTGTGTGTACGGGTGGCGTCCGGACCGCTCGGTCGACGCGTGCGCAGGCCGCGAATTCCGGGAGCCCGGCCCGAATTCATCGCCGACCCGCGTCATTACCCTCTCAGTTTTCGTTCCGAGCCCATCGCCGCCGATTCGGTGATCGAGTGGGCCGACGCTGCGGCCCTCGTCTCGGTCGACCCCGAACGAGGTCCCGGGTGGCGTATCGCCGCGACCTACGATTCAGGCGGCGGAACCGTCGTCTCCGTGACGTGTTCCCATGTCCTTGCCGACGCCCGCGGTTTGATCGGCGCCTTGCGCGACGCGATGCAGCAAAAACCACCCCCACCGGGCGATCACACCGGTCACTCGGATGTCACCGACGCGCGCTCGACTGTTGGCCGGGTTCTGCGCGCAACCACCCGTGCGGTCGGCGGATTGATCGTCAGTCCGGCGCGCAGGGCCGAACTCCGCGGCTTCACCACACCGGCCACCGCCACTGGGCGCTTGCAGCGACACGCGGTAACCAGCGCGGTCTTGGAAATCGACCGAGCGCAGTGGGATGACGTCGCAGCGTCTTCCGGCGGCACTGCCAACAGCTTGTTCCTGGCATGTGTCGGCGAGCTCGCGCGGGCCGAGAACAAAACCGCCGCAGTCACGCTCAGCGTTCCGATGAACGTGCGCACCACCGACCGGGGAGAGCGCTCCGTCGACAATTCGGTCGCGATGGTCGCGATCCCGCTGACCCCCTCCACCACTCTCGCGCAGATTCGCACATTGTGCCGTGACGCGTTCGAGGCTCCTCCGATGTCGAGCCCGGCCGGCTTCCCGGCCGAACTCCTGCAGGTCATCCCGGACCGCCTGGCGCATCGGCTTGCCGACGGACCGGGGCAGCGAGATGCCTTGTGCTCCAATATCGGTATGGTCGACATCGATCAGTTCGAGGGGCACCGGACTACGGGGCTTGCCCTCCGCGCGGTGCATCCTGGTGCGAGCGCCGCTCAACTGGACGACACGTCAACTCGAGTCTCCGGATACCTCAGTCGCAACAACGCCACCTACACCTTGTCGCTGGTGAGCTTCGAATCGGCCGACAATCAGGCGCTGCGCACGCTGGCCTGCAACACGCTCGAAAAATTCGGTATCTCCGCTCACGCCTGGTAGCGCTCATTTCCCTCCGAGCGAACTCGCCAGTCGAGGCCTTGGCTGAGCCGAAAGGTATGCTCACACAAGAGACTGGCCGGTAACTTAGCCAAATGGGCTGCATAACAGCGCAAATCAGTAAAAACCGCCCGGAAGGTACTGATTTAATATTCTGATAACGAACGGTCAGTTCGCGTCGCAAATCACACTGACCGCAAACGCTTTCAGAGCCCGAAAACCCAAATATCCCCAGGTAAAAGCACTCTCATTTCTAAACATCCAATTTTGAGTCGTCTACTATGTGAAAACTGCTTTGCATAACTATGCAACCGCAGAAATATGCAGCACATTTGTGGCGCACACGTCACAAGCGAAGTGAGGAACCGTGAAAATGGGAGGAACCGTGGCAGATTCGTTCCGAGATCGATTGAACGCCCTGTACCCCGTAACACCTCCCCGATTGACCAATGCACAAGTTGTAGACGCACTTTCCCAACGTGGCTGTCGGATATCCACCCCGTATCTCTCGCAGCTGCGCAGTGGCGTTCGAACCAACCCGTCGGAGCAGGTAGTGCTGGCACTCGCCGACTTCTTCGGAGTCGATGCCGAGTACTTCTTTGCACCTGCACCTCGCCATGATCCGGAACTGATCCCCGATGAGGACCGTTCGGTTGCCGAAGAGTTCTACGACAACGAATTACGTTCCCTCACACGTAAAGCCGTAGATCTGTCCCCCGAGTCGCAAAGCCTGCTCTCCTCGATTGCCGAGAAGCTCAGGTCCTCCGAAGGCCTGCCATCCGTCCCGCCGGACTGCATTACCTACACTGCGCCACAGCCACGCGCCTGATCACCATTCGACCGCGCCGGCGCTGCATACCGAAAGTTGTTGCAGTGCAACTGTAACTGGCGTCCCCAGGAATGCCGCGACCAACGTCGAACATCCGGAGACAGTATGCGGGAAGACCTACGTTTCCCGGGGCCCCTTCGCGGGTATCCCCCACTGCCAGTAGCGCCCACCCTCGAATGGAGTGATCATGCGCAGACAGTGGTTGTTCGCGATTGTGGCCAGTGCCGCACTTGCCGCGTCCGGCTGTTCGTACGACGCCACCGACTCCGGCACCGATGCGGACAACGTCACCGAGAGGCCGACGTCGTTGTCGCCGCCGGCCGCAGCCGGCGCAGTGCTCCTGAAGACTGCCGACTCTCCACTGGGAACAATTGCCGTCGACGGCGAAGGTATGACCGTCTACATCTACGACCCGGACGAGGAGCACCCGACCGGGGATTCGTGCGACGAGGGTTGCCTCCGGCACTGGCCTGCCGTCACGTCTGTCACCGATTCTCCGGTGACAGAGGGGATCGACGCGGCGATCGGTACCGTACCGGGACCTGACGGTTCGTTCCAGGTGACGGTCAACGGCAAGCCGGTCTACCGATACTTGGACGATGAAGTGCCCGGCGACATGTTGGGGCAGGCGGTCGGCAGTCTGTGGTTCATGATCGACGAATTCGGGAATCCCGTCTTCACCACGGAGTAGTCGGATCCTGCGAAAAGTTCGCTCAGTTGTACGGTTGCCGTGCGGTTTCCGGGTCGCCGAAGGTGATTGCGCGTTCCCGGCGAGTTTTCGACGCAAGGGTGACGCCCCAGTTCAGTGCCGTGCTGACGCGGTTGCGGAACCCCGCGAGGAACGCGATGTGAATGACTCCCCACGACACCCAGCCGATAAAGCCCGACATCCGGATCGGTCCGGCCTGCAGGAGTGCGTGGCGACGCGAAATGTAGGCAGCCGTACCGAGATCGCGGTACTTGAAGGGCTTTCCGTTCGGTCGACCGTTTTCGACGCGGGCAGCGATCTGACTTCCGGCGTAGCGTCCACCCTGCATGGCTACTTCGGCGACACCGGGCAACTTGTCCCGGGACATGATGTCGCCGACAACCCAGACGTTCGGGTGCCCCGGCACGGTCAGGTCGGCTTCGACGTCGATGCGGCCGCCGCCGACCTGCTTGACGCCGAGTGCAGTGGCGAGCGCTTCGACAAACGGTACTGCTTCGACACCCGCGGTCCACAGAATGGTGCGGGTCTCGTAGCGCTGCTTCGCTTTTGTCTTCTTGTCGGTGGTCTCGATCTCGGTTTCACTGACGTCGGTGACATGTACGCCAAGATGCGTTTCGACGCCGATCTTCGCGAGCGTTCGCGCGGCAGCTGCGGACAGCGATTTATTGAACGACGGCAACACTCGATCGTCACCGTGGAAGAGGAGCACTCGCGCCTCGTCCGGGTCGATGGACCTGAATTCGTTGGTAAGCGCGTGCATCGCCAATTCGCGTATCTGCCCGGCGATCTCGACCCCGGTCGGTCCACCGCCGGCAACGGCGAACGTCAACCACGGGCGCCGTTCCTCGGCAGTGGGGAGAGATTCGGCCATCTCGAACGCGGCAATGAGACTGCGGCGGATGGCCAGCGCGTCGTCGAGCGTTTTCATTCCGGGCGCCCATTTGATGAACTCGTCCTGACCGTGGTACGACTGCCGCATACCGGCCGCCACGATCAGATAGTCGTACGGCAGGTCGAACGTCGACCCGTCGAACCTGCTTGCAGTCAGCAGCCGGGCTTCGGCATCGAGGGATTTTGCTTCGCCCAGAACTACATTCGTATTCTTCTGGTCTTCCAGAAGGTGCCGAAGTGGGCTGGCGATCTGGCCTTCGGACAGGAGCCCGGTTGCGCACTGGTAGAGCAACGGCTGAAACACGTGACTGGTTCCGCGATCGATCAGAACTACTTCGACGTCGGCTTTCTTCAACTTCTTGGCTGCGTAGAGGCCACCGAATCCGCCGCCGACAATGACAACGCGCGGCTTGCCGTTCGACTTGTGGATACTCATCAGACGAACCTCGCAGTCACGGAGTTGGGCAGAAACCGCAGTGCGGCATCGATTCCCTGCCATTTCAGTCCGGGTAGCGCAGCTCGTGTCACTTCTTTTTCGATGGCCGCAACCATCGCATCGACGCCCTCGTCGAGCTCAGCCATCAAGGAAGAATCGTCGCCGGCGCTCGCGGACATGTCCGTCTTGATGAAACCTGGCAGCAGGGTGGTCACTCGAATCGGCGTGCGCGCCAGTTCGATACTGAGAGCCTCACCGAGCGCGGCTACCCCGGCTTTGCTCGCTGAATATGCGGCTTTGGTGCCGGGAAGTCCACGATCTGCACTGATCGAGGACACCAGTACAAGGTGCCCGGCGTTCTGCGTGCGGAAGATCTCGAGCGCGGCCTCGCACTGTGACAGTGCGCCCACGAAGTTCGTCTGCGCTGTCGCAAGATTCGCATGTGCCTTACCGGTTCCGATCTTGGCGCCCTTACCCAGACCGGCATTGACGATCACCCGATCGAGCCCACCGAGTTGGTCGCGAAGTTCGCCGAACACTCGGACAACGGAATCATGTTCTGTGACATCGAGCCCTGCCACCGCAACTGTGATCCTCGGATGCTCGGCGAGCAGTTGCTTCCGGAGGGCGTCGAGCCGATCGGTTCTCCTGGCGCACAGAGCCAGATCGCGTCCCTGCGCTGCGAACCTTTTTGCCATTTCTTCGCCGAGACCCGAACTTGCGCCGGTGATCAGAATCTTCTGCCGCGTCATGGCTGCCACTGTAACCACCGCAGGGTCACTGCACCGGCCCGTCGGTCGACAAACCGGTTACCCTGCACATCACCACCCGTTCGGCATACCGTAGAGCGATGACCGAAGAATTCGATGTCATAGTCATCGGCGGTGGACCGGCGGGCGAAAACGCCGCGGCCTACGCAATAGCCGGAAGCACCCGTACCGCTGCGATCGTGGAGCACGAACTTGTCGGTGGTGAATGCTCGTACTGGGCGTGTATGCCGAGTAAGGCGTTACTGAGACCAGGGCAGGTTCTCGACGACGCGGGCGCGTTGCCAGGTGTGTCCGCCGGGCCGCCGGACATCGACGCAATCTTGGCCAGACGTGACTCTTTCACCCACAACCACGACGATTCCTCGCAGGTCGAGTGGGCAGAGTCCACCGGCATCGATGTGATCCGGGGCCACGGCGCTTTGGACGGCGAGCGGACCGTTGTTGTCGACGGCACCCGCAAACTCTTCGCCCGCCAGGCCGTCGTACTTGCCACCGGAACTACCGCGTCGGTCCCGGACACACCAGGACTGCGGGCTGCGCTCCCCTGGACGTCGCGCGACGCCACCAATCTCCACGAAGTTCCGCGGCGTGTTGCCGTCATCGGTGGCGGCGTCGTCGCATCGGAGTGCGCGACGTGGTTGTTGTCATTCGGCGCCGAGGTGACGTTGCTGGTACGCGGCAACGCAGTGCTGAAATCTGCCGAACCGTTTGCCGGAGACCTGGTTGCGCGTCATCTCAGCGCACGGGGAGCCGACGTGCGTTTCGGTACCACCGTCCATTCCGTGTCGCGACCCGATGCCCGGGATACAGGTGAGGGGAACATTCACGGTGGGCCAGTCACCATCGACACTTCTTCCGGTGTCATCGAGGTGGACGAACTGATTGTTGCCGCTGGTCGTGCGCCGACGTCGGCGCAGTTGGGGTTGTCGTCCGTCGGTTTGACCGATGGTGCGTACGTTCCGACGGACGATCACCTGTGTGCACAGGGCGAATGGCTTTATGCCGTCGGCGATATCAACGGCCGGTCACCGCTGACCCATATGGGCAAGTACCAGGCTCGGGTGTGCGGCGATGTGATCGCCGCACGTGCAGCCGGACGCGCGCTGGTCGACCCACGGTTCATCGCCTCCGCTGACAACGGGCGTGTTCCACAGGTGGTTTTCACCTCGCCCGAAGCAGCGTGGGTGGGGCGCACCGAGAAGCAGGCCAGGGCAGACGGTATCGACGTCGAGGTCGTGGAGATCGACATTGCCGTCGCAGGATCCTCGCTGCTCCGTGACAATTACGAAGGCCGCGCAAAACTGGTGATCGACCGTGGTGCCGACGTAATCGTCGGGGCGACATTCGTCGGTCCGGATGTCTCGGAATTGCTCCACGCAGCAACAATTGCCGTCGTCGGTGCGGTCCCGCTCGACACGTTATGGCATGCGGTGCCGTCGTACCCGACGGTCAGCGAAGTATGGCTCAGGTTGTTGGAGACACGGCGGTAATCGGGGGTAAAAGTTACGTATAGTCGCGACCATGGCGGCAGACGCACCGATGAAAACAGGTCTACTCGTACGCACGGCCGACGGAGCATTACGCGGCACGCGGGTGGGCAAACTCCGGGCGTGGCGAGGCATTCCTTACGCGCGTCCCCCGGTCGGAGCTTTGCGGCTGCAAGCGCCTCGACCAGTGCGGCCTTGGCGAGGCGAGCGGAACGCCTCGACATTCGGCGATGCGGCGGTCCAGAACAAGAAGGGTCTGGCGCTCGCTCCCGGGAAGTATCAGCCCAGCAGCGAAGACTGCCTCACACTCAATGTTCTTGCCCCCGAATACCCCAGTCATGATCCCCTTCCGGTAATGGTGTTCATCCACGGGGGTGCCAACACCATTGGCACCTCGGCGACGGGCATCTATTCCGGGCGCTCGCTCGTCACCCGCGGCAACATCGTGTACGTGTCGATCAATTACCGACTCGGCGCTCTGGGTTTCTTGGATTTCACCGAATTCTCCACTCCTCGGCATCATTTCGACGCCAACCTCGGGCTTCGTGATCAAGTGGCCGCATTGCAGTGGGTGCAGCGGAACATTGCAGCGTTCGGCGGCGACCCCGATCGGGTGACGGTCTTCGGCGAATCGGCAGGCGGCACTGCCGTCACTACCCTACTGGCGACACCGGCGGCAAAGGGATTGTTCGCGGCCGCCATCGCGGAGAGCCCGGCACCGGATCTTGTTGCCAATCAATCACTCTCACACGAATGGGGTCGACGGTTCATCGACATTCTGGGGTCCGACGCCACCCCGGACCAGGCTCTGCGTCTTACGTCGGCTCGTGAATTGGTCCGCGCCGGAGCCCGCCTGGGAGCCGAAGCTCTTGCTGCTACACCCGGACTCCATCCGTTCGGGCCCAGTATCGACGGAGATTTTCTTCCCCACCCGCCGGTGGAGGCGTGCAGTCGGGGCCTGGCACATCGGGTTCCGCTGATCATCGGCACCAACAAGCGTGAGGGCACACTCTTCCCGAAGTTCCTCGACGGGCTCCCGACCACTCCGGCGCGAATCGAGCGGATGTTCGCCCTCACCGATTCCGCAGCCGGAAACCGAATCCTTGCAACATATCCGGGATACCCGAGCACTGACACTGCTATCGACATCGGCGGCGACGTGACTTTCTGGCATCCGTCGGTGGAGTTGGCGCAGGCGCACGCACAGTACGCGCCCACGTACGCCTACCGCTTCGACTTTGCGCCACCACTGATGCGATGGATCGGTCTCGACGCCACTCACGGTTTCGAAATGTTTGCGGTATTCGGTATCGGTGACAGCGCCGTCGGCCGTGGCCTCACAGTTCCTGGTGGCAGGCAAGGCCTCCGCGCCGTCACCGAGGCGATGCAGGGACATTGGCTGCACTTCGCACAGCATGCTGCACCTCGAAGCGACTGGCCGAGTTACAGCCCGCAGCGTCACACGATGATCTTCGACGCGATCTCTCGCGTGGACACCGATCCGCGCGCCGAGCAGCGACGTGCCTGGTCCGGCTATGCGGGCTACCGCAACTACGCACCGAATCAGGTTTCTTCGTGACTGACAACCTTGATGTGGTACTCGATTCGGGAAAAATCCGGGGCCGCTACCTCGAGACGCGAACGGGTCGGCTCCGCACCTGGCGAGGCATACCCTATGCTGCTCCGCCGATCGGGCCGGCGCGGTTTCTCGCACCGCAACCAGTTGCCCCGTGGGCAGGAACCCGCGGGGCCACCGAGTTCGGTTCACCTGCACCACAGCGTAAAAACACCCTGAACGAGTCGTGCCTGTTCGTGAATGTTCTTGCGCCCGAGTCCGCCCGTGCAACCCCACGTCCCTTGATGGTGTTCGTTCACGGCGGCGCGTACAACGGCGGAAATCCGTCGGCGCCGATGTACTGGGGAACGTCGTTGGTGGAACGTGGGGACGTCATCTACGTCTCCGTCCAGTACCGCCTCGGCGCACTCGGTTACCTCGACTTCAGTGAATTATCCACTGCTGAGCACTCATTCGATTCGAATATCGGGCTACGTGACCAGATTGCGGCCCTCGAATGGGTTCAGCGAAACGCCGCAGCATTTGGTGGCGATCCCGCCAACGTCACGATCTTCGGTGAATCCTCCGGCGCAAATGCCGTCACCACTGTGATGACAACACCGTCTACGCGCGGGTTGTTTGCCCGCGCTATCGCTCAAAGCCCGCCGGCAGCTTCGGCATACGGGAAGGAACGCGCGCACCGGTGGGCTCGCGAGTTCCTCGATATTGCCGGAGCCCCGACCAAGACACCGGCGGCATGGCTACGCAATGTACCGGTTAGCCGGCTCGTCGAGGTCGGCGACGAACTCGTGCGTCGCGGCGCCGACGAGGAACCTGGTACCCGTGCCTTCGCGCCTGTTGTGGGTGACGACGTCCTCCCCGAACATCCGCTCGACGTCTTTGCCGCCGGAAAATCTCATCCCGTTCCGCTGATGCTTGGATCAAATCTCCACGAGGGCAGAATCTTTCCACGATTCCTCAACATTCTGCCCACCGATCCCGCTCGTATCGAGAAGATGTTCTCGCACGTTTCGGCCGACGTGAAGGCCCGCGCGCTCGCCGCCTATCCGACGTATCCGCACCGCTACGCCGCCGCAGACATCGGCGGCGACATCACATTCTGGGAACCGATGGTCCTGTGCGCACAAGGACATTGCGACGTGGCACCCACGTACAGCTACCGCTACGATTTTGCGCCGCGCATACTCACCCTGGTCGGACTCGGCGCAACCCACGCGACGGAACTCTTTGCCGTCTTCGGCCGATCGGACGCCCTCACCGGTGCGCTGACCGCGATCGGTGGGCGCCGGCACCTGGCCACGGTCACCGCAGCGATGCAAGAACATTGGATCAACTTCGCGAGAACCGGTAACCCGGGCCGCGAGTGGCCCGTGTACACGAGCGCCCAGCGCAGAACCATGATCTTCGACCGCACCTGCCGAGTAGAGAGCGATCCACTCGGCGACCGTCGGCGAGCCTGGATCGGATACGAGCACCGACGCTGAGAACAGGGCAAGATGGATACACACCGAGCACGAAGGGATTCCCATGTCCGAGCGTTCACGCACCATCGCCGTCACCGGCGCCACTGGCCACATCGGCGGGGAGGTCGCTCGTATCCTCACCGACTCCGGTATTCCGCTGCGGCTCATCGCGCGTTCGATCAGCCGACTCCCCCGGTTACCCGGTACGGAGAGCGCTGAAGCCACCTTCTCCGATCACGATCGCGCCGCTGCGGCCCTGCACGACATCGACATCTTGTTCATGGTCTCGGCAGCAGAGAGTGCCGACCGTCTAGATCAGCACCGCACCTTCATCGACGCTGCCGTCTCGGCAGGCGTGCACCACATCGTCTACACCTCGTACCTCGGCGCAGCACCGGACGCCACGTTCACGCTGGCCCGCGATCATTGGGCCACGGAGCAATATATCCGTTCCACCGCAATGTCTTTCACCTTCCTCCGCGACAGCACTTACCTCGACTTCCTTCCCGCTATGGCCGGCGATGACGGTGTTATCCGGGGCCCCGGCGGTAATGGCGCGGTCGGCGCGGTTGCTCGATCGGACATCGCCCGCGTCGCCGCGTCGGTACTGACCGATCCCGATGCGCATGTCGGCCGAACCTACGATCTCACCGGCCGTGAAGCGCTCACCCTCGCCGAGGTGGCCGCGATCATCACCGACGTCACCGGCCGTGAAACGGTTTATCACGAAGAAACCGTCGAGGAGGCCTATGCCTCCCGCGCGTCGTACAACGCACCGGACTGGGAAGTTGATGCCTGGGTGTCCACCTACACCGCCATCGCACACGGAGAACTTGCTGTCATCAGCACTGCGGTGGAAGACATCACCGGACGCCCACCGTTGACGCTGCGCGAACTCCTCGGCAATGATCTCGACACCGACGAATCCGGTACCGACGCCTGATGCCACCCCGCAAGCGAACCACGACAACCCGAAAACCAGCCACCCGAAAATCAGCTTCACGAAAGACTCCCACCCGAAAGACGGCCACAACTCCGGACGTTCCCACCGCAGGCCCGGGTGAACGTGTCTGGCTCCTCGACGTCCCGTTCCGGACTGCGGCGCCCGGCGCACAGTTCGTGAAGAAATGGAAGAGCTATGCCTGGGTGGGCAGCCGGCTTCCTGCCGAACTACTGCCGTTCACAGCACTCCCCTTTTCCTACCAGCAGTGGGTTGAGGACAACATCAATGGCGGCGCCGGAGAACGTCCGACGTCGGCACCCAAAATACCTAGACCTGAACAGGTTTCGGGGGCCGCTGCGGTAGTCGAGGCCGCCCGCGCCGGCCGACGCGGCTTCTTGTTGGCAGACAACGCAGGTCTGGGCAAGACACTCATTGCCATCATGGCGGCCAAGACAATTGCCGAAGAACGTGGAGAGTCCAGCATCCTGGTCCTCGTCGACCGACCCGCTCAGATCACCATCCCGCATTGGCGGTACTCCATCGCTTCCGTCGGCGACGGCGGATTCCGTTGGCTGATAATGTCTCCCGATCAACTGAAGAAGCTCATTGCCCGCAACGGCCGCCCCAAGTACACATTCGGGGTTGTCATCGCCGACGAAGCTCAGCTGTACAGCAACGACACTCAGCGCACAGCCGCGTTCGAAAAAGTTGCCCGCTTCCCCAACAGTCACGATCAGTCTCCGTTTGTCCTGTCGGTAACCGCCACACCCGGCCACACTCCCGCCGATCAGCGTTATCTCGCACCACTTTTCGCCCAGCTACACGACGAGCCTTCGGAGTACTGGTCCGATCTCGGCGCCAGGCTACTCGAATCCGGCCTCCCGCTGGACAAGTCGTACGGCAAGTGGACGTGGAGCGCCGAAGCCAAGGAATCACCGACCCTACAGGCGAGTGCTTTGGAAACGGTCCGAGGATGGTTGTCGAACAGTAAGCCTCCGTTGATGATTCATCGCCGGACTCCGTGGGGTCCGGTCCCACTCGACGGCATGCCTATCGACCTCACGCCTTCTCAACGCGTGCAGTACGAAACGGAGTGGGCCGAGTACGCCTACGAAATGGGCTTGGCCCGTAAAAGCCGCAACATTGCTCGCGGCCGCGCGCTGGTTCTGCGATACCGGCAGAAGGCGGGCATGATCCGCGCAGAATCCACCGCTCAGTGGGCGCAGGCTCAGGTCAAGGCAGGCAAACAGGTGCTGGTTGCCGTCGAATTCGTGTCCACAGCGGGCGATCCCCTGGTCGAGATGATCGAAGACTCGGGGATTTCCGTTGCCAAAATTTTTGGCGCAGTCACGGACAAGGAGCATCAACGCCTTCGCTTCCAACGGGGCGATGCCCCCGTTGTCGTTTTCAACGTCACGACGTCCATCTCTCTACATGCCAACGAGGCATTGCCGGACGGCACCCACGCGTCACCGCTACCTCGCACGGGCATCTTCCATCAACCCCGATACTCCGGTATCGCCGCCGAGCAGACTTTTGGTAGGTCACACCGCGATTACCAAACGTGCCCGTGGGTCATACCTTTCGGCGTGGGCACCAAGGAAGAGGATGTTGCAACAACGATGTTGCGCAATCTTCGGTCGGTAACCGGTTTGAAGGGTGGTGACCAGTCGGGCCTGCGCAGTCTGGCTGAACTTTTGGGAGTTGAATGGCTCGAACCTGATGTTCTGACTGCTGAGCGTTAGGCGCACTCGGTCTCGTTGATGCAACCGTTGCTTTCCGGTCCGCCCCCGAGGCACCATCGAGACATGACCAAATACCTCATCTCCTTCCCGAGCGAAGCCTTGGTGCTCACCGACGAGGAGTTCCCGATCGTCTCCGCCGAATCCCACGCTGTGATCGAGGAGGCGAAGGCTGCCGGCGTCTACGTATTCGGCGGTGGGATCGACGAGGAAGTCGATCCTGTGCTGGTGGCCGCCGACGGGTCGGTGAGCACCGAGATCTATCCGGGCAGCGAACTCAGGGGCGGGTTCACCGTACTGGAGCTGCCGACGCGCGAGGATGCGGTCGAGTGGGCGAGGAAGATCGCAGTGGCCTGCCGTTGCTCGCAGGAGCTCCGCGAGTTCGGGTTCGACCCGGCCAGCTAGGCCGGAACACCCGCCTCCACCGAAGGATTACTCTCCCATCGCCGGTCGACTATCCACACCACTGCCGTGGCGACGGAAAATGCCAGGCCGGCGATGCACACGCCGGACCATCCGTATCCCTTCCAGACAACAGATCCCACCGCCGACCCCACGGCAGCGCCGACGAAGTAAGTCGTCATGTAGACGGAATTGACGCGCGATCGCGCTTCCGGGATGAGTGCGTAGATGATGTTCTGGTTGCTGACATGCACTCCTTGCAGCGCAAGATCGGCCAGCAGGAAGGCGACCAGGAACCACACGAGGTGGGTGCCACCCACTGCAAAAGGCAACCAGCACAACAGAAGGACGGCCAAGGCGCCTCCGGTGGCAAGTTGAGCCTTGCCACGATCAGCCAGGCGTCCGGCGACTGTGGCCATCGACGCTCCCGCCACGCCGAGCAACCCAACCAGGCCGATCTGTGTGTCGTTGTACCCGAACTCGTCGGCCAGGAGAAACGCCATGGTGGTGAAGACCGTACTGACCGCAGCAAATGCGAGCCCGCCCATGGCGGCGCGAGTTCGCAGCCGCGGCAGGGTCTTTGCCAGGCTCCCGAGCGAGCGCAGTGTCGCGAGATAGCTCACCTTCGGACGCGGGCCGTCGTCCGTGGGCAGGGATCGCCACAGGGCAACAGCCATGACCACCATCAACACCGCCGCCACCTTGTACACCGTCGACCAACCGCCCAGTCCGGAGAGCAGCCCGGCAACACTGCGTGCCAACAGAATTCCGATCAGCAGGCCACTCATGATCGTGCCGACCACCTGGCCGGACCGCTGCGGTTCGGCGAGTGATGCGGCAAAGGGAATGAGGACTTGTGCGGCAACCGAAAAGACGCCGGCAACCGCGATTCCCACGGCCAGGGCGGCGAAGTTCGGTGCAAATCCACTGATCGCCTGACCAAGTGCCGCCAGAAGCATCAGGCCAACCGTCAACTTGCGTCGGTCGACCATGTCACCCACCGGCACCAGGAGCACCAAACCGAGCGCGTACGACACCTGGGCGATGGTCACCGTTGTAGCCGCCGTTGACGGCGACACATTCAAATGTTCCGCGATGGAATCAAGAAGTGGTTGGTTGAAGTAGTTGCCACCCGCGCACAGGCCCGTTGCCGCCGCCATGAGCAGCACTATCGGTAGTCCAAGCCGTGGACGTGTGTCGTGAGTGATCATCGCTCAAGCATGAACTGCAACTCGAATACAGTCCAATAGATAGATCTGGAGAATCAATCTTCAAAACAGATAGATTAGTTGAATGGAACTCCGGCACATCCGCTACGCACTCGCTGTTGCCGAGGACAGGCACTTCAGTCGAGCGGCAGTTCGACTCCACGTGTCGCAGTCGGCGCTGAGCACTCAGATCCGCGATCTCGAACGAGAGCTCGGTGTCGAACTCTTTCAGCGAAACAGTCGTAATGTCGGGCTGACCGAGTCGGGTGAAGTATTCGTCTCCCGAGCCCGAGACGTACTCGGTGCTGTGTCGCGACTGGTCAGCGACGTGACCGAAAGTAGCGGTGAGCAGGTTCGACTCACTGTCGGAGTCATTTCCTCGGCGGGCCGCGTCGATGTCGGTCGGGCACTGGCAGCGCTCACGCAGCGCCACCCTGGCATCGATGTGACTGTGCGTCCCTACGGCAGCGAGGTAGTCATCGACGGCGTTCGATCAGGGGCTATCGACGTAGGAATTGTCGGCTTGGCGCCTGGGCGACTACCCAAGACGTTCTCGGCCGCGCCGTTGTGGAGCGAGTCGACTGCCGCATTTGTGCCGGACGGTCACCGTTTCAGCGCACTGCCGTCCATTCGACTCGACGATCTGCGAGACGTCCCGCTCGTGGACTTCGCGTCGGGCAGCGAGGCCCGGGTCCAAACCGATCGAGCATTTGCGGAATCACGGGTTCCACGGGGACGCACGTACGAAGCAAATTCCGTCGACCTCATCTGTTCCCTGACAGTCAACGGCTTGGGCGTCGGCTTGCTGCCGGAGTCGATGAGCGTCGAACATCCGGAATTGGTCTGTGTCCCGATCGCCGATGCGCCGCACCGAGTGGTCCATGCCATTACCGAACCGGCCCACTCATCGTCACTGGCCCGGGAGTTCGTCACACTCCTCTCCGATCAGTTCACTACTTGAGTAGACGCGACATTCGCCTGTCTGCCAATGGTTTTCCACCGGTCTGGCAGGTTGCACAGTATTGGAAGGATCGCTCGGCAAACGACACTTCACGCACCACATCACCACACACCGGGCAGGGCAAACCGGTGCGGGCGTGTACCCGCATTCCCGATCGCTTCTCACCCTTCAGCCGTGCCGCATCCTGCCCAACCGATCGCTCGACGGCATCGGCCAGCACGGTCCGCATGGCGTCGTACAGCGTTGTCATCTGTTCTGCGGTAAGACGAGACGACGTCGCGAACGGGGAAAGCCGTGCCGTGTGCAGGATTTCGTCGGAGTAGGCATTCCCGACACCGGCGAGGAGAGACTGGTCGACTATCGCGTTCTTGATCCGGGCGGAGGTACTACCAAGAATCTCGGCAAATTCCGGTTCCGTGACGGCCATCGCGTCGGGTCCGAGACGGGCGATCCCCGGCACCTCCGACGGGTCCGCGACTATCCACACTGCCAGGCGTTTTTTCGTACCGGCTTCGGTGAGATCACACGCGGGAGTGAGCCCTTCCGGGGTGAAGAAATGAACTCGAAGCGCCAACGGGCCTTTGCCAGGTTTTGGTGGTGCCGACGACGGATTGTCCTGCCACCGCATCCATCCCGCGCGCGACAGATGGGTGATGAGCCAGAGCCCATCGCAGTCCAGCCCAAGATGTTTACCGAATCTGGCTGCGCCGGTCACGTCTCGGCCCTGCAATGCAGCAATCGGCGGATCGAAGGTCTTGAGCACGCTCAATGCGGCAATGTCGATGCGGCCGACCACAGCGCCCACTGCGTGTTCGCGGAGAAATCCCGCCAGCGCTTCTACCTCGGGCAGTTCAGGCATGGCATCACACTAGCGCCGAGCACCGACAAACTCACTGCAAATTTCGCAGCACCACCACGGCGTGTTCCTGCCGCGCTTTTGCCGCGTACATTGCCTGATCCGCGCTTCGGAGGAGAGTTCCGTAGACGGCAATCGCACGATCCGGGGATCCGAACGGACCGGCCGCGGCGACGATTCCGACGCTCAACTCGACCACCGGGTGCTCGGGGCCGGTGACGGTTGTGTTCCGCAGAGACTCTTCGAGACTGTCGATTTCCTGATCGTTGCACCGATCCACGAGAATGAACTCGTCACCGCCGATGCGCGCGATCAACGCCGACGGACCGGCGGACTGAGTCAGTCTCGCGGCGACCTTCTCGATCACGACGTCACCGATGTCGTGCCCGTACTCGTCGTTGATCGTCTTGAATCGATTGATATCAACCGCTGCGACAACCAAATTGGCGGAACGCTCGAAGGGCCGATGCAACATCAACCCGACCTCGTCGGCCAACCCTCGTCTGTTCAAGAGTCCGCTCAGCGGGTCACGTTGCGCTTTCAACGCATCGGTTCCGAGAATCGAGAACACGAACTGACATGCAAACGGGATCGCGTAGATGGCTGCGCCGACCAGCAGCACCATGGCGATCAGCGACGGAACGTCGGTGTACTTTTCGAGATAGGCGATGCGCGCGACAACTCCGATAACCACGACGGACGCCCACAACAGATGCAGAGTTTGCATGCGCGCGTTGTGGAAGAAGGCGATGTATCCGCCGATCACGGAGAACATCACACTGTGTGCCACTGCGGCGAGCGGATTCGAGTACAGCACCAGCGCTGCGGCAATTCCCAATTCCGAATAGATCACGAACACGTAGGACCAGGACCGCACCAAGCTGCCTCTGGTCGCGAGAATGGCCGCCATCAGCGCCGTCAGGACGATGATCACGAGGTTGGCGGTGCGCTCCCCGTGCGTAGTGGGACCCGCTGGACTGAATCTGGTCAAGAACATCACGACGACAACCAGAAGCAACGAGCTGACCACCAGTGTTCTCGACGCGCCGGTCAGGCCTTTGTCTGCGAGATAACGCGTGAAGGACTCGAACTGGTCAGGGCGTCGATACCAGTCGACGAGCAGAGGGACGACTCGATGCAGCGCCGCAGACGAAAACGGCCGTTCGGTAGCTTTGCTACCGGAACGTCCGTCATCAACTGTTGCATCCACCCGAACAGGATAAGCCTGCACGACTTTCCGCTATCCGACAATCGTCACAATTGCGTGTGTGTGACGATGACTCGATCACCCCCGGACGCCTTTGCCTGATACATGGCAGCGTCAGCGAGTCGGAACAATCCCGCAAGTTCCACTGCCGAGACATGACTCGACGTCGATGTCGACGGAATTGCGATTCCGATGCTGGTCGTGACCACCGGAACGTTGTCGGGCAACCGCATGTGCCGACGCAGATTCTCCTCGAGTTCGAGTTCGGCGCCCTTGCCGATCATGTCGGCCAACACGAACTCGTCGCCGCCGAATCTCGAGAACAGAGCGTGATTACTTCCACATCGACGCAGTCTCACTGCGAACTCGCGGAGGACCATATCGCCTTGTTCGTGTCCGTACGAATCGTTGACAGCCTTGAAATTGTCGACATCGACGATCACCACGACACAAGACAATCCGTGGGAGTTCACTTCGGTGACCCCCCATTCTTCGACCGACCGCTGTAGTCCGCGTCGATTCAGCAGACCGGTCAGCGGATCCACATCCGAACTCTCGGCGTCCGAACCCAGGATCGACAGCACGAACTGGCAGGCAAATGGAATGACCACGATGCTCGTGGCGACGACCAACGACAACGCGATCGCCAGCGCCGGATCCTCGTAAACGGCCACCTGACGAGCGATGAGCACCAGAACCACGCCGGACAGAACCATGTGCGCGGCCTGTAGGCGCGCATTGTGAAAATACGCGATATACCCGCCCACCAAAACGAAGACGATGCATTGGATCAAACCGATAAACGGATCTCGGTTCAGAAATACGCCGATCACTACGCCGAGCTCCGCGTACGCGACAAACAGGTACGACCACTTACGGGTCAGCGCCGGCAGAAAACTGAACAGCACAATCATGGCGACGGTCCCGGCGATGATCCCCGCATTGATGACACTCGTGACGTGGTTGTGAACGCCCGCTTCGCTGACGCGCAGCAACAACATGGCAACCGCCACCGACACACACGATGCGATCACGATCAGGCGCACCGCCACCTCCAGTCCCTTGGACGCGAGGTATCGGGTGAAACTGTCAAACTGATCCGGCCGCCGAAACCACTGCACCAGAAGGGCGATTGCCGATCGCAGTGCCGACAGATCGCGTTCGCGCGGGGCAGGCAAGATCTCGTGCGACCGATCCGCCCCGAACGATGTCATGGCCAAATCATAGGTGCCGGGCCACCGCCAGTTGCACTTAACCTGGGTAAATACTCGCCGCGTGTAAAGCGCCTCTGGCGTCTCGAATCCGTCGGAACTCTAGCGACGCACGAGATACGTATCCATGATCCAGCCGTGCTTCTCACGCAATTCCGCCCGCACACGCACGATGTCGTCTTCTACCTCACGCAGGTTCCCGGAGATCAACACTTCGTCCGGTGTGCCCAGGTACGCACCCCACCAGATGTGCACGTTATCCCCGGCAACCTCGGTAAACGTGCAGTGTGCGTCAAGCATCACGACGGCGTTGTCGATGCCGTCCGGCAATCCTTCGGCGAGCTTGCGCCCAGTGGTGATGTGTATCGATTCGCCGATGCGGTTGAGCACGATGCGGTGCTGCGCCGCCAACGACTGCACACTCGTGACACCGGGAATTACGGTGTAGTCGAATGTGACGTTGCCGCGCGCGAGTACTCGTTCGACGATGCGCAAGGTGCTGTCGTAGAGCGACGGGTCTCCCCACACCAAAATCGCGCCGACTCCGGCTTCGGCCGCAAACTTTTCCTCGAAGATCGACGCTCGACGGTCATGCCAGTCGTCGACAACACCTTCGTAGTCCGAGGGTGTCCGATCTCTCGGTGGATCGGTTATCTCGACGACGCGGTATTCACCGGTCACATGTTCTTCGAGAATCCCGGTTCTCAGGTCGACCAGATCCTGCTTCTCACTCCCCTTGCCGATCACAAAGAACGTATCTGCCCTGTTCATGGCCTTGACAGCTTGGATCGTCACTTGGTCGGGGTCACCGGCGCCGACACCGATCACGAGGAGTTCACGCATTGAACGAGGCTATCGTGCGTGCCCTAGACTGTGTCCCGTGACTGTCTCCACCGCATATGAAGACCTGTTGAAGCTCGTGATGGAGACCGGCACCCCCAAAGCCGATCGCACCGGCACCGGCACTCGCAGCATCTTCGGTCACCAGATGCGATTCGATCTTGCCGACGGTTTTCCCCTGGTCACCACCAAGAAGGTGCACCTCAAGTCAATTGTCAACGAACTGTTGTGGTTCCTGCGCGGCGACTCCAACGTGGCGTGGCTGCATGAGCACGGCGTCTCCATCTGGGACGAGTGGGCCGACGAGAACGGTGAACTGGGCCCGGTCTACGGCGTCCAGTGGCGCAGTTGGCCTACCCCGTCCGGTGAGCACATCGACCAGATCACGCAGACCGTCGAGACCTTGCGATCCAACCCCGATTCGCGTCGGATCATCGTCTCCGCGTGGAACGTCGCCGACATTCCGCAGATGGCCCTCGCGCCGTGCCACGCGTTTTTCCAGTTCTACGTCGCGGACGGCAAGCTCTCGTGCCAGTTGTATCAGCGCAGTGCCGACATGTTCCTCGGTGTTCCCTTCAACATCGCCAGCTACGCCCTGCTCACTCACATGATGGCGCAGCAGGCCGGTCTCGACGTGGGTGAGTTCATTTGGACCGGCGGCGATTGCCATATCTACGACAACCACGTCGATCAGGTCACCGAACAACTCGGGCGGACCCCGCTCGACCTTCCGGTTCTGAAACTGAACAAGCGCGATTCCATCTTCGACTACACCTTCGAGGATGTCGAAATAGTCGGTTACCAGCACCATCCTGCTATCAAGGCTCCGGTCGCGGTCTGATCATGAATGATCGCGCAGTCACCCTCATCTGGGCTCAGGCGAACAACGGTGTCATCGGTGCCGCCAACACGATTCCGTGGCGACTGCCGGAGGACATGGCCTATTTCAAAGGAGTCACCATGGGGCATCCGGTGATCATGGGCCGGTTGACCTGGGATTCCATTCCGCCCAAGTTCCGGCCGTTCAGTGGGCGCCGCAATATCGTTGTCACCCGCGATTCCGAGTGGGCAGCGGACGGAGCCGAAGCCGCACACAGTCTCGACGAGGCGTTGGCCTTGCCTGACGGCGACCTCTTTGTTGTCGGCGGAGGGCAGATATATTCGGCTGCACTGCCATTCGCGACGCGTCTGCTGGTGACCGAGATCGATCTCGATATCGCCGGTGACGCGTGCGCACCTGAGATCGGCCCCGAGTGGGTCAAGAAATCCGACGATCCGTGGCAGACGTCGGAGAAGAACGGGCTGCGCTTCCGCTGGCTCGAATACGCTCGCTGACCACTTCCTCCATTTGTCGCCGCCGCAGGAGATGTGTGGGTCATACTCGAGAAACCGAGATGATCGCGCTACCTGAGAGGTCTTCGATGGACAAGAAGTCACTGACAGCCCTCGCCCGTCAACAATTGAAACTGGCTGCGTCGGCAACCAGCGGTCGTAGTTCACAAACCGTCTATGGTGGCCACCAACGCAGCCTGCGACAGACCGTGATCGCGCTGAGTGCCGGCAAGAGCCTCGCAGAACATGACAGTCCCGGCGAAGCAACGCTGTTGGTCCTGAGCGGGAGACTCAATCTCGTGTGCGGTAGCGACGAATGGAAAGGGTCGACTGGCGATTTCCTCACCATTCCGGCCCACCGGCACAGTGTCGAAGCGCTCGAAGACGTTGCTTTCCTCCTGACAGTCGCCATGAAGGGCTGACAGACGGCTGATCCCGGTAGCGTGTTTCCCGTGAACGAAACGGTGATCGACGTGTCCATCGCAGCAGCGCCGTCCGTGCTGTGGCCGGCGCTGCGCGATCCTTCGCTGATTCGGCGCTGGTTCGGGTGGGACTACGACGGACTCGACGACGAAATCACCCAGATCTACGGCACCGCGGTCGCAGACCCAGACGCACACACCCTCGAACTGGGCAACGGCGATCGCTTCGCCCTGATCGGCCAGGGCGGCAGAACCATCGTTCGCGTCACGCGTCCGCCGCAACTACCTGACGACGAATGGTACGAGGACATCACGGAGGGGTGGACAACTTTTCTGCACTTCTTGAAGTTCGGCGTCGAACATCACGGATTAGCCGAGCGCAGAACAATTTACCTCGACGGTCCCCTGGTTCCGGGTGAATCCGCAGCCTCGATCCTCGGAGTCTCGTCCCTTCCTGTGGAAGCCGGCGGGCGTTACACCGCCACTCTTGCTCCCGGCGACTACGCCGACGGCATTGTCGACTACGTCAGCGCGCTGCAAACAGGAGTGACAATCGAAGACCTTGGTCCCGGACTATTGGTCGTCGCGGCAAAGCCGACGGTCCCGTACCGCGCCCAGCAGGAACTCCAGATCATTCTGGCCACTTACGATCTCAGCGCGGACGAGTTCGACGAGATCGAACATCACTGGAAGCAGTGGTGGGACGGCCGATCTCGCCAAGAGTGACCACACTGGGAGCGATATGCTTCGAGCATGATCGACTCTTCGGGCAATCCGACACGCAATTTCGGCGAAGTACTCGAGCGTCTGGCCCACTCCAAGGCTGATATCCCGACGCTCCACCGACTTCTCGAAGCAGTGCTTGTTGTCGGTTCCGGGCTTGATCTCGATCTCACCCTGCAGCGCATCATCACAGCGGCGACCACTGTATTGGATTGCAACTACGGGGCATTGGGCGTGCGAGCACCGGGCGGTGGGCTGGCCGAATTCGTGTACGAGGGCATCGACGAGCCCCTGCGGCAGACGATGGGGCACTTCCCGGAAGGCCACGGCGTGCTCGGCGTCCTCATGAACGATCCCAAGACTCTGCGTCTTCCGCATCTGGGCGCGCACCCGACATCTGTCGGGTTTCCCGCCAATCACCCGCCGATGGACAGCTTCCTGGGTGCGCCGATCATGATGCGCGGTGAGGTATTCGGCAGCATCTATCTCACCGAGAAACGTGGTGCGGCCGAGTTCACCGAGGAGGACGAGGTCATCCTCGAAGCACTTGCCATCGCCGCCGGTATCGCAGCCGAAAACGTCAGGCTGTTCGAGCAGTCTCGGACCCGCGAAAGATGGCTCACCGCAATGTCTGCCATCCGGTCACGATTGCTGGCGGGCGATTCGCTCGACGACAGTCTGCAACTGCTCGCCACCCGTGTGCGCGAGTTGACCGGCATCGACGATGTCATCGTGCTGATCTGCGAGAACGGCTACGCGCAGGTACACACCGCTGTCAGCGCCCGGCCGACGTCGCGGGGAGTCCGAGTCCCGGCGAGCCTCTATCCATTCGACGTCATCCGGCAGACTCGACGGTTGCATGTATTCACCGAATTGGGCTCGTTGCTCGACTTGGTCCCGACAGCGGGTAGCGCGGTGCTGGCCCCGATGACGGTTGCATCCGGCGTGGTGGGCGCACTCCTACTCACGTCGAATTCCGCCAGCACTCACTGGGATTCGGACGAACTCACCCGAATCGAGTCGATGGCCGAATTGGGCTCTGTAGCTATCGAATTCGACGAGAAACAACGTGGACAGCGTCTCCTGTCGGTCCTGGCAGATCGTGACCGCATTGCCCGTGACCTGCATGACAACGTCATTCAGCGTCTGTTTGCCAGCGGCATGAGCCTGCAGAGCACCTTGCCCGATTCCGATCTTCCCGACTCCGCGCGTGCCATCGTCACCCGGTCGCTGGAGCAGTTGGACCAAACCGTCCGCGAAATCCGTACCACCATCTTCGATCTGCAGACACCCGCCACGGCGGACTCGACCAGCTTGCGCCGACGCCTCCTCGACGTAATCGGTGACGCCACAGCACAATCAGCAGTCACCCCGAGTGTTCAGTTCTCCGGAGCGATCGACACACTCGTGAAAGCCGGAATCCACCCCCATGCCGAAGCTGTGCTTCGTGAGGGTTTGAGCAACGTTCTGCGACATGCCCAGGCAAGCACGATCACCATCTCCGTGACCGCCGACCTCGAATTTGCCATCACCATCGACGACGACGGCAAAGGCATCCCCGTCGGCGTCCACAAGAGCGGCTTGCACAACCTCGAACGCCGCGCCGAACATTGTGGCGGCACATGCACAATCGGCAACCGCAGTCCGAACGGCACCCGCCTGGTATGGCGGGTACCGCTGAGGCGCCGGAAGCCCTGAACTACTTGTTGCGCAACTCGGTTGCCAGCACGGCAGCCTGAGTTCTGCGCTGCATACCCAACTTCGAGAGCAAACGCGTCACGTAGTTCTTGACCGTCTTCTCCGCCAGGAACAGCCTCGCGCCGATCTCCCGGTTGGTCAGTCCCTCACCGATGAGGTCGAACACCGCGCGTTCCTGATCGGAGAGCTCCGCCAACGGATCTGCGGTGCGTTCGCTGCGGATGCGCGCCATCAACGCTTCGGTGGCGCGGCTGTCGAGCAGCGATCCCCCCAAGCCGACGGTGCGTACCGCCGCAACAAGATCCGTGCCCAGAATCTGCTTCAGCACAAAGCCGGACGCGCCGGCCATGATGGCGTCGAGCAGCGCTTCGTCGTCCGCATACGACGTCAACATCAGGCACCGCAGGTTCGGCAGCATCGAGCGGAGGTCGCGACACAATTCAACGCCGTTGCCGTCGGCGAGTCGCACGTCCAGAACCGCGACATCGACATTGCTCTTGGGGATAACGGCCATCGCCTCCCCTACCGACGACGCTTCCCCGACCACCTCGAAGTCCTCGACGCCGCCGAGCAGATCGAACAGTCCGCGTCGGACGATCTCGTGATCGTCGACCAGGAACACGCGCGTAGTCATCTAAGCCTCTTTCAAGAATCTATTGCCGATCGAAACAACTGTGGTGTCAGTTGGTGAGTGTCAGTTCCAGCCGTGTCAGTTCTTGCTGTGGCGCACGATCAACACCGGGCAATCTGCGGTATGCAGAAGCGCGCGACTGGTCGAACCGAGAAGCATTCCGGTGAAGCCACCACGTCCGCGACTGCCGACCACAACCAACTGCGCGGTCTCGGCATATTCACTCAGGACCCGCACCGGGCGATCGCGCGCTACTACACGCTCGACCACAACGTCGGGGTATCGCTCGGTGAACCCCGCCAACTGCTCTGCCAGAACCACTTCTTCGCCGGTCTGGATGCTGCTCCACAACGGGTCGTCCGGAGTGGCGCCCAGCGAAGGCTGCACACTCACGTCGCTCCACACGTTGACAGCGATCAGCGTCGCGCCGCGCGCCGACGCCTGCTCGAATGCGTGCTCGATGGCCTCGATGCTGTTTTCGGATCCGTCGATACCGACGACAACCGGTCCCTGAGTGGGCGGTTGACCGTCCAGTGTCCGCCCGCGCACGACTGCCACCGGTGATTCACCGTGCGAGACAATCGATACCGTCACCGAACCGACGACAAGTCCGGTGAATTCGCCGTGCCCACGCGGACCCACGGCAACCATGTACGCACGCTTGGACAATTCGATCAACGAATCGGAGACACTGCCGTCGAGTTGTTCGGTGACTACCTCGAGATCACCGTCGACACTCTGATGGGCCAGGATCTTGGCGCTGTCGAGTCGGGCACGAGCAGTGCGTCGCAATTCGTCCTTGAAACTCTCGGCCAGATACGGCTCGGAATAGTAGAAGGCCGGAATGTGCACCACCGTTGCAATATGCAGCGGACGCCCCAACACAGCGGCCGTGCGCGCAGCCCACACAACGGCCGACGACGCCGCCTCGGAACCGTCCACAGCTACGACAACTGGTTGGATTGCACTCATTTTCGTCCCTTCAGGATCGACTACAGAACTCTATCTGCCTCCACGCTATTGCTCCCACACTATTGCCCAAGTGCGATAAATACGTTTTATCCGCTACGGCGGGTCCCGAATCGGACATCTGCTGTGCGCCCTTATTAACCGTGGGGGTCGATAAAGGCGCACAGCGGTTAGTCACAAATGTTCCGGAACTTCTCGATCAGGCCGACACGTCCGGCACGATCAGCTGCCAGCGGGGTGACGTTGAGGGTGGTGACGCCGGATTCTGCAAATGCGGCGACTCGTTCTCGGACGTAGCTTTCGGGGCCGATGAGCGAGACCGCACGGATGAGGTCGTCCGGCACTGCTGCCGCGGCTTCTTCTTTCTTGCCTGCAAGATAGAGATCCTGGATCTTCTCGGCGGCTTCGGCATAGCCGTAGCGGACGGCAAGGTCGTTGTAGAAGTTCTTTCCCTTGGCTCCCATGCCGCCGATGTAGAGGGCAATGCCGGGACGGACCCAGTCGAGCATGTGGTCGACGTCGTCGCCGATCGCAAGCGCCGGGGAGGCGTATACCTGCAGTTCACCGAGGCTGGGGTCGCGCTTCGCCTTGCCCTTGGCGAGGGGTTCTCCCCACACGCTTGCTGCCTTCTCGGGGTGGTAGAAGATGGGCTCCCACCCTTCCGCGATCTCGGCGGTGAGTTCGACGTTCTTGGGGCCGAGGGAAGCGATGAGGATCGGGATGCGCTCGCGAACGGGATGATTGATGAGCTTGAGCGGCTTGCCCAGGCCGGTGCCCTTCTCGGCCGGCAGCGGCACCTGGTAGTACTTGCCCTGGTACTCGACCTTCTCACGACGCCATACCTGGCGGCAGATTTCGACGACCTCGCGAGTACGGCCGAGTGGGGCGTCGTACTTGACGCCGTGGAAACCTTCGATCACCTGCGGGCCGGAGGCGCCGAGGCCCATGACAAATCGTCCGTTGGAGACGAAGTCGAGTCCGGCGGCAGTCATCGCGGTGAGCGACGGCGTGCGGGTGTAGATCTGGAAGATGCCGGAGGCCAGTTCGATGGTTGTCGTCTTGGCGGCCAGGTAACCGAGTTGACTGACCGCGTCGAACGAGTAGGCCTCGGGGACAAACGCAATGTCCAGACCGGCCTTTTCGAGGTCACCGACTTCCTCGACAGTCTCGGCGAACCCGCCGCTGTAGTTCAAACCCATTCCGATGCGCACGTTCTAACCCCAATCCTCACGAGTGCCATGTGTGCGCCAGGCACACCTCTCCTTGAACACTACGGAACATGAGGCCGTATTCATGTGACTGCCCCGTTCATATTCGGTGACCGAAATGAACGGGGCAGGTTCTCGCATGCGCATCGAGAAATCAGGAATCTTCGGGACGAACCACCATCACCGGGCACTGCGCGGAAGCGATCAGCGTGTTGCTGGTGGATCCAAGGAGCATTCCGCGGAATCCGCCGCGGCCTCGGCTACCGACTACGACGAGCTGCGCCCGAGCCGACCATTCGAGCAGTCGTCCACGCGGGTTGTCGAGGTAGATCTCACGGCGAACGACGACGTCCGGGTACTTCTCCGACCATCCGGCCAGGTTCTCGCTCAGTACAGCGTGCTCTTCTTCCTCGAGCGATGCCGGCGCCAGTGCGGCAGCGCGGGGATCCTCGAACGCTGCTGTTCCGAGGTCGCTCCAGACGTGGACGGCTACCAGTTCTGCACCGCGGAACGCCGCTTCCTCGAATGCCGCGCCCACAGCCTGCGCGCTCAGAGCACTGCCGTCGACGCCTACAACGACGGGACCATCGGACGGTACGACGCCGTCACGTTCGCGCACAACGATGACCGGACACTTGCCATGGCTCGCGACACCGACGGCGGTGTTGCCGAGTACCGCGGTGGCGGCCTTTCCGGACGACGATGCTCCCACTACGACCAGACGGGCTTTCGCGGAACTCTCCAGAAGCCACTGCGTCGGGCTGCCGATAGCCATCTCGGTGTGAACGGTGACCGTCGGGGCGACCTCGGCGGCAAACTTCTCGGCGTCGCCGAGTACGGCTTTTCCTGCTTCTTCCACCCATTCGTAAACGCCGCCCGCGTCGATGTACGGGCCGCCGAATCCGTACGGTGCAAAGTCGAGCGCGTGAATGATATCGAGACGCAATTCTCGCTGCGCGGCAATTTTCGCAGCTTCTCGCAGCGCGGTCGATGCGGTGTCCGATCCGTCGATTCCGACGACGACATTGTTGTGTTCGCGTGAACTCATGTGCCCACCTTCCGTAAGAAGTAATCGAGCCACTTCCACTCTAACCATCGCAATCACGACATGGATTCCGGGTCGAATCTATCCCTGTTTCGATGACCAAGGTCCCCGAAGCTGTTGATGGGGAGTTGAATTAGCAGGCCCGGCTCAGTCCCACAAGTGAACTGGATTACCACTGCGCATGTTGTCGATATATGCCCTCATCATCTCGGCAAGAGCGGCGGTTCGATCGAGTCCTGCGGCTTCACCGGCGACGACGCGTCCCCGCTGCCACGCCGCACCGGTTTGCCGGTTGAGGCACCGGCCTTCGATGACGCCGAGGTACTTCTCACGCGCTGCACTCGACAACCCGAAGTCGGCCAATCCTTCGTCCGCGAGGGGAAGTAGCCGTCGCAGGATCAATTCGTCTGCGCCGACCCAGCCCAATCCCGGCCAGTACAACATTGCGTCGAGTCCATGCTTGGCGCCGATGTGCAGGTTCTCTTCTGCTGCATGAAAAGACATCTGCGACCACAGCGGTCGATCAGCGTTGACGAGCGCCCGCACTGTTCCGTAGTAGAACGCGGCATTTGCCATGATGTCGAGCACGGTGGGCCCGGCGGGCAGCACTCGATTCTCGATCCGCAAGTGCGGCTTGCCATCCGAGCAGTCGTATACCGGGCGATTCCAGCGGTAGACGGTTCCGTTGTGCATCTGGAGTTCTTTCAACTCCGGAATTCCCCCTGCCGCAAGAACCTCCAGGGGATCCGCATCGGAGACGTCGGGCAGCAGTGCCGGGAAGTATCGCGAATTCTCCTCGAAGAGATCGAGAACCGAATGTATCCATCGTTCCCCGAACCAGACGCGCGGACGCACTCCCTGATTCTTGAGTTCGAATGTTCTTGTGTCCGTAGCCTGTTCGAAGATCGGTATCCGTGATTCGTGCCACAGAGCTTTGCCTGCCAGGAATGGCGAGTTGGCGGCCAGTGCCACCTGCGGCCCGGCCAGGCACTGCGCCGCGTTCCAGTGCGGAGCAAATTCTTCCGGAGAAACCCGAAGGTGCAACTGCATCGATGTGCAGGCCGCCTCGGGAACCACCGAATTGGTATCGGCGCGTAGCACTTCCGCTGGCCCACCGGAAAGTGCGACACCCTCTACGTCGAGCTCGATATCTTCACCCCGCGCTGCGAAGATCTGTTCGTTGAGCAATTCGTAGCGCGGATTCGCGGTAATCCACTCGCGATCGAGATGTTCGAGCTGGAGCGTCGGCAGCATCCCGATCATCACCATCTCGGCGTCGTGCTCATGGATGCGAGCGTCCGCGATCGCGAGCGAACTGCGCAGTTTTTCTTCGAGTTCGAACGTGTTGTCGCCGGTCAGTGGGCCGGGTTCGACATTCATCTCGACGTTGAACTGCCCGAGTTCTGTTTGAAACACCGCGTCGTCGTCGATGGCGTCGAGCACTGCAAGGTTGGACATTGCCGGCAGCATGTCGCCGGCTACGAGGTTGAACTCGATCTCCATTCCCAGCAACGGGTCGGGTTTCTCGACGGCGTCGCGGAAGTCGCCGCGATCGAGCATCTGCTTCATGGCGTCGACGCACGATCGCACCTTCTTGCGGAACACCCTCCGGTCCGCCCTGGTGAACATTCGTGCTTGAACTTCTGCGCCCATATCCGATCCCCCTCCTTCGCGATCAACCACCGAAGGTCGTCTTCCGCAAGGCTAACCGGCCGACCCCCGACCCCCGGCCACAACCCGAACCGAAATGAAAAGACTGCAGGGCACCGGAAGCAATTTCCGATGCCCTGCAGGTCTGCAAAGATTTTCTCTACGAGTTGTCCACCCAGGTGACTGCCACGCCGCGCGCCTTCAGCCAGATGGCCGGATCAACCTTGGCGCCGTTTTCCGCAACCTCGAAGTGCAGGTGCGGGCCGGTGGACTGACCGCGGTTACCGACGGTAGCGATCTGCTGACCAGCGGCTACACGCTGGCCAACTGCAACCTGGTAGTCGTTGACGTGTCCGTACGTGGTGACGGCGCCGTCGTCGTGCTGGATGCGTACCCAGAGACCGAAGCCCGAGGCCGGTCCGGCGTCGATGACCTGACCGGATGCAGCCGCGAGGACCGGAGTTCCGATCGGGGCCGCGATGTCCAGACCGCCGTGGTGTGCGCCCCAACGGTTACCGAACGTGGAGGTAAGCGTTCCGGAAACAGGCTGCACGGTGCCGCTGTTCGACGAAACCGGGTTGAACGAGCCGGTGAACTGCTGTACCTGTGCGTTCACCTGTGCCACGAGGTCGGGAAGTTCGGGAACCTCGATGCTCTCCGCGGGCGGGAGCCCAAGGTTCGACAGTGCTGCTGGGATCTCGATGCCCTCGGGAAGCAGTCCCTGCGGAATCTCGAATCCGGCGATGTTCTGCGTGGCCGGGGCTGCCGCTGCGGTACCTGCACCCATCTGACCTGCGCCAACGAGGAGAGCGCCCGTAGCCGCAGCTACAACACCAGCCTTGACGCCTGCGCCCGGGCCAGCCGACGGAACGCGGTGACGTCCACTCGCTGCGTCAGGATCGATCTCGAATGCAGCAATGGAATTGTCCGTGCGGTGGTGGTCTCCCACAGTTTTTACCCTGTCAGTCGTCGGCCTGCAGCGGTCTTCGAACGAAGCCCGCTCCTCTGTCTGCCGACGAATGTAACAGTTTGATCAAGGAGACCGCCACCGTTACACGTTCTTGACCAAACTATTTTTCGTCCGTCTGTCGACTCGCATCCAGTTCTGCCCGGAATGCCTCGTACCGCGCTCGGTGCGCGGGCCGGCGACGAATAATCGCCCAGGCGATCCCGAGTGCGACAAACCAGATCGGAGTGACCAGCAGCGCCTGCAGGGTGTCGTCCTTGGTGGTCAGCGCCCACAAGATGAACACGAAGAACGCCAGCACGACCCAGCACATCACGATGCCGCCTGGCATCTTGAACTTCGACGCCTCGTGCAGGTGCGGGCGACGCTTCCGGTACACCAGGTAGCTCGCCAGGATGATCGTCCACACGAACATGAAGAGCAGCGCGGAGATTGTGGTCACAACGGTAAATGCCTCGATCACCGAGTCACCGGAGAACAGCAGGATCAACGACGCGAGCAGGAAGATGCACGAGAACATCAGGGCATTCGCGGGGACCTTGCGTGAGTTCAGCTTGCCGAGGGACTTCGGTGCGTCGCCCTCCTGAGCCAGGCCGTACACCATGCGCGAGGTCGAGTAGATTCCCGAGTTTGCCGAGGACGCCGCCGACGTCAGCACCACGAAGTTGATGACCGACGCGGCGATACCCAGGCCCGCGAGGGTGAACATCGCAACGAACGGACTCTTGTCCGCTTGAATCTCACGCCATGGCGTCACACAGATGATGACCGTCAGCGCGACCACGTAGAACAGCAACACACGAATCGGGATGGAATTGATGGCCTTCGGGAGGTTCTTCTCCGGATCCTTGGCCTCGGCCGCCGTCGTACCCACCAATTCGATACCCACAAACGCAAACACAGCGATCTGGAAGCCTGCGACAAACCCCATGAAGCCGGTCGGGAACATGCCGCCGTCGTTCCAGAGATTGTCGACGCCCGAGGTGGCGCCGTTGGGCGCGGTGAACCCGGAGACGACCATCACGATGCCGACGATGATCAAGCTGACGATGGCGATGATCTTGATCAGCGCGAACCAGAACTCGGTTTCACCGAACGCCTTCACCGTGGGCAGATTGAGAAGTAGGAGTGCGGCGATGGTCAGCAGCGCCGGGATCCACGCGGCCAACCCAGGCCACCAGTACTTGAAATAGCCCGAGATCGCGATCACGTCAGCGATGCCTGTGACGATCCAGCAGAACCAATAGGTCCAGCCGGTGAAGAATCCCGCCCACGGACCCAGGAGATCAGCGGCGAAGTCGGAGAACGACTTGTACGACATGTTGGAGAGCAGCAACTCCCCCATCGCCCGCATGACGAAGAAGAGCATGAAGCCGATGATCATGTACACGAAGATCACCGACGGTCCGGCCAGCGAGATCGTCTTGCCCGAACCCATGAACAGGCCGGTGCCGATGGCGCCGCCGATCGCGATCAGCTGGATGTGACGATTGGACAGCTGACGCGACAAGTGGGGGTCGTCACCCGCCGATTTGCTTCGGTCAACGTGGTTCACGTGGTCGGACACGGAGAATCCCCCTGGTCATTCGGCGCGGGCCGGGAGCGACGAACACTGCCCTTCGACACGAACCTCGGAAAATGTGCCTTCCCAAAGTACGCGTGCCTCGCCGCATAATGCGCATCGGAAACCCTTCGCCGATAACCTTGGTCGGTGAACACTGACAGCACCGACTCCCGAAACGGGCATATCGCCGCGACTTTGTTCGACTTCTCGGGGACGCTCTTCCGGCTCGAGGAAGATTCCGACTGGGCCGAACATTTTCTCGATCACAGCGGCGAGCCGATGGACGTGCAGGCTCAAGCCGAGTTGATGCGCCGGATGACCGCGCCGGTGGGCAGAACCGTCGAGATGGACGAAGCGGGACTGTACGCGTGGGAGAACCGTGACCGGGATCCGAAGCTGCACCGCCAGGCTTACCTCGACGTGCTGAGCAAGTCCGGCATGCCCGATCCCGGTCGCGCCGAAGCACTGTACGGATTGCTTGTGGACCCGGATCGGTGGACTCCGTACCCGGATACCGGCGAGGTTCTGAAGTCACTGTCGGAGAAGGGTATTCGTACCGCCGTCTTGAGCAACATAGCCTTCGACATCCGTCCGGCATTTGTCGACCGCGGCTGGGACGTGTGGGTCGACGAGTTCGTGTTGTCCTTCGAGGTGGGTGCGGTCAAGCCCGAACCTGCAATATTCGAGTACGCACTCGCGCAACTCGACGTGGACGCAGCCCAGACCTTGATGATCGGAGACAGTGATGTCGCCGACGGTGCCGCACGCGACATCGGGTGTCAGTTCGCCCTCGTCGATCCACTGCCGACGTCCGAACGACCGCACGCGCTACTCGACGCAGTACGGAAGTTCGGGCTGATCTGAGCGATCAGCAGTCGCCGGGCTTACCGGCAGTTTCGTATTCGCCGATGGCAGCAACCTTCTCGGCAGAGGCACTCGTGGCGTCGAAGTGGTAACCCAACCACTCTTTCGCCAGTCGTCTGGCGAGTTCCAAGCCGACCACTCGCTGCCCGAAACACAAAACCTGGGCGTCGTTGCTGAGAACTGATCGTTCCACCGAGAAACTGTCGTGGGCAGTCACCGCGCGAATCCCCGGCACCTTGTTGGCGCTGATGGCGACGCCCAATCCCGTTCCACAGACGAGGAGGGCGCGGTCGGCTTTGCCGTCGGCAACCAACCTGGCAGCGGTGACGGCAACGTGCGGATACGCCGTGTGCTCGTCGTTCCCGACGCCGACATCCGTCACCACCTCCACGCGGTCGTCGGCTTCGAGGTCGGACATGAGTGCCTGCTTGTACTCCAAGCCGGCATCGTCGCAACCGACGACGATACGAAGTCGCTCAGCCATGATCGTGCTCCTTGCGTTCAGAATTCGTGTTCAGAAAATCGGCGACGGTACGGACACACATCGCCATCGATATCGCGCCGGCGTCCGGGGTACCGACGCTCCGTTCCGCGAGCGGACGTGCCCTACCCACCAGCGGACGCAATTGCGCCGTGGCGTCCGCTGCAGTCTGGGCGACGACGGCGGCCTCGTCCCACGCTTGTGCGGTGACCACCCCGTTTCCGACTGCGGCACTCAAGGTTTCCGCGAACGGCCACAGTGCATCGAGCATCGTCTTGTCGCCGAGTTCGGCCCCACCGAGCGCCACTATCGCGTCGAAGCCCGCCCGTACACCGTCGGACAGGTCTTGCGCACCTGGTTGTCCCTTGTCTCCCAGCCTGGCGCCCAGCGCCGTCAGCGCGGCACCCCACAACACGCCGGACGTCCCGCCCGCCTTTGCGGCCCAGGCTTCACCCGCAGCAGTCAGAACTCCCTGTGGCCCTGCACCTTGCGCGGCCGCGGCCTGCGCTGCCAGGCTCGCGTATTCGGTTCCTCGAACCATCCCGCGACCGTGGTCACCATCGCCCGCCACCGCATCGATGCGGCCCAGTTCTTCTTCGTTGTCTGCCATCACCCGGGCGAGAGCCTCGATCACCCTGGCCACGGTTTCTCCGCATCGCCGTCCCTCGTCGTCGCCCGCAGCGCTCACACCGGACGCCACTTGCACGGAAGCGGTACCGCGACGCTCACCGGAAGTTGTTGCCACACCGAATGTTCCGCGCCGGAATGCCGGAGTGTCCGCGGCGGCCGTCCAAAACAACTCGAGTTCCTCGTCCAGCCACATGAGTGTCAGGGAACAACCGGCCATGTCGAGACTGGTCACCAACTCTCCGACCTCCGGCGAAACAATCGTATATCCGGCCTCCCGCAACAGCTTCGACGCGGTTCCCCAGACCACGAACAATTCCTCGTACTTGGTACGCCCGAGACCGTTGAGGATCACTCCGACGCGTGTCCCGGCGCCATCCGGTCGTTCGGCAAGCACGCCCTCGACCAATAGCTGCGCCAGTTCTGCGGCACTTGGCATCTCGTGCGTGGACACCCCCGGTTCTCCGTGAATGCCCAACCCAAGATCCATCATTCCGGTTTCCACTGTGAACAGTGGGCGATCTGCGCCCGGCATGGTGCATCCGTCGAAGGCAACACCGAGTGTTCGCGTGTTGTCGTTTGCCGCGCGCCCCACTCGCTGCACCTCGTCGAGGTCGTACCCCGCTTCCGCAGCAGCCGATGCGACCTTGAACACCGTGAAATCACCGGCGATTCCGCGACGCTTCGTGATGTCCGCCGCGGATGCACTGGCAATATCGTCGGTGACCGGCAGGTACCGAGCGTCGATTCCCTCGAGCGCCAAAGCTTGCACTGCGAGCGAGAAATTCATCACGTCACCCGCGTAATTTCCGGTGGTCAGAAGCACCCCGGCACCGCTGTCGACGGCACGAGCGACAGAAGTCGCCTCCGCGGCGGAGGGAGACGTGAAGATGTTTCCCACTACTGCACCGTCGGCGAACCCCGGCCCGACAACACCACAGAACGCGGGATAGTGGCCGGAACCGCCACCCACCACCACCGCGACCTTGCCCGGTCGTGTCTCCTGGGCCCGTACTACACCGCCTGGCACACCGACAACGTAGTCGGAGTTGGCGTCGAGGAACCCCTCGAGCATGTCTTCCGTGAACGTCGCGGGATCGTTGAATAGCCGAGTCATGACAAAATACCTCTAACGCAGTCGATTTCCGGTTTCGGGGTCGAATAGATAGACACGTTCGGGAAGAGCCGTCGCAGCGCACTCGTCGCCGGCCGCAAATCTCTCGTGGGCCGGCGTCTGAACCATCAGCGTCGAACCCGAGCCAGTCGATTCGGTCCCCGCTGCGCTCACCTGCACCAGACCGAACTCCATCAAGTGCTCGAAGTGCTTGACGTGCACCGTGATCTGTCGATTTCCGGCAGGCCCCGACACCATGGTCATGTCCTGAGGGCGAACCCCGACCCGAACCGACTGGCCGTCGACGACATTTCGTGTCGAGACCGGCAAGGTCCCAGCCGAGCCGATGGCAACTACCGCAGCTCCGTTCTCGAGGCGAACAGTGCCGTCGAACATATTGATCTGCGGTTCGCCCACGAACTCTGCCACGAAGATGTTGGCCGGATCGTCGAACACCTCGTCAGGAGTGCCGTACTGCTGGATGATGCCACCGTCCATCACCGCAAGGCGGTCGGCCAAGCTCAGCGCTTCGACCTGGTCGTGAGTGACCACGATTGTCGTGTAACCGAATTCGCGTTGCAGCATCTTCAGCTCACGCCGAACCCGTTGCCGCGCCGACGCGTCGAGGTGCGAGAGCGGTTCGTCGAGGAGCAGCACCGGTGGGTTGCGTACAAGAGCCCGGGCGAGTGCAACCCGCTGCTTCTGTCCGCTCGACAATCCGGCCGGACGCAAGTCGAGTAGGTCTTCCATCTCGAGACGACGGGCAATGGTGGCCACCAGTTCGTCTGCGCCCGCTACTTTTCGGGCTTTCAAGCCGTACGAGAGGTTGTCGCGCACCGAGAGCGGCGGATACAAAGCATAGCTCTCGAATCCAACACCGACGCCTCGTTTCCCGGGTGCCAACTGACTGATCTTCCGATCACCGATCAAGATCTCCCCACTCGAGACGGTCTCGAGTCCGGCGATCATCCGAAGGGTTGTCGTCTTGCCGCATCCCGAAGGACCCAGCAGTGCAACCAATTCACCGGGTTCGATGTGCAGGTCGATCCCCTTGACCGCATGGAATGTTGCCCGCCCACGCGAAGAGTAGGTCTTCTCCAGGTTGTCCAAGGTGAGTGATTGCGCGACCTTCGCGCCGCTACGACTCTCGGCGGTAGTGGTCATCGCCCGTCCTCCTGTGCTGCGTAGGTCGTTACACTTTCGCCGGTCCTACCGGCGCCGGCGATCGCGCTGCCGATTCGTCGACTGTCTGTTCCTTCGGGTGCGCCCTCGAACAGGTGAATGTTCTGGCGAGCAACTTCCACAACTATCTCGGCGCCTTCGACCGCGAGTGAACCACCCGACGACAGACCGATCATCGTGACTCCGCCACCGAGATCTATCGAGAGTTCGACATTGCGGCCGAGACGCTCCACCAGTTTGATCCGGCCTCGTACGGCCACAGCGGCGGAGTTCCCCGAGTAATCTGCACGAATCTCTATGTCACACGGTCGGATACCGATTCGAGCGCCGGCCGACGACGATATCGTGATGTCCGCCGGAATCCCGACCTCCAGCTCGGTGCCGAGCACCCGGAGCACTGCGCCGTCGATTACTGCCTCGAACACGTTGATCTCGGGTTGACCGAGCGAACGTGCCACGAACGTGTCAGCGGGCGCATTCCAGATGTTGGCCGGAGTGTCGATCTGGACCAGCCGACCCTCCCGCAGGATGGCGATGCGGTCACCCAGCGCGAGTGCTTCCTGATAGTCGTGCGTCACGTACACCGTTGTGGTGTTGGACATCTGACCGAGCTGACGTAATTCGGCACGCATCGCCGCACGTAGTTTGGCGTCGAGGTGTGAGAGAGGCTCGTCGAGGAGGTACACGTCGGCCGGCCGCACCAGCACACGACCGAGCGCGACACGCTGCCGCTGTCCGTTGGACAACTCTCGCGGGAACCGCTCGAGCAGGTGGTTGATTCCCAACGTCTTGGTGACCGCGTCGATACGGCGCTTCTGCTCGTCCTCCGAGTATTTTCCGGTTCGCCCGGACTTGAGTGGTGACGCCAGATTCTCCGACACCGTCTTCTGCGGGTACAGGGCGTAACTCTCGAAAGCCATGGCAACGTTGCGGTGATAGGGCTCGACGAGAGTCATGTCCACTCCCCCGATGTCGACGGTACCGTCGTCGACCTCGACGAGTCCGGCTATCGACTTGAGCGTCGTGGTCTTGCCTGCGCCCGAAGGCCCCAGAATGACGAGGAATTCACCGTCTGCCACGTCGAGGTCGATGCCGTCGATGCCCACGGTCTTTCCGTAATGCTTGGTCAATGCTTTGACAGTAAGTGCGACCATCAGGATTTCACCGCCCCGAACGACAGTCCGCGGACAAGGTATCGCTGAATCGTCAACGCCAGAATCAGCGGTGGTAGAGCAGCGATCACCGCCGCCGCGGCTGTCAGGTTGTAGTAGGCCTGTCCGCCACCACCGAGGAACTTGGTCACCGCGACGGTGACGGTTCCGGCGTTACTGTCGGCCAGGATGAGAGGGAATACGTAGTTGTTCCACGCGAAGATGAACGAAAGCAAAGCTGCTGCAGCGATTCCGGGACGAACAAGTGGCAGCGCCACCATCACGAAGGCGCGCTTACGGGTGTATCCGTCCAACAATGCCGCTTGCTCGAGGTCTTCGGGAAGGTCTTCGAAGTACGAGCGCAGGATCCAGACCACCAACGGCATCGTCACGAGTTGCAGAACCCAGACCATTCCGAGTTTGGTGTCGAACAACCCGATCTGGTTGTAGATGACGAACAGCGGCACGATCACCATCAGCTCCGGCGCGAAGCGGAACGAAAGCATGTTGAACATCAGGTCGTTGGAACCTTTGTACTTCCAGCGACCGGCGGCATACGCGGCCGGGATACCAATCGCCAACGAAACCAGAACAGCACCACCACAATTGATCAAGCTGGTCAACAGGGCCGACTTGAAGTCGACACTCGTCAGATCCGTGCCCTTCTGGCTCAGCACGGTTCCGAAGTTCTCGAATGTGGGGCTGAACTTGAAGTACGTGGTGGTCTGCTCGGCCGGCGTCTTGAGCGCCAGCAGAAACATCCACAGGATCGGAAAGAGCGAGAAGACGAACCAGACGATCAATACGATGTCCGCGGCAACGGCGCCGACGGTGAATCTCTTCTGGCCTGGCATCAATTCACTGGCCATGACTTTACGACTCCGCTCCGGCAGCACGACGCTGCGCCTTGCCCAGCACGCTCACCAGGTAGCGCGCGGTGACGAACACGATGATCCACAGCAAGAACATGTAGGTGCTGCCGCGGGAATAGTCGAGATTGATGATCGAATCCTCGAACGCACCGATCTGGAGCGTTCGGGTGGACAGTCCCGGTCCGCCCGCGGTCAGGACGTAGACGGCGTCGAACACTTTGAGGTTGTCCATGAATCGGAAGATCACGGCGACCAGAATGTACGGCCACAGCATGGGCAGCATCAGCCTGCGGAACATGTAGAACCAGCTGGCACCGTCCACCTCGGACGCTTCGAACGGTTCCTTCGGTAGCGAACGCATGCCGGCGAGAACAAGAATCGCCACGAAGGGGGTGAAGATCCACAGGTCCACCAGAATGACCGACCACAGTGCATTCTGACTGCTCAACCAGTCAAATGTGTTACCCAGTCCGAGAACGTGATTCAAGATTCCGAACTGCGGATTGAACATCAGCTTCCAGATCACACCGGCGATGACCGGTGCGATCATCAACGGAAGGATCAGCACCTTCTCGAAGATCTTCCCGATCAAGCTCGAACGGTTGAGTAGTAGCGCGATGCCGACGCCGATCACCGTTTCGACCGCTGTGGCAACAATCGCGAAGACTCCGGTCACGCGCACGCTGGTCCAGAAGCTCGAGTCGCCCAGGACACTCGCGAAGTTCTTGAACCACACGAACTGTGGATCAGGATTCACCGCTGCGTAATTCAGGAACGAGTAGTACGCGCCGATCACGAACGGATAGAGAATTCCGACAACGATCACGACAGCCGGGATCGAGAGGATATACGGGCGCAACTTGCGTCGCCACATCGGAACTTCGGGCGGTGCGACGGTACGGGACGATGCGCCTGCCGGTTTCGCGGAGTGTGCCTCCGACGGCGGACGGGTGGATTGGGTAGTCACTATTCCTTACTCCCTTGCTCCGGTGATCCGCCGCGGATCAGAGGTTTACCTTGGATGTGTTGGTCTTGGCGAGCGAGGAGAGAGTCGACTGCGCATCCTTGCCGCCGTAGATGTCCTGCAGCGCCACGGCCCAGTCCTCCGTGGTGTCGAAGAACTTCTTCTGTGGCGTGAACTGAATTTTGGAACTGGCAATCACCGTCTCGAATGTTTCGAGGTAGCCCGGCATACCATCGCCGACTTCCTGTTTGAAAGTCTCGTCGAACACGGACTTGCGCACGGGATTCGCGAAGATACCTGATTTGACCGCGTCGTTGAGCGTTTTCTTGCTGGTGGCCCACTGCAGGAAAAGCCAGGCTGCATGCTTTTTCTCGGAACGCGCATTCATGGCCAGCGACCACGTCCACAAGTTGGTCGCGTAACTACCGTCCGGCCCGGCCGGGCCGGGGTACCAAGCGAGGTTACCCGCTTCGCGACTGGCTCCTGGCTTGTTCTTCGGGTACGTCGCGCTGTCTGCGTCGTACACCATCATCGCCTTGCCGTCACCGAGATCGCCTGTTGCCTGGGGATAGTCGTACGTCGTCCACGACGTGGGACCGGCATCGTGCATCATGTCTATCCACTTCTGTGTGAAGGCCACCGCCTTGTCCGAATCCATAGTGGCGACCAGTTCGCCATCGCGGAGTTCGTAGTCCTTGGCACCCTCGCGACTGAACTGTGTCATGAATCCGGGGTGAATCGTCGCCCAGGATTTCGACCCTCGCGTGGCGATTCCGTAGACGTTCTCACTTCGATCCGTGAGATCCGTTGCAAGTTCGATCAATCCGTCGAATGTGTCAGGGAGCGTAATTCCCTTGTCGTCGAAGACCCGTTTGTTGTAGGTGACGACATTGTTCTCGAAGCCTAACGGCAACGCCCACTGTCCCCCGGTTCCCAGAGGGGATCCCAGTTCGAAATCCCAACGGGTAGAGGTTCGCAGCCCCTCGTAGATATCTTCGAAGTCGTACTCGTCGCTCGTGGCGGACGTGTTCTCGAGCCACGGTTTCAGGTCCTCCAGCCAAGCCGGTGGGCCGTACTGCCAGATGAAGTACGCACCGAGCATGAACACGTCGTGCTTACCGGTTCCGCCGGCGAGTTCGGTGTTGAGTTTGGTGAAGTAGTCCGCCTCCGGCACCAGATCCGCCTTGACCGTGATTCCGGTCAGCTCGGTGAAATCAGAGAGGAGCGGCTGCAACGCCTGCTGATACGGGTGTGGAGTCTGCAGGATGTTGATGCTCGTGCCTTCCAGCGCCCGCCAATTGAATCCGCCCGTCACCTCCGACGCGCCGTTGGTCGGCTTCTCACCACCGCCGACACCACAGGCGGAAAGTATGGGCACACTTGCGGCAGCCATTCCCGCGATACCGAACGCCCGCAACATCTCTCGACGAGAGAGCTGGGGACCACCGCTGAATGGGACGCGGGGTGTGAAACGACTCATGTGGATTCTCCGCTGAATGGATGAGTGGGATCTCGAACGACCTGCGGCACAGGTCGGTTGTGCGAACTGTCAGGGAATGAGCGAGACCTTCACGGACTCGGTGCCACTGGCCACCAGATCGAGCCCCTTCTGGAAATCTTCCAGCGGAAGCTGATGCGTGCAGATCTTGTCCATCGGGAGCAGGCCGGACTCGATCATCCGGATTGCGGCCGGCCAGCAGTCGGGACCCAGGTGCGCCCCCAGGACATCAAGCTCCTTGTCGTCGCTGATGATGCTCCAGTCGACGCTGACGTCGTCTTTGAACACCCCGTATTCGACGTAGGTGCCGAGCTTACGCAAGATGTTGAGGCCCTGGGGAACTGCGGACGGATGGCCTGTCCCTTCGAGATAGACATCGGCTCCGTACCCGTCGGTGAGATCCTTGACGATCTGCACGGCGTCCTCGTCGGCGATGTTGATGACAATGTCAGCTCCGCACAGTTTGGCGAGCTCGAGCTTTTCCGGGGCCATGTCGAGAGCGATTACGTGCGCTGGGCTTTTTGCTCGCGCGCCGGCGACCATCCCCAGCCCGATCGGCCCGCAGCCCGCAACAACAACGACGTCGTCGAAGGTAATACCTGCTCGTTCGACTGCATGCAGTGAGCACGACAGCGGCTCGGCAAAAGCAGCATGCGCTGCCGGAAGATCCTTGGATACCTTGTGCACCAAGGCTTCCACTGGATAGACCATGAATTCGGCCATCGCACCGGGGGTGACGCGCTTGAATCCGTACAGGTTGTGCGGCTGGCACATGTGATACTGCCCGCGCTTGCAGTAGCGGCATTCCCAACACGGGACGATCTGTTCGGAGACCACACGGTCGCCCACCTGGACGCCCCAGCGCTTGGATCCTTCCGCATCGATCGAGACAACCTCCCCGACAAATTCGTGCCCCGGAATGACTTCGGTCTCGGCCCACGCCGGACGGTTCTCGTCGCCCCAGAATTTGGCTGCACCGTGATAGCACTTCAGGTCACTCGCGCAGATTCCGACTGCCTCGACCCGAACCAGCGCTTCACCAGGGCCCGGTACCGGCTTGGGCACTTCTTCGAGTCGATAGTCGCGCGGACCGTGGCAGATGACCGCCTTCATCGTCTCGGACATCTTTGTCTCCTCTTGGGATCTGATCCGGACAAAGCGCAATGCGCTGGTCCAGTGGCTGCACATGACCACATTTTCATGTGTCGGCGGTCACAGTATCGGATCGATTTACATATGTCCAGCACAATTGTTCACCTGAACTGGATGCGTGAGCATCTGTTCATGCGGTACCTTTCAGTCATGCCGATCAGCAGCTCAGACGCGGTGCCGGTACCCGCATCCACCCCCGCCGGTTCGGCACCGGCCAGTGCAAACAGCACGTTCACACGCGCGTTGCTCTACACCGCGGCCAAGCTCTACTACGACGAAGAAGCCACTCAGGCCGAAGTCGCAAAAGCCCTCGGCACCAGCCGCGCCACTGTCAGTCGCATGCTCTCCGAGGCGCGACGGCAGGGCATAGTCCGCATCCAGGTTGTACCGCCGCAAGAAGAAGCACACGGAAGCCTGGCCGAGCGGTTGCGCGTCAAACTCGGACTGCACCGCGTGTACCTGTCGGGACCACTACCCACTCCGGCACAGCAGAAGGGCACTGTCGACGTCATGGGATCGGTACTCGCACCCGCGACAGCCGAGGCCCTCGCCGGCGCCGGCCTCATGCCAGGTGACGTACTACTCGTATCCTCCGGACGCACGGTATACGAAGTCGCACAATACGATCTGACGCCGGTCCCAGGAGTCCTGGTCGCTCCCACCGTTGGCGGCAACGACCAACCGGAAGAGTGGTACCAGACCAACGAGATCACCCGCTTGATCTCGAACAAGATCGGCGGGCGTCCGAATTACCTTTTTGCGCCGGCGCTTCCTGGTCCCGATCTGTATCCGATCCTTACCCGGGATCCGGCCATACAGCGAGTTCTCGGCCTGTGGCCGCGGGCTCGGGCGATCCTCATGGGCATCGGCGCTCCACCTTTGCTGCGCGCCGACATTCCGCAGTTCGTTCCGATAACGTCGTCCTCGCTTAGAGAAGCCGTGGGCGACATCTGCTCTCGGTTCTACGATCGCGACGGCAACCCCGTCGACTTCCCCGGAAGCGATCGCCTTATTGCGCTCGAACTGTCTGCACTGCAAGATATCCCGGTAGGTATCGCCGTGGCCGTCGGCGCCGAGAAAGTCGCCCCCATCATCGCCGGTGCGCGCAGCCGATACTTCAATCAACTTGTCACCGACCCCACCACCGCACAGCAGATACTTGCGGTCGAGTAACTTCGAAAGGCCTTACCATGCCTACTGCGTCATCTCGCCCGCTCGAAGGAAAACGCGCTCTTGTCACGGGAGCGTCGAAAGGCATAGGCGCGCAAATCGCACACGCTTGTGCCCAAGCCGGCGCGGACGTAATCGTCTCCGGCCGTAGCCGCTGCGAACTGACAACGCTGGCCGACCGACTACGCGACAGTTTTGGCGTGCGCGCCGAGATTCTCATTGCAGATCTCGCATTGCCCGGCGCACCGACACAGGTTGCACAAGAGTCCCTCGAGGTATTCGGTGGCCTGGATATCCTGGTCAACAACGCCGGAATCTCGTATCCCGAATTTGTCACCGACATCACCGAACCCAACTTCGACGCGGTTCTGAACGTGAACCTCCGTGCACCGGCCTTGCTCGCCGCGAAACTCGGCGCAGCCATGGCCGATGCGGGCGGCGGAGCCATCGTGACGGTTGCTTCGGCAGCAGCCTTGCGCGCGTTGCCCGAGCACTATTCGTACTGCATCGCAAAGGCCGGGTTGGTGATGGCCACCAAAGTGCTTGCCTTGGAACTAGGTAGCCGCGGCGTCCGGGCAAACTCGGTCTGCCCGACGGTTGTACTCACCGAAATGGGCCAGACGGTATGGGGTGAACACGACAAGGCTGCACCGATGTTGAACCGTATCCCGACTGGGCGCTTTGCCATGCCGGACGAGGTGTCCGAGGCCGTCGTCTGGCTGGCGTCGGATGCCGCCGCCATGGTGAACGGAACAGACCTTCCCATCGACGGCGGCTACCTCGTGAGCTGAGTGGCCACCGCCATTCGACCGATCAGCCGAATTCGGCGAGGGCGTGGATCTGTTCCTTCGTCGACGGGTACAGCGTCAACCACGTTTGATACAAATCCTCGTACATCGCCCGGTTGGCTGCGTTCGGCACTACTTCGTGCGACAGAGTCGTCCAATCGGTATCCGGCGCAACAAGTCCGGTCCCGATCGCAGCCAACAGCGCGTCGCCGTAGCTGGCGCCGATGGTCTGAGCCGGAACCAACTGCGTGTGTCCGGTGATGTCGCTGAGCGCCTGTGTCCAGACCCGGCTCTTGACGCCACCTCCCACAGCGATCGTGCGGCGAACAGGTTCATCTGTGTCGCCGAACATTTCGAGTATCTGGCGGATTCCGAAGGCAATACCCTCATAGGCGGCCCGAAACAGATGCCCCCGGCCGTGGCGCAAGGACAGTCCGGCAACAACGCCTCTGGCTTTGGGGTCGAACACGGGGGTACGTTCACCGGCGAAGTACGGCAGGATCAACAGCCCTTCGGCGCCGGCAGGCACGGCCTCGGCCTCGGCGAGCAACTGTTCGAATGGTGCATCACCGGTGAGCTTTTGAAGCCACCCGGTCAGGCTTCCGGCGGTGGATGTGCCGGCCGCGAGTGCCAGGGTGTCCTTCTGAACGCCCGCGGTTGTCCACAGTGCCGGATTGCTGTGAAACTTGTCGAGCACCTGCACGAGGAACATCGTCGACCCGTACATGAGCATGAGGTCCCCGGGATGACGGGCACCCACACTGAATCCCTCGGAAAACGCGTCGACGGTTCCCGCGACGACGGGCGTCCCGACGGGCAGTCCGGTCTGCTCGGCTGCATCAGCGTGCACCAGTCCGACAACATCACTCGGCCATACCAATCGAGGGCATTCGAGATGGCCGAGAACACGACCGCACCAATCGGATTTCCAGGTAAAGTCTCGAACCGAATAGAGCGGATCACACTGACTTGCAGTGTGATGATCCTGAATATACTCACCGGTCAGCTTTGCGGCGATGTACGAATTCGACCCGTACCAGCGAGTCGCCGCGGCAAAAGTCTCCGGTTCATGGATGCGTACCCACTCGATCTTCGGCCCGACGGCCTGACTCGACAGAAGTTTGCCACCACAATCGAGTATTGCCTTCTCGCTGAATAATTCGGTCAGCGAAGCCACTTCTGCCGATGCTCGACTGTCGATTCCGTAGAGAATGGCGGGACGAACGGGACGAAGTTCACTGTCGCACAACACCAGTGCCGGGCCGACACCACTGACGCACACGCCGGCAACCTTGGCAATCGTGGGAACCTGTGCCACAAGACGTTTGGAGATCGCACACACCTCGGACCACCACATCTTCTCGGCGTCCACCTCGGCCCACCCGGGCCGGGGCATCGAGATCTGGTGATCGATCTGCTCGGTCGCCAGAACCACGCCGTCAGGGGTCACGAGAACCCCTTTACTGCTGCCCGTCCCCATGTCTATACCTACCAACAAGTCCACGGAGTCACCCTAACCGAGCTAACGGCTTCAGGCTCTGTGGTTACACGCCCTCGGTGAGTTCGCGCAGCGATGCGTAACGTTCCCGAACCTGCGGCGCCGGCGCGGCCTCGAAGCGCCTCTCCTCCGGTTTTGTCCACACCGGTGGGCGCTCGTCGCCGAGCAGCGTCCAGGCAGCTTGCCTGCATGCACCTTCCGCAACGTATTCACCAGGATCGGGTATCACAACCGGCACCCCGAGAATCGCGGGAGCGATCTCGCACAAAGCGCGAGACTTCGCGCCCCCACCCACTAACAGGACCCGTTTCACCTGGACACCTTGACGCACGAGGTCGTCCACGCCATCGGCCAAACCACACAGCAATCCTTCGACGGCAGCGCGTGCAAAATGCGCCGGCGTCGAATTCTGGAGCCTGAAACCGTGCATAGCGCCGGTCGCGTCGGGACGGTTGGGGGTTCGTTCGCCCTCGAAGTACGGAATCATCACCAGGCCGTCATTCCCGAGCGGAGCAGATAATGCCAACCGAGACAGTTCCTCGTGGTCGACGCCGAGAATTGATGCCGTCGCGTCGAGAATCCGGGCGCCGTTGAGTGTGCACACCAGCGGCAGGTGCAGTCCGGTTGCGTCGGCAAAACCGGCGACATTGCCACTCGAATCGTGCGTCGGCGTGACCGACACAGCAGACACGACACCGGACGTTCCGATCGAGATGACCACGTCACCGGGAATCGCCCCCAAACCCAGTGCGGCTGCGGCATTGTCACCGGTCCCCGGTCCGATGACCGCGCCGGATCGAGTGATACCGATCTTCTCGTTCGGTACCGCAACACGGGGAACCTGTGGTGTTCGATCGCGAAAGGCCAGCGACAGCAAGTCCATCCGGTACTCGCGCGTCGCGGCCGCGAAGTACCCCGTTCCACTCGCGTCACCGGCGTCGGTGGCCAGCGCGTCGAGCGAGACGGCGCCGCCCAATTTCCAGGACAGCCAATCGTGTGGAAGACACACTGCTGCAGTGCGATCCGCATTGTCGGGTTCGTGATCCGCCAGCCAGCGCAGCTTGCTCGCGGTGATTGCGGCTACCGGCACCACTCCCACGGCGTCGGCCCACGCCTGCGGACCGCCCAGCTCGTCGACAAGTTCGCTCGCAGCCTGTGCGGAACGAGTGTCGTTCCACAGCAACGCCGGTCGCACTACATCGCCGTCGCCGCCCAAACACACCATGCCGTGCTGTTGCGCGCCCACAGACACCGCGGCGACGTCATTCAGCCCACCTGCAGCGGCAATCGCACTGTCCATGGCCTCCAACCACCGCGCCGGGTCGATCTCGGTGCCGGCGGGATGACTCGCGCGTCCCTCCCGGACCAATTCACCCGAATCGGCATCACGGACAATGACCTTGCACGACTGAGTCGAGGAATCGATACCGGCTACGAGCGTCACAACGTGTCCTCTCTGAAGGACCTTCAGCTCGCGACTGCGACCGCGGGCATTCGGTTGCTGCGCTTACGCAGCGATCGCACATATTCTGCGCGCTCGGTCTCCGTCATTCCACCCCAGATGCCGTAGGGCTCGTGAACAGCCAGCGCATGTTCGCGGCACTGCTGAAGAACCGGGCAACCGGAGCAGATCTTCTTTGCGTTGAGTTCGCGGTTTTCGCGGGCATGCCCACGCTCACCGTCGGGATGGAAGTACACGGCGGAGTCGTGCCCACGGCATGCCCCCTGCATCTGCCAGTCCCACACTTCAGTTGTCGGATTCGGCATCGGAAGGTGCTTGTGCATGATGGCGACCTCAATTCTTAATTCTGTGGACTTGATTCAGTGACGAACAGGATGTGGGTGGCCTACTGGCCGATCAACTGGACGTCTCGCTGACGCAACCGGTGCGCACACACCGTGGCGAGTTCGATCGCCACAGGGGAATCCAGTGCAGCGTTGCCGTTGTCGAGGATGTTCTTCAATCTCCGGAAGTACTCGTGGGGTTCCAGACCGAAGGTGACAAAGATGTCTTCGTCCGGTCCGCCGTCGAACTTCTGCCATTTGCGCGCGAAGTCGACAATCTCGTTCTGCGTGTCGGTACGACTCATCGGGTTCTCCCCTAGGTTCGTGCGCCCTCTGACCTCTGTACTGCGACTCACCCGAGAACGCGGTGCCCAGTGAGTCAAGACACAGCCTAGGCCCACTTCTGCTTTTTCACAATACCGACTTAGGTTCTAAAAAGACTAAAGTAAATAATCTTTTGCACCCTGAAGTAACGCTGAGAGAATGCTTGAATAGAAGGTATGACCCGACCGCCCATCACTCCCGCCACAGCCGGCGAGGTGTTCTCGTTGATCCGCGCAGGGTCGGCGACCACACGAAGCGAAATCGGGAAACTCACGGGACTGTCCCGGACCGCGGTGTCTGCCCGAGTGAGCGCACTGCAGTCGATCGGCCTCATCGCGGACGACGACGAAGGCCCATCGACTGGTGGCCGTCCGCCAGCCACCTTGACGTTCGACAAGTCCGCTGGATTGGTGCTGGTTGTCGCGATCGGCCGCTCGCGTGCGCAGTTGGCCGTGACAGACCTTTCCGGGGCCATCCTCACCGCGGAAGACATCGACAAATCGGTGGGCGTCGGGCCCGACGAACTGATGCCTGAGATCGCCGACCATCTGACGTCATTGCTGGCCCGAATCGGCCGCCCGCCTTCCGAAGTCATCGGAGTCGGGCTCAGCATCCCCGGGACGGTCGACGTCGCCGCCGGAGCCAGTCTCGATTCGCCGATGATGTCGGGCTGGGACGGTGTTGCCCTTGCTCCCTACCTTGCATCGGTCACAGACGCACCATTGTTCGCCGACAACGACGCTAACGTCATGGCACTCGCGGAACTCAGCGAAAGACGTGAAAGCGCACCGAACCTACTCATGATCAAAGCCTCCACCGGCCTTGGCGCCGGCATCGTTCTCGGCGGTGTACTGCAACGCGGTTCACTCGGCGCCGCCGGCGAGATCGGGCACACCAAAACCGCTGCCGCCAAGGATGTTCAATGCCGGTGCGGCGACGTCGGTTGCGTCGAAACCGTCGCCAGCGGTTGGGCTCTCGTGCATGCACTCGAAGCCCAGGGCCGGGACGTCGGCCACGTCCGCGACGTCGTTCGACTGGCCCTCGACGGCGACGGAGAAGCGCGCCGATTGATCCGAACCAGCGGACGGCTCATCGGCGACGTGATCTCCGGCGCTGTCAATCTCCTCAACCCGGAAGTGCTTGTCATCGGCGGCGACATGGCCGAAGCCGACGAACTCTTCCTTGCCGGACTTCGAGAATCGGTCTACGGCAACGCAACTGCACTCGCCACACGCTCACTGCACATCGTGTCCGTCAGCCACGGGGCGCAATCGGGAATCCTCGGGTGCGCCGTCCTGGTACTCGACAATCTCCTGAGTCCGCGGGAAATCGACTTGAGGATTGCCGGCGCCGCCCGCTGAGGTTCGACGCCGCCCGCTGAGGTTCGACGCCGCCCGCTGAGGTTCGACGCCGCCCGCGCAGGTCCGATACTGCGGGCGCCTGTCGGCTTCGCGCCGTATGGGTTGTGCCGCTACACTGACTACCGCAGCTACGACGCCCAAGGCCCAACGCCAACCGGTCAAGTAGCGGCACCAGCCCAACCGGCAAGCGAAAACCGCAGTACAACACGGTTTTCATGCTTTTCGGATGAGCTCCCCGCCCTCGTAGCTCAGGGGATAGAGCATTCCTCTCCTAAAGGAAGGGTCGCAGGTTCGAATCCTGCCGAGGGCACATTTATGCCCTTTCATCCAGGTCGTAACATGTGCGCGACCTGCAACTCCGCCTAACGCGAGATCTCAACGAGTTGAAACGACGCGAACTGATCATTCGCGATGGATCGAAATTCCGGGCAAACTACGGGATCATTCGAGCGTTCCTCCCTGCGGTCGCCAGAGTGGACGAGTAGTTCGGACTGCACGACAAAAAGCCCCATCCCGCGCCAGAGAGATGCGGCTTTTCGGTCCTGGCAGCCTTACCGGCGCGGCATAACGAGCAATTCTGGGCGGATCACAAGGGGCGAATCTGGCGTGACCTGCCGAGCGGGTCAGCCCCCGTCAAATCAATCTGCGCTCTAACATTGGGCAGTGGACATACACAAGCACGAGGGTCAGCCTCGCATCTCCGGGCGTCAACTCTCGTACGTCGCCTTCGCAGTGATTGTCATCGCGTACCTGGCAATTATTCAGTTCGGCGGCCGCCTCATCGCGGGTTGGAGCAACGAGGACGACACACTAACCACCCGTGGAGTCATCTTCACGATGGTGATCCCCTTGGGACTCGCCCTCATCTTTACCTACGGCGTCATCGCAGCTCTGGGTTGGTGGCGTCCAGTGCTCAAGGATGACCGACCGGTGAACCGCTGGGTGTGGGTCGTTCCTGCCATCCTGCTCGTCGCGATCCTCGTGGGCATCGACTACAGCGCACTCGCAGAGAAAGGCTGGCTGTTTGTCCTTGTCCTACTAATTGCCACGCAATTCGTCGGCTGGGGCGAAGAAGGAATGTTCCGCGGCATCGGAGTGACCATGCTGCGCAACCACGGACTCCGCGAAGGCCAGGTAGCCCTGTGGTCCAGTCTCATCTTCGGCGCCGTCCACCTCTCCAACGTCTTCGGACACGGCGCTTCCGCTGTCCCACAAGCAATCATTGTCAGCCTCGCTGGATACTTCTTCTACCTCACACGCCGAGTTTCGGGCAGTAACGCCCTGAACTCCGTACTCCACGGACTTTTCGACTTTGCTCTCATCAGCGGCAGCATCATCCTGTTGGACCAAACGTCGTACGTGGGCGCCTTCGCGCCAATCCTGGCCTACCCCATCATCGCCATTGTCCTACTCGTCAAACGGCACAAGATCGAACCTTCACAACCCACCGACAATCAGACGATCGCATCCAGCACCTAGACAGATCCTTCCCTGACGAGGGCACTAGATGGGATTCTCGTTTCACCCATTCCGGGCCGCATGTCATGCTGAAACCATGACGCCCTCAGCCGCCATGAGTACTCCCCCGAAGAACATGTCTTTGATCCCGGGCGGAACCTTCTGGATGGGTTCCGAGGACTTCTACCCGGAAGAACGCCCAGTTCACCAGGTGAGCGTCGACAGTTTCTGGATGGATACGACGGCCGTCACCGTGGCCGAGTTCCGACGATTCGTCAAAGCAACAGGACACGTCACGACGGCGGAGGTCGCGCCCGATCCGGCCGACTACCCCGATGCCGACCCCGCTCTGCTGGTGCCTGGTTCTTTGGTCTTCCACTCACCGCCAGGACCGGTCTCCCTGGACGACTACACCCAGTGGTGGACCTTCACACCCGGCGCGGATTGGCGCCACCCGGAGGGCCCGGGCAGCAATGTCGGTGGTCGCGAGAAACATCCCGTGACACACGTGTCGTACTTCGACGCGCAGGCCTATGCCCAGTGGGCCGGCAAGGAACTTCCCACCGAAGCGGAGTGGGAGTACGCGGCGCGCGGTGGCCTCGATCGCAAGGCTTACGTGTGGGGCGACGAGGACTCTCCTGGCGGAAAGCCCGGTGGCAACGTGTGGCAAGGCCAGTTCCCGTGGGAGAACCTGCTCGAAGACGGCTACGAACGCACCGCCCCCGTCGGAAAATTCCGCCCCAACGGCTACGGCCTCCTCGATATGGCCGGCAACGTCTGGGAATGGACAGCGGATCACTACACGGCCGACCACGCCCACAGCACCAAGAATCTGGCGCCCGCTACCTCGTGCTGCATCCCTCGCAACCCGCGCGCCGAGCTTGCTACGGAAACCGTTGCGGGAGAAACCTACCCGCTGCGAGTTATCAAAGGTGGGTCACATCTGTGCGCACCCAATTACTGCCTGCGCTACCGGCCGGCCGCGCGGCAGAGCGAGTCCGAAGAGTCCTCGACCTGCCACGTCGGCTTCCGATGCGTCGTGCGAATTCCGCAGGAGTAGATCAGAAGGGTGCGTCGCCGAGAATCGCGACGCGCTCCATGATCCGTCGATGCGGGAAGTAGTCACTGGCCGCGTAGTGCTGCGTTGCCCGGTTATCCCAGAATGCAATGGAATTGGCCGCCCACTTGAAGCGGCACTGGAAATCCGGAACCTTGACCTGCGCGAACAGCAGGTTGAGTAGGTCGTTACCTTCCTGCGGATCCATGTCCGGGATGTGCGTGGTGAAGAGACTGTTCACAAACAGCGTTTTGCGGCCCGTCTCGGGGTGTGTGCGGACCATCGGATGCAGCACCGGCGGGTACTGCTCCTTCATCTTCTCCAGTTTTTCAGGCGACATACTGCGGCCGAAGGACGGAACGAAGTCGTGGACCGCCTCACGTCCGTCGATCAGTTCCTTGACCTCGTCGGGGAGACAATCGAACGCGTTGCCCATGTCGGCCCACAGAGTGTCGCCACCGGCAGGCGGAACATCGATCGCACGCAGGACAGAACCTAACGGTGGTGTCTTCGTCCAGGTCACGTCGACGTGCCAGATGTTTTCGGTGCCTGGGCTGTCCTCGCCGCGCTCGAATCGCACCACGGCCGGAACGTCACCCTGCGGGAGTAGCGGGTGAACTTCGAGTTCACCCCAATTACTGGCGAAATCACGGTGATTGAGGCTCGAGATGTTCTGGTCGCGGAAGAACACAACCTTCCATTCGAGCAATGCACGACGGACGTCGTCGATCTGCTCTGCCGACGGATCACGCAGATCGATGTTGCTGATCTCAGCGCCGATGAACGGTGTGACCGGGGTGAGAGTGAAACGCTCGTACGGCATCGACTCGACACCCTCAGGATTACGACGCATCCCGCGAGGTCCGAATTCGATTGTGTGATTGCCGATTTGAACTGTACGAGACGACGTGAGTGCAGCCATGAAAACAGCTCCGTTTCGAATTACGTGTTGACTCGCGCGTCAGTCGACTGCGCGATCTTGCTTCGGGTTCGTGTGTGCTCACTCTGCGGAGCCAGCAATGCTGCCACCATCAGGTCGACCAAATGGTCGACAGTTGTGTCGAAATCGGCCTTCACCACGGGATTTCCCTCTTCACGCCGCTGCTCGAAAACAGCAAGCGCAGCGACGGTCATGTTGGACATCAAGTCGATCCGCTCGACAGCGACACGACGCGAGAGGTGGGACAGCGCCCGCGTGAGCCGCGAGACAACTTCGTTGTTCGCCTCGCTGACCTCACGGAACTCGACACTTTGTGTATCGACCGAGGGAGAGACTCTTGCAATGAACCGCGCATAGTTCGAACCGTCTGCGGTGGCAAGGAAATCCGCAAGAGGGTAGATGAAGGCTTCGACCAAGGCCCGAACTGTATCCGTACGCCCACTTGCGTCGATGTCGTCGAGGTATGTCAGGCGCGCGATGTTGATCTGGCCCATCCGATACCGGAATACGGCCAGCACCAAGCCGTCCCGACCACCGAAGTGATACTGAACCGCAGAGTTGTTGCGTTGCCCCGCTGCTGCCGCGACATCGCGCATCGACACTTCGTGAATGCCACGTTCGGCAAACATGCGTTCTGCGACGGCAATCATTGCACTCTTGGCATCTGACGAGCTGGGCATGAGCTGAAGCATATAAGTCAGTGACTTAAAAGTGCAACCCCATTGGCTGTGCACTTTTATCGAACGCCGGGGGTTGATAAGGGCGCTCAGCGGGGGTTAAATCCCACTCAACGAGACCTCTGCATCGAATCCCGTATCGGGAGTTACTGTGCAGATTAAGTCATCAACTTAATTCTCGGTCTCGACACAGCCAGGAGCCCGCTTGTGAATCGTCATTCCATCCCGATCATCCCCGAGACGCCGAACGTCGCCGCATCCGTCGACTACCGAGACCAGAAGGTGCCATTCACCCGGCCAGAGCCCATTCGCCCGCCGGCCGGCGCACCCAACGTTCTGCTCATCATGATCGACGATGTCGGATTCGGCGCCCCCTCCGCTTTTGGTGGGCCGTGCCGTACCCCAACGGCTGAACGCCTGGCAGACACCGGCGTCAAGTACAGCCGATTCCACACTGCCGCACTGTGTTCACCGACCCGCGCTGCCACTCTGACGGGCCGCAATCATCACAGCGTCGGTATGGGTGTCATCTCCGAGATGGCCAACGCCGCACCCGGATACAACGGAACCCGGCCGGCTTCGGCAGCCACCGTCGCTCGCATCCTGCAGGGAAATGGTTACGCCACGGGCGCTTTCGGCAAGATGCACCAGACCCCGACCTGGGAGACCACAGCGGCGGGGCCGTTCGATCGTTGGCCGGTACGCGAGGGTTTCGACAAGTTCTACGGCTTTCTGGGCGCCGAATCCGACCAGTTCACCCCGGTTCTCTACGAGGACTTCACGATGGTGGACCTGCCCAAGACGCCGCAGGAGGGCTACCACCTGTCCGAAGACCTGGTCGATCACGCTATCGAGTGGGTCGAGGGCGTCAACACCATGGACCCGGACAAGCCGTGGTTCTGCTACCTCCCCTTCGGCGCGTGCCATGCGCCCCTTCAGGTTCCGGACAGCTACCTGAACAAGTACGTCGGCGAATTCGATCACGGCTGGGATCGCCAGCGAGAGATCACTCTCGAAAAGCAGAAGGAACTCGGCGTCGTCGGGCCAGATACCGTCCTGGCTCCGTGGGCGCCGGGCGTTCCACACTGGGATGAGCTCGACGATGACCAGAAGAAGGTCTCGGCCCGGCTCATGGAGTTGTACGCCGCCTTCCTCGAGCACACCGACGACGAGGTCGGGCGACTGGTGGATCGCTTGCAGGACATGGGCGTTCTGGACAACACCCTCGTCCTGTACATGATGGGCGACAACGGAGCCTCGGCCGAAGGCGGCATGGAGGGTTCGTTCAACTACCTCGCCGGGCTCAACGGTTACAAGACCGCGACCGCAGACGTGCTCGCCCGGTACGACGAGTTGGGCACCGAAACCAGCTATCCGCACTACCCGGCTGCCTGGGCACTGGCGCTCGACACCCCGTACCAGTGGGCCAAGCAGGTTGCCTCTCACTACGGCGGGACCCGCAACGGATTGATCGCGCACTGGCCCAAGGGCATCGAGAATCACGGTATCCGTGAACAGTGGCACCATTGCGTCGACATCACCCCTACGATCCTCGAAGCTGCCGGAATCCCGGCCCCGACGAGCGTCGACGGCGTAACGCAGAAACCGATGGAGGGTGTAGCGATGAACTACACCTTCGATGATCCTGCGGCCGACGAGCGGCACACCACACAGTATTTCGAGATCTTCGGAAACCGCGGCATCTACGATCACGGTTGGACTGCCGTCACCGCGCACCGTGCCCCGTGGCTGATGGCAACGCATGGACTGGAACTCACGTCGCTGAGCGACGACAAGTGGGAGTTGTACGACACGACGGTCGACTGGTCGCAGGCCCGGGACCTTGCGCACGAGCATCCCGAGATCCTCGCGCGACTCAAGGAGAAGTTCCTGGTCGAGGCAGCCAAGTACCAGGTGCTGCCGCTCGACGACCGTACTGTCGGACGGCATTCGACACCGGAATCACGTCCACCGCATCCCATGATGGGCCGCAAGTCGCTGACGCTGTACCCGCATATGAACGGACTGGTCGAGAAGGCAGCACCCAACTTCTTCAACCGCTCGTACGCGTTGACCGCCAACCTGGGCAGCGTCGCCGACGGCATGCTGGTCAGCCTCGGTGGCCGGTTCGGCGGATTCGCCTTGTACATCATCGATTCCGTCCCCGTCTATTGCTACAACTTCAGCGGCGGTGGCCGCACCTTCGTGCGCGCTGAGAAGCCCCTGTCCCCCGATGTCAAGGAAGTCTCGGTCCATTTCGACTACGACGGCGGTGGCATCGGCAAGGGCGGTCTCGCCACAGTGCACGTCGACGGCGAGGTTGTCGCCGAGGGCAGGATCGACAAGACGACCCGGGCGATCTTCAGTATGAACGAGCAGCTGGATATCGGAATCAACCGTGGCAGCCCGGTTTCCGAGGAATTCGCGGAGAAGGGCATGTTCCGCTACGGCGGCAAACTCAACAGCGTGACCATCGACTTGCTTCCGACGCGTGATGTTGTGTCCACCGAGGAGCGCGAGAAGATCTCGCTGGCAGTGCACTAGGTCGCAGGGCAATTGTGCAGCCGCAGAGGTAGCTACCTCTGCGGCTGCACAATCGGCGCGCGGCTATCCGAACAGGATCTCTCTCGCCTGCTCGCGCGCGCTGTTGAACTCCCACCACGAATCCTCGGACCCGCGCAGTTCCTCTTTCAGGTACCACAGCGAATCGCTGCGCTGCGGCTCGGGCAGTCGATCAAGTGCGGGAACGGCATCGACCGAGAGCGTGCTCAGATAGTTCACGTCGATACTCTTCCCCTGCTCGAACCGCTCGACGTTCTTCTCCGCGATGTATGCATCAGGGTTGAAGAACGCAAAACCCAGCAAGCCCACGGTGGCCATGGCGAGTACAGCCGTCGGCAGCCACGCGCCCGACATCCGCACTCCCGCGATGAGTAGCAAGACAAACACCAGCCCGAGCAGTAATTCGACGGCAAAGACGCTCACCCGCAACCTTGTGAATCCGTACTGGTTCTCGTACAACCACATTCGATGAACGGCCGACGCCACAATCACGAGGCTGAATGTGCACAGCGCGCCCAGCAGCCCTCGTGCCAGGGCCCTCGACCTGCGATCGTCGCGATCTACACGCCGAACGGCAACGGCGATCACCACCAACGTCAGCACCGTCACCATCATCAGTTGCCAAAATCCTTGGCGCGCATAGTCTGCATACGTCAGACCGTCTGTGACCTGCACGTGATTGTCGCCGCCGAACAGCGTCTTGAGCTGCACCACAACAAATCCCAAGAACAGCACGTTCAGCATGGCAAGCGGCACCACCCACTCCCACAGCGGTAGCGGCGACGCCGGTGCCGGAGCAAGTGCGTCGACATCAGGCGTTCGGCGCCGCAGATACACAGCCGTGAGCGTCCCGAAAGCCACCAGCACCCCGATCAACAGGTGAGCGATAGTTTCATCGACCCGAATAGAGGGAGCGGCGCCGTCGAAAAGCTTCGCGAATTCCGGATCCGCACTGGCAAAAAGAGATCCGAAGATCAGGAGCATTGCGACGCTGACGGCACCTACGGCAACCACACGAACGGCCGGCACTCGCAGCGCTGCGCCGGGTCTCGCGTTCCTGCGCCGGGCGAAGCGCATCACCCGTAGCGGAGCGCGCCACGGCATGATCGTTCCCAATGCGATGCCCGTCCACGTCCGGCCACCGATCAACGCCCAGGTGAACACAACCCACGCTGCCACCAGGCATACAAAGACAAGCCATCCCGCACCGCGAACCGCAGCCACACCGAACAGCGCAAGTGCACCGGCGCAGGCTCCCCATTGAATCGGAGTCAGCCTGGGCGGTGTGAGGATCCCGACAACTACCGTGACGCCGACAAACACAATCGCATAGGCCACCCCGATGGTGTCGACATCGAGGATCAGGGCGGACAGCACCCCAACGACTGCCGATCCGATCAGCATCGGACGCGTCGGAATGGATGTCCGATCTCTACGCCAGACGCGTGGTACGAGAGGGGTCGGCGAACTGGGTTTTGGTGTAACAGCAACCGGAGTAGTCATTATCTACCTACTTTCAGGATCGGCAAATCGGGCGCGTAACCGTTTGGGGCGCGCCCTCGATAGTCGTTAAATCAGTTCTGCGGCAGTAGTACTCGTATACAGCACCCGGTGTGCGCATCGACGACGGCAATAGTGCCGCCATGCAATTCGACGGCCCACTTCGCGATGGCAAGTCCAAGTCCGGTGCCACCGTCCGTGGAACCACCTCGAATGAATCTGTCGAAGACCTCGGAGCGTGCAGACGGCTCGATCCCCGGGCCGTCGTCGTGGACGTCGATCACGACGGCGCGTGCAGTATCGCTGCGCACGCGAATCACAGCGTGTACGTCGTTGCCGCCGTGGCGAACTGCGTTGTCCAGCAGGTTGGTCACGACCTGATGCAGACGATCCGGATCGGCAGATACTCTCAGCGAAGCCGGACTCACATCGATGTCGACGCGTCCGCGACGCTGCGACATCAATTCGTTCAGGAATGGCTTCATCTCGAACATCTTGGGATTCAACGGCATTGCACCACCCTCGAGTTTCGAGAGATCAAGAAGGTCGTCCACCAGAGCACCGAGACGTTCGGTTTGAGCGAGAGCCGAACGCATCGTCTCCGGATTCGGATCCTGCACACCGTCGACGATGTTCTCGAGCATCGCCTGCAAAGCGGTGATCGGCGTGCGTAATTCATGCGACACGTTGCCGATCAGCTCGCGGCGATACCGGTCGTCGGCACCCAAATCCTCGGCCATTCGGTTGAATGCCGTTGCAAGCTCGCCTACTTCGTCCCGGGACGTCGCCCGCACTCGACGGGAGTAGTCGCCACGCGCCATCGCCTTGGCCGCTGCCGTCATTTCGCGCAGTGGTGACGTCATTCCGTGGGCAAGCACCTGCGTAACACCCAGGGCGACAAACAATGCCGTCAACAGAGCAAATCGAAATGGTTGCTGCGACGTAAGCCAGAAACCACCGGAAGCGAACAGCAGTGCGGCGACAACCAACAATCCGACCTTCACCTTGAAGGACCGCATCGGGTCCAACGGACGTGGCCACCGCGCAAAAAGCCGGTCGACGACGCTCATCGCGGCGCGTCCCACGCGTAGCCGACGCCGTGAACGGTTCGAATCACCGATGGCCCCAGTTTGCGTCGTAGCGCCTTGACGTGACTGTCGACCGTGCGACTACCCGCACCTTCGCCCCATCCCCAGATCTCCTCGAGCAGTGACTCGCGGGGAATCGCCGCTCGTGGTCGCTCCGCCAGGTACACGATCAGATCGAATTCGGTCCGCGTCAGGTGCACTTCTTGCGCGTCACGGCGCACCCGACGCTCGGTCAGGTCGATCACGACGTCACCGAACTCCAAGAGATCGGATACCGGCCTGGCAGGACGATCAGCACGCCGGAGCAGCGCCTGTACCCGCGCAACCAGCACCCGCATGCTGAACGGCTTGCTGAGGTAGTCGTCAGCACCGACGCCCAAACCGATCACCATGTCGGTTTCGTCGGCGCGCGCCGTGAGCATCAGCACGGGCACAGCTCGTGCGGCCTGGATTCGACGACACACTTCGAGGCCGTCGAATCCAGGCATCATCACGTCGAGAACCACCAGGTCCGGGTTGGTCTCGGCGCACCGCGCGACAGCGCTGGGTCCGTCGAATGCCATCTCCACATCGAACCCCTCGGCGCGCAGACGCGCGGCAATCGATTCGCAGATGCTGACTTCGTCGTCGACCACGAGCACTTTTCGCTGACTCATGGAACTGACTGTATTAGCCCGACGTGGATGAACCTGGGAGGACTTGTGAAGGTTCTGTGCAGATTAGAACCGACGAATGTTGTTGATCGGGAGATCGGCCAAGGGGGTCAGACCCGTCGGAACTCCGACGCCGTACGCGTTGAAGACCATTCCGAAGCCCGCGTAGATTCCGACGTGCGTTGCGCCGGGATAGAACGTGATGACGTCGCCGGGAACGAGTGCCCACCGCGGAACCGCTTGTCCCACACGGGCTTGTTCTTGGCTGGTCCGCGGTAGACTCACGCCGGCCTGCCGGAACGCCCATTGCACCAGCCCGGAGCAATCCCACGAGTTCGGACCGACGCCACCCCACTGGTAGGGCTTTCCGGTTTGGGTTGTAGCTGCCGCCAAAGCGATCAAACCTGCGGGACTGGGGATCGGAAGGGCCGCGGATCCGCTGCTGATACTGCCCATACTGCCCAGTGACCCGGTACTGCCGGCACTACCGGCGCTTCCCGGTTCCGCCAGAGCGGGCGCTGCAGTCAGGACCAGAACACTTCCGGTCAGCAGGGCTGCAACCGTCCCCCTGCGCAGTGTCGACTTCAACATGCAACCGTCCTTCGTTGAGGTAGTGCAGTGCGTCCATCGCACCGAAATAGCGTTGAACTGGTCGGATCTGAAATGAGCGTGTGACCTTCGGATGCTAACGACCATCTCGGGCAATTCGGACAAGAATCAGCAACCCCATGCAGAATGAGGCCCTTTGTCCCCGCCCAGCCCCTGGCGCCCGAGAAAGATCAGGGGAAAGATCCGGGATTTCCTGGATTTCCCGCGCGCCGAAAGATCCCTAGATTCGATTCATGCGCTCACACGTCTTGGCCGCCATTGCCGTAGTCGCGACCTCGATGGCACTTGTCGGATGCGCGACGCTCCAACGGACCGTCGAGGTTCAATCGGATCTGGATTCGCTCACGAAATCGGGTGCAGTCGGCTCGATCGCAACGCTCGACGACAACTCGACCACCATGGTTCTGACCAGCGGTGTCCCTCACCAGACGAATGGCGATTCGATCGGGCCGAGCTATCGCGTCCGGATCGGCAGCGTGACAAAGACATTCACCGCAGCACTCGTGCTGCAACTGGTTGCGCAGGACAAAGTCGACCTCGACGCACCAGTCGAGCGCTACCTCCCAGGACTCGTGCCAGGCGACACCATCACGGTCCGGCACCTACTGCAACATCGCAGCGGGTTACCCGAGTTCGCCGGTGAACCCGACGCCGACGAATGGGTGGCAGCGAACGAAAATCGCACGCTCACGCCAGCCGACGCCGTGGCCATCGCCCTGAGCAAGCCCCCACAGTTCGAGCCCGGATCAGCGTTTCGCTACACCAACACCAACTACATAGTTCTCGGCATGCTCGTAGAAGCAGTGACGGGCCGAAGCTACGCGGACGAGTTGAGCACTCGCATTCTGGAACCACTGGAACTCGAGGACACCTATCTCCCACCACCGGGCGAGCGAGACATCCGAGGTGAGCACATGACCGGATATGCCGATCTATCCGGCGGGCGCACCGATGTCTCACGGATCGAACCGTCCATCCCCTGGTCGGCCGGTGCCCTGGTGTCTACCGGCAAGGATCTCAACACCTTTTGGCGGGCCTTGTTGAGCGGGAGAATCGTGCCGGAGAAGCAGCTCACCGAGATGACCGCCCCACAAGCCGGTGCCACCGAGGCAGAAGGTCTGGGCTACGGCTTGGGAGTTGGATCCACCGAACTGCCCTGCGGGGTTACCTACGTCGGACACAGCGGTGGAATCTACGGCTACTACACACTGTCCGGAGCAACTGAAGATCGCGCATATACGGTCACCCTGACCTCGACGCCGAAGGAACAACCGGACATAGTGGCCATGCTCTCTCACGCACTGTGCCCCTGAGCAGCTGCCGACCGAGCATTGGCTGCGTCGATACCGCCGGAATCTGCCGACAGGTGTCTGGGATAGGATGAATTTCAGTTCCTTGCCTGGTATAGGCGTTGAACCGTCTTTGTCCTTGCCGTGCTGTGCTGCATCGGCTACGTCGAACAGATAGGCCCACCATTCCACTCACTGTGAAGTACGCGGAAATTTACAACGACGCGCTGATCGCGCTGGCAGCAGCCACGCAGCGACCCGCGAACGTCGTAAATCTGGACGACGCGTACGCCATTCGGGTAGATCTCGAGTACAACCGCTACGTCCTTGCCACAAATACTCCTCACGGCTTGTCGAACGAACCCGGCATCAGCGGTACCTGGTTGGTTCGCTTCTTCCAGGCCGATATCGACGGCGGGCCGGATGAATTGCTCACCGAAGCAACAAACCAGTGGCTCATCGACGCCTTCGACTCCGCCCTCGCATCGCTCGAAGCCGACGGAAACAAGATCGTTGCCGATGCAGACTTCGGGGATATCAGCCGCTCAGAAGCGACTGACGTCGATACCAGCCACCCTGAAACGACTGACGTCGATACCAGCCACCCTGAAACGACTGACGTCGATTCACTGAACGGTCAGGCCTGATCGTCGTCAGATTGACTCAACTGAGCGATCCGCTCCGCAAGAATTGAATTTTCGGCTTCGAGCGAGAGAATCAATCGAACTCCGACCAAATTGACTCCGTCGTCGATCAACGCGGTGATGCGACGCAATGTCTCCAGATCCGATTCGCTGTACCGGCGAGTACCACCACCGGTGCGCGTAGGGGTCAGGAGTCCTCGTCGCTCGTACAGTCTCAACGTCTGTGGCCCGACTCCGGATAACTCCGACATCACCGAGATGCCGTAAACACCACGCAGTGAGTGCGTCTGTGGCTCTAATGTCACTGCAAGCCTCCTCGACCCAATCGGTGATTCCCCGACTTTAGCACTTCCAGGCAACGAATCTGTTCTCGGGAGCATAGATTTCATATCGGCGCTCAAGCCGAAGTTTTTTTCAATTTCGGAAGTTCCGACATTTCGCCTGAACAGGGCGGCCGTTTCGTCGTCTGACCGATTCACCGTGGAGCCGATTCACTCGCTCCGGGGTTGCCAATTATCTGCGTCGACTGGTATAGATTTTAGTACGTCCTGACGAGAACATGCGTGTTGAAATACATACAGATTTGGTTGTGCGAGGCGCAGAACACAGCGCTGACGAGAAGCGGATCGCCCGATTCTCACTACGTACACCCCTAGACCGCGGGAGCAAGATGACGACGATCGACATCCCGTCCGCACAGTGCGGCGAGATCAACTCAGGCAGCTCGACCTTGGCCACACCGGAACTAAAACTGCGAATTGCCCTGATGTTCGGGGATCCGATAACAGACGACTTGGCCGGAAGCATCAGCTGAATCGACAGAAACGATCCGAAAGCTTTTGTGCCGCAGCAGCACACCAGTGCACCAGCTCGACACTCTGACGAGAGGAAGATACATGTCTACATTCACGATCCCGGGACTGAGCACCGACGACGGCGCACGCGTGGCCGCAGTTCTGCAGGAACGCCTGAGCGCGTACAACGATCTACACCTGACCCTCAAGCACATTCACTGGAATGTCGTGGGCCCGAACTTCATCGGCGTGCACGAAATGATCGATCCGCAAGTCGATTTGGTCCGCGGTTACGCGGATGACGTCGCCGAACGCATCGCCGCACTCGGCAACTCCCCGAAGGGAACCGCCGGCGCCATCGAAGCCGACCGTTCGTGGGACGACTATTCAGTCGGACGCGACGACGCTCGCGCACACCTCGCGGCACTGGACCTCGTGTACACCGGCGTCATCACCGATTCCCGGGCCGCGATCGATTCGGTCGGAAAGATCGATCCCATCACCGAAGACATGTTGATCGGTCAAACGGCCCAACTGGAGAAGTTCCAATGGTTCGTCCGCGCTCATCTGGAGAACTCAGGCGGAAGCCTTGTGCACGAGGGCAGTTCGACGGAGCTCGACGCCGCCGACAAGGCACGTAAAGCCTGAGCAGTGACCAAACGCGAACTTCGGATATTCCAACTGCAGCAACGACTGTTGGCGGGATCGATAGTAGTGGGAACACTGCTCGGGGCTGTAGCTATCACTTCCTTCTGACCTCGGTTTTCGAGGTCCAAGAGGACCTCAATCTTGGAATCCCACTGTCAATTGGAATCCACTGTTACAAGGAGACACACTGTGCTCGGACTCGGCATCATCGGTTGGATCATCATCGGCGGACTCGCCGGCTGGATCGGCAGCAAGATCATGAAGACCGACGCCTCCATGGGAATCTTGTTGAACATCGTCGTCGGCATTATCGGCGGTCTGATCGGCGGATTCCTTCTCAAATTGCTCGGAGTCGACGTCAACGGTGGTGGCCTGATATTCAGCTTCTTCACGTGTGTACTCGGCGCGTTGATCTTGCTCTTCCTGGTCAAGGCCGTCGTTGGCCGACGATGATTTTCCCAGATCCAGCGCGAATCGAATCAACTTCCACCCGAAAGGATCACGATCACCATGGCTGATTTCATCGACAAGGCAAAGCACAAGGCCGAGGAACTCATCGGCGAGGCAAAAGAGAAGGTAGGACACAAGACCGACAACGACGATCTTGCCGCCGAGGGCGCCAAGGATCAGGTCTCGGGCAAGACCAAGCAGGTCGGTGACGATATCTCAGATGCGGCAAGCGATATCAAGGACAAGTTCACCAACTGAGCGAATGCACTGGTACCGCCGCCAGTGAACAGATAGCGGAAGCCCGTAAACCACGGAAACTTCCTACGCATCGGAGATGAGGATTCACCATGATTGTTCTCGGCATTATCTTGGCACTGGTCGGCTACTTCACGTCAATCAGCATTCTGACCACGGTCGGCATCATTTTGGTTGTCGTCGGCGCAGTTTTGTCGCTCCTCGGAGCCACGGGTCGCGCGGTGGGCGGCCGGAAAGTCTGGTATTGATCTACCTCGCTAGCCTGCCCGGTGGGGCGTTGGCCTGATCATTCCCGATCGGCAAACGCCCCACCGGGCTTTTGCGGTAGTCCCGGTTCGCAGTCGCTCAGGAACGTCGAACTTTCCTCTTTTTGTGGGTACCGTCGCAGAAGGGAGGTATCGCTGTGCCACCACATCGACACAGCGCCACGGTTGCACGTTCACGGCTGATCGGGTTGCCGTCGGCGTCGACCAGCGTCGCCGGACCTCGAACCAGCAGTGGCCCGTCCGGGCATACAGTGATCGTGACAGCGGAATCGTCGACCCCAGGATCGGAATCGGAGTTCATATGTCCTCCACGCGGATTGATCTAACACCATCGCAAGCACCGACAACCGGCACTCGCATGCCGATCCCCTCTGCGCGCGGACCGGTCAGCGAACTGCTGATTGCACTGTTGTCTGGATCCGACGCTAACCCCGCTGCCTTCGCCGACGCCGCTCGGAGATCGGCCGGAGAGCACGATGGTACATCGATCGTGTTCGACGACGACGCCCAACTGTCACTGACGCTGCTGTACGAACTACATCTTCAGGGACTCGCCGGGGTGTCTGACGAATGGGAGTGGAACCTCGATCTTCTCGCGGGACGGGCCGCGCTGGAGTCGTCGTTCGAGGCAGCAGTCCGTACGATCGTCGCAGCCCGACATCGTGAAACCGAACACCTCGAAGCTGAACACCTCGAAGCCGAACACCTCGAAGCTGGGGACGTCATTTCACAACTGTGGGCGATGACCGCGCCGTCAACCGGCCCGAGTATGTCCAAGTTCATGGCAACAGACGCCAGTGCCGAACAGTTCCAAGAGGTACTCATTCACCGTTCGCTCAACCAGCTACGAGAATCCGATGTTCACACGTTGGGAATTCCGCGCCTCGCCGGAGCACCGAAGGCCGCACTGGTGGAAGTCCAAGCCGACGAGTACGGCGGAGGACGACTGGAGAGGATGCACTCCACCCTCTTTGCCAACACCATGCGCGAACTCGGACTGTCGGATCGGTACGCACACTATCTCGACGTCGTTCCGGCAGTGACTCTTGCGAGCCTCAATGTGCTCTCGCTCTTCGGATTTCATCGTCGCCTACTCGGGGCGTTGATCGGCCATCTGTGCGCGGTGGAAACCACGTCGTCACTTCCCAGCAAGAAGTACAGCGCGGGGCTGCAACGCCTCGGTTTCGGCTCGCGGGCGACACTGTTCTACGACGAGCACGTAGAAGCAGACTCCGTCCACGAACAGATCGCGGTCCGCGATCTCGCCGGCAAGCTTGCGGAGCAAGACACCAGTATCGGGAGCGACATACTGTTCGGCGCCGCTTCATGTTTGGCGTTCGACGATCTGCTGGCAGAACACATCACCGGTTACTGGGACCGGGGGGAAACTTCGCTGCGCAGTTCACCGAGGTAACAGCAGCCTCGCAATATCGCGCTTCGCGAGCGTCAGCTGACCGCGCGAATCAAAAGTTCACCGCAGTTATTGCGGCCTCACGTGATATTATCTGTTTCCACGGATGCAGATTAGCTTTTTCTGGTGCGACCGGCAGGTCGCTCCCTCGACTTCCCGTCGAGATGAACCCAGGAGGCATGATGACCGACAAACAAGCAACTTCAGGCGATGATTCACTTGATGATGTCGAAACCGTCGCAACCGATTCAGGTTCCGAAAATGCAGACAGCGACGTGCAATCCGATCCCTCCGGCGACCAGCACTGGTCGGGCGAAGGCGGAGCCAGCGAACAAGGACCGGCGACCGATCCACGCAACGGGTAGAGCGCAACGACGCGCACCGAAATGACCACGAAGTTGGCTTTCGAGAACGGAGAAAACAGTGGCTGAATCAAACGGAGACCTACCAGTCGACGACGCACATACCAATCGATCTCACGTGGGCGAAGGGATCACCGACGGACGCAACTACCCGGGATACCTTCTCATCGGGCTTGCACTCGCCGCGCTCGGATTAGCCTTGGTGGCACTAGGTTACGGTTTTCGTGGATGGGCATTGATCGCCGGCGCAGTGTGTGCGGTGTCCCTCGCACTGGGCGTAGCCGCCGTACTTGTCGAGCGACGACGCGTCAAGCGCCTCGAAGGCCACGATCTCCTGGATCAGGAAGGCCATTGATCGGTAAGCGCCCCAACGAGACTCGAGGAACACACTGCAACTCTGACGACAAGAAGCCCTGACCGGCGACACATTCGCTGGGCCGGACCCTCATGGCGTTTCCCCCTAAGTAACCCGCCGCACGTCCGTCGGCGACTTGTCCTCCCGCATCCCCCGCCAACTGGGGTGCCGCAGGCGACCGCTCGCCGTCCAATCCATGAACCGCACTTCACCGACCAGTTCGGGGCGGATCCACACCGCTCCCTTGCGATCGTCGGCCGGCACGTCGTCCTCGAACGGGCTTTGCTTCTGCTGCAGGGGTTCCAGCACTGACAGCAACGTTTCCAGGTCGCGGTCGGTGAAGCCGGTCCCTACCCGCCCGACATAGCTCAACCCGTCTTCACCCGGAATTCCCAGGAGAAGTGCGCCTATCCCCCGGGCCCGATTGCCTTGACCGGTGCGCCACCCGCCGATCACTACCTCCTGCGTACGCCAGTTCTTGACCTTGATCCAACTCGAACCCCTCCGTCCCGGAAGGTAGACCGAGGCGCGACGCTTTGCGACAATCCCCTCCCAGCCGGATTCGCGGCTCACCTCCAGCGCATGCTCCGCCGTTCCGTCGATCTGGGGCGGCACGGTGAGATCACCGACCTTCGCGGCCAACGCATTCAGCACAGTCCGACGGTCGGTGTACGACTTGCGCAGCAAGGAAACTCCGTCGAGATACAGAAGATCGAAAGCCAGAAACTCGGTTTCGCCGCCGCGCTGCAAGGCCCCGAAATCGGTGACACCCTCCTCGTTGTACGACACCACTTCACCGTCGAGAACCACCTCGTGGCCGGCGAGAACCGATGCAAGCCCAGCCAGCGCGGGATAGTCGGAGGTCTTGTCGTTACCGGCTCGGCTGCGGAGGGACATTGTGCCCGAATGAAATTCGAGAATCACCCGTATGCCATCCCATTTACCCTCGAATGCCCATTCCTCCTCATCCAGGCCCCCGAGCGATCCGGGCGTCGCGAGCATCGGTTCGATCCCTTTCGGAAACTCGATTCCGAAGCTGGATTTCTGGTCCTTCATCAGATGCATCAGCCACTGGTCACCTTTGGTCCGAATCAGCGCGAATCTGCCCTGCACTCGGTTCCCGTCCAACCGCACGATCACCTCGTCGTCGCGCCACTTCTCGGTCTCGTACGTTCCGGAATCCCAGATCGTCATCGATCCGCCGCCGTACTCTCCCTTGGGGATCGTGCCGGAGAAGGCGGCGTACTCGAGCGGATGGTCCTCGGTGTGAACAGCCAGCCGGTTCTCCCCCGCGGTGGTGGGTACACCTTTCGGAACCGCCCACGACACCAGCACACCATCACGTTCGAGTCGAACGTCGTAGTGCAGGCGTCGCGCGTGATGTTCCTGAATCACAAAGGAATTGCCGAGAGCGCCGGGGGAAACGGAATCAGGTACCGGCTCCGGCGTCCGGTCTGCAGCGCGCTTGTTCCGATATCGTGTCAACGAATCCTGCTGCACCACGGGCGGATCCAAATCGGCCAACAAGTCACCGCCGGCATCGACGCGTTCGAGAACCTCGTCGAACAGCAAGTGACGCAACTTCGGGTCGTCGAGTTCGTCCCAACTGCGCGGCGCGGCAACATAGGGCTGAGCACGCCCACGCATCGAGTACGGAGCAATAGTGGTTTTGGCCGCGTTGTTCTGGCTCCAGTCGACAAAAATCTTGCCGCCTCGAACATTTCGCGCCATGGTCGCTGTCACCAGATCCGGATGGATCTTCTCGAGTCCCACCGCAATCTGCTTGGCGACGGTCGACGCACCGCTGCCGTCCAGTGGCCGATCGAGTGGCACATAGAGATGAATACCCTTGCTTCCGCTGGTCACCGGATACGCTTTCCACCCCAACGTTCCCACAAGATCCCGGATCGAACGGGCCACCTCGGCACATTCAGCCAGCCCGACGCCCTCACCCGGGTCCAGATCGAACACCAATCGGGTTGCCGGCCCGCGCTCGCAACCGTCGAATCGCCATTGCGGAACATGTAATTCGAGGGCTGCTTGTTGACCGAGCCAGGCAAGCGAAGCGACTGAATCGAAAATGGGATACGTGACCACTCGGTCGGAATGCTGTAATGACGCGCGGGTCAGCCAATCCGGAGCCGACGACGCAAGGTTCTTCTCGAAAAATGATTGACCGTCGACCCCGTTCGGCCACCGTTTCCGCGTTCCCGGTCGACTGACGACATGGGGAATCATGACTGCGGAAATTCGAGTGTAGTAGTCGATCACTTCGGCTTTGGTGGTTCCACTCTCGGGATAGAGCACCTTTCCGAGATTGGTCACGGGCACGGTTATGCCGTCGAGTGTGATCTGGCCCCGATCAGTCGTCGCCATCTCTTCATTGTGCTGCAGCGCCCGTGATCCGGCAGTAGAAATCGCTGCGATCGGAACCCTGTCCTCGCGCAACCCTCACCGGCCACACTGAGTTTCCAGTCGAAAGGACAACCACGATGACAACGCACCGCATGTCGCAGCCGTGTGTGGACAACAACTGGCGCATGCTCGCGACCTGCAAGTCCGTCGATCCAGCGGTTTTCTATTCACCCGGCGAGGAACGCGGGCGCAATCGGCTTGCGCGCGAACAAATGGCAAAGCAGGTGTGCTTTCGGTGCCCCGTGATCGACGACTGCCTGAACTTTGCACTCGAGACTGGTGAACCACACGGTGTCTGGGGAGGAACAACACCAACGGAACGTCTCGCTCTCCGTCGCTCAGCAGCCTGAAAATTGGCCGGGTACAAGACCCCGATCACAGCGATACCGGACATACAGGCAAGATGGCAACGTGCCTATGCCACGACGTTGCGTTGCCGTAACTGCAATCTTCGCCTCCGTGATCCTGTTGGGTTCATGCTCCTCCCAGCCTGAGAGCGCCGCTGCAGTCCCGGAAGCAACCACCAGCATTCCCGAGGCCTTCACCAAACTTCCGTCCACTGCAGCCGTGACGGAATGTGGTCCGGGCAGTGGCACGACCACCAACGACGGCACGCTCACCATCGCCACCGGTTCGCCGTCGTACGAGCCCTGGTTTCACGACGGCGATCCGTCGAACGGGCAAGGATTCGAGGGCGCGGTGGCGCGCGCGGTGATCGAGAAACTTGGATACAACCCCGATCAGGTCACGTTCACGAGCGTCGCATTCAACGACGCTCTGAAGCCTGGCAGCAAAGACTTCGACTTCGCGCTCGACCAGTTCACGATTTCCGGAGATCGCCGCGAGTCCGTCGATTTCAGCTCGCCGTACTACGCGGTGGCTCAGTCGGTCATTGCCTTGCAGAACAACGGCGCCGCACAGGCCGCGGATCTGAATTCACTAATGCAGTACCGACTCGGCGCGCAGGCTGGGTCTACCAGCCTGCTTGCCATCACCGAGACCATCAATCCGTCAACCCCGCCGCGCAGTTACGCCAACACCGAAGACGCCAAGGCCGCATTGGCGGCCGGCGAGATCGACGCTCTGGTTGTCGACATTCCCACCGGATTCCACATCACGGATACCGAACTGGCACAGTCCGTGATCGTCGGACAGTTTCCGCGGCCGAACGCCGTCACCGAGTTCTTCGGTGCCGTCCTCGAGAAGAACAGTCCACTCACCGCGTGTGTGTCGGCCGCAGTCGACTCACTGTACGCCGACGGAACTCTCGAAGATCTTGCCACCGAATGGATCACCGATACTGCTGACGCAAAGATCCTCGACTAGATCCGATCAGTTGCCCCGGCCGCTGATCGCGCCGACAAACACCTTGGGTATATCGGCGGGCGTGGGTGCGAAGTGACTGTTTCCACCGGTGACTTCTGAAATCTGTTTCAGCACTTCGGTATCCGCATCGCCTGTCACCCCGATGGTGATGATCGGCACGGGACGGGCGGGATCGCGCTCGCGCGCAAGCGTGTCGAGCAACTCCTCCCGCGAAATACCGGACGGATCGTCGTTGGCACCGTCGGTCAGGAGGATGACCGAGTTGATCGACGACGGGTCATAGGTGCTCTGGATCTGACGAAATGCCGCCAGAACACTGTCGTACAGCCCAGTTCCGCCACCGACAAGTGACGGTAGATCGTCGACGTGAGACAGAAGTTCGCTCCGATGATCGGTGTCGCCCGCTGGCGCATCCATGCGCGCAATTGGTTCGAGTTCGCGGTAATCGGTGCCGTCGCCGAGGTCGATCGAGAAGGCCCACAGACCCAATTGCGCATTGGCAGGGAACATTCGGATCGCGATGTCGCCGGCCTGCGCCGTGGCGGCCATTCGGGTAACACCGCCCTCCATGTAATCCATCGAACCGGAGACGTCGACAACCGCAAGCGCTCGGGAGGGCCGGGACAGAATCTCGTAGCGCGCCAGCGCTGTGGTCACAACAGACGGATCGCTCGGTACCAACGGCGCGATCACCCCGACGCCACCGCTCGGCAACGGTTCGTTGCCCGCTGCACGAAAACCCAGACCGGACAGAGCTGTGCGGCCGCTGTCAGACGTGAGTGCGTCGGCGAGAACCTGTGCCGCCGGCATTGCAGTCGAATCTCCGGTCAGTGCCATCGGGTAATTCATGAACACCGTGCCGGACGTGGGCACTGCGGCGGTCAACCGAGCGTCGGGATGAGCGGCCATGTACGCGATGAACGTCTGTTCTGTGGTGACCGCGGTTCCGCTGTCCGCGGCAACCTTTTCTATCCGGACGGTCGAACCGGCTTCCTTCACATTTCCGAGTTGAGCTTGCGCCACGGGAACCAATGCGGCCGAGATGGACGCGGTATCGCCGCTACGAGCCTGAGTTTCGGCAAACGCGGCAACGATGGGCGCGCTGGAAACAGCGCTGGAAAGCGGATCACCGATGTGCAGACCTGGAACTGCCAGGACGTCGAGCCAGCTTGCCGGACTGGTAGTTTCGCCGGATTTCGACACCGTGACTACCGGTGTGGACGCTACCGACTCGCTGACCTTCGAGATGGACCGACCACCCGCCCCGGCCTTGTCGAGCCATTCTGACGAATCGGGTATCCAGATCGCCGGACCGGAACGTCCGAGCGCAAGATCCCCGTACGTTCGAGCCGAGTCCTGGGACACCACGGTGAACGAAGCGCAACCGAGCTTTTCCGGATCGATGGTCGCCACAACCGCCTCGACGCCGGTGGCGATGGACGGATCAACTGCCAGCACCAGGTTGTCGGTCTGCGCGCACTCCGAGGTAGCGGCGTTGGGCGTGACCGACGGAGCATCCTCTCCCAGATTGCTGAACGTGACGGCAAATGCCGCGGAACCTGCGACGGCAACCACGGACAGCACTGCGACCAGTACTTTCACCGATCGCGGCATCGACGCTGTGGGTACCCCGGACGAGCCGTGACGACCAGACATGTGCGGAATCCTCTCCGGCGGAGCACCAGGTTCATAACAAACCTATGCCCGGTTTATCCCGCCGAAAAGAATCCTAACTCACGTTTGCCGCAAAGTAACTACTGGCGAGATTTCAGGCGTAGATTCGAACGAACTGCGCCAACGACTGCTCGATATCCCCTTTGAGTGCCCGAGCAACCCCGGAACCGATAGGTCCGAAAAGCGGAGCGCCACCGAGTTCGACAGTCAACGCCAACTCCGAACCAGCGCCCTTGGGCCGAACGTCGAGTTCGAGCCCCAGCTTGACCCCACCCTTGCCGTCACCCTTGAGCGACAACGCCGTGGGCACGTCGTACTTCTTGATGGTCCAGCGCACACGATTACGCAGGCCCTTCACCGTCACAACTGAGGTGATCTCGGTTCCCACCCCCAACTGTTCGGGAAGTTCCCCTCGCCAACCGTCGTGGACGACAAGCCAATTCTCGTAACCACTGAGATCTGATGCCTTGTCCCACACTTCCTGCGGCGGAAGGGGGACGTCGATCTTCACTGTGAGTTTTGCCATGGGGGGACAATAGCGCTGTGCGCCTTTCTGGTTACCGGAGGTACCAGAAAGGCGCACGAGGGCCGAATGCCCCTACTAGTGATCGACAGCCTTTTCGACGCCGACGCCGGTGAGGGAACGAACTTCCATCTCAGCCTGCTTGGCCGGATCCTCGGGCTTGTTGCGCCCGATGTAGGTACCGATGATGCCGAGGGCAAATGCCAGCGGGATCGAGACGATGCCGGGGTTGGAGAGCGGGAACCACGCGAAGTCGGAGTTCGGGAGCATCGACGACGGCTTGCCCGAGATGGCCGGGGAGAACACGATCAGTGTCAAGCAACTGATCAGACCGCCGTAGATGCTGAACAGCGCACCCGTGGTGTTGAACTTCTTCCAGAAGAGCGAGTACAGCAGGGTCGGCAGGTTCGCCGAGGCCGCAACAGCAAAGGCGAGAGCCACCAGGAAGGCGATGTTCTGGCCCATGGCGCCGATACCGAGAACGATCGAGATGACACCGATCACGACAACGGTGATGCGTGAAACCCGAACCTGCTGTTCTTCGGTTGCGTTGCCGCGCTTGATGACACTGGCGTAGATGTCGTGAGCAAACGACGCCGAAGCCGTGATCGCGAGACCGGCGACCACCGCGAGGATGGTGGCAAAAGCCACTGCCGAGATGATGCCGAGGAAGATCGTGCCGCCGAGTTCGAAGGCCAGCAGCGGTGCCGCAGAGTTCTCCTTGCCGGGAGCAGCCAGGATTACGTCGGGTCCGACCATCTTGGCTGCGCCGTAGCCGAGTACCAGAGTGAACAGGTAGAAGGCACCGATCAGTGCGATCGCCCAGGTGACGGAACGGCGAGCTTCCTTGGCGGTGGGGACGGTGTAGAAGCGCATGAGCACGTGCGGCAGGCCTGCCGTGCCGAGTACCAAAGCGATTCCGAGAGAGATGAAGTCGAGCTGCGTCATCCCGGTCAGCCCGTACTTTGCGCCCGGAGCAAGAATGTCGCGACCGGCAACAGCTTCGTTGGAGGAGTTACTGACCACGTTCTGTGCATCCGCAAGGAGCTGGGAGAAGTTACCCCGGACCGCGAAGAGCACGAGCACGAACATGACTCCGGCGCCGGCCACCAGCAGAACGGCCTTCACCATCTGCACGTAGGTGGTGCCCTTCATACCGCCGACCAAGACGTAGACGATCATCAGCACGCCGACGATGGCAACCACGATCGCCTGACCGGTCTTGCCTTCGATATTGAGCAGCAGCGCGACAAGTCCACCGGCACCGGCCATCTGGGCCAACAGGTAGAAGAGCGAGACGGCGAGAGTGGAGAGTGCCGCAGCCATACGCACGGGGCGCTGCTTGAGACGGAAGCTCAATACGTCGGCCATCGTGAATCTGCCGGTGTTCCGCAGCAATTCGGCAACCAGAAGCAAAGCCACGAGCCACGCGACGAGGAAGCCGATGGAGTAGAGGAAGCCGTCGTAACCGTAAACGGCGATGGCCCCGGCGATCCCGAGGAAGGAGGCAGCTGAAAGGTAGTCACCGGCGATGGCAAAACCGTTCTGCGGACCGGTGAACTGCCCGCCACCGGTGTAGAAATCGGATGCCTTCTTCGTGGTGCGACTGGCGCGAATGACCAGCGTCATCGTGACGACGACAAACGCGAGGAAGATCGCGATGTTGAAGACGGGGTTACCCACATCCGTCCCGGACGCGGCGAGTGTGGTGATCACGATACGGGGCCTTCCAGCTCGTCACGGATAGCAGCGGAACGCGGGTCGAGCTCGCGGCCGGCGAACTTCACGTACCAGGCGGTGATCGCGAACGTCGTCACGAACTGTCCGAGGCCGAGAATGATGCCGAGGTTGATGTTGCCGAGGACCTTGGTCGCCATGAAGTCGTGGGCGTAAGTCGCCAGAAGGACGTACACCGCATACCAGAGCAGAAAGAATGCAGTGATGGGGAAAACGAACTTGCGCAGGCGCGTCCGCAGTTCCTGGAACTCGGGACTTGCTTGCATGTCTATGAATGCCTGGGCATCCGGGGTCCGCCGCTCTTGCGGCGACCCCTCACTGACTTCTGCTGTGGACACTGCCGGCTCCTCGCCTCGCGTGTGAAGTGAACTACGTGCAGACGTTAGTGAGATCGGAGTCACATAAAATGGCTGTGGTGGCGCTCACACGGTGAGCAGTCGAGTCGTGCGCTGAACGGTCACGCCCGCGCGACCAACGGCACGCCGAAATCAGGGCTGACGGAGCTCGTCTTCGCGGTCGGAGCCCATGTCCAGACGCTCGGGAGCATGCATACGGGTGAAGATTCGCGCTATATCCGCAGGTACCTGCTTGCTCGATGCCTTACTGACAACAACCATCGTGGCGAACGCGAGCGGCACGCTGACTGCGGCCGGAAACGCGAAGATCGCAGCGGGCCACCCGCTCAACACCGTTTCCGACAATCCGCCGAGGATCGCGACCGTTGCTGCCGACCCGGCTACAAAGCCGCCCACCACCATGCCTGCGCCGGCGCCGACCGCGGTCAATCCGCGCCACCAGACGCCGAGCAGGAGCAACGGGCAGAGCGTCGACGCGGCGACGGCAAACACCAACCCGACGGTGATCGAGAGATCGACCGACACCACGGCAAGTGACATGGCCAGCGGAATCGCACCGGACAGGAGAGCGGCGATCCGGAAATCACGTATCCGCCCTCGTAGGACGTCGGTGCTGATCACACCGGCGATACTCACGAGCAGGCCAGACGACGTGGAGAGGAACGCGGCAATCGCGCCCGACGCCACCAGCGCCGCCAGCAACTGCCCGCCCCACCCCGAGAACACCGAACCAGGCAACAGCAGCACTGCCGCGTCCGAGGTTCCGGTGATCAGCAACTGCGGAACGTACAACCGAGCGAACACTCCGAGCAGGACCGGAAAAAAGTAGAAGACACCAACCAGACCTACGACGGCCAGCGACGTCAGCCGTGCCGTCCGCCCGTCCGGATTGGTGTAGAACCGCACCAGTACGTGCGGCAATCCGAGCGTCCCGAGGAAGGTCGCGAGCATCAGCGAATACACCTGATATGTCGGGTGCGGACCGCCGAATCCCCAACCGGGCGTAATCCAATCCGAATTGTGCGCCGGCGCCCCGGCTACCACCGGCACGGCTGCACCGGCTTCCAGAACCATCGACATCCCCTCACCGAGGGTGTGCTCGCCCGGTTCGAGGACAACGCTGCCCGTGGCGGAGCGACCATCCAACGTTCCTCCCTGCACGGTCACCGGTTCGGCCACCTGCACCACAACGTCGGTGGTGATGTCCACTGTGGTCTGCTCACTGACCGTCGGCGGCGCCGGAGCACCTACGTCGTGTTCGTCCGTAAAGAAGTAGAAGGCCAGTGCCACAGCCGGAATCGCCACCGCAGACAGCTTGAGCCAGTATTGGAATGCCTGAACGAACGTGACGGATCGCATGCCGCCACCGACGACATTGGCGATGACTATCACCCCGACCACAACCCCACCGATCCAACTCGGCACGCCGAGAAGGATATTGAGGGTCAGACCGGCCCCCTGGAACTGCGGAATCAGGTAGAGAATGCACACCATCGCAACCACGAGCATTGCCAATTTCCGTAAACGCGGTGAACCCAACCGGAATTCAGCGAAGTCCGGAACGGTGTACGCGCCCGATCTTCGGAGCGGCGCGGCAACAAAAAGCAGTAGCGCCAGATAGCCTGCGGTGAACCCGATCGGGTACCACAGCGCGTCCGCTCCGTACTTCGCCACCAGACCGGCAACACCGAGAAAAGACGCAGCAGAAAGGTATTCACCGGAAATCGCCGTGGCATTCCACTGCGGCCCCACCGTGCGGGAGGCAACCAGAAAGTCGGACGTGGTGCGAGAAAGCCGCACTCCGTAGATACCGATCGCCACTGTCGCCACTGCCGCCGCCACGATGCCCAACACCGTCAACACCGGAATAGATTGCCCACCCACAGCGCCCGCGCTCAGTCGTCCACGAGATTGGTGAAGTCCTGCTCGTTGCGTTCAGCACGGCGCACGAACACCCACCCGGTGATCAGCAGCAATGGCAACACGGCGCCGCCCGTCACCAGCCACGGAAGCCTGATCCCCCATACCGAGTAATCCGCCAGCGCCGGAAAAAGCATGGTCGACAGCGGTATCGCGCACAATGATCCGGCTACGACCACAGTCAGCCGAATTGCCAGACCCAGCTGGGCACGAACCAGACCCCGGATCATGGCGTCGCCGACCTCGGTCTGTTCCTGCACTTCTACCCGAGTACGCACGATGCGGGCGCCGTGACGCTGCGCCAGCACCACCCGCTGACGCACCGGCGGATCGATGTGCCCACTCACCGCGACAACCAACTCTGCTTGGGGGTGCGCACCAACCGATCCTTCAACTCGCGGGTATGCCGACGGCTCACCGGCAACTCCACAGGCGGCTTGCCACTGTGCGGGCGAAGAGTCACCACCAAACCACTGCCGACGGTGCGAATTCCGGTCACCAAGGCAAGGGACACCAGGTACGAACGGTGAACCCTCAGGAAACCCGCATCGGCCCAACGGGATTCGAGGGTAGAAATCGGGATCCGCACCAGATGCGACTTACCTGCCGTATGTAACCGCGCGTAATCGCCGTCGGCTTCGACCCATTCCACCGCCGAGCGCTGCACCAGTGTCGTGACGCCGCCGAGTTCCACCGGAATCACTTCGTCGATGGATGCGGCATCGGCTTGTGCGCCGGCCTGTTTACGCCCCGCGAGACCCACGATCCGACTCACTGCCTGTGCCAGCCGCTCTTCGCGCAACGGCTTGAGGAGGTAGTCGACCGCACCGAGATCAAAGGCGGCCACTGCCCGATCGTCGTGCGCGGTCACAAAGACAACCGGCGGCGGAGTCGCAAAATTGGAGAGAATCCCGGCCAGTTCCAAACCGTCCAGTCCTGGCATGTTGATGTCGAGAAAAACGCCGTCGATGCCGCCGTCACGAAGAATCCGCAGCGCCGTCGTTGCATCCGACGCGGTGTGGACGTGCGCCACCGATTCTTGCGCGCGCAGCAGAAAAGCCAGCTCGTCGAGCGCCGGTTTTTCGTCGTCGACGGCAAGCACGGTCAGTTGGGCACCTATGTCAGTCTCATTCACAGCACACCCATATTCCCACGGCTACCCGCACCGAACCCACAAAGCCACCGATCACACGCGAATGCCCTGCTTGAACTTGGGCACACGCATGCTGACCTTGGTTCCGGCTCCTGGCGCGGTCTCCACCACCAGGCCGTAATCGTTACCGAATGCCGCTCGCAGACGATCGTCGACGTTGGCCAGACCCACGTGCGCGGCCTCCCTGGCGCTGGGGCGGCCGGCCCCGGATTCGATGGCGTCGAGGGAACCGAACCGCAGCATGTCCGGGTCCATACCGACGCCGTCGTCTTCGACGCTGATGACACAGTCGGGGCCTTCGTCTGCCGCCACGATGCTGATGGTGCCGCCCTCCGGTTTGCCGGAGATACCGTGCCGGACAGCATTCTCCACCAGTGGTTGCAGCGCCAGGAACGGCAGGACCACGTTGAGCACTTCCGGCGCCACCTGCAGTCGCACGTCGAGCGCATCACCGAACCTGGCCCGCTCGAGAGTCAGGTAGCGATCGATGTTGCGGAGTTCGTCGGCAAGCAAGGTGAACTCGCCCGCCGAGCGGAACGAGTAGCGCGTGAAATCGGCGAACTCGAGGATCAGCTCACGCGCCCGCGTCGGATCGGTACGAACGAACGACGCCACGGTATTGAGTGCGTTGTAGATGAAATGTGGGCTGATCTGCGCGCGCAGTGCGCGAACTTCCGCTCGGTCGAGCCGCGCCCGCGACGCGTCGAGATCGGCAAGTTCTATTTGGCTGCACGCATAGCGAGCGACCTCCGTGATCGCGCCGAGCATGCCGGGCCAAGGGTCCTCCGTCGTGACGATCCCCAATACCCCGACCACGCCGCTGTCCTCGATGAGAAGGGGCTGGGCGATCAAGGCACGTACCGCGTGATCGTCGCTGCCCCGCACCAGGTCCGAGTAGGTCACGAGTACCCGGCGCTCGCCTTCGATCGCACGCAGGGCAGCATCGTGGAACTGCTCGGCCATCGATTCGTGCGGCCCGTTCCACGCCAGCACAACTCCCGCCGCGTCGGTGATGCCAAAACCTCGAGCACCGGTCAACTCGCGCAGATGGGGTGCCGCTTCGGCAGCCGAATCGCTGTCGAGTCCGCGCCGAAGAGGCCGGGCGGCAAGGGAAGCCGTATGCAGTGCCGTGTGGACCGCTCGTTCGGTGGGTGAGGTGACTTCACGTCTGGTCCGCATCCAGACCGTAGCCAGAGCCGCGCTGAGGAGGGCAACCACGCAGGCAAGCAGGACAGCAACCGTCGGACTCATCTAGGCACCGCAGGTACTGGGCGCGGGCACACCGCTGAAGCGATCCTGAATCCATTGAACGGCCCCGGGAACGGCCCGGCCGTCGGCGTGCCCCTCCCCTGGCCGCGAGACGAACTCGATCACGTCGCCGTCGGAACAAGCTCTGGCCACCGCAGCCTCGGTCCACTCGGGGAGAATGAGGTTGTCGTTTGCCCCGACCACCACATACATCGGGCCGCTCGCTTGTCGGCGTGGCAGCGCGATGTCGCTCAGCCAACCGTGAATTCGATCGGCATCGGCGTCAGTAGCTGGGCGCGTATCGGCAGGCGTCACCTTCCCCACCAACGACAACTTCTCGGGTGCCCTGGCCGTGAGGCACGATGACAGCAGTTCGTAATTCTCCGCAAACGCTCCGTGTACGTAGTCCTCACGCTCGAGATCCGGATGAGACAGCGACAGGCCCTCGAGAACGTACGGCAGCAACAATTGTTGGGGCAGTGACAGATTCACATCCGCGCCGCTGGTGATGATCGGCGAGATATCGGCCGCGGGCGAAAGGTTTGCCGCACCGACAAATTCGAGTCCGTCCCCGTATTCGCCTGCCTTCTCCGCAGCTGCCCACGACGCCTGACCACCTTGTGAGAGTCCCAGAGTGGCCCACCTGTCCGACGTGTCCGGGACGATGTTACGTGCCGCGCGCACCGCGTCGATCACGTTGTAGGCGGCGGTATCCGGTTGCAGGTACGGGTGCGGATCGGGAGTCCCCAGCCCCTCGAAATCCGAGACCGCAACAACGTAACCCGCGTTCAGCAGCGGCTCCACCAACCCCATCGTCCCGAGGAGCGTCGGCGACGTGGACGGTGCGCAATCGTCGGAGATTCCCGTGGTGCCGTGGCCGACCGAAACGATGGGCCAGCCGCCGGCAGGAGCAGTTCCCGGTGGGATGAATACCGTTCCCGACACCTGCGTTTCGCGGCCGTCGACGCCGGATGTGGAGCCGTACAGAATCTTCCGGGCGCTCGCACCTGCGGCAGCGGTTGTCGCAAACGGTTGGTCGTCGAAGACAACCCCGCGTGCTGCGCTCACGGGGGCCGGCAGAGCCTGCGCCACCGATGTGGTGGTCGGCGCCTGCGTTCCCGTTGTCTCCTCGGTTCCTACAGATCCGCAGGCCGAACTCACCACAAGGGCACTCGCCGCGAGCGTCCCCCAGATCACGTGCCGCAGTCGTGCACTCATGCTGTGCCGTCCCCTCCGGCCGCCGCGCGAGCGCGGCGGCGCCGTACCCGTTCCTCAGCTGCAGCCTCTTCGAGATCAAGACTCTCCAACACGGTACGCAATACCTCGTCGTCGAGATCACCGTCGTCCCTCGCTGCAATCAATGCCATGCGCTGTGTGCGCAACGACTGATGCCGGAACTTGTCGAACAATGCACCCGCATTCCACATCGCCGTGTCGCGATCATTGTTCTCGTCCGTCTCCTGCACTTGGAGTCTGGCCTGCATCGAGCGTCGCACGCGTTCGACGATTGCCTGCAGTTCGGCGCCGGCGACACCTGGCGGCGGACTAGCCACCACGTCGGCCAGCGCTTTCTCGCCGGCTTGACGAGAAATGGTGCGCGCCAACTCCATTTGCTCCTGCGTGCGCAACTGTTCATACGGATCGGCAACGTCGAGCCTGCGGATCAGGAACGGCAGCGTGGAACCTTGCAAGAGCAGGGTTCCCACCGCGACGATGAACGCAATCGCCTGAATGACGCCGCGGCCGGGAAACGGTTCACCGGTGGAGAGTGCAAACGGAATACCGCCGGCCGCGGCAAGAGTAACCACGCCGCGCATTCCGGCCCAGGAGACGACTACGTTCTGTTTCCACGTCAACTGTTTCTGACGCTGGCCCCGCCGCAGCGTTATCCCGAACCGCACCCGGGAGTAGCTCAGGAACAACCACAGCGGCCGGATCACGATGACCACTGCCAACACCGCAAGCCCGTACAGGATTACGTTGACCACCGGAAGACCGTCGTTCACGACATCGTCGATCACGAAACTCAACTGCAGACCCATGTAGGCGAACACGAACATCTCGAGTAGCGTGTCGAGGCTCGACCAGACGGATCGTTCCTGCAGTCTCGTCATGATCGAGGCATCCGTCGAATAGTGTCCGATCACCAAGCCCGCGACCACAACCGCGAGAACGCCCGACGCATGGAGTTCTTCCGCGGCCAGATACGCGGCAAACGGAAGTACCAGGCCCAAACCGGTTTCGAGAGGCGAATCGTACATCCGGGCTCGCACGAATTTCACGATGAACGCGAGCACCAAACCGATCACCACGCCACCGACAACTTCGTAGACGAAGAACAGCAACGGCGAATCCGTGGCGATCCGAGTACCCGTCACCGCGGCGACGGCGACGGTGAACAGGGTCAACGCGGTAGCGTCGTTGACCAGGCCTTCGCCGGTGAGAATTGCTATGACGCGCTTGGGCAATCCGAGTTTCTGTCCTACTGCCACGGCGCTGACCGCGTCGGTGGGTGCGACCACCGCGCCGAGCACCAGAGCCGCACCGATCGTGAATTCCGGAACCATCCATTCGGCAAAGAAGGCGACCACGAAAGCCGTCACGAGGACCATCCCGACACCCAGACGCAAGATCGCCGCGAGGTTGCGTTTGAAGGTCGCCACCGAGAATTTCAGTGCAGCCGAATAGAGCAACGGTGGAAGCACTACACCCAGAATGACGTGTGGATCGAGTTCGGGCCGAGGCATTCCCGGGATGAACGACGCGACCGAACCCACAGCTACCAGAACCAGAGGCGCCTGAAGATTCCGGCGATTCGCCAGCCCTGTCACTGCGATGGCGGCGATGACGACCAGCAGAATCCAGGTGAAGTTCACCCGTTCATTGTGCCCGCCCAGACTGACAAGTCACCCAGCGGACGCACAGGAGCCCACAACCTCATCGAGTTGTGGGCTCCTGATTGCTGGCGGGCTACTCTTTTTCGGGAACAGCCTTCTTGGCAGCCTCGGCTGCCTTGTCGATCTGACTGCCGTACTTTCCGCCGGTCTTGTTGTCGGCGATGTCGGCGACCTTGTCGATTGCGCCGTGAACCTTGTCGGAGTTCTCCGAGGCAAGTTCCTGGCCCTTCTCGACCAGACCCTTGACGTTGTCCAAGAAACCCATTTTGTGTCCTCTCCCGGTGCTCATGCACATCCTGCTGCGGAAAGTAGAACCTCCGCACACACATAGATTCTCACAGGTCGAACGATGTGACGCCATCAAGGTGGGCGGGCTGGGAACTACTTCTGCGCCTCCGCGTGATGGTGTTCCCCTGGCAGATCGTCCGGCGTGGTGAACAGCTTTCGCTTCTCACCGTGCAACCGGGCGCTGACCCACCAGGACACCTCCACCAATACGACGCCAACCGCACCGAGACTGATCGCAAGTGTTGTTGCGGCCACGTTGCTCGGATCCAACTTGAAGAACTCGCGGGTGAACGGCAACGCGAACAAGATCAGGTAGCCGGCCACGGAACCGCCGATCAGCACCAGCTTCCACCACACGTACGGACGCGCGACCACGGCCAGTACCCACAGCGCGATCATGATCAACGTGATCAGAGCAGTGGTACCTTCCTGCTCAGGTGTCAGATCGTGATTACGGTGCGCAAGCACGTACGCGATGAACGTGGTGACGCCGATGATGATTCCCGACGGCAAAGCCAACCGCATCACGCGCGGCACGAAGCCGGAACGGGCCCGCTCGTTATTGGGCGCCAGCGAAAGAATGAACGCCGGGATACCGATCGTGAACCAGGCCGCGATAGTGACGTGGCGCGGCAGGAACGGATACGACAACGGTTCGAAGTCGAGCATCTTCGACAGCACACCGGTGATTCCGACCAGGAACGCGAGCACCACCGAGTACACGGTCTTGGTCAGGAACAGGTTGGAGACACGTTCGATATTGCCGATCACCCGGCGACCCTCGGCCACCACGTACGGCAACGTCGCGAACTTGTTGTCCAACAGCACGATCTGAGCGACAGCGCGCGTCGCGGGACTGCCGGATCCCATCGAGACTCCGATGTCGGCGTCCTTGAGTGCCAGAACGTCGTTGACACCGTCGCCGGTCATCGCGACGGTGTGGCCGCGAGACTGCAAGGCCGCAACCATTTCTCGCTTCTGATCGGGGCGGACGCGTCCGAAGGTGGTTGCCCCGTCGAGAACATCGGCCAGTTTCTCCTGATCACCGGGAAGCTCACGCGCATCGATCGGGCGATCACCGCCCTCCAGCCCGAGCGAACCCGCGACAGCACCGACGGACACGGCATTGTCACCGGAGATGACCTTGACGGCTACCCGTTGACTTGCGAAGTACTCCAACGTTTCCTGCGCGTCCGGGCGAACTTTCTGCTCCAGGACAACCAAGGCTTCCGGTGTCACGACGCCCGGAGCGTCGACGTCGTCGACCGGCAGGTTGCTGCTGCCCAACATGAGAACACGAAGCCCGCTGGAACCGACTTCTTCTGCCAGACGGGCCATCTCCGACGACGGATCGAGCAGCACGTCCGGAGCACCGAGCACCCAGTTTCCGTGAATGCCGTACGACTGCCCGCTCCACTTCTTCGCGGACGAGAAAGGTGCCACCGAAGTAGCTTCACCCCACCCTGCGTCGTCGGTCAGGGACTCACGGATCGCCAGAACACTGGCGTTGGGCCGAGGGTCGGACGCAGCCATCGCGGCGAGCGCGGCGTTGATCACCGACTCGTCGGCAGACCCGTCGGCGAGTTTCAACTCGGACAACCGCATACCGTTCTCGGTCAAAGTTCCGGTCTTGTCCGCACAGACGACGTCGACGCGAGCGAGCCCCTCGATGGCAGGCAATTCCTGAACGAGGCACTGCCGCTTGCCCAATCGAATGACGCCGACGGCAAAAGCGATGGACGTCATGAGCACCAGGCCCTCGGGGACCATCGGGACCAGAGCCGCGACCATGCCGTTCAGGGCCGGACCGAGCGACTCGCCGCTCGAGAACAGCTGGTTGTAGATGATCAGCGCACCGGCCGGAATCATCAGGTACGTGATGAACTTCAGAATGCGGTCGATGCCGCTCCGCAGTTCCGAATGAACGAGCGTGAACTTGCTGGCCTCGTCCGCGAGCTTCGCGGCATATGCGTCGCCGCCGACCTTCGTGGCGCGATACGCGCCGCTGCCCGCGGCAACAAAACTGCCCGAGAGTATCGATTCACCGACGCTCTTGTGCACCGGATCTGCTTCGCCGGTGAGCAACGACTCGTCCACTTCGAGCGCGGACGACGACACCACTTCGCCGTCGACGACAATCTGATCACCCGAACCCAATTCGATAATGTCATCGAGCACAACGTCTTTGGGAGCCAACGCAACAGCAACACCGTCACGCCGGACCATCGGCTTCGCTTGACTGACGATGGCCAAGGCGTCCAGAGTTTTCTTGGCGCGGATCTCCTGGATGATGCCGATACCGCTGTTCGCGATGATCAGCAGTCCGAACATTCCGTCGATCACGGAACCGGTTGCCAGAACAATCGCCAACAGCACCAGCAGGATCGCGTTGATCCTCGTGAACACATTGCCTCGAACGATGTCCTTGACCGAACGAGAGGCCCGATCGGGTACGTCGTTCGTCTGCCCCGACGCGATCCGCGACGCAACCTGATCTGCGGTCAGGCCCCGGACAACGTCGACGGCGTCCCCGTCACCACCCGTCGCGATCGAGGTCGCCGTGCCTTCTGAACCGATGTGCTCGTGAGCCATGGTCAAAGATTACGCACTCGCCGAGACGAAACCGGGTCCGACTCCGCTCACCGACTCGAGTCGATCGGTTACCCCAGGGGAATCCACCATTTTGTCGGCGGTTGCGCGGACAGCGCGTCGATCCGTCCACCCGGCATCGGCACCGCCACCGCCGTGCCGACATCGGCGGCAGCTTCGGTCAATCTGATGATCGGCTCGGACCACGAATGGAACGCCAAGTTGAACGTAGCCCAGTGGATCGGAACAAACACCCCGCGCGCGGGGTCGCCGCGGTTCAGATCCGCGTGGGTCTGGACCGCCTCCTCCGGGTTCATGTGGATGTCCGGCCACCGCACGTCGTACGCGCCGACGGGCAATAGGGTCAGGTCGAAAGGACCATACGTGGTGCCGAGTTCAACGAACCGCGGTGTGTATCCGCTGTCCCCTCCGAAGAACACCCGATGCTTCGGCCCGGCAAACACCCACGATGCCCACTGAGTCGCGTTGCGGACAAGACCTCGCCCGGAAAAGTGTCGAGCTTCGGTGCAGGTAAGCACCAGGTCACCGATAGTCGTCGACTCGTCCCAGTCCAATTCGACGATGCGGTTCTCCGGCACCTTCCAATGCCGTAGATGCGCGCCGATCCCGATCGGTACCACAAAGGGCGCCGTCTGGGTGCGGGTCAGCGTCTTGACCGTCGCCATGTCGAGGTGGTCGTAATGATCGTGGGAGATGACAATCGCATCCACTTCCGGGAGGTCCGCCAACGCCACCGGAGCGGCGTGCATGCGCGCGGGACCGACTGTGGCAGAAGGCGATACACGCTCACTCCACACGGGATCGGCTAGCACCCGGTAACCGTCCACCTCTACGAGGACACTCGAATGCCCGTACCAGGTGACCGCTGCTCCCCCGGCCTGAGCGGGTGCGAGCGGCGTCGCCAACGGGATGGGTGCGCGAGGCCGACCCGTCGAACCGCGAGTAAGCAGCGATTTCGCCATCCCGGCATCGGTGCCCGGCACCAGCATGCTGCTGGGATCCGAGTTGTGGAACTGACGATTCCGATATCGAGGTGACATCGCCGCATAGGGTTGCACCGCATTGCGCGACGCCCCGATCTGCGTCGGGATTCCCCATGCGGCGCGGGCTATCCATCCTGCTGCTGCAGTAACCGCGGCAGCACCGAGAAGCGTCGTCGTCTTCATTCGGCCCAGACTAGCGACTATTTGCCGACGGAGCGGGACGCGACTATTTGCCGACGGAGCGGGACGCGACTATTTTCCTTTGAAGACCGGTGGGCGGTTCTCGATGCGGGCGGCGCGGGCTTCCTGCACGTCGTCACTGAGCCACGCGGCGTGCAGTGCGTCGAGTTGCTCGGGCGACTGCTCTTCCATCGTCCCGTCGTCGTTGAGGACCATCTTCATATGACGCAAGGACAGTGGTGCGAGGTTGGCGATGCGATGCGCCCATTCCTGGGCGTCGTCGAGGGTGCCGATCTTGTTGGCAAGTCCGCGGTTGAATGCTTCTTCGGCGCCGATCTGCTCGATGCCGAGGAGAACGGTGCGAGCGGGGCCACCGCCGACGAGTGAGGCCAACCGTCGCATCGTCCATTTGTCGACAGATACACCCAGCGTCGCCGCTGGGATGCCGAACCGCGCCGCCGGGGCAACAACGCGCAGGTCGGAGGCTATCGCCAGCTGCGTGCCTGCACCGATGGCCGGACCGTTGACGGCGGCGATCACCGGGATCGGTGCCGTGTCGATCGAGCGGAGCATCTCGAAGAGCCGGTCGGTGAAGCCTTCCATGTAGACATCACCGGACAGGTCGGCACCGGCACAGAATGCAGACCCCTGGCCGGTGATCACGATGACGTGAGCGCGATCGGCGACGGCGGCATTCACTGCATCCTTGATCGCGATGCAGAGTTCCGCGCTGAGCGCGTTGCGACGCTCGTGACGCTGCAATTCGATGGTCACGACATTGCCGTCACGGGAAGTCCCGATCATGTCCGCTCACTTTCTTTTCTGGAAGGCTCGTGCGCAAGGGGTTGATCCGAATGCAGTTTGCCGACCACGTAGTTCTCTCACCGCAGAGTTCTGCGCATCAGGAGGTTAGATTACCGATGAGTACGAACGATAGTGACGAGGGACGCAGCGAGAGCGTCGATGTCGACATCGTGGTGATCGGCGCCGGCCAGGCCGGATTGTCTGCGGCGTACTACCTCCGCAAGTTCTCCGTTCTGCCCGAATCGGGATTTGTCGTGCTCGATCACGCAGCCGGTCCCGGCGGTGCCTGGCAGTTTCGGTGGCCGAGCCTGACTTTGAGCACTGTCAACGGAGTTCACGATCTCCCGGGCATGTCGTTCGCGGAAACGACAGGAACCGACGCCGAGCAGGTACCGGCGTCGGTGGCGGTCCCCCACTACTTCGAGTTGTACGAGAAGCAATTCGAACTGCCCGTTCACCGACCGGTTCATACGCGGGTGGTGTGTCCGAGGCAGGAACGTCTACGGATCGAGACCGACCACGGCGTCTACGCGGCACGCGGGCTGATCAATGCGACCGGAACGTGGGAGCGCCCGTTCATTCCTTACTACCGCGGCGCCGCGTCGTTCCGTGGGCGCCAGTTACACACCAAGGACTACTACTCGGCCCACGAGTTCGCGGGCAAACATGTTGTTGTTGTCGGCGGTGGCATCTCCGCGGTGCAGTTGCTCGACGAGATTTCACAGGTCACGACCACCACGTGGGTGACGCGCCGCGAACCGGAGTTTCGCGACGAACCGTTTTCCCCGGAGATCGGTCGGGATGCCGTCGCCATGGTCGAGGACCGGGTTCGACGCGGTTTGCCGCCAGGGTCGGTTGTGTCGGTCACCGGACTGCCGGTGACGCCCGCCATTCGTGCGGCACGCGAACGTGGCGTGATGTCGCGGCGACCGATGTTCTCGGAGATCCTTCCGCACGGGGTGCGGTGGGCCGACGGCACAACTGTGGATGCCGATGTCATCTTGTGGTGCACCGGGTTTCGGAGTTCGCTCGACCACCTGGCGCCGCTTCGGCTGCGTGGGACCGGCGGCGGAATCGAGATGAGCGGTCGCCTCGCAACCCAAGTGGCTTCCGATCCTCGTGTGCATCTGGTTGGCTACGGGCCCTCCTCGTCGACAATCGGTGCGAACCGCGCCGGCCAGGCCGCCGCAGCCGAGTTGACGTCCTTTCTCGAACTTCGCTGATTCAGCTTCCATTTGGCTACGTTTGCCCGATTCGTCCTTTAGCTGATCAGGCAGGACATTTTCGGCCCTAGGTCCGGAATCCGGCATACGCCTAGCCTGTCACGGATCGGTCTGTTACCGTTCAGCTAACCTTTCTTCGATTGCGTGCGCTCGAAGGAGTGCGCGCAGTGACCCATCCGGGGGACTGGGCGAGGGGGCAAATATGAAGGGGAAGCGGTCCGCATGAAACACGATGCACACACAGCAACCTCCTGGTGGTCGATCGGCGAATGGCGCCTCGGTTGGAAGGTCGTCGCGGTCCTTGCCGTTCCGATGCTCATCGCCGTCGTACTCGGTGCCTTCCGGATCCAGGCCGAACTCGCCGAGGCCTCGAGGCTCAGTTCCTCATCGGAACGAGTGCTCGCGGTACCCGCGGCTCTCCACCTGGAGGAAGCTCTGTACGACCTCGCGGTCGCATCCTCGTCCGGTACTGAAACAACTACTGCCACAAGGGCAGTGAACGATTCGATGCAGGGACTTGTCACCGCCGGCCGCTCGTTCCAGGCCGACGACGTGCTCAACGACAAAGTCACCCGGGCTCTGGAGGACAGCACGTCCATCGTCGACGAAGTGGCAGCGGGCGCAGTTGCCCCCGCACGGCTCGTCACACTCGTCAACGAAGTATCCACCAACATCTCGAGCGCATTCACCGACGTCATCAATACATCCCAGCGCCCCATTCTGCGTCAGCGCGGCGGCGAGTTCTCGTCCCTCTGGGAAGCACGTCGAGCATTGTCCGATCAGCGCGTCCTGTTCGGCTCCGGTCGCCTCGATCAACAAACGCGCACCGCACTTGCCACCACCGCCGGCGTCGAGCTCGCTGCACTCGACAAGGTGCTACCACCAGACGAATCGGAGAGTTCACCGACCGCAGTAGCCGTCAACGCGCTGCGTACATCCGCACAGAGTCGCATCGCCGAAATCGGTGCCACCTCGTCGTTGTCCCCGCTCAGCAGCCAGATCGATATCGGACTGCAAACCAGCAGCGACCAGTACGACGATGTCACCGACGCAGCCGTCGATCAGTTCGCCACCAGCGTGACCGCCGAATCCAACACTGCCCGAACTGCAGCTCTTCGCGACACTGCCCTGGTTCTCGGCGCCGTCCTCGCCGCACTCGTGATCGCGTTGATCATCAGCCGCTCGTTGGTCGATCCCATCCGGCGCCTGCGGTTCGCGGCACTACAAGCATCACGACGCGGGCTGCCCGAGGCCATCGATCGAATCCGCTCCGGCGACAAGATCAGCGACCTCGAAATCCCCCGTGTCCCAGTCCATACTCACGAGGAAATCGGCCAACTCGCCCGCGCGGTCGACGATATGCACGGGCAGGCCATCAGCCTGGCAGGCGAGCAGGCAACCCTGCGACGCCAGGTCAACGACATGTTCGAAACGCTGTCACGGCGCAACAAGTCCCTCGTCGAACAGCAACTCGGCCTGATCGAGCAACTCGAGCAGGACGAAGACGACCCGAAGCGCCTCGAGAACCTTTTCCGCCTCGACCACATCGCAGCCCGAATGCGACGCAACGGCGAGAACCTTCTCATCCTGTCCGGCACCGAAAGTCGACGCGGTCGAACCGCGCCGATCCAGCTTGCCGACGCTTTGCGCGCCTCCGTCTCCGGAGTCGAGGACTACCTTCGCGTCGGACTCGGCCAGATTCCGTCCGCCGTCATCAGCGGGCAAGCCAGCGCAGACGTCGTGCACATTGTCGCCGAACTCCTCGACAACGCGCTGCGCTACTCACCGCCCGAGTCGACCGTGACCATCAACGCGGCCCGCACCAACGACGGCTCCATGCTCGTGGAGGTTGCCGACCTGGGACTGGGAATGTCCACCGCAGATCTTGTCGACGCCAACGGGCGCCTGGCTTCGGGCGGCGAGATGACGCCCGATACTGCCCGCCACATGGGACTGTTCGTCATCAGCCGGATCAGTATGCGACACAACATTTCCGTTCGACTGCGGCCCACCGGCAATGCACCCGACCGCGCCGGCATCACCGCCTCGATCCTCCTGCCCGCGGCACTGCTCGAAGCGCATCCGTCTGACACGGTGACTGCACCGTTCACGAGTCCGGCCCACCAGGGTGCTCCGGCCAGGAATGCTGCTCCCGTCCAGGCTCCACCGGTAGCGGCTCCGCCAGTGCGCGCTCCCGAACCCCCAGTGGCCGAGACATATTCGATGGGCGCGCAAGCACCCACCATGTCCGCTTCGGGACTTCCTCAGCGTCAACCGGGTAGCACCAGGGCGGTCCTGCCGACGCCCGTCGACGGCGCTCCCACAACTGTGACCGCTCAGTTCGGCGCCACCGCGCCTGTCGAATCGCTCGGACTGCCGCGTCGCACACCAGGTGCCAGTGGGGCACCCGGAATCGGAGATCCGGTCGCAACGGCGCCGACGCCCGAACCGAGTGCATCACCTGCCGAGCATTTCGTCGCTCCGACGGAAACTTCTTCCCCGGAGCCAATCGCCGAACCGGCACCGAGGCATCGACTCAACTCCACCGCCCCGACCAACACCGCGGCGTTCTTCTCCTCCCGCGCGCGCGACGGCTTCCCACCACGTACCGGCGCACGCGCAACGGAACCTTCCGATACGCCTGTCTCCGCTCCCCCGGCCGCATCACCGATCTACGCCCGCATGGTGTCCGAGTGGCTGGTCGACCCGACAGCGGGGACATCTTCTGCCACAGGTGAAGTCGCCTGGACAACAGAAGCAGATCAGGGCTGGCTTGCGGCCCGGGCGTCGTTCGAATTGCCCGTCACCAGAATTGCCGACTCCGGTCTACCCATCCGTGATCGTGGTGCGAGGCTGGTTCCCGGTGCTGTCGGCGGCACCAATGCTCCATTGCGCTCCGGTACTCACCGCCAGAGCACGGATCCGGAGAACGTCAGACGCGGGTGGAGCGACTACCAGTCCGGCGTCAGCCGCGGACGGCGTCGTGGCACCGAGAATACTGTCGGGTCGACCACGCCCAGTGGTGCGAATGTGCGCAACGATGAAGGAGAACAGTGAATTCAGTCGGAGCCCAAGAGACTCCTCGCTCACTCGACTGGCTGGTTTCGGGTTTCGCCCGAGACGTGCCGGGAGTGAGCCACGCGATCATCGTCTCGGCCGACGGACTGTTGAGTGCTGCGAGCACCCACCTTCCACTCGATCGAGCCGACCAATTGGCCGCTGTGACTTCGGGACTCGCCAGCCTCTCCGCCGGTGCGTCACGGTTGTTCGACGGCGGAGCCGTCCTGCAATCAGTTGTCGAGATGGAGAACGGTTACCTGCTGCTGATGGGCGTCGGCAGCGGCGCCTATCTGGCCGCGTTGGCCGTTGCGGGATGCGACATCGGTCAGATCGGGTACGAAATGGCCACTCTGGTCGACCGAGTCGGACCCACGATGGACATCGCCGCTCGTTCGGGTCGGGATTCTTAATACTCATGTCCAATCACCCCGAACGCGTTGACCCCGAACCAAGTCTGGTTCGTCCATACGCGCTCACCGAAGGTCGGACTCAGCCGTCCATCGACCTCCCCATCGAAGCGATTGTCGCGACGATGGAGGATGCCGTCGCTGGGCACCTTGCACCTGAAGACATTCGCACCTCGATCGTCTCCCTTTGCGAGCAGCGGATCTCCATCGCGGAAATCGGTGCACACCTTGGTGTTCCGATCGGGGTGGCCCGGGTTCTGGTGGCGGATCTGATCGTCGCCGGGGCATTGGAAGTACAAGCCACTCTGCGAAGCGATGCGACTGCGGTCGAGCGCCGCGAATTGATCGAAAGGACCCTCAGTGGACTTCGGGCACTCTGACGCATCATCTCGCGTCACCTCGACGAAAATCGTGATCGCCGGCGGCTTCGGGGTCGGAAAGACCACCCTTGTCGGGACGGTCTCCGAGATCGTCCCGCTGCGCACCGAAGCAATGGTGACCGACGCCAGTGACGGCATCGACCACCTCGGCGCGACACCGAACAAGGACACCACAACAGTCGCAATGGATTTCGGCCGCATCACGCTGGCCGACGACCTGGTTCTCTATCTGTTCGGCACACCGGGTCAACGACGGTTCTGGTTCATGTGGGACGACCTCATCACCGGCGCCATCGGAGCGGTCATCCTCGTCGACACGCGCCGCCTCGAAGACAGCTTTGCCGCTGTCGACTTCTTCGAAGCCCGCGGGTTGCCGTTCATCGTGGCAGTCAACCGTTTCGACGGAGCTCCCATCCACGCCGCGAGTGATCTTCGTCAGGCTCTCGCGCTACCCAACCGCGTACCGATGATCGAAATCGACGCGCGCAACCGGGAATCTGCGAAGCAGGCCTTGATCACGATCACCGAGTACGCGCTCGAACGTATCGCGGCCGCAGCACTTTACTGAAACCTCTGACAACAACAAACCTAAGGAACTGGCATGTCGGATGAAATGCACCATTTCTCGATGGGAATCTGGCTGCTCGGACTGGCGTTCGCCGTTGCAGTCGCGGGATCGGTCATCGGATTGGCGTGTACCCGACATGGTGCGGCGGCCACCCACCCGGCCGCGCGCATGCGCTGGTTGTTCATGGGCGCGCTGTCCATCGGAGGTGTCGGCATCTGGTTGATGCACTTCATCGCCATGCTCGGGTTTGCCGTGCCGGGCAGTCCCATTCGCTACAGCCTGACCTGGACGATCATTTCGGCGCTGATGTCCGTGACCGCAGTTTTTGTCGGTTTGTTGATCGTCGGTACCGAGTTCCGCTGGTCGCGACTCCTGGCCGCCGGCTTCCTGGTCGGCATCGCGGTCAACATCATGCACTACACGGGTATGCGGGCCTTGCGATTTCAGGGCGAGATCGACTACAACATGTATTTCGTCGCACTGTCCCTGGTGATCGCCGTTGTGGCCGGCACTGCCGCACTGTGGTTCACGATGGTGATGGAATCCACCGTCATGCGATTGATCGCCGGTGTGATCATGGGTGTCCCCGTGGTCGGCATGCACTACACCGGGATGGCCGCGGTGGAGGTTGTCCACGACACGTCCGCCCCCGCTCCTGTCGGACTCGAGGTGTTCGCGTTCCTCTTCCCTGTCTTCGTCATCGGACTTCTTGCGATGGCGGTGCCGATCGTCGCCGTGCTGACGGTGCCTGATCGCGAGATCGCCCGCATGGATTCCACCGCAGACGATCTGGCTTTCGAGGCACGCGAATTCGCAACCCGGGACTGAGGTTGTACGGCCGCGACTAACTGTGGCCGTACAGCTTGTCGTATGCGGCTTTCTCGGCGTCGTGGCGAGTGACCTTCTTCGGGTTTTCCAGATCCGCAGGCAGGCCGTGGCGTTCGAGTCGGCGAGACCTGTTCTGCGCCATGTAGGAAACGGAATAGAACAGTGCCAGCAATACTCCGAGAAGCACCATCGACGCCCGCAGCGCCCACGGGCCCGGGAACAGCATGAAGACCGCAAAAACCGGCAGGAACGGCACCATGCTGCGGACGAGGTGACGCGGCACGGCCCAATCGCCGATCAGATCGTTGCGTACCCATTCCTGCATGGAGTCCGGCAACTTACGACCGAATGAATAGCCAAGCCACTGAAGAGGATTCGGTGACGCATGCTGTTTTCCTGCGGGCGCGGTCGACATATCCTTGCCTTTCATTGGTCTAATGCTCCAGCGCGCAGCGCGGCTTCGTTGACACGCGTGAGCACCGTGTGAAGTTCTTCCAGTTCAGCCAGTCCCACACCAAGCTTCTCCACCACGGCCGGCGGAATCTTCTCCGCCTCGCTCCGCAGTGCTGCACCGGCTTCGGTCAGATCGACGTCGAGTTGGCGCTCGTCAGCCCGACTCCGCGTTCGCGTGATCAGCCCGGACGCCTCGAGACGCTTGAGCAGCGGTGACAGCGTCGGCGAATCGAGTTGCAATGCTTGCCCAATTTCCTTGACCGCCATCGGAGCCTTCCCCCACAGCGCAAGCATCACAAGATACTGGGGATGCGTGAGGCCCATCGGCTCGAGCAACGGACGGTATACGGACAGCACGGCCCGGTTTGCAACGGCGAGCGCAAAACACACCTGGCGATCGAGTGCCAGTGGATCGGTGAGTGGCTCCTGCGTGGTCATGGGTTCACCGTAACAGATTAGTTAGTGCGATAACTAATACTGCACTAACTAATTAGTGACCATCGTCGCTGGAATAGGCGTCGAAGCGCACACGTTGAACAACCTTGTGACTCTTTCCCCCACTTCGACCGCCCCCGAGGCCTCCGCGTTGCGCGGCCTCTTCCAGCCCTTCGAGGTGAAATCACTTGCGTTGCGTAACCGCTTTGCCATGGCGCCGATGACCCGCGCGTTCTCGCCTGACGGAGTTCCCGGAGCTGACGTAGCCGAGTATTACCGTCGTCGCGCAGCAGCTGGTGTCGGCCTGATCATCACCGAAGGCACGTACATCCCAGACCCCGCCGCCGGCCCGCAGACGCGAGTTCCGCGCATCTACGGCGACTCGAGCCTGGATGGTTGGCGCTCGGTTGTCGACGCCGTCCACGCCGAGGGCGGATCCATCATTCCGCAGCTCTGGCATCTGGGTGTCGAGCGCGGCGAGAACTCCCGCCTCAATCCCGAGGTCGAGACTGTCAGCCCCTCCGGTTTGGCGCTCGACGGCACGCGCTTGGGACGAGAATTCACCACGTCCGATCTCGAAACATTGAAGCAGTCCTGGGTAGACGCTGCTCTCAATGCCAAGAACACCGGATTCGACGGCCTGGAACTACACGGCGCGCACGGCTACCTACTCGACGAATTCCTTTGGGCTGGAACCAATGTCCGCACAGATACATATGGCGGTTCGCTCGAAGCCAGAACTCGTTTTCCGGCTGAGGTTGTTGCTGCCATACGAGAGGCCGTCGGAAACGAGTTTGCGATCGTCTACCGTTTCTCGCAGTGGAAGTCCGGCCAGTACGACGCTCGGATCGCCCAGAGTCCGGCGGAACTGGAGCGCATCCTCGCTCCACTGGTCGATGCGGGAGTCGATGTGTTGCACCCGTCGACGAGACGTCACTGGGAGCCGGCGTTCGCCGAACTGGGCGGTGACGACAGCAAACTCGGACTCGCCGGCTGGACGAAGAAGCTGACCGGCCTGCCCACCATCACGGTCGGATCCATCGGGCTCGATTCTGTGTTCACCACGGCCTTCACCGCCGACGCGGAATCCGCTGTCACCGGACTGGAGCGTCTCGAAGCTCAGTACGAGGACGGCGAATTCGACATGGTCGCCATCGGCCGCGCACTTCTCGCCGACCCCGAATGGGTGGAGAAACTCCGCACCGGACGCACCGGCGAACACATCGCTTTCACCGCAGAGCACCGCACACATCTGAACTGATCCGATACGGCAACGGCACTCCCACTCGATAGTGGGAGTGCCGTTGTCTTTGTGCAGTATTCGTTGATCTAGCTCGCGAACACCGCCGGGTCCGGTCCGATTCTACCGGCCGGATCATCAAGCGATCCAATGGCATTGATCTCGTCCGGCGTCAATGCAAATCCGAAGACGTCGAAGTTTTCCTTGATACGCGAAGGTGTCACCGACTTGGGAATCACGACGTTGCCGATCTGCAGATGCCAACGAATGACAACCTGAGCGGCGGTCACACCATGAGCGTCGGCGATCGCGGTGATGACGGGATCCGTGAGCAGCGTGCCTTGTCCGAGCGGACTCCACGCCTCGGTGGCAATCCCCTTGCCGGTATGGAAGGCGCGAAGTTCGGACTGGTTGAACTTGGGGTGCAACTCGATCTGGTTGAGTACCGGCACCTCACCCGTTTCCCCGATCACCCGTTCGAGGTTGTCGACGGTGAAGTTCGAAACACCGATCGACCGCACCCGTCCGTCGGCCTTGAGCTTCTGAAATGCCTTGAATGTGTCGACATAGAGGTCCTTCGACGGGACCGGCCAGTGGATCAGGTACAGGTCGAGGTAATCGAGGCCCAAGCGCTCGAGGCTCGCGTCGAACGCCGCCAGCGTCGACTCGTATCCCTGATCGTCGTTCCACAGTTTGGTGGTGATGTAGAGGTCTTCACGGTTGATACCGGACTCGGCAATCGCCTGCCCGACACCTGCCTCGTTGCCGTAGATCTTGGCGGTATCGATACTTCGATAACCAGCCTGCAAGGCGGTTGATACGGCGTCTCGAGTTTGGTCGTCCGGCACTTGGAAAACGCCGAATCCCAAAGCTGGAATGGCCTTGCCGTCGGCCAACACAATGCTCGGAACAGTGGTCACGTCTTGTGGTTCGGTCATACCCAGTCAACGCGGCAAACCGGTGGAGCGTTCCCGCGCATACCCCCTTGTCCTGCCCGAAAACCCCGTCTACCTTGGAAGACACGCCTTGAAATCTCGTCGAGGAAAAGGGACGGCGATGAATCTTCCCTACCATCTCGCCTACAAAGTGGGAGTGACTCCGTGGGAGCACACCCGGCGAGGTTTTGATACCCAACTGTCCGCACTACTCGACTCGACCCCCGTCCCCGACAACGGGCGCGCCCTCGACATCGGATGCGGAACCGGAAAGCACTCCATCGACCTGGCAAAGCGCGGCTGGCAGGTCACCGGCGTCGACACCGAGCAGGAAGCTCTCGACAAAGCACGAATCCGGGCCCGCGAGGCCCACTCGAACATTCGATTCCTGCACGAGGACGCAACCGATCTGCACATCGCAGTCGACCCGGGTCACATGCTGGTCCTCGACATCGGATGCTTCCACGGCCTCAGCGATCACGAGCGCCGTGCATACGCGGAGTCCGTCAATGCCGTCACCGCACCGGAAGCGTCGTTGATCATGTTCGCCTTCAGTCCAGGCCATCGGTGGCCGATGCCGCATGGCGTGTCGAAGGACGACGTCGCCCGAGCTTTCGACGGCTGGACCATGGTGTCGAGTGATCCGGCCGATATGGCCGATGCGCCGCTGCCCGCCCGTGCGGCCCATCCGTGCTGGTACCACTTGGTGCGAAGCTAACGCTGTACGCCTTTGTCAACCGCCCGCGGTTAATAAAGGCGCACAGCACAGGGGATACTTCACCTGTGACTGCAACACTGCGCATCAGCGGACTCTCAGCTTCCCGGGGAGAACGCACCCTGTTCTCCGATCTCGATCTCACCGTCGCCCCCGGCGACGTCATCGGACTTGTCGGCGCCAACGGCGCGGGCAAGTCGACGCTCCTGACAGCGCTGGCCGGAAGCGGAACCGCTGATGTGGAAGGGTCGATCACCCTCAGCCCGCCCGACGCCGCGGTTGGCTACCTGGCGCAGGAACCCGACCGTATTGCGGGTGAGACGGTGCTCGAATTCTTGGGCCGACGCACCGGTGTCACGCAAGCCGAAGATGTCATGAACGCCGCAGCGGAAACCCTCGCGGATTCCGCGGAAGACCTGTACTCGCCGGCGCTCGAGCGCTGGCTCACTCTCGGCGGCGCAGACCTGGTGGAGCGCGCGGAAAAAGTTGTCGACGAACTGGGCCTGGGTGTTCCCCTCGACGCGCACATGACGGCGCTGTCCGGTGGTCAGGCGGCTCGCGCCGGCCTCGCGTCGCTGCTGCTCTCTCGCTACGACATCCTGCTGCTCGACGAGCCGACCAACGATCTCGATCTGCGTGGCCTCGAGCAACTCGAACGCTTTGTAGCCGAAACGCGAGCAGCACTGGTTGTGGTGAGTCACGACCGCGAGTTCCTTTCACGCACTGTCACCGGAATCGTGGAACTTGATCTGGCACAACAGAATATCGCCGTCTACGATGGCGGGTACGAGTCATACCTTGCCGAGCGTGAGATTGCTCGCCAGCACGCCCGCGAGGCGTTCGAGGAATATGCGGGCACCCGGTCCGAACTCGAAGATCGTGCCCAGATGCAGCGCAACTGGATGGAACACGGCGTGCGCAATGCGCGTCGTAAGGCCAAGGACAACGACAAGATCGGCCGCGGATTGCGTACCGAGTCGACGGAAAAGCAAGCGGCCAAAGCCCGTCAGACTCAACGCCGCATCGAGCGCCTCGACGTGGTGGAGGAGCCTCGCAAGGAATGGGAGTTGCGCATGGAAATCGCGGCCGCTCCCCGATCCGGATCTGTGGTCGCAACCACCAACGGCGCCAAGGTAACCCGCGGTCAGTTCACCTTCGGACCCGTCACGACGCAAATCGATTGGGGCGACCGCATTCTCATCACCGGTGCCAACGGCGCCGGCAAGACCACCCTGTTGAATGTCCTGCTCGGCAAACTCACTCCGGACGAGGGAATCGCTTCACTCGGATCCGGTGTCGCTATCGGTGAAATCGATCAAGCCAGAGGGCTGTTCGAGGGCGATCAGCCGGTGGTCGAAGCTTTTGGCGCCCAGGTACCGGAGTGGCCCGACGCCGACGTCCGCACCCTCCTCGCCAAATTCGGCCTACGCGGGCATCATGTGCTGCGGTCGGCAGCGTCCCTCTCCCCCGGCGAAAGAACCAGGGCAGCACTGGCTTTACTCCAGGCCCGCGGAGTCAACCTCCTCGTACTCGACGAGCCCACCAACCATCTCGACCTGCCGGCGATCGAGCAACTCGAGCAGGCAATGGAATCCTTCGAGGGCACGTTACTACTTGTCACTCACGATCGCCGGATGCTCAGTTCCACTCGCAGCACCCGGAAGTGGCGGATGGACGACGGGCAGCTTTTCGAGGAGTAGCAGTCGCGCGCTTGCGCCGACATCACGCGTGTGCAACTATTTATCCGGCGCACGCAATAGTTGCATGCGCGGCATAGGGCGCTGCGGCCCAGAAGGCCGTCGCCGCACCTCGAGTCTCGAAAGGCACCACGATGTTGTCGATACCCGACCGCACACTGACCCACGGAACCACCGGCGAACCGATCACCATTCCGCAACTCGGATACGGCGTGTTCCAAGTTCCGGACGAGCAGACCGAGGATGTCACCGCTACCGCCCTCGACCTGGGATATCGCCACATCGACACCGCGTCGATCTACGGAAACGAAGCCGGCGTCGGCCGCGCAATCGCAGGCTCCGACATCCCCCGACAAGAACTGTTCGTGACCACCAAGTTGTGGAACGACGATCAGGGCCGCGACCGCACACTGGCAGCGTTCGACACCAGTTTGAGCAAGCTCGGCCTGGACTACGTCGACCTGTACCTGATCCACTGGCCGGCACCGGGCAAGGGCCTGATCGCGCAGACCTGGAAGGCGTTCGAGGAGATCCTCGCGTCCGGACGTACCCGCGCAATCGGCGTCTCCAACTTCCTGCCCGAGCACCTCGATCTGCTGGCAGAGCACAGTTCCATCACACCCGCCGTCAACCAGATCGAGCTGCACCCCAGGCTGGCACAGCACACATCGCGGAAATACGCACAAGACCGCGGTATGGAGATCGAGGCGTGGAGCCCGCTCGGCCAGGGCACAATCCTCGACGATCCGACGATCGTCGACATCGCTGCAGCGCTGGGCAAATCCCCGGCGCAGGTCATTTTGCGCTGGCACATCGAACAAGGCCACACCGTGCTGTCCAAGACAGTGACACCGCAGCGCATGCGCGACAACGCCGATATCTTCGACTTTGCCCTGAGCGCCGATCAGTCGGCAGCAATCGACGCACTGAACACGGACACGCGCGTCGGTCCCGATCCGCTCGAATTGAACTGAGCCGAAAAAGAAATCACGGTTCTTCGCGCGGCGCCAATGCGAGCAGGACCGTATCGACGGCCTGCTCCGCAAGGTGCACGTCCAGGGGCAGGTGCCGGAACAGCGCCCGATAATAGACTGGCGCCGCCAGTGCGTCGAGCACAAAATCCAGGTCGAAGTCCTCACGAATCTCACCCCGGACGAGCGCCGATTCCAGCACTGCCGCAGTAGAATTACGTCGCGGATCGAAGAAGGACTCACGGAAAGCACTGGCCAGTTCCGGGTCTGCCGCCAGATCCGCAACCAGCGCTGGAAGTACTGAGCCGACAACGGTGTCCCGCAGTCCCACAACCACAGTCGTGATGCCGGCGATCAAATCAGCGCGAAGATCGCCGGTATCCGGCGTCGGGCGGATTCCGATCTGCCCGACGACAACATCGACAACGAGATGCCGCTTGGACGGCCATCGCCGATAGATCGCGGGCCTGTGAATACCGGCTCTCGATGCGACGGATCCGATCGAAAGCTCGGCATAACCCTTCTCTGCCAACAACTCCAAAGCTGCGGCAATGACAGCGTCATCGATACGGTCGTCACGCGTGCGCACCATTTAGAGCACCGCCCGCGGCATGAGGACCAGGCGCCATCCGTCTGGATCCTCGAAGGTCATGCCGCCGTTCTCGATCCAGTACGGATTCTCGGACTCGACCGGTTCATGCCCGGCCTCACCCAACCGCTGCACCACCTCGTACATCGCAGAGTCTCCGGCGAAGTACAGAACCAGCAGATTGTCGCGGGTGGGCGCCGGACATGGACTGCCATCCTCGTGGGTAGTGAATTCGAGGTGATAACTCGCATCCGGTAGTCCGAGCATGATGCCGTCGTATCCCGCATGGCCTGCGAACCGATACAACTCCGCAAAGCCCACACAATCGCGATAGAAGGCAATTACCTCGGCAAGCCGATCGGTGGGGCGCGCAATACGCACTTGAACAACGGGGAGTTTCGCGGGCCAGGACGTCATTCCAAAACAGTACAGTACGTACCGTAACAATCGGTCCAGGTAGCCATCCCATGGCCGACGAAGTCAGAATCCTTGACAAAACGTTGGGTTTTCACAACACTTTGATGCATGAGCCCAGTCCGGCGGGGAGAAACACTCCCCATCTTCAATCGCATCGGCGTGCTTCGTGCCGAGCGAAAGATGACTCGGGCGCAGTTGGCACACCTTGTCGATGTAAATCCCCAGACCGTCGGCGCGCTCGAGCGCGGCGACCACTACCCCAGCCTGGATCTCGCGTTCCGCATCTGCGACGTGTTCGACCTCCCGGTGGAAGCGGTGTTCTCCCGCGCGGAGTTCGGCCCCCTGTCCACCGAGGTCTACCGACCGGGCCGGATCACCGAAGGGAGCGAAAAGACCAGTGTCCCAAACGAATCTGAGTGAACCGAATCTGATCGACCGCTACCAGGCACGCCGCACCAGACAGTTCCTGAAGCAAGAGGAAACTTTCCGGCATTGGTTGCCGAAGTGGCGAACCCGTCGGCGCCGACGGGTGCTCGTGACCGCACTCGGCGTCGTATTCGCCGCGATGATTGTCTTGGCAGTCGCATTTCTTTTCAGCACCACGGTGGCTCCCTTGCTCTGGGTGCCGCTTACATTCATATTTCTGCCCCTGTGGACATCCGTACAAGTGGTCTCGGGGCGTCAGGGCGACGCGCCACGTGATGCGCTGGACGAATGGGAAATCCAGCAGCGCAACAGTGCCCGCTCCATCGCGCTGACCGTGACACAAACGTTGGTGTTCATTGTCGCGATATTCCTGATTTTCACCTCGACAGTGGGGTGGAATGTAGAGAGACTGGCGTACTCGGGAGGTGGAATGGCAATCACCGCGATGCTGATCGGCGCATGTACACCGGCGATGATCATTGCCTGGACGCAGCCCGATCCGGAACCTGGCGACACAGACTGACCGCAGTACAACATTCGACCGATGGGAAGGAACCATGCCAGCCACCCTCACGATCGACGGCATTTCGAAACGCTACGGCGATGTCGTTGCGCTCGACAATCTCAGCTTCGAGGTGCATCCAGGGGAGATCTTCGGGTTTGTCGGCAGTAACGGCGCCGGAAAGACGACAACGATGCGCATCGCTCTCGGAGTGCTTGCGGCAGATTCCGGGGAGGTACGTCTCGGCGGGAAGCCCGTCGACCTCGATGTGCGCCGCACCATCGGGTACATGCCGGAAGAACGAGGGCTGTATCCGAAAATGAAGGTGGGCACCCAATTGTCCTACCTCGCAGAACTACACGGCCTGTCCAAAGCTGACGCGCGGGCGGCAACAGAGCGCTGGACGGAACGCTTGGACATCGCCGGTCGGGTCAAGGACACCGTCGACTCGTTGTCGTTGGGCAATCAGCAACGCGTGCAACTCGCCGCCGCACTGGTTCACGATCCCGCGGTACTGGTGCTTGACGAACCCTTTTCGGGTTTGGACCCGGTAGCTGTCGACGTCATGAGTGAAGTCCTGGTCGAAAAGGCGCGCACTGGCGTGCCCGTCATATTCTCCAGCCACCAACTCGAACTGGTGGAGCGCCTGTGTGATCGTGTAGGCATCATCAGCCGAGGCAGCATGCGCGAAATCGGAACAGTGAACGAGTTGCGCGGCAAGGGCAATGCCCAACTCGAAGTGCATGCGCCCGACGCTCCCGCCGGCTGGGCCGATCACCTTATCGGCGTCTCGGCAATCAGCCACGGTGGTGGACGGACGCTCCTGAGCGTCGACGCCACCGCTGACGATCAGCAGATCCTGCATGCTGCCCTGAAAACGGGTCCGGTTCACGAATTCACCCGTCGACGCCCGTCCTTGACCGATCTGTTCCGCGAGGTGGTTGCAGCGTGAGTACACAGTTGAGTGGGGCCCGCGCTGTGGGGTTGGTCGCGCGGCGCGAATTCACCACCCAGATAGCCAAAAAGAGTTTCCTGATCAGCAACATCATCATTCTGATCGCGATTGTCGGCGGCATCATCGGCATCTCGCTGTTCTCCGGCGGTGACGACAGTAAATCCACGATCGGTGTGGTGGGCGATCAGTCACTCTCACAGACTCTTGTCACCACCGGCGACGCGATCGGAACGCCGGTCGAGGTGAAGGAATACAGCGACGAGCAAGCCGCCCGCACCGACGTGAAGGACGGAAACCTCGACCTCGCAGTCGTACCGGGTGACGGCGGCAGCGTCACCGTCGTCACGAACAAGGAAATCGACACCAACCTGCGAGTGGTTGTCGAGAGTTCCGTTGCCCAGCAAGCGCAGTCGACTGCGCTGACCGAAGCGGGAGTCGATCCGGGGCAGCTCGCCAGCGCGACAGCAGCAGCCACGGTCACCGTCGACACTCTCGATCCACCGGATCCCGAGCAGGGTCAGCGCATCGCACTGTCCGTTGCAGCGGTAGCACTGCTGTACATGCAGATCATGTTGTTCGGCACCTATGTGGCAATGGGTGTCGTGGAGGAAAAGTCGAGTCGTGTTGTCGAACTGCTACTTTCGACGCTTCGGCCATTGCAGTTGCTGTGGGGCAAGGTACTCGGAATCGGTGCGGTGGGACTGCTCCAGCTGGCTGCGTACGCGATAGCCGGAGTCGGCACCGGCCTGGCAACCGGACTGCTGACCGTGACCGGAACCGCGATCGGCGTGCTGATCGGCACCATCGGCTGGTTCATTCTCGGTTTCGCGTTCTTTGCCGTTCTCTATGCCGCCGCGGGTTCCATGGTGTCGCGGCAGGAAGACGTCAATGCCACAGCCGCACCACTGGTGATACTCATCGTGGCGATGTTCGGTATCGCGTTCTCCACTGTCGGAAATCCGGACGGAACACTGAGCAACGTTCTCAGTTGGATTCCGCCGTTCTCCGCCATCCTCATGCCGCTACGGATCGCTGCGGGCGTGGCGACGCCATTCCAGATCGTGGGCACCATCGTGCTGATGGTGACCGTAACCGTCATCTTCTCGATGATCGCGGCAAAGATCTACCAGCGCTCCATCCTTCGCATCGGCAAGGTCGTCTCGTGGAAGGAAGCCTTCGGCCGCTGATCCGGTTTCACACCGACGCGCCTTGCCCCGTAGGTTCGTCCGCAGCGAAGGTGCTTACCTGATACGGAGGGTGTTGTGCGAATCTCGGCCGAGGAATTACTGGCGCAGGTACTCGATCCAGGGAGCTTCGTCTCCTGGGACGTGGAGCCGCTCGACGTCCACCCCGGCCAGGAGTACGCCGCAGACCTTGCGAAAGCTCGGGAAAAGAGCGGTGCCGACGAGTCGGTCACTACCGGCGTCGGCACCGTTCGGGGGCGTCGGGTCGCGGTAATCGCCTGCGATTTCAGCTTTCTGGCGGGCTCGATCGGAGTCGCCGCGGCGGAACGAATCACGGCCGCCGTCGAACGTGCCACGGCAGAACAACTTCCGCTCCTGGCCTCCCCCACGTCCGGTGGGACAAGGATGCAGGAGGGCACCGTTGCCTTCGTGCAGATGGTCAAGATCGCTGCGGCTGTTGCACTCCACAAGGGGGCACATCTGCCGTATCTGGTCTACCTGCGTAACCCCACCACCGGTGGCGTATTTGCATCCTGGGGATCGTTGGGTCACATCACCATCGCCGAACCCGGCGCACTGGTGGGCTTTCTCGGACCACGCGTCTACGAGTCGCTGTACGGCGAAAAGTTCCCCGAAGGTATTCAGACGTCGGAAAACCTGTACCGCAACGGCGTCATCGACGGTGTGGTGCCCGTCGAACGTCTACGCCTGCTTGTCAATCGAGCTCTGTGTGTTCTCAGCGATCCCCCGGCGCCGTCAGCACCCGAATCCACAGATGTTCCCGAGATCCCCGACGTTCCGGCCTGGCAGTCGGTGATGCTCTCACGTCGCGCAGACCGTCCGGGTATCCGGCAACTACTGCGCCATGCTGCCACCGAACAGGTACCGCTCAGTGGCACGGGCCAAGGTGAGACCGACAAGACGATCCTGCTCTCGCTCGCCAGGTTCCGGGGTTACCCCTGCATCCTGCTCGGGCAGGATCGCAGTGGGCAGTCAACGCAGAACACCATGGGGCCTGCGGCCCTGCGCGAGGCGAGACGCGGCATGAAACTGGCGGAAGAACTACAACTTCCCTTGGTTCTCGTGATCGACACACTCGGAGCATCACTGTCCAAGGAAGCTGAAGAACGCGGACTGGCTCCCGAAATCGCCCGCTGCATAGCAGATCTCGTGATGCTCAAAACGCCCACGGTTTCGGTACTTCTCGGCCAGGGCACTGGCGGCGGTGCATTGGCGCTTCTGCCGGCCGATCGGGTGTTGGCCGCGCAGAACGGTTGGCTCGCCCCACTGCCACCCGAAGGCGCCAGTGCGATCGTGCACCGCGACATCACTCATGCTCCGCAGATGGCCGCGGCCCAGGGAATTCGATCGTCGGATCTTCTACGTGACGGCATCGTCGACGCCATCATCCCCGAACGGCCCGATGCGGCAGACGAACCCGTCGAGTTCTCCAAACGCGTCGGGGCGGCAATCTCGCACGAACTCGCCCTGCTGGCAACTGAATCCACCGTCGACAGAACCTCTGCGCGGATCTCTCGCTATCGTAATTTGGGGGTACCCCGGTGAATCCGAAGGCGACCGATCCGAGCGTACTGACGCACAGCTACGACCGCGCCGCGCTGGCGCGCTTCGAAGTGTTTCTCTTTGCGTCGATCGCTACGGTGCTCGTCACCCGCGCCTACCTCGCTGCCATGGGATATCCCCAGGTCGGCGGCGGCGCATTGCATATCGCGCACGTTCTGTGGGGCGGACTGCTGATGGCGGTCGCGATCGTCATGACAGCCATCACCGAAGGTAGTCGAATCCGCGACCGCGCATCGCTGGTCGGCGGCATCGGATTCGGGTTGTTCATCGACGAGATCGGCAAGTTCGTCACGTCGGACGTCAACTATTTCTACCAACCCGCCATTGCCATTATGTACGTCGTCTTCGTTCTGTTCTACCTGGTGACGCGTGAAGTGGTGATACGGCGCGGCATGAACGACCGCCATCGACTGTCCATCGGCGCCCGAGCACTGTCGGATCTTGCTCTCGGACAACTGGATACAGTGCACTACAACCACGCACTGCACGTTCTCGACGGAGTCCGCGACCCCACGCTTGCCGACTTGGCCGGTTCGATCAGGGCCGGTCTGCACTCGCACACCCCCACCGGCGACGGTATCGAATCGCGGATCACACAGTGGCGCAACTCGGTCTCGGCCCGCCTCGACGCCTTTGTCGGCCATCGCATCGTCCGCCGTGTCGTGCTGGCAATCTTTGTCCTGGACGCACTCAGCGCAGTGATCAGCGTCGTCGTCGCGCTTGTGACCGACGAGGAGATCATCGCGCAGGACATCTCCGATCTTGTGGTTCTGCTGTCGAGTATTGCTGCGGGAATCCTGGTCATTCTCGGCGTGTGGTTCCTGTTCCGCGGGCGCTACCTGCGCGCGTTACGACTGCTACGGGCGTCTATCGTCGTCAACCTTCTCGTGACGCAGGTTTTCCTGTTCGCCCAGGATCAGTTCGGCGCCCTCACCGGATTTGTCCTCTCACTGTTCCTGCTCGCCGTACTGCGCGTCACGATTCGACGCGAGGAGGCAGAACTCGTGCCAGCGCCTGACCCCGCGCTCGATATCCGCCGCTGACCGACAAATCGGGTCCGTCCAGCGCAAGGGGACCTCTCCGGACATCCGCAGCCCCAATCTGCCCCTACCTGATCTAAGGTGTTTCCCGTCACAGATGTCCGAAGATGAGGAAAGGACCGCATCGATGAGTGCGAGCCAGCAGGCGTCCCACACCACCTATGCCGACGCGTACCGCGAGAGCATGGACCAGCCGGAAAAGTTCTGGCTCGACGCTGCGCAGGCAGTCGACTGGGATGTGGCCCCCACTTCAGCTCTCGACAGTTCCGCGGCACCCGTCTACCGCTGGTTTCCGGGAGCTTCGCTGAATACCAGCTTCAATGCTCTCGATCGGCACGTCCGTGACGGCCGCGGTGATCAGACCGCACTGATCTTCGACTCCGCGATGGTCCCCACCAAGGCCACATACACCTACTCGGAACTGCTCGAGCAGGTGTCGCTGTTTGCGGGTGTGCTTCGCGACCAAGGTGTTGTGGCGGGCGATCGCGTCATCATCTACATGCCGATGATCCCCGAAGCCGCAATTGCGATGCTGGCCTGTGCGCGCATCGGTGCGGTGCATTCGGTGGTGTTCGGCGGTTTTGCCGCGAAGGAACTCGCAACTCGTATCGACGACGCCGGCCCGGTTGTCCTGGTGACCGCGTCGGGCGGCCTCGAGCCGGGCCGCACCATCGAATATCTGCCGATGGTCGAGAAGGCACTGCAGCTTTCCACAACTCCGGCGCACACCGTCATCGTGAAGAATCGTGAACAGATTCCGGGTTCGGCGGCCGATTACAAGTCCAGTGGCGCAGCGTGGTTCGACTGGGACGAGCTGATCTCCGACGCGACGCCGGCTGCTCCGGTCTCTGTCGCCGCCACTGATCCGCTCTACATCCTCTACACCTCGGGCACCACGGGTAAGCCCAAGGGTGTTGTGCGCGACAACGGCGGACACGCTGTTGCCTTGACCTGGACGATGAAGAATCTCTACAACATCTCCCCTGGCCAGGTGTGGTGGACGGCGTCCGATGTCGGCTGGGTGGTCGGCCACTCGTACATCGTCTACGGCCCGCTGCTCGCGGGAGCCACGACCGTTATGTACGAGGGCAAGCCCGTCGGAACACCGGATGCCGGCGCGTTCTGGCGCATCATTTCCGAGTACAAGGTCTCGGCGCTTTTCACCGCGCCGACAGCAATCCGCGCTGTCCGCAAAGCCGATCCCGACGCGAAAGAGATTGCCAAGTACGACATCTCGTCGCTCGATACCCTGTTTGCCGCCGGTGAGCGTCTCGACCCCGACACGTACGAATGGGCGACGCGCGTTCTCGACCGTCCAGTGATCGATCATTGGTGGCAGACCGAAACCGGGTGGGCGATCTGCGCGAACCTTCGTGGCCTCGAACCCATGGCGATCAAGGCCGGTTCTCCCACCGTCGCGTGCCCCGGCTATCGCGTCGAAATCGTCGACGGCAAGGGTGAACTCGTCGAGGCGGGCACCGAGGGCAATATCGTGATCGGTCTGCCCCTGCCTCCCGGCACCCTTGCCGGACTGTGGCGCGACGACGACCGCTACGTCAAGTCCTACCTCTCCACCTTCGACGGTTACTACCTCACCGGCGATTCCGGCTACGTCGACGAGGACAACTACGTATTTGTTCTGGGCCGCAGTGACGACGTGATCAACGTTGCGGGCCATCGCCTCTCGACCGGCAGCATGGAAGCTGTGGTCGCAGGCCATCCAGCAGTCGCGGAATGCGCCGTTATCGGCATCCACGACGAACTCAAGGGACAGCGCCCCAGCGGATACGTCGTGCTCAAGTCCGGCGTCGACATCGATCCCGAGACGCTGCGCAAGGAACTGGTCGCGCGGGTCCGTGATCAGATCGGTGCCGTCGCCACGTTCCGCGACGTGACGGTGGTGGGTGCCCTGCCGAAGACGCGTTCCGGCAAGATTCTGCGCAAGACCATGCGCCAGATCGCCGACAACGAAGAATACACGGTGCCGTCCACCATCGAAGACATGACCGTCCTCGAAGATCTGACGAAACTTCTTCGCGGATAACAAATTTCCCGTTTCCCCTGCCCTGCACCGCCAGAACCCGCAAGATGAACATGTTCTAGGTTTCAGGTAGTCACTCGGGCAGGGGAATCAACATGGGCACTTTGGACGGACAGGTCGCATTCATCACCGGGGCGGCCCGCGGCCAGGGCCGCGCACACGCCGTGCGCCTCGCGTCCGAGGGCGCAGACATCATCGCGGTGGATCTGTGTTCACCGGTCGCAACAGCCGGATACGACATGGCGACTGAAGCGGATCTGGCTCAAACCGTCAAACTGGTGGAAGCGCAGGGCCGACGCATCCTCGCTTCCGTCGCCGATACCCGTGATCATGACGCACTCAAAGCAGCGGTTGATGCCGGTGTCGAGAAGTTCGGCCGACTCGACATCGTCATCGCCAATGCCGGTATTGCCGCGTCGGCGAAGTTGTCGTGGGATCTGAGCCCGGAAGAATTCCGTGAATTGATGGACATCAACGTCACCGGTGTCTGGTTGGCCACCAAGGTCGCAATCCCCCACATCATGAGCGGCAACCGGGGCGGATCAATTGTGCTGATCAGTTCGATGGCGGGGCTGCGCGGCGTGCCGGGCATCGCCCACTACTCGGCGTCCAAACATGCTGTCCGCGGATTGGCGAAGTCGTTGGCCAACGAGCTCGGCTGGGCCGATATCCGGGTCAATTCCGTGCACCCGGGCAACGTGCGCACCACGATGATCGACAACGAACCCATGGTTCGAGCATTCCGGCCGGATCTGGAAAACCCGGTTCTCGAGGACACCGCACCCATCATGTCGAAACTGAATCTCCTGCCGCATCCGTGGGTTGATCCCGAGGTGATCGCGGATGCGGTGTTCTATCTGGTGGGGCCTGCCGGACGGGGAATCACCGGAATCGCATTGCCCATCGACCTGGGCACGTCGGAAAAGTTCGCCGGCGGATAGGCGGCTAGATCACACAAAATTGCCCCTGCCGGATGGGTCTCGAGCACCATCCGGCAGGGGCAATTCTCGGCTTGATCAAGCCTTCGTAGCAACAGAACAAGTAGTCGGCAACCTCATAGGCGCTCCTCGTCTGAAGTAGGAAACTCTTGTGTGGGATGCGCAACAAACCCAAGACCAGGATAGAAGCATTCTCGGAAAAGTGCGCGCCAATCGGCGGTATTTTTTCAGATTCGGACAAACGCGGCAAGCCTCTCACCACCTATTATCGAACCGGATCGGATCTTTTACCCATCCCGACCGTCCCACTCTTACAGCAGGTGGATCACCAACAGGATCACCGCGATAGCCGGGAACAGCATCTGAACGACTGCGGCGCGCGCTTTGTCAGGCGAGGACAGGATCAGGACAAGACCGGCCGCAACCATCGACCCGGTTCCCGCTAGAACAAGCGCGATTCCCACCGACGCCGAACCTGTTGCAGCGATGACGATGCCGATCACCGAGACGATTGCCAGGAATAGGTTGTAGAAGCCCTGGTTGAACGCCAGCGGCTTTGTTGTCAGTGCTTCTTCCTCCGACTTCACACCGAATGTGGCGCGGGTCTTCGGCGCCGTCCAGAGGATCGATTCGAGGACAAAAATGTAGACGTGCACAACTGCGGCCAGTGCCGCGAAGATGTAGCCGGCGACGTTCATCGGTGAACTCCTGAGTTTCGGTGAATTCTGTATCGTTCGGTCCAATATATACTGGACCGAACGATACAGAAAGGGGTGGCTTTTGATGGCCCGGTCACAGGAGTTCGACACCACCAGCGCGATTGCCGCAGCGATGGATGTGTTCTGGGCTCGCGGGTACGAGGGAACGTCGCTCACGGACCTCGAAACGGCAACCGGCTTGAGTCGGTCGAGCCTCTACAACTCGTTCGGCAACAAGCGCGGCATATTCGACGCGGCGGTGCAGATGTACCTCGAACACGTCATCCGCCCGCGCCTGCGCGGCCTGACCGACAATCCGACGCCCGACGCGGTTGAGCGCTACCTCACCTCCCTGCGCGGCGCCATCACAACCATGACCTCTGATTCACCCAGACGCGGGTGCCTGCTACTCAACGCAGCAGCGGGAATCGGCGCGCACGACGATGCAGTCGCGGCTGTGATTCGCAGCTACCGGCAAGAACTCTCCGACGCGATCGGCAGTGGGTTACACGCCTCATTCCCGAGCGCTACGGCCGACACCCTCGAGGACAGAACCCGAATTCTTCTGTCCTGCACCGTAAGCGCGCTCGTACTGGCGCGGGTTGATACGGCCCAGGCGACAGCAACACTGGAATCTGCACGCCGCTTGCTTCTCGGTTGGAGTTAGCAGATTCTTCGAAAATCACTCACGCGCGTCACTCCGTAGCGACCCGCGCCTCGAGGACAAGTGCCTGGTCTACCAATTCCGCAACTCGTTGCGGCGAGACCGGTTCGAGGTCGAACAGAATTCGGTAGATGATCGGCGCCACCACATGATCCACCACCGAATCGCCATCCACTGCACTAGCTTCCGGCCAACGCGCAAGGATCACGTCGATCTGCGTACGGCAGAAGAAGGCGCACTTGAACTTCTTCGTGCCATCTGGTGCGTGCGTCTGATCGTCGCTCATGAGCACATCTCGCAGCGATGCACGACCGACGGGCGCGGACATCTCCTCGAGATACTCCTGCGCCCAGACTGTCAGGTCCCCTCGAAGCGAACCCGTTTCACGCGGATCGGCATCGGGGCGCAGTCTCTCGATCGAAACGTCCGCAAAGACTTCGTTGATGTCGCCCCACCGTCGATAGATGGTCGACGGGGTCACACCCGCGTCGGTCGCGATCATCGGCACCGTGATCTCGGTTCGATCGCGCTGTTCCAACAACTTGCGCGCCGACGCGTGCACAGCCTGTTGGATGCGCGCGCTGCGGCCACCGGGGCGCGGACCTGCGGACGGACTCATGAATCCAATCCTAACGCAAAGATGTTGCATTAAGACATCGCCCAGCGTAGCGTCCCAAACGCAAAGCATTTGCGTTTATGTTTTCACCACCCGCACGGGAGCGCTACGACAATGACAACGACCGTTTCACCACCGACCGAGAGCACCTCACGCCTGCGCCTCGGTCGAGGAGCAGCTTTCACACTCATTGCCGTCATCATCGCCACGTTCCTGGGCGCATCCGCGACCCCGACGCCGCTGTACGAGCACTACCAACAGATGTGGGGATTCTCCTCGCTCGCGTCGACGCTCGTCTTCGGCATCTACGCCCTCGCACTACTCGCCACACTCCTGACCGCCGGGTCCTTGTCGGATCACATCGGCCGACGTCCGGTCCTGCTCGGAGCGCTCGCTCTCGAGGCAGTCTCGCTCGTGTTGTTCGCCTCGGCCGACGGCTTGGCGATCCTACTGATCGCCCGCGTCGTACAGGGTGTTGCTACCGGCGCTGCAATCAGCGCTTTGGGTTCTGCGTTGATCGACCTCGAACGCACTCCGGGCCGCGGATCGATCATCAACAGCGTCGCCCCGACGGTGGGCCTTGCCGTCGGCGCGGTGGGTTCGAGTCTCATCAGCGAGCACCTCCCTCGGCCCACCAGCACGGTCTACCTGATTCTCCTCGTACTGGTCGTTCTCGAAATCCTCGGAGTGTGGGCCGCGCCGGAAACCTCGGGTGGACGGCCTGGAGCCTGGCAGTCACTACGCCCCACTCTTGCCGTTCCCCGCCAAGCACGCACGATGATCGCGTTGACCGCACCGTGCCTGATCGCGGTCTGGGCGTTGGGCGGGTTCTACCTCTCACTCGGACCGGCGTTGGCGCGCAACGCACTCGACGTTCACAGCTCTCTCATCGGCGCCATCATGGTGGCAACGCTGACGGGATTCGGAGCGGCCGCAGTGCTCACCTTCCGCACACTCGGCGGCCGGACCGTGATGCTGATCGGAACCACCGCACTGGTGCTCGGCGTGGCCGTCACACTCATCGGCGCTGAAACATCTTCTGCGGTATTGATTTTGGCCGGTACAGCCGTTGCGGGCATCGGCTTCGGAGCGGGGTTCCAGGGAACCATCCTCACTGTCATGCCGCTCGCCGAGAACCACGAACGCGCAGGTCTGTTGTCCACCGTGTACGTCATCGCATACCTGGCCAACAGCCTTCCGGCATTGCTGGCCGGCTACCTGGTCGGCAAGGTGGGCTTGGTGGATACGACGCGCGGTTACGGGGCACTTGTCATGGTTCTCGCAGCCGCAGCGCTGATCGGGCTGCTGGTCACCGGCCAGCGAAAGGTCAGGGCTGTCTCCGTGTCGGAGTAAGTGCCCCCCGATCGTTGGACGCACCGTTCCACCTTCATACCGTGCTGTCCAACCGCGGCGCTGTCTAACTTCGGCGCTGTCTAACTTCGGCGCTGTCTAACTTCAGCGCATCCCCACAAGATTCGGTTAACGTCAGCCCTTGATTTCGCCGTATCGGCGCAAGGCTTCCTCACGCTCATGCGCGTGATCGACGATCGGGTCCGGGTAGTCGACCGGGCGCATCGCCTTCAACGAGTGGACGGCCTTCCCGGGAACATCGCGGAGTTCGGGAACCCACCGACGGACGTATGTGCCGTCGGGATCGAACTTCTCTCCCTGCGTGATGGGGTTGAAGACGCGGAAGAAGGGCGAGGCATCCGTGCCCGACCCCGCGGTCCACTGCCACCCGTGCTGGTTGGACGCCAAGTCGCCGTCCACCAGATGCGACATGAAGAATCGCGCGCCACGCCACCACGGAATGTGCAGGTCCTTCACCAGGAAGGACGCGACGATCATTCGCACCCGATTGTGCATCCAGTTCTCGGCCGCGAGTTGCCGCATGCCCGCATCGACGATCGGGAAACCGGTCTTGCCCTCACACCAGGCGGTGAAGACGGCGTCTGCATCGGCTCCACCGTCGTGACGTAAGCGGTCGAACTTGTTGTCGTAGTTCTTCCGTGCACTGTCGGGGCGTTGAAACAGGATGTCTGCGTAGAAGTCTCGCCAGGCCAGCTGGCGACGATAAGCCTGAGCGCCGTCGCCGAGTCGCTTGGAAAGATCTGCCAACATGGTTCGCGGATGGATCGTGCCGTACTTGAGCGGAATCGACATCCGGCTGGTGGTGTCGAGATCCGGCCGATTGCGTTCGTCGTCGTACCGGTCAAGATCGTTCTCGCAGTATTCTTTCCACTGCTCGAGCGCACCGGCCTCACCGACGAAATCACTGACGGAGCCGGATGGCACGGGAATCTTCACCCGGCGCGGGCCACCGTCCTTGCCGCTCGGATCGAACCAACGAACGGTCTGCGCATCGGTCGACGCGGGGCCCCGCCAACCGTGTTCCATCCACTGACGGAAGTACGGCGTGAACACCTTGTACGGATCACCGTCGGCCTTGGTGACGCGTCCGGGCGCTACGGCGTACGGAGAACCGGTGGCGATCAACTCCACCTGCTCCGCCACTGCAGCGTCGCGCCGCCGGCCGTACGGTCCGTAGTCGGCACTGATGTGAACTTCTTCGGCGCCAACGGATTCCGCTACACGGGGCACCACGTCCGCCGGATCACCTCGAACAACCATCAATCGTCCGTCGAGTTGTTGATCGAGCGCCGTCAAGTTGACGAACAGTTGATCCTGGCGGGGTGAGCCTGCCGGTCCGAGCAGTTTCTCGTCGAGAACGAACAGCCCCAACACCTCACCGCCGGCATCCGACGCCGCGCTCAGGGTAGGAAGGTCTCCTACCCGCAGATCGCGTCGAAACCAGACCACAGAGTTGCTCACCCCGTCGAGCCTACCGATCAGATCCCAGAACGCACCCCATCGCCCGAGCCGCAAGTTGCCTAGCTTTCTCGGGCGCCGGTTCGGAGGCTAGCCCGAGCAATCGCCGACGGTGTTCCTCACCGAGCAGCAAGGTGTACAGCTGATCCGCGCACAGCGCAGCCTCCTCACCGTGCTGATCGAGCAATATCTTTTCCAGGAAGGCGATCGACTTGGCCGGGCCGGATTCGTAGAACGCTGCCGCCAGGTCAGGGAACTGCAATGCCTCACCGATCATCATGCGGTGCAGTGCAATCGAGTTGTCGCTGTGCAAGGCGACGACGATGCCCACTGCTGCGGCGAGAAGGTCGGACTGACCACTGCCTGCATTCTCGACGTACGAGTGCTGACGTGCGACGGCAGCAGCAAACACCGCAGACTTGTCGCCGAAGTAGCTGTACACGGTGCGCTTGGCGACGCCGGCCGCCGTGGCAATGGCGTCGATGGTCGTTCGCGCAAAGCCGACTTCCCGAAACGAGTCGACCGCGACGTCGAGAATCTCGTTGCGTCGATCAGCTCGCTCCGCGTCGCTGGTTCTCCCTCGTCTGCGAGGTTGCTCCATCAAGTCCCCCATTACGGTGCCACTCAATTAATGCTACGTTGACGTTTCATTACCTCGAACTTTACAGGAGCACCCCATGACCGGACAACGACTCGTCCACGTCGCAATCGCAGACGATTGGGAAGCGTGCAAGCGCTTCGGTGAGTACGAGGTGTCCACTCGCGGAATCAGTTACGACGAGGCGGGATTCATCCGCGCAACCACCCCGGACGCGCTCGCTTCGGTGCTCGATCTGGTGTTCGGCGACCTGACCCTGCCGTTGATCGTCGCTGTCATCGACGAGGACGCTTTGACCTCCGCAGGCATCGACGTCGAATGGGAGGCGGGAAAGCCCCGAATCCTCCGACCTCTACCGATGGACGAGGACACCGTGGTCGTCGAACTGGTCGTGGAACGCGTTGACGGGGCCTGGCCGATTCCCGACCTGACCCCGTACGCAAGCCCCGCCGGCTAGACCAGCGCAGCCTCGGGTTCGACCACGGGGGTCGACGCCTTCTTCCGGCCGGCGGCGACGCACAGCGCGATCCCGACGGCAATCCAGCACACCAGCACCAGAAGTGGCGTGGCGGCGCCATGGCCGTCGAAGAACGCCATCGAACGGACGGATGCTCCTGCGGCGCCAGGTGGGAGCAGCTGCCCCAATGCACCCCAGCCTGCGGGCAACCACGCGGCAGTTGTCGCCATCCCCGAGAGTGGGTTTCCGACGAACATCATCGTGACGGCGCCCAACGCGAATCCCTTCATCCCGAGCAGGGATTCGAGTCCCAGAATGGGGAGCGAAATAGCCGAAATACCCACGGTGAGCGTTAGGGCGGTGAGCAGGTAGTTTCCGTCGAGGCTGTTGGTGCCGAACTGCAGAATGGCAGTCAGCGCAAAACCCGCGACAACCGCGACGCCGATGGCGCCCAGCACTCGCTTGACGATACTGCGCGGAAACAGTTGCACGAGAACAACAGCAGGCATGATTCCGCCGAACACCAGCGGCAGGGCCAATGCCGTGAGCCCAGCACCGGTCGGGTCGTCCGCCGTCAGCGGCACAACGTCTTCGACGGGCACCTGTGCCCCCGAAGCCTCCGAGAGGCCGTTGGCCACCCCGGTCAGGGTTTGAGCGATCGGCGTACCGCCGGCGGTCGCGATCAGCACGTGAGGACCGGTCGCATCGACGGCGATTCCGCCGACCACGTCGCGATTGCGAATCGCGTCGCGAAGGGCGTCGACATCGGCGAAGTCCTGGGTGTCGAAGGCACCCGGCTTGCTCGCCTCGAGTGAGGCGCTGATCTGCGTGGTTGGACCGGTGATGCCCAACTTCAGTTCGTGCGGGCCACTGTTCACCGAGGGCAGCACGAAAGCGAGCAGCATCAGCCCGATCACAGCAGACAAGCCCAACACCACAACTACCAGCTTCTTACGGTCTCGTGCTTCAGCTTCGACGTTCATAACTACCTTCCCTAAGTGGAAGTTTTTCCTCCACTCTTTGTGGAAGATATTCCTCCGGTTATGATGAACTGTCAATACGGAGGTGAATGTGCGAGCCGATGCACGCGAACGCAGGAACGCAATAGTCGACGCCGCCCGAGCGGTGTTCACCGAGCGTGGGCACGACGCCCCCCTCGACGCGGTCGCAGAACTAGCGAAAGTGGGGATAGCCACGCTCTATCGCAATTTTCCGACGCGCGAGGACCTGGTGACCGCGGTCGCCGTCGCAACGCTGACCGACGTCCGAGAGGCTGCGGACATCGCCCTCACAGCGATGCCAACCGATCCGACAAACGCGTGGCACACGTTGGTGGATCGGCTCGTGGAACTGCGCCTGGGTGCGCTCATTCCTGCCCTGGTGGAACATAGTTTCACCGAGTTGGCCCCCGAAGTTCTGGCAGTGCGCGAGGTGACGAAAGCCAAGATGACCACGGCAATCGGCGCCGCTCAGAGCGCCGGACTGGTCCGCACCGATCTGCAGCCACTCGAATTTGTCATGGCTCTGGCCAAACTGACCCGCCCACAAATCGAATTGTCCGACGAGGCAATGCCGAACCTGGTCCCGAGGTTGGTCGCGGTGTTCATGGCCGGTCTGCGTCCGGACGGCACCGATTTACCGGTCTGATCCCCAAATCTGACATTCCCGCGGGCACAATAGGACGGTGACCGACACTCCGCTCATCCTCGTGGTCGACGACGACGCCGACGTCCGCTCTTCCCTCGAACGCGGATTGAGGCTTACGGGATTCACCGTCCTGACGGCGGTCGACGGCGCCGACGCCCTCCGTGTGATCGCGAACAAGCATCCAGACGCGGTGGTTCTCGACATCAACATGCCGGTACTCGACGGCACCGGAGTCGTCACCGCGCTACGCGCTGCAGGCAACGAAATCCCCATCTGTGTGCTGAGTGCCCGAAATTCAGTCGACGACAGGATTGCCGGACTCGAATCCGGAGCCGACGACTACATGGTCAAACCCTTTGTCCTCGCCGAACTGATCGCTCGGATCCGGGCAATGCTGAGGCGGAGCAATGCCCCGGCCAGTGATCGCGGCGAAGGCGCCAACACCTTGCGCGTCGGCAATCTCGACATCGACCTGTCCGGACGACGCGTTCGCGTCGACGGCAAGGAAGTACCACTCACCAAACGCGAATTCGAGTTGCTCGAAGTGCTCGCACACAATTCCGGCATCGTTCTGACCCGCGAACGCCTCCTCGAACTTGTGTGGGGGTACGACTTCGTCGCGGACACCAACGTCGTGGACGTGTTCATCGGTTATCTTCGCCGCAAGTTCGAGTCGGGCGGCTCGCCGCGACTGCTGCACACCGTGCGCGGTGTCGGTTTTGTCCTGCGGGAAAATCCGTGAAGCCTCGGCAATATTCACTCCGAATCCGAGTAGCTGCCGCTGCCGCGTTGGGGGCCACGTTCATCGTCCTCGCACTCGGAGCAGTCGTGGCGTTGGCCATCGCACGAAACAACCTCGCGCAGTTGGACCGTCGCCTCGAAACCGCGTCGACGGTACTCGTAGCCAACGCTGCGACGGCCGGCCCGTTCCTCGGCGCGTTCGGGGACGGCGGCGCGTTCTCGGTGACAATCCGCGCCGCCACCGATGGCACGGTCATGTCGAGCACTCCCACCCGGCTACCGGAACTGCCGCCTGGTTCGGAAACCGTCGAAGTCGACGGAACCAAATACCGCGCATACACCTCGGAAGCCGAAGGCATCAACGCTCTTGTCTCACTGGCAGTTCCGTATGCCGAAGCTCGCGACATCACGGTCGAGCAGCAACGCCAGGTTGCCTTCTTCGGACTGGGCGCCGTGGCCGCTGCCGCTGCCCTTGGGTGGTTGTTCGGCGGCCCCGCTGTGCGTCCCCTGGTGGAATTGACCCGTCGGATCGCCCGACGCGACCCGGACCTCGCGACGCAGGTTTCCGGCATCCGGGAGGCGGACGAGCTTGCGGCAGCGGCAGAGTCGATGCTCAAGGACGTCGCCAACGCGCAAGCTGCCACGACGTCGGCATTGGCAACTGCCCGCGATTTTGCCTCCGCCGCGGCACACGAGCTGCGCACTCCGCTCACAGCAATGCGCACAGATATCGAAGTGCTGTCCACCCTTGATCTGAACCAGTCTCAGAGACAAGAGATCCTGGTTGATCTCGCCCGCGCTCAGGGACGTGTTGAATCGACCTTGCGGGACCTCGAGCGACTCGCGAAGGGCGAGTTGTCCACGTCCGAGGACTTCAAGGACACCGATCTGATCGAAGTGTGCGATATCGCCGCCGAGGAGGCGATGCGCCTGTATCCGTACCTGCGCGTGAGCGTCGACGCCACGGATTCAACTGTGCCGTATCGCATTCACGCACTGCCAGGTGGAATTCGTCTGATTCTCGACAATGCCATCACCAATGCCGTGCGGCACGGCCGGGCCAGCGAAGTGCACATCACTCTGGGTTACCGGGCGGGCTCACCCGCCGAGTTCACCATCACCGTGGACGACAACGGGTCAGGCATCCCGGTCGACGAGCGCGAGGCAGTGTTCGGGCGATTCGCCCGCGGGTCCACGGCGAGTCAGACCGGATCCGGGCTGGGGCTTGCACTGGTAGCGCAGCAAGCCTCCCTACACGGCGGCAGCACCTCGTTCCACGACAGCCCGCTGGGCGGTGCGCGGCTGGTGATCGAACTCAAGGATCTGTCAACGCACCACTGAATCGAAGGCAGGAACAATGTCCGAACCGTATGTCGCGCAGCCCGATCGTTACAACACCATGCCCTACCGACGGACAGGCAAGAGCGGGTTGAAGCTTCCCGCCATTTCACTGGGTCTGTGGCACAACTTCGGCGACGACGTCCCCATCGACCGCCAACGAGCCGTGCTACGACGCGCATTCGACCTCGGCATCACCCACTTCGATCTGGCAAACAACTACGGCCCGCCGTACGGCAGCGCCGAAACCAACTTCGGACGGATCTTGCGGGAGGACTTTGCATCCCATCGCGACGAGTTGGTTATCTCATCGAAGGCCGGGTGGGACATGTGGCCGGGCCCTTACGGTTTCGGAGGTTCACGCAAGTATCTGCTGTCTTCGCTCGACCAGTCGCTGAGCCGCCTCGGCGTCGACTACGTCGATATTTTCTACAGCCACCGCCCCGATGCGGAGACCCCGATCGAGGAGACTGCCGGAGCTCTCATCAGCGCCGTCCAGCAGGGCAAGGCGTTGTATGCGGGGATCAGTTCGTACTCCCCCGAGCGCACCAGCGCGATCGCCGCAGTGCTCGAAGCCGCCGGTGTTCCGCTGTTGATCCACCAGCCGAGTTACTCGATGCTCAATCGCTGGATCGAACAGGATCTGCTCGCCACTGTCGACGAGCTCGGCATCGGTGTGATTGCGTTCTCCCCCTTGGCCCAAGGCATGCTCACCGACCGCTACCTCGACGGCGTCCCCGAGAATTCACGTGCGGCACAAGGTAAATCACTCGACCCGTCATGGCTCACCGACGATGCCCTGACCCACATCCGGGCCCTCGACGCCATCGCTCGTGGCCGTGGCCAGTCATTGGCACAACTCGCGCTCAGCTGGGCGCTCCGCGATTCGCGCGTCACCTCGGTACTGATCGGAGCGTCCAGTGTGGTGCAGCTCGAAGCCAACGTCGGAGCACTCGACAATCTCGAGTTCAGCACCGACGAACTGGCCTCCATCGATCGACATGCGCGCGAGAGCGGCATCAATCTGTGGGCGGAGGCCAGTTCGATCTGAACAGGCAGACCTATGCCAGGGTCGGCAACTCCACGTTGACATGCTCGCCCTCTTCGAAGACGGCTGACGCCGGTCCCACGATCAGGGGATCCGGGATTCCCACAACCCGGTGATCCTTGTTGGGGTATTCGAAGGAGGCGAGCACGTGACGCATCGCCTCGAGCCGAGCGCGCTTCTTGTCGTTGCTCTTGATCACCGTCCACGGAGCGTCGCCGGTGTCCGTATAGAAGAACATCGCTTCCTTGGCCTGGGTGTAGTCGTCCCACTTGTCCAGGGAGGCAAGGTCGGTGGGTGAGAGCTTCCACTGACGCACCGGGTCGGTTCGACGGGCGGCGAACCGCGCCAACTGCTCCTCACGGCTCACCGAGAACCACAGCTTGTGCAGGTGAATCCCGGAGTTGACGAGCATCCGCTCGAAGTCCGGTGCCTCCCGCATGAATTCGAGATACTGCGTCGGCGTGCAGTACCCCATCACACGTTCGACGCCGGCGCGGTTGTACCACGACCTGTCCATCATCACGATTTCCCCGCCACTCGGAAGATGCGCGACGTACCGCTGGAAATACCACTGCGTGCGCTCGATATCCGTCGGCTTCTCCAAGGCGACGACGCGCGCACCACGCGGATTGAGATGTTCCGTGAACCGCTTGATGGAACCACCCTTGCCCGCCGCATCTCGCCCTTCGAAGATGATCAGAATCTTCTGACCGGTCTCCTTTGCCCACAACTGCAGCTTGAGCAATTCGATCTGGAGTCGGCGCTTCTTACGCTCGTACTCCCGCCGCGACATCTTCTTCTCGTACGGGTACCCCTGTTTCCAGGCATCCGCATACTCGGCGGGCTCGAGCCCACCGAGTTTGTCCGTCAGGTTCGCAATCTCGTCGATCTCGTGCGCGTAGTCCTCGGTCACGGAGATTCTGGTGCCTTTGACGGACGAGTCGGGAACCCGACCGTCGACACCGTTCGACTCAGGACTCATAAGTTGTGCGCTCCTTACCGTCGAGCATCCGGAATGTGAATTTTACGCTTCGATGTCCGGCCACGTACGATCTCTGCTGCATTTACCGCGAACGCGCGGCAACACGTACGTGCCCGCGGACAGGCAACGTGTCGCTGCCTCACGGCGCACTGGTGCCAGCACGGTACTTTGAATCGAGGTAACCACAACGGTTGCCGATACCTGCATGAGAAGAGTTCTGAGGATATGCGTGTTGACGGACGGGACATCCCGGTAACGGGAAGCCTGCTGCCGCCGCTGCAACGCAGAACCAGCGACATCATGCGCGTCGTATTTGCCGGCGTCATTCTCGGCGGTGTGATCGCCGGATCATTGATCACACGTAGTCAGTGGGACGCCCTGGAGACGTCGGTGTCGAACATCGTCGGTGTTCTCTCCCCCAGCCTCTCCGACACGGTTTACCTCCTGTACGGCCTCGCTATCCTGGCTCTCCCGTTCGCGATCCTCATCGAACTGATCGTCGGCCGACGCTGGAAATTGTTTGCCGGGTATGCCGCGGCGGCGCTATGTGCGCTGGTAGCGCTGTCCTTCACCGGAACGGGCCTCGCTGCCCCGAAATGGCACCTCGACGTGCCCGATCGCCTCGACGCCACCTTCCTGTCGCAGTTCCTCGACGACCCCCGCTGGATCGCGATGCTGGCCGCCGTTCTCACCGTGTCCGGACCGTGGCTGGCAAAGAAGTGGCGACGAGTCTGGTGGACCTTGCTGCTGCTGTTCGCTCCGATCCACCTCGTCGTCAGTGCGATCGTGCCCGCCCGGTCGATGCTCGGACTGGCCGTCGGTTATCTCATCGGTGCCGTCATCGTGCTCCTCGTGGGTACACCTGCTCTCGAAGTTCCGCTCGATTCCGCGGTGCGGATACTGACGAAACGCGGCTACCGTGTCACGGCCTTCCGTGTGGTCAGCCCGTCAGGTCTCGGCCCCCTTGTCCTGTCCGCAGCCGTCGACGAAGTCCCCGACGACGAACTCTGCGAGGATCTGACCGTCGAACTGTACGGACAGAATCAGCGCAGCAGCGGCGTGATTCGTCAGGCTTTCCGCTGGATTTCCCTGCGAAATCGCGAGACTCCGCCGCGTCATGCGTCGCTCCGCCGAGCTGTCGAACATCGCGCGTTGATGGGAATCGCGTTTGCCGATATCGGACTCGCCAGTTCCAAGGCGGTGGCGACCGCGCCACTCGATCGCGGCTGGGAAATGTACGCTCGCCCCACTCCCCGTGGGATCCCGCTGACCGTCGCCGCCCGCGATCAGAAGACCGAGGATCTCGACGCGGACGGTCCGTCCACCAAGCTTGTCGACGCCCTGTGGCAGACGCTGCACACGACGCACGTCCATCAGATGGCACACGGCGATCTCCGCGCGTCCGAGATCCACATCGACGGCGGCGGAGTCCTGTTCGGCGGTTACGCCTACTCCGAATTCGGCGCCACCGACGTGCAGATGCAGTCCGACAACGCGCAGCTGCTCCTCACCACGGCAGCACTGTTCGGCGTCGAGTCAGCCGTGGACGCGGCTATCCGCACCCAGGGCGCCGAGACAATTCTTGCCGCTTCCGGACGGTTGACGGTCTCTGCTATGCCAAACCGAATCCGCAAGGGAATCCCCGATTCCACCCCACTGATGACCGCGATTCGCGACGAAGTCGGCGCCAAGAACGGCATCGAGAAAATCGCCCCGGCACAGGTCACACGATTCAGTCGCAATCAGATCATCCAGCTGGTGCTTCTCATCGGCTTGGTCTACGTTGCTTACCCGTTCGTGGTTCAGGTGCCGACATTCCTGTCCGAACTCGAGACCGCCAACTGGTGGTGGGCACTCCTGGGACTCGGCGTCTCGGCATTGACCTACGTCGGCGCCGCCGCTGCTCTGTGGGCCTGCGCGTCGTCGATGGTCAGTTACCGACATCTTCTGATCATGCAGGTAGCCAACACTTTTGCGGCAACCACCACTCCAGCTGGTGTCGGCGGCCTGGCACTGAGTGTGCGCTTCCTCCAGAAGGGCGGACTCGGAACCGTCCGAGCCACTGCTGCAGTTGCGTTGCAGCAAACGGTTCAAGTGGTCACCCACGTGGGTCTGCTGATCTTCTTTTCCGTCGTGGCCGGCCGAGATGCCAACCTGTCGCATTTCATCCCCGGAACGACGGTGCTGTCCCTCATCGGCGGCATCGCCCTGGGAATCCTGGGCGCCTTCATGTTCATCCCCAAACTGAGGCGCTGGCTCAACAACGATCTCAAGCCACAAATCACCGAAGTTCTCGGCGAACTGAGTCAGCTGGCGCGCAACCCCACACGCTTCCTCATCATCGTCGGCGGAAGCGCCGCAACAACTCTCGGCGCAGCCTTGGCGCTGTGGGCAAGCATCGCGGCATTCGGCGGCGGAACAACATTCGTCACTGTCACCATCGTGACCATGATCGGTGGCACGCTTGCATCAGCCGCACCGACCCCCGGTGGCGTCGGCGCCGTCGAGGCGGCCCTGATCGGCGGCCTGACGGCATTCGGACTCCCAGCGAGCATTGCGGTCCCGTCGGTTCTCCTCTACCGCGTGCTCACTTGCTGGCTGCCCGTCTTCTGCGGTTGGCCCATCTTGCGATGGCTACAGAAGAAGGACATGGTCTAAAGAAGTCGCTTACGTCCACGACGGTCTCGAACTTTTTGCCAGGGCGCCAAGAAACGGACAAGTGCGACGCTCACCTGCAGCGACTTCCCCGATGACGGATACTTTCCACCATGTCGGAGCCAGAAAAACCGCAGAGGCCAAGCCAGGAATCGGTGCTCGAACGCCACGCTTCATGGATCGAATTGTTCTTCGACCTTGTGGTTGTAGCCGGCATCGGACAACTCGCCCATCTATTACACGGCTCACCTAGCTGGTCGGACTTCGGTCTCTACGCCCTGCTCTACCTTGCGTTCTGGACGGCGTGGGCGTGTTTCACGATGTACGGCAACGTCGCCGGGGATCGTGTGCGTATTCCGAGCATGTTGATCGCCATGTTCGGGTTGGCCGTCATGATGGCCGCTGTCGCGGGAATTCACGAGAACCACGCCCTGGCGTTTGCCGTCTCGTACGTCGCGGTTCGGTTGCTGGCCGGCAGAGTCTGGCACAACGGCCAAATCGTCGTGGACTGGCCCATCGCGCAGATGTCACTGGGAATCGTGCCATGGATCATCTCGTTCTGGGTCGAGGGCGACGCACGGTACTGGCTGTGGGCGCTCGGCGTCACGATCGATCTACTCATCATGTTCGTCGTATCCGGGTCCGCCCTCATGGAGGACGCGCAGGAGAAGCTGGACCGGGTCATCAGGTTCCGCGGCAACAAAGACGGTCGGATGCCCGAACTCGAAGCCATGCACTCCGATCGGGCGCATCTCGCCGAACGCCTCGGCCTCTACGTCATCATCGTGCTCGGCGAAGGCGTCATCCTGGTCATCTCCGCAGCATCGGAACTGGAGTGGGACTCGACGGTCGTCAGCCTGGCAGTCGGTTCATTCGTGCTACTCGCCGCGATGTGGTCGTTGTCCCTGCTGTACGGCAATGCCGGTGTCCCACATCTACGTTCCGGCACTTTTCCCGCACGGATCGACATGGCACTGCACTGCTTCACCACCGGCGCCATCGCGGTACTGGTCGCCGGATTGGGCGCCGCCACCGAACACGGAGCCGAACACACGCCGACAAGCCTGCGATGGCTGCTGTGCGGCAGCGTTGCAACTTACTTCGGAATCAGCGCTGTTGCCGGACTGTTCGCCCGTTCGGATCGGCGGTGGCTCCTGGGGTGGGCGTTGCCGTGCACCGCAATTCCCTTGATCGTCGGCGTTGCCGGCTCTCACATGAGCGCAACGTGGATCATCTGGGTGCTCGTCCTGACAGTGGCCTGGCAGAACGGTTACGAATACGCGCAGGTGCGGCGCACCCGCCGATCTGCTGTGCGCCTATGACGGGCAAGTCCTGGTTTGGGATTGAGAAGGTTGTAGATAACGGAAAAGCTGGATTCACCCAGATTCACACACGCAATCAAGCAATCAAGCAATCAAGGGCAGAAAATCGGACTTGACCAGTGCGAATGCAACGTATGCGAGCCCAGTAGACGGCTGCCGGGCGATGTCGTGCAGAGATGTAAATAGTCCTGCGAGTTACATCGTCGGTCTCCTGAGTGTTTTTCGAGGAGAGGGTTCAATGGACGCCCGGATAGACGCCCATCGAAACCAGAACACATTGAGCTAGACGGCAGCGGCGCTATCCGACGAGTTTGGCAACGAGAATCGCGATGGTCTGCGGGCTCAATCCCAGGCCTGTGAGTAGATAATTGTTGATGGTGTCGTAATCGGCTTCGAGTTGGTCAAATCCAGCATCGAGATAGCTTGGGTCGACGACCAGCAGCGGCTCTATTATTGCAGCACCTTCAGGCCCGCGATGTTCGGTGACAAGGATGCGAGTCGCCTCTATGGATTTGGCCGAGTACGTATTGCTCAAAAGGTAATCGGCATAGATTGTTTCGCGATTCACTCCCGCTATGGACAACAGGATAGCTGCGGTCCATCCAGCCCGGTCTTTACCTGCTGTGCAGTGGAATAGTTGCGGACCATCAGATTCCGCGAGATCGGTGAGTAGGGCGCCTAATTCAGCACGAACTTCGGGGTCGGTGACGAACTGCCGGTTCATGTTTCGCATGAACTCACGAGATTGCTCTGCGGATTCCAGGCTGCTGGATGAAGGCATCTGTCCCGAGGTCAGTGGATGTCGAGTGTATCGTGCACCAGCCGGAACACGGTCTGGTTTACTCGCAATTTCGCCGTCTGTCCGGAGGTCGTAGACCGCGCTCAATCCCAGCTGATCAAGAGTTGTTGCATCGGCATCATTGCTGGCCAGAGCATTTGAGCGGTAGAAAACGCCACGATTGACTCGAAGTCCCAAGTTGTTCGAGTAGCCTGCGCCGATGCCTGCGACATCACGAAAGTTGTCGACTGATTCCAAGCGTGGAGCGACTGGCAGTGTCGACTCGGCCGATCCGAATCCAGAACTACCGGTGGGTATACCGATGGGCGCGGCGTGGGAAACTGCGGAAATCCCGACGGTTAGCGAGCCTGCTACCGCCACCAGCGCAATCGCTTTCGAACATTGAACCCCGAATGATGCACGTTTGACTGACATCGCACTTCCTCACTCCTGTTGGATGAATCGAGCGACATTAACATTGTTCTCATCCTCGAGAATGTGGTTTCCGCCTTTGAATGCATCCAAGCCTCGGGAGATAAGAGCAATTGCGGCGCGAACCGTCAGGCAGGCAGAATCCGACAGGTCGACAACACGGGGATCCTCAATTCGCGAGTTCCAATGTCAGATGCAGTGATCAACCGGACTGCACATTGCCCCAAACGCACCTACAACTCGTATGTCGTGCAACTCAACGGTGCCGCAAACACTCGCACGACGGGAATCTCGTACGCCAGCGACATCATCAGAACCATCGCCGGCGCCTATGGCGCTCTCCCCCAAGGATTTCCGGTCCCCGCATTTTTCGACTATCCGGAAACACGGGAGCAGTTGTGGCGCGAACGCAGCATCAAACGAGTACTGGACATGCAAAAGCGCATGGACCTGGCGGTCTTCAGCATCGGTGTTCCCGGCGGCAACGTACCGAGTCACGTCTACACCGCGGGGTACCTCGAACCCGATGAAGCAGAAGCACTTCGGCGCGACGGGGTGGTCGGGGACATCGCGACCGTCTTCTTCCGGTCCGACGGGACCTATCGCGGAATCGAGCTCAACGAGCGCGCGAGTGGTCCGCGTCTCGATCTTTTCGAGAAGGTCGCCAGACGCGTGTGCATTGTCGCCGGAACGGCAAAGTTGCCCGCACTGGAAGGCGCACTACGGGGTGGGCTGATCACCGATCTGATCATCGACGACGTGAGCGCCACCGCGCTGGTGTCCTGACCGCTCCACCAGCTTCTCGATTCCGTCGAGTAGAAGGCCGAGTGAGAAACTGAAATCGAAGGCATCGTCGCCGGCGGCGCCACCCTCCGGGCTGCCGTCCTCGAAGCCGCCCTCCTCGATTGCGGCACTGAGGTAGGGAAAGTCCTCGCGATTGATGACACGAGCAATGAGGGCGCCGTACGCAACGTCGTCGTCAGCCGACTGCGCCGACCGCGAAGCCAGGTCAGCCGAGAATCGGGCACGGCCGATGACGAATAACGACACATTGGTCACGACCTGGAACTTCGACGCGGCACTCAGAGCGACACCGTCGAGCGCGCTCAGACCCGCGTCGAGCCACGCCATGTTGTTGGGCCCGGTCGGCGGAGCGGTGATGGGCAGTTTGAGCCACCACGGCCGACTCAGCATCGTGGCGTACTCCTGATTCGCCCACGCCTCGAGCTTGACGCGCCAGGTCACGCCGTCGGGAATTATCGGCGGTGGCCCGATCACCCGATCCGAAATCAGTTCGATCAGTTCGTCTTTGCTCGCCACGTAGCGGTAGAGCGACATCGTCGTGAACCCGAGGGATTTTGCTACCCGGCCCATCGACAGAGCCGTCACACCTTCCGCGTCGGCAAGCTCGATCGCGGTGTCGAGAATTTGCTCGAGACTGAGCCCCTTCTTGGGACCTCGCGTTCCGGGCTGGTCCAGTCCCCAGGCCAGTTCGACCGCCCTCGGTAGCGCACCGCCATCCATACCGCTCCCACTCTTCGCTCTTGCCATCATCCTAGAACTGTGTACGCTATAAACACGAGTTTATGCCATACACAGTTACCCCTCGGAGGTCTCGATGTCAGGAACGATCCCCGCAATCTCGGTCCGCGGACTCAGCAAGCGATACGGCGATCAACAGGTGCTGGGTGGACTCGATCTGTCGGTCCCGGCCGGATCGGTGTACGCCCTCCTCGGAGCAAACGGCGCCGGAAAGACCACGGCCGTACGAATTCTCACCACCCTCATCCCCTTCGACGCCGGCGAGGTCACCGTCGCGGGGCATTCACTCCCCGGAGATCCACAGAACGTTCGGCGGCGTATCAGCGTCACCGGGCAGTACGCGGCCGTCGACACCCTCCTGACCGGATTCGAGAACCTGACCCTGCTGGGCGAGCTGAATCACCTGGGCCGGAAGAACTCCCGGCGACGCGCCGAGGAATTGCTCGACCAGTTCGATCTGACGGACTTCGGCGACAAACGCGCCGGCAACTACTCGGGTGGCATGCTCAGACGACTCGACATCGCGATGAGCCTCGTTGCGAAACCCGACATCGTCTTCCTCGACGAACCCACCACGGGCTTGGACCCACGAAGCCGCCACGAAATGTGGTCGATTGTTCGAGGTCTCACCGCGTCGGGAGTCACCATCTTTCTCACCACCCAATACCTCGACGAGGCAGACGAATTGGCCGACACCGTCGGTGTACTCAGCGATGGGCGCCTGGTCGCCGAGGGGACGCCGGACGAACTCAAACGTCTGGTTCCCGGCGGCCACGTCGCACTGCAATTCGAGAACCTGACCCAACTCGAACTCGCCGCGGCATCACTGCCGCAGGCGCATTCGAATGCCGAGGCTCTGACCCTGCACATCCCTTCCGACGGGGCGGTGCCGTCGATCAAAGCCATCCTCGACTCGATCGACGACCCGTCGATCACCGTCGAGAAGTTTTCCGTTCACACCCCGGATCTGGACGACGTGTTCTTCGCGCTCACCGGATCGGTCCAACCCGAGATTGCGAGTGTTCGATGACCTCCACCATGACAACCGATTCCTCGGTGATGCTGCGCCGAAATCTCAAACACGTTCTGCGCAGTCCGGATTCGATGATCACCGCGATAGCCCTGCCGGTCATGCTCATGCTGCTGTTCGTCTACGTCTTCGGCGGCGCCATCAATACCGGCACCGAATACATCGACTACGTCGTGCCAGGCATCATTCTGCTGTGCGCCGGATTCGGTGCATCGACTACCGCGGTCAGCGTCTCGAGCGACATGAAGGATGGAATCATCGACCGTTTCCGGACGCTGGCGATCTCGCCGTCGTCCGTCCTGACCGGGCATGTACTGGCCAGCGTCGTCCGCAACGTACTGACGACGGCGATCGTGGTCGTCGTCGCCCTGATCATGGGCTTTCGTCCGACCAGCGATCTGTTGCGCTGGCTCGGCGTCGCCGCGGTGATCGTCGCCTTCGTATTCGCTATGTCGTACCTGTCGACGGCATTGGGTCTGCTGGCCCAGAACCCCGAGGCAGCAAGCGGATTCACCTTCGCCATCATGTTCCTGCCTTACGTCAGCACGGCCTTCGTGCCGGCCGAGACCATGCCGTCGTGGCTGCAGGGGTTCGCCCGTCACCAACCGGTGACCCCGATCATCGAGACGGTGCGCGGACTCTTGATGGGCACCCCGATCGGGAACAGTGCCATGATCGCGCTCGCGTGGTGCGTGGGCATCGCGACCGTGGGATTTGTGTGGTCGAACTGGCTCTACCGACGAAAGACGGCGCGCTGACAGCAATTCAGAGCCGACGGATACGCAAAGAGTCCCGCACCTCTCGGTGCGGGACTCTTGTGCTGCGCAGAAGTCTTACTTGGCGTTCAGCAGATCGATCACGAAGACCAGGGTCTTGCCGGACAGCTGGTGTCCTGCACCGGCGGGGCCGTATGCCAGCTCCGGCGGGATGGTGAGCTGACGACGTCCGCCGACCTTCATGCCGGGGATTCCGTCCTGCCAACCCTTGATCAGGCCACGCAGCGGGAACTGAATGGACTCGCCGCGGCTCCAGGAAGAATCGAACTCTTCGCCGGATTCGAACTCGACACCGACGTAGTGAACGTCGACGGTTCCACCGGGAACGGCTTCGGTGCCTTCTCCGACAACCAGGTCCTTGATTACCAGATCGGTCGGCGCGGGGCCTTCCTGGAATTCGATTACGGGCTTGCTACTCATGGGTCCTCCTCGTTGAGGCGAATTGGGGGCAGAAAACTAGCGGGTGGTTATGTCCCGATAGTCACGCTCGGTGTAACCGGTGTAGATCTGGCGCGGGCGGCCGATCTTCGTAGCCGGATCCTCGTGCATTTCACGCCAGTGCGCAATCCAACCGGGCAGACGGCCCATGGCGAAGAGCACGGTGAACATGCGGGGCGGGAAGCCCATCGCGCGGTAGATCAGACCCGTGTAGAAGTCGACGTTCGGGTACAGCTTGCGCTCGATGAAGTAGTCGTCCGTGAGAGCGGCTTCTTCGAGCTGCATGGCGATGTTGAGCAGTTCGTCGTCGCCGCCGAGCTTGCCGAGGATGTTGTGCGCGGTCTCGCGGACCAGCGCGGCGCGCGGGTCGTAGTTGCGGTAGACGCGGTGCCCGAAGCCCATGAGCTTCACGCCGTCTTCCTTGTTCTTGACCTTGCGGACGAACTCGGCTGCGGTGCTGCCGTTTGCCTTGATGTCGTCGAGCATCTCGAGCACGGCCTGGTTGGCGCCGCCGTGCAGCGGGCCCCACAGTGCGTTGATGCCGGCGGACACCGAGGTGAAGAGGTTCGCGTCCGAAGAGCCGACCATGCGCACGGTGGACGTGGAGCAGTTCTGCTCGTGGTCTGCGTGCAGGATGAGCAGCATGTCGAGTGCCTTGGCGATCTCAGGATCACCCTGGTACGGCTCGGCCGGGAAACCGAACGTCATGCGCATGAAGTTCTCGACCAGGTTCAGCGAGTTGTCCGGGTACAGGAACGGCTGTCCGACGGACTTCTTGTACGCGTAGGCCGCGATGGTCGGCAGCTTCGCGAGAAGGCGAATGGTGGAGAGTTCCACCTGTTCCGGGTCCTCGGGGTCCAGGGAATCCTGGTAGTACGCGGAAAGTGCGTTGACTGCGGAGGAAAGAACCGGCATCGGGTGTGCGTTGCGCGGGAATCCGTCGAAGAACCGCTTGAGGTCTTCGTGCAGCAGAGTGTGGCGACGGATGCGGTCCGTGAAGGACTCGAGCTGTGCGTCGGTGGGGAGCTCACCGTAGATCAGCAGGTAGCTGACTTCGATGAAGGTGGACTTACCTGCCAACTGCTCGATGGGGTATCCGCGGTAGCGCAGGATTCCCTTCTCGCCGTCGATGTAGGTAATTGCGGAACTGGTGGATGCGGTGTTCACAAAGCCGGGGTCGAGGGTGGTGTACCCCGTATCGGCCAGCAGCTTTCCCAGTTCGATGCCGTCATTGCCCTCGGTTGCCCTGGCAATGGACATCGTGTGCTCACCACCGGGGTAAGTAAGCGTGGGCTTTGTGTCATTGTCAGCGGGCACGAAGGATCCCTCTCAAGCTCAAACCAACGAGTAACTACATACGATCAACTAGAAACTAGTCGCACCGAACACAACGCGCCCAGGGAGGGTCGCTCCACGGGGGTTTTGCACGTCGATCGGGTTCAGACAGATACCCCTAAACTGCAACAGGTTTCAGAGTGCCGAAATGCCGTGCTCCACGTTACATTCCGGGATTCACATATGGCCGTGATCTGGACTTTCCTTCTCGCGCAACGCCTCACAGATCCAGCCTCACGGCGCACAATGTGACGTCGATTCGAACGAGGTTCGGCAGATTGCGGCCATCGAGACTTTGCAGCCGTTTGTTACAGGCTCCCACTATCTGGGATGCAGATCACAATGGCCACGCACAATCCTCCGAATCACAAAGCCTTAATGCCCCACACACCGGACCACGTCTCCCCCGGGCCGAGAATCAGCATGTCGATTCCCGAGTTGAAGGCGTCCGGTGGGCACGTCATCGGTTCGAGTGCCAAAGCCCGACCACGGTCCGGATAACCCTTACCGTTTGCGGGATCAGCGATGAAGGCCTGAATCCACGGGAACTCGCGCGTCGTCCACAGAGCGGTCCCGGTCCCGTCCGGTGCCAGCAATTCGTGCTGTGTGCGGCCACTACCGTCGACCACGTCCAATGCACTGAACGGCGTGTCGAGCTGCACACCTTCGAGCGGGCGAGGCGTCCGGAAATCGAAATCCGTACCCTCGACGGCCTGCGAATACGCGTTCGGCAGCATCCGCTCCGGATCGATCGGCAACCGTGTTCCCGCAGCCAGATGCAGTGAGCACTCGTCGAGCGGAACATCACCGACCCGGATGAACGGGTGGGTACCAAGTCCGAAGGGCGACGGGGTGGCGCCCTTGTTGGTCGCGGTGTGGGTGACCGTCAATCCTGTCTCGTCCACTGCGTAGACGATCGACAGCGCGAGCGGATACGGCCAGCCTTTGTGCAGGCCGACGTCTACCGACAGTTCGACGCGATCGAAGGTGTGGTCGACCAGGTTCCAATTGCGACGACGCACAAACCCGTGGCTGGCGTTGTTCAGGGCGGGTTCGGTGATCTCGAGCTGATGCTCGATACCGTCGAACATGAAGTGCCCGTCTCGAATCCGATTGGGCCACGGCGCCAGAACCAAACCGGCGGACAGCGGCGGCTTCGATCCGAGTTCCCAGGTTTCGGTGAGCGCACGTTTGCCGGACAGCCCCTCGTGATCAAGCAATCGCAAACCTGCTCCGGCTGCCGCGATTTCGGCGCGATAACCCCCACCACGGATTTCGAAGCCGCCCTTGCCCGTGCTGTGCGGTTGCGTCATGGACTCAGTTTCCCCCACAAACCGCCCACATACTAGGACGTCAGACGGCGCGTCCCACCCTGTAAGCGACAAATGTCGGGAACATGATCGCCGCCACGACCACGCCGATTACCACCAGAACGCCGCCGCCGGCCGCCGCCACCCCCGTTCCGAACAAGAAGGCAGCAGCGCCGTGCACCACGTCGCCGATACGCGGACCGCCCGCGACAACCACGATGAAGACCCCTTGGAGTCGGCCGCGCATATCGTCCGTCGCGACCTGCTGAAGCATCGTGCTGCGGAACGCCGCTGAGATCATGTCGACGGCGCCACCGAACGCGAGGAATGCCACCGCCACCCAGAGCAGAAGCGCGCTGGATCCGGGGCTCGCGTAGTACACGGCCACGCCGAAGCCGACCATCGACAGTCCCCACAACGCGATGCAGATCAAGACAGCACGCCCCTGGTACTCCACCCGCGGTAGCCAGCCTGAGAACACGCCGCCCAGAACGGCTCCCGCCGACATCGCCGCGAACAACAGACCGAGGGCAAAGCCGCCAGTGACAGGATCGCCGAACGATTCGTGCGCGATTTCCGGGAACAGCGCGCGCGACATCCCGAACACCATCGCGATGATGTCGACGACAAACGACGCGAGCAGCACCTTCTGCGTGGCCAGATAGGCAAAGCCACCGAGGACCTCGCTCAGACCGGCCCGTCGAGAGGTGCCGGTCGGCGGAATCGCCGGCAGCTTCCACACCGCCCACAGCGTGGCGAGCAAGAAGATCGAGTCGAGCAGATACAGCAGTTGCAGCCCGGCCGTCGGAATGAGCACACCGGCCAGCATCGGACCCGCAATCGCGCCGAACTGCACAACCGTCATGTTCAGCGAGTTCGCAGCCGGTAACTGCCTACCCGGTATCAACCTCGGAATGATCGCCGCGCGCGTCGGCTGATTGACCGCGAAAAACGCCTGCTGCACGGAGAACAGCACAAGCACGAGCCACACGTTGTTCACGCCGAGCGCCGCCTGGATCCACAGCAGCACCGACGTGACACCGAGTCCGACCGACGTGATCATGAGCAGCCGTCGTCGATCCATCACGTCGGCGAGGGCACCGCCCCACAACCCGAAAACGATCAACGGGACGAGACCGAAGATTCCGGTCAGACCGACATAGGCCGAACTGCGCGTGATCTCGTACACCTGTTGCGGGACAGCCACAACACTGAGCTGGGCGCCGATAACGGTGACGATGCCGGCGGTCCACAGGCGGCGGTAGTCGAGATTTTCGAGCGGAGTCGTGTCCGCGAGAACCCGCCTCACGGTTGCAGACGAACTGCGGACCACCGACCGTCGACGACGGTCGTGCGGACCCGATTGTGCATACGGTTGGCGCGTCCCTGCCAGAACTCGACGGACTCCGGCCGGATCAGAATCCCGCCCCAGTGCGGCGGCACCGGAATCTCGCCGTCGATGCCGAAACGTGCGGCCACCTCACGGAGTTGTTCGTCCAAGACGGCGCGTGATTCGACGGGCTGCGACTGATGGGACGCCCACGCTCCGAGCTGCGACCCTCGCGGGCGAGTTCGCCAATACTCCTGTGTCACTTGCGGACTCACATGCTCGACAGCACCTCGAACGATGACCTGACGGGCCAGGGTCAGCCAGGTGAAATTGGCCGACGCATACGGATGGGCGTCGAGTTGCCTGGCCTTGTCCGAACGGTAATTGGTGAAGAAGAGGACCCCCTCCTCGGAGAGCCCCTTGCACAACACGGTCCGCGACGTGGGGTGACCGTGCTCGTCGAGAGTCGAGAGCGTCATCGCATTCGGTTCCGGCGCATCCGCCTCGACGGCGTCCAACAGCCACTGACGCATCAACGGCAACCAACCGTCGGCAACCTGACTTACGTCCAACTCGACGCGCATCCGATCGTGCACGGCCTCCGATTCACTGTCTGGTTGCGGGTACCCCACACGCATCGCAGCGAGTTCGCTGTTCACCACCACCGGGTCCTGACGTTCCTTCGACACAGCCCAGAACGCTACTCCCGGGTACCAACCGGCCACCGACTACTCGGCACGCGCTAAAGTTTGCCGTGGCTAGACCCGATCCGAACCGCGAGCCGCACCAGCGACAGCAGCCGAATCGGGACGAGACGATTGCGCAGTACAAAACACGGTGCGTGCTTATCCCTGCGAGCACCGAGGCGCAGTCACGGAAGCTGAGGCAGTGCGACTGAAGACCTGGCGCACTCGAACGAGGAGAGTCCACGAGAATGGCAGCGAGCGCAGCAATACCGGACGATTTTGTGAGCGGACTCGAAGGCGTCGTAGCCTTCACCAGCGACATCGCCGAACCTGACAAGGACGGTGGCGCACTGCGCTACCGCGGCGTCGACATCGAAGACCTGGTCGGCCAGAAGGTAACCTTCGGCAACGTCTGGGCACTGCTCGTCGACGGCCGTTTCGGCCCCGGCCTGCCGCCGGCCGAGCCGTTCCCCCTCCCCATCCACACCGGGGACGTCCGCGTCGACGTCCAGGCCGGACTTGCGATGCTGGCTCCCATCTGGGGTTACGAGCCGCTCCTCGACATCGACGACGACACCGCTCGCGATCAGCTCGCCCGCGCGTCCGTCATGGCCCTGTCGTACGTCGCACAGTCCGCTCGCGGCATCTACCAGCCGGCAGTTCCGCAGAAGCGCATCGACGAAGCCAAGACCGTCACCGAACGTTTCATGGTCCGTTGGAAGGGTGAGCCCGATCCGGCACACGTCGAGGCAATCGACGCGTACTGGGTTTCGGCAGCCGAGCACGGCATGAACGCGTCCACCTTCACGGCCCGCGTCATCGCCTCCACCGGCGCCGACGTCGCCGCATCCCTCTCCGGCGCCATCGGCGCGATGTCCGGCCCGCTGCACGGCGGCGCACCGGCCCGCGTGCTCCCGATGATCGAAGAGACCGAGAAGACCGGCGACGCCCGCGCACTGGTCAAGGGAATCCTCGACCGCAAGGAAAAGCTGATGGGCTTCGGGCACCGCGTCTACCGCGCCGAAGATCCCCGCGCCCGCGTGCTCCGCGCCACCGCGAAGCGTCTCAATGCTCCCCGCTACGAGGCTGCCGCAGCCCTCGAGCAGGCTGCACTCGCGGAACTGCGTGAGCGTCGTCCCGATCGCGCGATCGAGACCAACGTCGAGTTCTGGGCTGCTGTCATCCTCGACTTCGCCGAGGTTCCCGCGCACATGATGCCTGCCATGTTCACGTGCGGGCGCACCGCTGGCTGGTGTGCGCACATCCTCGAGCAGAAGCGCCTCGGCAAACTGGTTCGCCCGGCGGCTATCTACACCGGCCCGGCACCGCGCACTCCGGAGTCCGTCGAGGGCTGGGATCAGATCAGCCACGCGTAAGTTCCTCCGCAGCACATGCAACCGGCCGGGTACCTCTCTACGAGGTACCCGGCCGGTTGACTTTCCCGGAAACGACGTCAGGAAACGCGCTCAGCGATAAGTGGAACCAACTGCTCGAGCGCAAACGGTATGGACAGCACCGAATTCGTCGAAAATGCGGCGGAGATATCCGACTCACTGTCGAGGACAATGAAACGTCCATCCTTGACGGCCGGGATCTGCTGGAACAGAACGTTGTTCGTCACGTCCGCGGTCGGCATGTAGATCGGCAACCCGACAACGAAGTCGGCGTCGAGCATGTCCAAGTTCTCCTCCGAAACCGGGATGAAGAAGTTCTCGGTGGGCACGGCTTGAACTCGAGGATTGTTCACGAATCCGAGTTCCGTCATGAAATCGACTCGCGAGTCGCCCATCACGTAAGCGCCCCACCCTTCGGATGTGTAGGCGATGACTGTGACTGTTTTCCCTGCGAACTCCGGATGTGCGGCCTTCGCTTCTGCGTACTGCGAGTCGATTTGCGCGAGCAGATCTTCGCCTTTCTCGGGTACACCGAGCGCGGACGCGACCGATGTGACCTGGTCGTCGAGCGATGTGAGGTAGGCGTCACTTCCCTCTGGCATTCCGACTGTCGGCGCAATCTTCGCGAGTAGGTCGTTCCGACTGTTGTCTCCGGAGCTCTTCGTGTCGAGGATCAGGTCAGGAGCCAGAGCCGCGAGGGCTTCGAAGGACGGTTCCATGGTGCCGATCAGTTCTGGTGAGTCCTTGTACAACCCCTGTGCCCATGGTCCGACGCCGTCGCCGCCGAACGCGAGCCAATCGCTGGCACCCACCGGCTGAGCTCCGAGCGCAAGAGCCGTCTCGGCGTCACCCCAGCCGAGCGCCACCACGCGTTCAGGCTGGGATTCGATGGTTACCGCACCAAATTTGGTGTCGATCGTCACCGGGAACGCGCCGCCGTCTGCGCCACCTTCGGCCGTGGAATCGGTGGTGTTCGAGGCACACGACGTCAGAGCTATCGCGGTGACGAACAGCATGGTTACGGAGCGAATTTTCATACGTGCCCTCGAGTTCTCGAATCGACTGTGGTGGCGATGGTAACCGAGCCGGGGCGCTGGTGATGGGGGTCTCATTTTGTGGACTCACGACGCGTTTCGGCACTCGTCACAACACCTCGACCGTCCACCAGGACATCGCAGCCGTCTAAACTAACCCGGCAAAGGTTCCTCGACGTTTAGGACGCACTGACCAATGGCTGACGCTACCGCCCCGATCATCCCCGCCGATCTCAAGCCCGCTGACGGACGCTTCGGCTGCGGTCCTTCCAAGGTTCGCCCCGAGCAGCTGCAGTCCCTGGTCGACGTCGGCGCTTCGGTGTTCGGCACCAGCCACCGCCAGAAGCCGGTCAAGAACGTTGTCGCCAGCGTTCGTTCCGGTCTCGCCGACCTGTTCTCCCTCCCCGAGGGGTACGAGGTCGTCCTCGGCAACGGCGGAACCACCGCGTTCTGGGATGCCGCTGCATTCGGCCTCATCCGTGAGAAGTCGCTGCACCTGACCAACGGCGAGTTCAGCTCCAAGTTCGCTTCGGTCGCCAAGGCCAACCCGTTCATCGGTGACCCGATCGTGGTTTCCGCTGATCCGGGCAGCGCACCGGCGCCGGTCTCCGACCCGTCTGTCGACCTCATCGGCTGGGCACACAACGAGACCTCGACCGGTGTTGCGATCCCCGTCTCCCGCCCCGCGGGTTCGGAGAACGCCCTGATCGCCATCGACGCCACTTCGGGCGCCGGTGGACTGCCGGTCAACGTCGCCGATTCGGACATCTACTACTTCGCTCCGCAGAAGTGCTTCGCTTCGGACGGCGGGCTGTGGATCGCGCTGATGAGCCCGGCAGCACTCGAGCGTGTCGCAGAGATCAAGGATTCGGGACGCTGGACCCCCGACTTCCTGTCGCTGCCCATCGCCGTGGACAACAGCTCCAAGGATCAGACGTACAACACTCCGGCGCTGGCAACCCTGTTGCTCTTCGCCAACCAGATCGAGTGGATGAACAACAACGGCGGCCTCGACTGGGCCACCGCGCGTACAGCCGACTCGTCCTCGCGCCTGTACAACTGGGCCGAGGCCAGCGAGTTTGCAACGCCGTTCGTCGCTGATCCGGCACACCGCTCGCAGGTTGTCGGCACCATCGACTTCAACGACGACGTCGACGCAGCCGAGGTTGCAAAGATCCTGCGCGCCAACGGAATTGTCGACACCGAGCCGTACCGCAAGCTCGGCCGCAACCAGTTGCGCGTCGGCATGTTCCCGGCCATCGACCCTGAAGATGTCACCGCTCTCACCAAGAGCATCGACTGGGTCGTCTCGCAGCTCGGCTGAGTCACGCCTGTAGTTCTCGTATCACGCCGCCGGCGTCGACTCCATCCGCGAGTCGAGGCCGGCGGCGTGATTGCGTTGATATCGGTACGCGAGGGGTCTGCCGGGAGTGTCCTGCCGGGCTGGTCATCACAAATGAATTACAGTTGACTGCGGCGCAAAGTCGCGAGCCGGCGCGATAAGGGAGGTCAATGTGCGAGAGCTTCGAGTGATCGGACTTGAACCCGATGGATCGCATGTGGTGTGCGCCGACGCCGAAACCGGCCAAAAATTTCGTCTCCCTGCCGACGACAAACTACGCGCAGCGTGCCGGGGTGATGTAGCTCGACTCGGCCAGATCGAGATCGAAAACGAAAGCCAGCTCCGGCCCCGCGAAATCCAGGCCCGCATCCGATCGGGCGCATCCGTCCAACAGGTCGCCAAGGAAGCCGGCATCCCGGTCAGCAAGGTCGAGCGCTACGCGTACCCCGTCCTTCTCGAACGCTCCCGAGCAGCAGAAATGGCGCAGGGCGGGCACCCGATCCGCGACAACGGACCCACCGTGCCGACGCTCGCGGAAATCGTGACTCACGCATTTCGTGCCCGCGGCCACACCATCGACGACGCCACGTGGGATGCCTGGCGCGACGAGGACAATCACTGGGTTGCGCAGCTGCAATGGCAGGCGGGGCGCAGCACCAACGCCGCCCATTGGCGCTATCAGCCGGACGCGCACGGTGGAACCATCGTCGCGCTCGACGACACTGCATTCGACTTGATCGATCCGGATTTCGGCCGCCCACTGCGCGGTCTGGCACCTGTGGTCTTCGAGCGTCCCGAACTGTCACGGATCGATAACAACTCCGAACCGGACGAAGAAGTCAACCCTGAAGCCGAGACTCACGACACCGTCACGGTTGTCACCGAGATACCGCCCATCGCGGAAATCCCGGCTCGTGTAGACACTCCGGCTCGCGTAGAGACTCCGGCTCGCGTAGAGACTCCGACGATCGAGGCAGAGGTCGAAGTCGAGCCCGAGCCGCAGGTGGAAGAAGAAATCCCGGAACCTGCCGAAGACGTCACGCCCAAGGCAGCGCCACAACAATCGTCGACCAAGGACAAGCGCGGAAAGCCCGCCCTTCCGTCATGGGACGACGTTCTCCTCGGTGTGCGTAGCAGCGGCCGCTGACGCTCCCGCCTGGAGCGGACCGGCGGCAAAATCACCGGCCGATTCGTCGTATTCTTCTAAGCAGCGAGGGTTCAGGAGAGAGGGCGATCGGTGGCTGCACGTGTATCAACAATTTGGTTTGTCGACAACAATGACGTTCGCGCTGAACTGAGTTTGTACCCGCAGCCCGACCAGGCCGCGGCACTCGCGATCGCGCAGCAACTACACCCCGGCAAAGAGTTCGAGTCTCTCGGCCCCCACCCGCTGTCGATCGCTGCGACCGTACAACCCGGCTATCTCTTCATCGGCACTTACGAGAACATCAGCGTGGTCGCCAGCGCAGAATTGAGCTCGTGCCTTCCGTCGGAACTTCCTGAATCCTGGCTACTTTCGCCGCACGCGCCGCTCACCTTCCTGGTCAGCTCGTCACCCGACCGCGCGCAAGGGTCCTTTGCCATCTGGGAAAACGGTCAGCTGCGACGCTCGTTCAGCGCACTCCCGATCGACATCGTCGAGAACATCGGCATCCCACAGACTTGGGAGTTGCCCTACTGGTCGGGCAAGCACCCCTTGCGTTATCCCCCAGGCATTTTGCCCGATCCGCAAGCACTGCCATTCCACCCCCAGCAGTTCGCCGAGGCCGCCAACGCGGAGTGGCTGGGATTCCGATACACGGGTGCGCCACACGAGGGTGATCTCGACAAGACTCAAATCCTGTTGTGGGGCTTCAAGGTTCACCAGAAGTCGGAAGCTCCGAAGGCTGCGGTGCCGGTAACTGAGCAGGCGCAGCAGGCAAAGCCCAAGCCTCCAGCACCAGAACCAGAACCAATTGAGATCCCACAATCAGCTTCGACACCCGTGCCGCCGGCAAAACCGGTTGTTGTTGCGTCCGAACCGGATCCGCCGATCACAGAACCGAAGCCCCCGACACCCGAACCCGCCGTACCCGAGCCCAAGCAACCCCGGCCCAAACAACCCGAGTCCAAACAAGCCGAGTTCACCGACGCGCGGGTAGTCCCCCTAGAGCCCACCCCGCAGGCCCCTGCTTCCGAGCCGAAGAAGCGAAGCCGCCTGGCGCGGTACTTCGGCTTCCACTGAGTAATCAAGCGACCACTGAGCAATCGAGCGACCACTGAGTAATCAGGCGATCGCGGCTATCCACCCCAACGGAATACCCACTACCGCACCGTAAACCACCCATCGCCAGATGGGGGCGGCCCGCCACCGCCACACGGTGGGAGCCAAGCCTGCCACCGCGATGACGTTGACAGCAACGGCAAGAAACACGTTGACGTGTGCCAGGCCCTCGCTGAACGCGCCTACCGCGGCAGTGGACAGCATTGCGGCAAAGATCGACACCGCAACACCGGTGAACCAGGGAGTTCCGGTCGGCATTACTGCCGGGTCCTGACTCGTTCATAGAAGGCCATTGCGGCGGCGGTGGCGACGTTGAGTGAATCCGTACCCGGCGCCATGGGGATTTTGGCGCGAATATCCGTCGCACGCATGGCATGTTCGGTCAGGCCAGGACCTTCGGCGCCGAGCAACAGGGCTACCTTGTCTCCGGTCATCGCTTCGGCCAGTGTCACGGCCTCCGGATTGGGCGTGAGCGAGATGAGCTGAAAGCCGTTGCTACGTAGCTCTTCCAGGTCGTAGGGCCACTTCTCGACGTGAGCGAACGGCACTCGGAGAACGTGCCCCATGGACACTCGGACCGAGCGACGGTACAGCGGATCGGCGCAGCCCTTGCCGAACAGTACGGCGTCGACTCCGAGTCCCGCGGCGTTGCGGAACATCGAGCCGAGATTTTCGTGATCGTTGACACCTTCGAGAATGGCAATTGTTCGTGCATCCTGCAGGATGTCCGCGACAGCAAGGGGCGTCGGCCGGGCAGCTGCGGCAAGCACTCCACGGTTGAGATGGAATCCGACCACTTCGGCCATCACCTCCGCACTGGTTCGATAGAAGGGAACGTCGACACCATCGAGGTCGTCGGCAAGTTCCTGCAGTCGGCGATCGACCCCGAGGAGGCTGATCGGCTCGAAACGTGAGGTCAGCAGTCGCTGGGTGACAAATACCCCCTCCGCGATGACCAAACCCTTTCCCTCGGGGAGGTCGGGTCGGCGATCGGAGGAGTTGAGATCGCGAAAGTCATCCAACCGGGAATCGGCTGGATCTGAGATATCGATGACGTGAACCACGGCTTCTATGGTGCCGTATCGGACGACGTCGTCAGTCACTGCTCCCGGCTGCGGTGATCAGTGAATCGAAATGGGCGTCGAGCACGTCGGAGATCGCGGCCGGGTTCACCCTGTCCGGATTGTTGACGCCGTGCGCGGCAAGCCCGTCGACCAGCGCGTGCAGGCGCATCGCTTCACCCTCGATGGAACTGCCGGACCGAAGGAAACCTGCATCACTCAACGCCTCGACGAACTGACGGAAGTGCCCGAACAGGGTTCGATCCGTCCGCTCCCGGACCACCGCCAAATCCGGTTCGGTTCGCGATGCCGCGGCAAATGCCTCCCAGACCTGCATTTCTTCGCGGCGGTCGGCGTCGAGGGGCACAAATTGTTCGGCAAACTGCCGTATCGCCCGCCTGATGTCGGGATCGAACTCGATGCTTGCGATTCGATTCTCGACGCGGACGGAGACCAATTCCATGGCAAAGAGCAAGAGCTCGGATTGAGTCGCGAAGAAGTGCCGCAACGAGCCCGTGGACATGCCCGCCTCGTCGGCGACGGTACGGACACTGGCGGCGGCCATTCCGTCGCGTCTGATCACACGCCAGACAGCTTCTGCGATCTGTTCACGGCGCTCTTCGGAACTGGGTCGTTTCACCACTTCACAAAACTAACACAGCTGTGCTAGTTTCCAACTACTAACACAGTCGTACTAGAAATGAGTTCCCATGATCGTCACACTCATCATTGCCTGCGAGATCATGTTCTGGGTTTTCATCGCCGCAGGATTGACTGCTCGCTACCTGTTCCGGAAACCCGGCGTCGGCGCCGCCCTCTTGATCTGTGCTCCCCTGGTCGACGTCGTACTTCTGGTCGCCACAGCCCTCGATCTGCGCGGCGGCGGTCAGGCAAACGCCAGCCACGGACTGGCGGCCGCCTACATCGGCGTGTCCATTGCGTTCGGGCACAGCCTCATCTCGTGGGCCGATGCGCGATTCGCCTACCGATTCGCCGATGGACCGAAGCCCGTCGCACCTCCGAAATACGGGACGCCGCGGGCGATCCGCGAGTGGCGTGAATTCGGGAAGGCAGCATTGGCCTGGGCCATCTCGTGTGGGCTGCTCGCCGCCGCGATCGTCCTTGTCGGCGACGCATCTCGCACCGAAGCTCTGAGCAGTTGGATCCGCACACTCACGGTGGTTCTCGCAGTGTGGGGTGCAATCGCCCTGAGCTACACCGTTTTTCCGAAACGAGAAAAGCTCACGGCGCGCGGTTAGCTTCCACCGCTTGCTCGGTCGCATCACAGACGACGGCAGGACGCAGGTCGAACACCGGCAGGCGTCCGCCGTCGTCCGGCATTTTCAACCGAAGTTTGAGGCCCTCGCTGCGCAGGAGATATACCCCTGCCAGGGAGGCGGACACCAGCGAGATCGCGCCACCGATGATCAACGGTGCCCGCGGATCGACGGTGTCGGCCAACCAGCCCAGCATCGGACTGCCAAGCGGCGTGCCACCGAGGAAGCTGAGCATGTAGATACCCATGACCCGCCCCCGCATCTCCGACGGCACCGACATCTGCAGGATGTTCATCGCCGACGTCGTGAAGGTCAGCGTCAGTGCGCCGGTAGGAATCAGCATCAACGCCACCAGCGGGTACGTGGGCATCAACCCGACAGCGATTTCGAAGAGACCGAACGCCGCTGCCGCGCTGAGGAACGTTCGCAGGCGCGGAGCGTCCTTGCGCCTGGCGGCATACGCGGCGCCGGCCAAGGTACCGACCGCCAGGGTTGTGGAGAGCAATCCGTAGGCGTCGGCGCCGCGATCGAACGTAGTGCGCGCCATCACTGCGAGGCTGATCGGAAAGTTCAAGCCGAACGTCGAGACCATGAATACCGACACCATGATGACCCGCAGGTCCTTACGGCCCCACACATATCGGAATCCGTCACGCACCTGTCCCTTGGCGCGCGGCGTCGGTTCCGACGGGATCAATTCCTTGGCATTCATCAGCGCCAACGCAACAAGCACACCACCGAAGGTGGCAACGTTGAGCAGGAACACCCAACCCGTACCGATCAGATTGATCAGCACCCCGGAGATGGCCGGACCGATAATGCGTGCGGTGTTGAAAGTCATGGAGTTCAACGCAATTGCATTGGACAGATGCTCTTTACCCACCATTTCGATGGTGAACGACTGGCGCACCGGCGCATCCACCGCCGATACACAGCCAAGGGCAAACGCGATCAGATACACGTGCCACAGAGCAACAAACCCGCCGACGTCCAGGACGCCCATCACCAGGGCGCATAACGCGCTCGCCCACTGCGTGAAGATGAGAATGCGCCGCTTGTCGTACCGATCGGCAAGGACACCGCCCCACACGGACAAGAACAGCGTCGGCCCGAACTGCAATGCCATGACAATGCCCACTGCCAGCGCATTACCGTCGGACAGCGTCAGAACCAGCCAGTCCTGAGCGATGCGTTGCATCCAGGTTCCGACCAGGGACACGATCTGCCCGGACGCCCAGAGACGGTAGTTTCGGTTGCGGAGTGCGGCAAACATGCCGGATTCGGGGTCACGGGGCACTACCCCATCTTGCTCCTGTGGTCATTCGCGTAAGCAACTACCTCGCCGCGACACCATGGAAAGCGACTATTCGGAGGCGCTGACGATCTTTGTGATGATCTCGACGGCGCCGCGAAGTGTTGCAAGCTCCTCGGCACTCAAGTCGGAGAGTCGCTCGTTCATCCAGGCCTCACGCGCGTGGGTCTCGTCAGCGAGTAGCGCATTACCTGCGTCGGACAAGGTCACGATGATCTGACGACCGTCCGTGGGATGGGGTGAACGCTGCACCAACCCCAGTTCGGCGAGGGACGCCACCACCCTGGTCATCGACGGCGGCTGCACCTTCTCACGCGCCGCGAGTGCACCTGGGGTCATTGGTCCCTCTTGCGAGAGTGTCGCCACAGCGGAGAGCTGTGTCAGGGATACCTGCGCGTCGGCCCGTCGTCCTCGCAGATGCCTGCTCAGACGCACAACCGCCAATGACAGATCACTGGCGAGCGCTCGAGTTTCGGTGGTCACGCGAGAACAATACGTCAACAACTGGCCGGTAGCCGGGTTATCGGTTACCAGCCAGTTGCAGGTTTACGTCAGTGCGTCGGTAATCGGCCCGACAGTGAAGTACGCGACGAACAGTGCCGCAACGATCCACAGCAACGGGTGGATCTTCTTGGCGCCGCCGGTAGCAGCGTGCAGAACCACCCAGGAGATGAATCCGACGCCGATGCCGTTGGCGATCGAGTAGGTGAACGGCATCACGATGATCGTCAGGAACGCGGGAAGCGCAACCGAGAACTGTGTGAAGTCGATGTCACGGACCTGACCGATCATCAGTGCGCCGACGATGACGAGGGCCGGCGCTGCGGCCTCGATCGGCACCACCGAATACAGCGGTGTCAGGAACATCGCGACCAGGAACAGCAGACCGGTCACAACGTTTGCCAGTCCGGTACGAGCGCCTTCCGCGATACCGGACGCCGACTCCACGAACACCGTGTTCGACGACGCAGACGCGCCACCACCGACGATGGCACCGGCGCCTTCCACGACGAGTGCCTTACCGACGTTGGGGAGGTTGCCGTCCTTGTCCGTCAGTCCGGCTTCCTTGCCGAGTCCCGTCATCGTGCCCATGGCGTCGAAGAAGTTCGCGAGAACGAGTGTGAACACGAGCAGGCTGGCTGCCAGAACACCGATCCGGGTGAACGCACCGAAGAGACTGAAGTCCCCGACCAGGCTCAGGTCTGGCATGCCACCGAACATGTCGGGGATCGCGGGAACGCTGAGGTTCCAGCCCTTGGGGTTGGTTCCGAGCGACGGTCCGACCTCTGCGACCGCTTCGATGATCGCGGCCAGAATGGTCGTGGCGATGATGCCGATGAGCAGGCCACCACGAACCTTGCGCACCACGAGCACACCCATGATGAGAACACCGAAGATGAAGACCGCAGTCGGCCATGACGCGATGGAACCGTTGATACCGAGCCCGACGGGGACCGTCGTACCGGCGGCGTCGGGGATACGACGGACGAATCCGGCGTCGACCAGTCCGATGAACGCGATGAACATGCCGATACCGGCGGCAATTGCCGATTTGAGTGCGTTGGGAATCGCGTTGAACACAGCGGTCCGGAAACCGGTGAGCGCCAACACGACGATGATGATGCCGTCGATGACAACAAGGCCCATGGCTTCCGGCCACGTGACCTGCGGGGCGATCGTGACGGCGAGCAGGCTGTTGATACCGAGGCCGGCCGCGATCGCAAACGGATAGTTCGCGATGATGCCGAAGGCGATGCTCATCAGGCCGGCCACCAGAGCGGTGACCGCGGCCACCTGGTTGACCGGCAGGATGTTTCCGAGGACGTCGGTCTTTGCGACGGCGTCATCCGCCGAGAAGCTACCGAGGATCAGCGGGTTGAGAACCACGATGTACGCCATCGCGACAAACGAGACAACACCGCCGCGAACCTCCGTGGAGATCGTTGATCCGCGTTCACTGATCTTGAAATACGTATCGAGAATTTTCCCGGGTGCCGCCATCTTTTTCCCATCGCTGTCATAGGTCGCCGGTGTCCTTGCGCCGCCGTGTGCCGGCGTACGAAGGCCGGTCGCATAAGGGAGAGTAGGGCACGGGGGTACGGGTAGCGTTAATTTTGTGAACGAGACTCCCAACACAACAACCGTTATCGACCGTTTGTCCGCACCGGCGCCGGCTCTCGTCGTCGGCACGCTGGCGTGGGTGGTCGCTACAGCCGTGGTCCTTCTCAGCGGTGATCGTTGGTCGGGAGCACTGCCCGTCTGTTACGCCGGGATCGGCGTCGGATTCCTCGGCTACAGCCTTTTCTGGCTCCAACGCCGCGCTGCTCGCAGAGGCAGTCGAGGTGCCCAACAGGGCGCCGGACTGCTCTGAGAAGCGATCAGACCAGCTGCGGTTCTCGGCGGCGCTGGGCCAGGCGATAGGTCCCCAGGATCCACACACCGGCCCAGATGACACCGAACGCCCACCCTGCCAGGACGTCCGTCATCCAGTGCGCCGCCAGGTAGACGCGAGAAAACCCGACAGCGACGGTGTACAGGGCAAGCGAAACAAGCATCGCGACTCGAACGAGCGACGGCAACGTCAACCGAACGATCACAGCAGCCACCACGGTCGCAAGAATTGCCGTCATCATGGCGTGCCCGGACGGGAATGAGTACGAGTCGATCTCGATCAGGCGCTCCGGAACCGGTGGACGGGTTCGCGTGAAAATACGCTTCAACCCACTCATCACCAGCAGTCCGGTCAACATGGAGCCCGCCACGAGGAGAGCGTCGATGCGCCGACCGCGCATCAACAAGGTGATCGTCAGGACCGTCGAAATGATCCAGGCGGCCAAGGTTCCACCGCTGTCGGTGATGACGTCCACCACATCGACAAGCCACGGCGTCCGTTGGTCGACTGCAGAATCAAGCACCCACTGATCGAACGACACTGTTCCCCCTCATGTCCCCTGCGCAGTTGCCCACACACGCATCACGTGATGAATACCGTCACCGTCCACCCACCACGGCACACTCACGGTGGCCTCCACCGCGCCGGTCAACCGGACGGAGAGTTCGTGATGAATCACTACCTCGCCGCCGGGCACTTCACGGCCCAGTGCCGCAAACATCAGGACCGCGTGCGGCTGCGCCGCCCATGAGCTTCGCACGCCCGTGCTGGCAACCTGACCGCCTACGACCGACGATGCCGTCGCGACATCGAGCAAATCGGCCAACGCTTCCGCAGTCTCGAAGCTACCCAGAATAATTCGTTGTGTCGGCAATGCCGGACCGAGCCACGGTCGATCGAGAACCAATGCATCACCGGGGTCTACGAGGTCACCAGACAGCCCGCGAACGAAGCTCGGCAACCTCAACTCGTCCAGATCGAGGACGCGCCGCCGGGAAGCGTCGGCCAGCAAGTGGTGTGTTCGGGCAATGACGGCCGGTGCGGGCATGCGCAGTGGATCCGCGAGCCGATCAAGCAGCAGTTGAGCCAGTTCCGGATCGTCGACGGTATCGGACGCCAAGACGGAGCTCAGATACTCGCTGCCAGGATGGTCGGCGACATCGAGGAGATCCTCGAACGTGCGATCGTGTGGTGCGCGCAGCAAACCCAGTATCTCGCCGCCCAATTCGGCGTGCGAGCGCAGCCACCACGCCGTGTATCCCCGACGGTCCTCGAGCAGGGCTCTCGTTGCCGGAGACTCCAGCAGCAGGGTCAGCGCATCTGCCCATCGGTTCTCGTCGACCAGATCGAGGTCACGGACCGCCTCGATGTACTCGGGGTCCTCCCCCAACGTGTCCCACCACTGCCCCTCGGAATCGAGATCGTGATCGGGTCCGGACGGCAACTCCTCACGAAAGACGGTGAAACCCCAGCCGACGCCGACGACGCGCAGAGCCTGCTCCCCCACCTGTTCGACAAAGCTCGGCTGCACTGTGCCAAAAGGTGAGTCGTCGACCAGAACTGTCGCCAGTGGCGCGCCGGGCAGGAGCAACTGGTCGGCCGAGCAGAGTTCTCCGGCCGAATCCGGCAACAGCACCTCGCCGATCCATGACGGCGCGGCACCGGGTGCTACGTGCGCGGCGAGCGCAAGCACCGTCGACGCTAATTCTGTTGCAACGGAATCATCTTGGTCTGCAGCATCCTCGATCAGGGCGCGCAGCGCTGGGTCGGACAACAGATCCGTCGCCGTTGCGCTCGTTGCGCCCAAGCGAGAGAGCAGGGGGTGCGATGCCTGCGGGTGTACAAGCCGGGTCCAGGGCACCGGTGGCACCGAATCGCCGAGTTCGGTGCCAAGCACTACCGTTCGCGGACCGGTGACAATTCGTCCGTCCGACAGCGGAACCGGCAGCGTGCCAAGCTCTTCCACTGCCAGAGCGTCGACGACCAACGGCTCGAGCGCCGCGTACAGCCGGTACCACCATGACGGCTCCTGATCGAGCCCGCTGAGCAGTTCCGCGATGCGCGCCAACCCGATCCGATGTGTCGACACCGCCGCCAAAGCCCGCTCATGACGCGGACCGGAAAGTTCGGGAACAACCAATCCGCCGATGACGTCGGTGAGCAATTCCGCCAAATCGTCGGTCAGACCAGGAACTACCGATGCCCGCTGCGGCGCCCGGTCAGGTTCCCCCACAACCGGAAGCCAGGCATTTTCCTGAAGTTCCTTCAGAAGCGCTTCCCGCAGAAGAGAATCCACTTCACTTCGCGCAAAAGCCGGAACGGGCACAAGCGATGTGCGCTGATCGGCAGGCAACGCACCGACAAAATCCGCGTAGCCCTCAGCCAGCGCGGCAATCGACGCGCCGGGCAATATCCGTCGCCGATCCGGTTGCATTGCGATGTCCGCGACTACAAGCGCCGGGACGGACAATTCTTCGTCGGATCGCGTCGGCGCCCGCAGTACGTCTTCGGTGACCGGTGCAACTACTCCGTTTTGCACCGGAACTATCCAGCGGGCCTTGGCGCTCTGGTATTGCCACCACACCGCAGTGCCGATCGAGATTTCGGTCAGCCCGGAGTCCAGCAGACGCTCGGTACGCTCAAAGCTTTTGTCGCCCAGCCGAATAGACGTCAAACCCGGTAGCTCGAGGAGTAGATCCACGGCTTCACGTGCCATCCGAGACAGCAGCGCAGCGCCGTCGACGTCGTCGCGGAGCGTGAGCACCACCTCGGAATCGGCGCCGCCGTTCGGCTTCGCTTCCGACGGCCACACCAGACGCAGAGCGGGCACTCCCGACTCGGGAACCTTCAGACCGGCCTTCTCGATCTCGGCTCGAGTTTCCTTGGCGGAGAATCGAATCGAACCCGTCGTCGACCGCAGCTCGAGCTCGTCACTCACCGAACGGACGGCGGAGAATCCGACGCCGTAACGCCCGACAACACCGCCGGTGGAATCGATCTTGCCCGAAGCACGAAGAGCGGTCAGTGCGTGAACACCCTCCTCGTCGAGCGGTCGACCGGTATTGGCGAGCGTCAGCACCGAACCGTCGAGATCAACCCACAAGGAACCAGGAACCCCGGCCCGCAGCGCCGCGTCGGCAGCGTTCTGTGCCAGTTCTGTGAGCAACCTGTCGCGGTAACCCGCTGCAGCCAAATCCGATTCGGTGGCCGCGTCCTCGCGCAGGCGCGTCGGCGAGTCCGCCCACGCGCGCAGCGTGGCGTCGCGGAGCGCGCCGGTCCCGAACGGATCCCCTACTCGGTGGATACCGAACCCGAATCTTCGGTGCCCGCGGCAGACGTGCGCGACATCTCGACGGCTCCGTCGTCGTAGGCGTCGAAAGCCGGAGAGCCCGCGCCGAGCGGAAGGCTGGTGTCGGAATGCGCGCCACAGCCGTAACTTGCATGAACGACGCGACCGTCAGCGGACAGTTCGTTGCCACACACGCCGAACGCGGCGTGCAACGAACCTGCCAGCGGAAGATAGAAGCCGCACAGTCCACACGTCGACGGCGCTGCCTTCGCCATGTCGGAGTCGGGTCCGAAATCTCCCTCGAACCATCGCGTAGCCGCGTCGAGCCGGCCCTCGAGGCTCATGACCTTCGTGCGTCCTAAACCCAGTTCCAAGGCGACGTCGTCGACCTCCGGGTCGCCGTTGGCGACGTAGCCGGGAACCAGTCGCGGGTCCTGCGCCGGCGGAGCCAGCAGGTCGCCGGGCGACAGGTCTCCGGGACGAATCCGCTGATCCCACGGAAGCCACTCGGGCGCAACCAGCGCATCCGGACCGGGCAACAACGCCAATTCGCTGATAGTGGCGCGAGTATCGTCTGGACCTGCGGCAACAACAACAGCCCACTGCCACCCGCGGTAGCCGGGAAGGTCTGCTGCAAAACGATGGGTAGCGGCGAATTCATCCTCCGACGTGACGCCGAGGTATGCACCGACTCCGCCTTCGTGCAGCTCGACTACAGCTGCTCGGGCAAGATCGACGGCATCGGCCAGTACGGGGCGCGGCACTGCACGCTCAGGAGAAGTAGCAACACTCACTCCTCCAGTTTGCCGCACCACCACAAGTACGCAACGCACAGGGCTGGAATGCTGGACGGATGAGTAGGTCACGCGCCGGTTTCGTCAGCATCGCCTCAGCGTTCGCAGTGATCGCATCGGGCGTTGCGGGGTGCTCGACAACGGATGACGCAACCCCCGATTCCGGCGCCGACAACTCCCCTCGACAGCTCTCCGCCGAGGTGATCGAGGTCTACGACCATGACGGCGGGGCCTTCACCCAGGGGCTCGAGATCGACGGCGACAGACTGTACGAAAGCACCGGGCGTGTCGGGGAGTCGTGGGTGCGCTCGACGCAGTTCGACGGCACCCCGGTCTCCGGACCCGACATCGCCCGCGCCGAGTTGGCGCCTCCACTGTTCGGTGAGGGCATCACCGTGATCGGTGACGCGCTGTGGCAATTGACGTGGAAGAACGGCGTCGCGATTGTCCGCGACAGGAACACTCTCACCGAGCGTGGCCGGTTTCCGCTCGCCACCGAGGGCTGGGGGATCTGTGCACTCGAGAATCGCTTGGTCACCAGCGACGGCTCGTCGACGCTGACGTTCCGCGATCCGGACACGTTTGCAGTCACCGGTTCGGTGGACGTCACTCGTGGCGGCCAACCTGTCGGGGATCTGAACGAACTGGAATGTGCCGAGGACGGAACCGTCTACGCAAACGTCTGGCAGACCGACACAATCGTGGCCATCGACCCAGCCGACGGGCACGTGAGTAGCGTGATCGATGCCTCACCTCTGCGCGGCCGGCTCGATACCGCAGGGTCCCCCAACCCAGTCGACGTCCTCAACGGAATCGCCCAGATACCCGGAACGGACCGTTTTCTTCTCACCGGAAAGTACTGGCCGCAGATCTTCGAAGTTCGATTTGTGAAGTGATTTCGAACTTTCCCCTCGACTCGTCAGGGGTGTGCGTGGTCGCAGATCACGGACTAGGACAGAATTAAGTGGTGACCGGACCGCGCGAACCCTACGACCCCGATACCCGGCGAATTCCCGACGAATCCGCAGGGCAGACTTTGCATCCCGGTTATGACAATTACCCACCGGCGACGCGGCCGTCAGCGCGTCGTGCGCCGTTACCTCCGCTTCACCCGATCCCCGGCTCCCGTGACGACGCCGGCGATGGTGGCGACGCCAAGAACTCGGGCTCGAAGAGCAGTTCCGACGCACCCAAAGCCCCACCGATGCCCCGCAAGCTCACGGTCACGCGAGTGGCCGCGATGCGCAGCCGGGAACTGACGAACAAGGGCATCGCGACGTTCCAGCGCGCCGCCAAAGCCGACGGCGCGGACAAGTCCGGCCTCACCGCGCTGACGTACGCGGTGATGACCAACAACGCGACCGACGCGGCTCTTGCGGTGGCCTTGGCAAATACCCTGTTCTTTTCCGCTGCCACAGGCGAGGACAAAACGAAGGTCGCGCTCTATCTCCTGATCACGATCGCTCCGTTTGCAGTTATCGCTCCCCTCATCGGACCGATGCTCGATCGATTGCAACGGGGCCGCCGAATCGCGCTGGCCGCGTCGTTCGGACTTCGAACCGTGCTGGCGCTGATCCTGGTGTTCAACTTCGACAGTTGGATTCTGTATCCCGCGGCGCTCGGCATGATGGTGCTCAGTAAATCGTTCTCGGTACTCAAGAGCGCGGTGACTCCACGTGTCCTGCCACCGGAAATAGACCTGGTCAGAGTCAATTCTCGGCTCACCGTGTTCGGGTTGATCGGTGGAACCATCGGTGCGGGCGCTGTGGCCGGCGCACTCGCACTCGCCTTCAAATCGCCGGGTGCCCTCTGGTTCGCGGTGGTCGTGACGGTGTTCGGCGCCTACCTGAGCATGCGCATCCCGTCGTGGGTCGAGGTGACCGAAGGCGAGGTTCCCGCCACCATCACCTATCACCCGGACGAGCAACACACAGCAGGCGGCGGACGCGCTTCGGGTATCAAGAGCGCAAAAGTGCGTCAGCCACTCGGACGCGCGGTCATCATCGGGTTGTGGGGCAACGGCACCATTCGCGTTCTCACGGGCTTCCTCACGTTGTACATAGCGTTTGTCGCCAAATCCAAAACGGACCACGAGCCGTTGCAGCAGGCGATGATGCTCGGCCTGGTCGGCGCTGCCGCAGGGCTGGGCAACTTCGGTGGCAATGCTGCCGGTGCGCGACTCAAACTGGGTCGACCGGCCCTCGTCGTCCTTCGGTGCACGGCATCGGTGTGGATCATCGCCGTCATCGCGGCCCTGACCGACAACTTGATGACGGCTGCGCTGGCCACACTGATCGCGTCCGCGGCGAGCGCGTTGGCCAAGGTCTCCCTGGACGCGTCGCTGCAGCACGATCTGCCCGAGGAATCGATCGCTTCCGGTTTCGGCAGATCCGAAACCGTCCTCCAACTCAGTTGGGTGCTGGGCGGGGCGTTGGGGGTTCTGCTGCCTACTGAATACTGGATCGGGTTCACTGTTGTCTCGGTGTTCTTGACGATCGGTCTACTGCAGACGTTCCTGAGTTACCGAGGCAGCTCACTTCTGCCCGGGCTCGGTGGCAAGCGCCCTGATCTGGCCGAGCAAGAGGTGACCGAAGTGATCTACACCGGCAAATCCGATCGAGGACAAGGAAGTACTCCGCAGTGATCATGCGCGCAAGAACAAAGAAGATCGTGGCAGCGGTCAGTGTCCTGATGGTGGTGGCGCTGGTTGCCTACGTCTCGGTTCTGGTCGTGATCATCAAGAACATCAACGACGAGCCCGATGGGCTCCCGCAGATCACCGCGTACGCACACGGTCGCACCATCGAGACTCAGCCTGCCGGGTTCTGCACGATCGACCTGTCACAGTGCGCGCAGATCGGTGATGTGTACGAGCTCGACGTGCCCGAGGGATACCCCTTGCAGTTGTCGTTGTCGAAGGAAGTCTCTGACGCCGAGTGGGCAATGCTGGCAGTCTACGAAGACGCCGACGGCAATCAGACCGGTGAGCCTCGCTTCTTCGGAGCCGGTGAGTCCTTGGCAGTCACCGTTGAAGCCGAACCCGAGAAGCAACTGGTGGGAGTGGAGATCCACCTTGCTGTCGGTGAAGGCAGCGAGCAGGGGCTACTGATCTGGTCGATCAAGACAGCCTGACCGCTGACATACAAAATGCCCTGCACATCTTCGAGAGAAGTGCAGGGCATTTTCGTGTCTCGTGCTGATCAGCTGTCGAGCTCGCGTGCCACGGCGCGGACAACCTCGGAGATCCGCTGCGCGGTCTTACGATCGGGGTACTTGCCGTTGCGCAGGTCAGGCTGAACCTTGGCCTCGAGCAGCGTGATCATGTCTTCGACCATGCCGTGCAGTTCGTCCGGTGTGTGCTTGCGGACAACCGGCTCACGTCGCTGCGTCGATGCGCCGCGCAGCGACGGGGCAGGCTCGAGCACCTTCAGGCTCAGAGCCTGCGGACCGCGTCGACCGGCAGCCATGCCGAATTCGACTTTCTGACCTGCTTTCAGGCCCTCGACACCTTCGGGAAGGGCGGACGCACGTACATAGACGTCCTCCCCCTCCTCCTGCGACAGAAAGCCGAAACCCTTTTCGACGTCGTACCACTTCACCTTGCCGGTTGGCACCGCGTTCACCCGCTCATCACTCGTCTGGGACTTGCGTCCCACTACTTTCGGAAGGCTCGCATACGAGCCTCGATGGTCCTGCTACTCCATGGTCCTGCTCACATCACTGCGACCAGAAATCGACTCGGTCGAAGAATGCAAAAGAACGCGCCCCGAACTTGCTTGACGGGACGCGCAGTCGCCTCACAGTCTACCTGTGACGAACCGGTCTCGGCACCCACGTTTGCCGGGCACTACCCTCGTAGATGTGGACACTCAACCGAACCCGAGTACTTCCGGCACCGGAAACGGCTTGTTTCGAGTCGCGATGGGGTTGTTTTTCATCGGACTCGTCGCGCTCGTCGCGATCTTCGCGATCAACATCTTCAGCGACACACCGCCGGGATTGGCGCTGTACCTGATCTCCTTGGCGTGTCCGGTCGGATTTCTACTGGCCATCGTCTACACCTTGAGGGCGGGTCGTCGCGCCCGCTGATCTCCCCTCACCCCAACCGAAAGGTCACCGACCATGAGACTCCTCCTGAACGTAATCTGGCTGGTCTTCGGCGGATTCTGGTTGGCCTTGGGTTACTTCGCGGCAGGCATCATCTGCTGCATTCTGATCATCACGATCCCCTTCGGTATCGCCGCGTTCCGGATAGGCATCTATGCCCTCTGGCCGTTCGGTAAGACCGTCGTCGACAAGCCGACGGCTGGTGTCGGTTCGATGATCGGAAACGTCATCTGGGTCATCATCGCCGGTATCTGGCTGGCGATCGGCCACATCGTCACGGCGGTGGCGATGGCCATCACGATCATCGGCATCCCCTTGGCCGTCGCAAACCTGAAGATGATTCCGATCTCGCTGATGCCTCTGGGCAAGGAGATCGTCGACGCCAACCGCGTCAACTACGCATAGCTCGCAATCCCCCACCGATAACAGTGTGACCTTCGTCACGTTACGGGTGGATAACGGAATAGCCACAAGAGAACCTTCACTGCGGAATCCTTCACTACCTGGGAAGAGTCTCCTGCGCTTTGGCGGCGGGTTTGTATCCCATTCGGCGCGCCGCGTTATCAAATGGTGACATGAGCGGTGAGAGCCGTTACCGTGAATTCCGGCCGGGAAACTCCGGCCACCTCCGGCCCGCCGCGCCAAACCTTGTCCCGCGGGTACCGGAACTTCCCACTTTCGAGCATTCCAGGGACAAGGACGGGGGACCCAAAGTCCTCTGTGAGAGCAGAAATGTTCTCCACCTGACACCGGTTCGACAAGCAATACATTCGAACCTTGGGGTGAAGCCAGACCCTTTCCAGCCAGGAAAGGCGAGGCCGGGCAACCTCTCAGCCCGAACCCGACAGCTGACCTCGCAGGCGCGTGTGGAGAGGAAATTCACGATCATGAGCGGACGCCATCGCAAGCCCACCACCGCAGGCCGCACTGTCGCCAAGGTCGCCGTCACCGGCGCCATCATGGGTGTAGCAGGACTCGCAGCCACAGGTACCGCCAGCGCTGCCCCCGATTCCGACTGGGATCGCCTCGCACAGTGCGAAGCGGGCGGCAACTGGGCCATCAACACCGGCAACGGCTACCAGGGCGGATTGCAGTTCTCCCCCAGCACGTGGAACGCACACGGCGGCGGCGAGTACGCAGCCACCGCAAACAACGCCAGTCGTGAGCAGCAGATCGTTGTTGCCGAGCGCGTACTGGCCAACCAGGGATGGGGCGCTTGGCCGTCCTGCTCCTCGAGCCTCGGCCTGAGCAGCGGCGCAACGCAGCGTTCCGCTCCGGCCACGACGCCGTCCGCACCCGCCGCACCGGCACAGCAGGTCGCTCAGACCGTCGCGCACCCCGTCTCCGACGCAATCGATCAGGCCATTGCATTTGCCGAGGCCAACGGTATCGTCGTCGATCCCCAGATCCTTGCAGCAGCAGACACCGCGAAGTCCTTCCTGAAGTAGGACTGCGAACTGCGCGTTCCGCTCGAACGCACCCAGCTGGAAAAGAAGGCCCGCACCGATTCGGTGCGGGCCTTCTTCGTTGCGGTTCTAGCGGTTGATGACGGTGTACGGGTGGATGTAAGGAAGTGACTCCACCGGTAACGGGAAGGTGGTGTCCTCGCCGAACGGTGAAAGTCCACCGGAGCGGGTCGATGACAATTCGGTCACTGCGTGATCTCCGTCTGCAGTTTCCGGCCATCCTGGATCTACATAGTGCTGCTTCGAATTGTTGGCCACGAAGCCATTTTGACAGGACTCCGTTACGCCGTACATACCAGGTCTCTAATCTGATACCTGATGACCGAAATACGTGGCACCCAGGCGGGCACTTCCGGAGCCGACAGTTTGACCGATTGGCTGTCGGCGCGCACTGACGCCGAGCTGACGGAACTGCTGCGTTTGCGGCCGGATCTGGCGGTGCCACCGCCGAGCACGATGGTGGTGCTCAGCGGACGCGCACAGCAACGGGCGTCGGTCAGTAGAGCAGCCGACGAGCTGGACACACTGGACTTCGGACTTCTCGAACTTCTGGCGCTCGCCGGTGCCGAGGAAACTCCCATGACACGCGCGGAACTGAACGACGCGCTTACCGCCCGGGCCCTCACCGGCAAGGGCAAGGTCACCAAGAAGGCAGTCGACTCCTCGCTTGCGAAGATGCGGGCCTACGCGCTCATCTGGGGCACAGATCCGATCAGCATCGTCCCCGCTGCCATCGACACCATCCCGTGGCGACTGGGCCGCGCTCTCGAACCCGCCGAGTCCATGTCGGAAGCCGAGATCACAGCGGCGCTCAATTCGCTCGGCGAGCGCGAACGCGGCCTGCTCGAGACCCTGGCCAACTCTAGCCCCATCGGCCGAACCCGCGACGCGGCTCCGGAAACGCCCGCAGATCGTCCCGTGCAGAAACTACTGGCGGCCGGCCTACTCCGGTGGTTGGACGAGCAGACCGTGGAGTTGCCGGCGACGGTACGTCAGGTCATCCGCGGCGAACCGGTCTTCGATCCGACCACGCTCACCGCGCCGGTGATCACCGGTGACAAACTCAAACCTGCCGACGTGAATGCGGCAGCAGCGGGCGAAGCCCTCGAGTTGGTTCGCCAGAGTGAAAACGTGATCGCCGTTCTCGGGGCCGCACCTGCCCCGGCGTTGCGCGCCGGTGGACTCGGAGTGCGTGAACTACGACGTATCGCGAAGGCCGCGGACCTCGACGAGAGTCGGCTCAATCTTGTGGTCGAACTCCTCGCCGCCGCCGGATTGATTGCCAGCGGCACCCCGGACCCCGCACCGGCGTCCGACACCGCGGACGACTACTGGACGCCGACCATGACAGTCGACGGTTGGCTGAACGCCACGACGGCCCGCAAATGGGAGGTCTTGGCGTCGGCGTGGATCGATGTCCCCCGAGTCCCCTGGATGATCGGGATGCGCGACCCGTCCGACAAGCCGATCGCCGCGCTGGCCGAGGAGGGCCGCGCGCCGTCTGCACCGAGAGACCGGGCGTCGATTCTCGGACTCTTGGCCGAGCTCGACAGTGGGCAGAGCGCCTCGCCCGCCGAGGTGAGCCGTTCGCTTGCGTGGCGTCATCCCCGACGGAGCGGGCGGCTTCGGACATTTGCAGTCGAGAACACACTTGCGGAGGCGTCGGCTCTCGGATTGGTGGCGCGGGGCGCGCTGAGTTCACCGGGTCGGGCGATGCTGCACGGCGGCGACGCCGAAGCCGAAATGGCGGCGGCGCTGCCGAAGCCGATCGACTACATCCTGGTTCAGGCCGACCTGACGCTGGTCGCTCCCGGGCCGCTGGTACCGGACCTGCTCGAGCAGGTGACCTTGGTCGCGGATATCGAATCGGCCGGGGCCGCGTCCATGTACCGCATCAGTGAGAGCAGCATCCGCCGAGCACTCGATGCCGGATTGACGGCGACGGAACTTCAGACGATGTTCAGCACGAAATCCAAAACTCCCGTCCCACAATCCCTTTCGTACCTCATTGACGATGTCGCACGCCGGCACGGTCGGTTGCGGGCGGGTGTGGCGGCGTCGTTCATCCGATGCGAGGACGCCTCTCTCCTGTCCGAGGTTCTTGCCTCCGCCGTCGCCGAGCCCTTGGCCTTGCGCGCTCTCGCCCCCACGGTGGCCGTGTCCCAGGCACCGCTGCGGGAAGTTCTGGCCGAACTTCGCGCCGCCGGCTTTGCGCCCGCCGGCGAGGATTCGTCAGGAGCCCTCGTCGATCTGCGCCCGCGCGGTGCTCGAATTCCGAACCGTCGCTTGCGGCACGCCACCCGAACGCCGACAAGTCCGTCGCCCGAACAACTCGACGCACTGGTGCGAACGATGCGAGCGGGCGACCGCGCTGCCACGCCCGGCCGTGGCGGAGTTCGCGCCGACGGATCGCGGGAAAGCAACGCCGCCGCCATAGCGCTGCTCTCGTCCGCAGCCCGCGACGGTAAGAGCGTCAACATCGGCTACGTCGACGCTCAGGGGGTGGCCACGCATCGCATCGTCGATCCGGTCAGCGTGGGCGGTGGGCAGTTGGACGCGTTCGATCCGGCGAGCGGTGCCGTGCGCCGATTCACCCTGCACCGCATTACCTCCGTCAGCCCTGTCGACTCCGGAAAAAAGTGACCGGAAAAAGGCAACTGGCTTTTTTCTGTAAATGAAGTATGGTCGAGGTCAGTTTGTGATTGCCACTTCGAAAAATGAGGAGCGACAATGGCTGACAAGGCACCGGGCAAGAATATGAAAAAGCCCGCCCAGTCGATCAAGGAACGCCGCGCAGAAAAGCGCGAAAAAGCAGCGGATTCTTCGGAATTGATCCGCAAGAGAAAGCGGAGCTGACGGAAAATACTTTCGTTCTTCTCTCGAGAAACTTTCATCATGCAAGCCGAGACCGATGCGCTCGACTACCTTCACGAGACGTTCGACCAGTTCAGGTCCAGTAGCAGAGGCACAGATCCCCGGTCCCGCGGATATGTTGCCGGGATGACGCTGGCCGCGGTCTGCGTCCTCGACGAACACGCTCGTCGACCCGGAATTTTGTTATCGGGTCGTTCGTAGCACAAAGGATCCACCGTGAAAAGAACAATCCATGCGCTCGATCGCATTCAAACGCGACTTGAATCAGAGCTGGATTCAACTCCCGGCGACAGCGAAAAGAATATCGGTTATCGCTCCGGAATTTCCGAAGCGATAACTCACGTCATGGAAATGCGTAAGTCCGCAGTGGCGCAGAAATAAAGGCTTTCCGCGTCCCCGAAATACGGGGCCAGGAATAGCCGTCAACAGTGCCACGTTGACGTAGGGGTGCCCAGGTATGGGCACCCCTGTTTGCGTTGTGTATTGCCCGCCACTTGGCGTATGCACTCCGATACCAGGACAATGGCAGGGTTGGCGTCAGCCGACAACGCGGTGCAACGCTCTGTCCCTGCCGTGTTTGTTTCACCGCGCTTGTTCCACTAGGAGGCTTCCGTGACCGACGGACCGTTGATCGTCCAATCCGACAAGACGCTGCTGTTGGAGGTCGACCACAAGCGCGCCGGCGATGCCAGACAGGCAATCGCCCCCTTCGCGGAACTCGAACGGGCCCCCGAACACGTCCACACGTATCGCATCACTCCCCTGGCTTTGTGGAATGCCCGCGCCGCCGGACACGACGCCGAGCAGGTTGTCGACGCACTGGTCTCGTTCTCACGGTTTGCCGTTCCGCAACCGCTGTTGGTCGACATCGTCGACACGATGGCCAGGTACGGACGCCTGCAGTTGGTCAAGAGCCCGGTGCACGGCCTCATCCTGGTCAGCCTCGACCGCGCAGTGCTCACCGAAGTGATGCGGCACAAGAAGATCTCACCGATGCTCGGTGAGAAGGTCGACGACGACACGGTGATCGTCCACCCGAGTGAGCGCGGCCGTCTCAAGCAGATGCTGCTCAAGGTCGGCTGGCCGGCCGAGGACCTCGCCGGCTACGTCGACGGCGAAGCTCATCCCATCGACCTTGCCTTCGAGGAAGGTCACTGGGAACTGCGTGACTACCAGCAGATGGCAGCCGATTCGTTCTGGGCCGGCGGCTCGGGCGTCGTCGTGCTTCCGTGTGGCGCCGGTAAGACGATGGTGGGCGCGGCAGCCATGGCGAAGGCCAAGGCCACCACACTCATTCTCGTGACCAACACCGTTGCCGGTCGTCAGTGGAAGCGTGAGCTCATTGCCCGCACGTCGTTGACCGAGGAAGAAATCGGCGAATACTCCGGCGAGCGCAAGGAAATTCGACCCGTCACGATCGCGACGTACCAGGTGATCACGCGTCGCACGAAGGGTGAATACAAGCACCTCGAACTGTTCGACTCCCGCGACTGGGGCCTGGTGATCTACGACGAGGTCCACCTGCTGCCCGCGCCGGTCTTCCGTATGACTGCCGATCTTCAATCGCGTCGACGCCTCGGCCTCACAGCAACACTGGTTCGTGAGGACGGCCGCGAGGGCGACGTCTTCTCGTTGATCGGTCCCAAGCGTTACGACGCTCCGTGGAAAGACATCGAGGCGCAGGGTTGGATCGCGCCGGCCGACTGCGTCGAGGTGCGAGTGACGATGACGGACGCCGAACGCATGTCGTACGCGGTGGCGGAACCGGAGGAGCGCTACAAACTGTGCTCGACGGCGCACACCAAAATTGCCGTGGTGAAATCGATTCTGGCCAAGCATCCGGATTCGCCGACTCTGGTGATCGGTGCATACCTGGATCAGTTGGACGAGCTCGGTGAGGCGTTGAACGCTCCCGTTATCAAGGGATCGACCAAGAACAAGGAACGCGAGATCCTGTTCGATCAGTTCCGCAACGGTGAGATCCAGACGCTTGTGGTGAGCAAGGTAGCCAACTTCTCGATCGACCTTCCGGAAGCCTCTGTTGCCGTTCAGGTTTCAGGAACTTTCGGGTCCAGGCAGGAAGAAGCTCAGCGCCTTGGTCGACTGTTGCGACCCAAACACGACGGCGGTCAGGCGCATTTCTACTCGGTGGTTTCCCGCGACACGCTTGATGCCGAGTACGCGGCACACCGTCAGCGCTTCCTCGCGGAACAGGGGTACGCGTATCGAATCACCGACGCAGACGACCTGTTGGGCCCAGCCATCGGTTGAACACATTTCTATAACAAGTTTCACTAATTAGCTGGACGGGCGTCCATATCGCGATAGCGTGCTCCCTGTCACACTTGTGCCTATCGGGGAGTCGCGCATGTTGCGCTCGGTTACACGTTCACGCGGTCGTCTCGGCGCCGCAGTTGCGCTTCTGACAGCGTCACTGTTGGCGGCAATCGGAGTGGTTGCCACCACCGGCGTCAGTTCGGCGACTCCGGTCGCACCAGGTACAACGGTGTACCAGCTCGCGAACGGCTGCTACGCATTACAGAGCGCCGGCGGCGCGTTCGTGAACCGGGACGGCGGCGCCTACCGCAGCGCCGGAACAACCGTCGACGACGCCGAATCGTTCAGGCTCCATGCGGCACAACTCGGCCGATTCATGTTCTACGGCACCGACGGATCGATGCTTGCCCATGACGCCGCCGGCGCCGTCGTAGCGACGTCGACCGCAACCCCGTCGACGGACTGGACAGTGATGTCGAGCGGCGAGAAGTTTGTTCTCACGGCCACCACAAACGGTCGAGCGTTGGTCAGCCACGATGCCACCCTGTCGCTCACCGAACCCGGGGTCGCGCCGGATGCCGCCTCGTTTGCCCTGATCCCCCGCACCGGATGCGCCGATTTCCCGGAAGCCGAAGTGAACGCTACGGGTGCGCCGTCGGAGATAGGCCCGAGCGGCGAGGTCACCGGATTCATCGACACGCACGTGCACATGAACGCGTCCGAGTTCATGGGTGGAAATCTGCACTGCGGTAAGCCTTTCGATCCCCAAGGCGTCACCGCCGCGCTGGTCGACTGCCCGGACCATCAACCTAACGGCGTGCCCGCACTCCTCGAAAACGTTCTCTCCTTCGGTGATCCCTTCGCAACCCACAACACCGCCGGGTGGCCCACTTTCCCCGATTGGCCGGCTCACGATTCCCTCACTCACGAGCAGACCTACTACACGTGGGTGGAACGCGCGTGGCGCGGCGGTTTGCGCATCTTCACCAACCTTCTTGTCGCCAATCGTGTTCTGTGCGAGCTGTATCCGACCAAACGCAATCCGTGCGACGAAATGGAGACGATCCGGATCCAGGCCAAGCAGACTCGTGAGATCCAGGATTACGTCGACGCACAGTACGGCGGCCCTGGCCGTGGCTGGTTCCGGATCGTAAGCTCCCCGGCCGAAGCCCGGCAGGTGGCGGCCGACGGAAAACTGGCCGTCACGCTGGGTATCGAGGTGTCGGAACCCTTCGGATGCACACTGCGAAACGATGTCCCGCAGTGCACGACCGAAGACATCGACCGTGGCCTGGACGAACTCTACGATCTGGGCGTTCGGCAGATGATCGTCACGCACAAGTTCGACAATGCGCTGGGTGGCACACGATTCGACGGTGGCGTCACCGGGGTGGCCGTCAACATCGGCAACTACCTGGGCACCGGCGAGTTCTGGCAGTCCGAACCGTGCACCGGCGTCGCCGAGGACAACGAGTTGCCCACCAAGGTCGACGGCGCCCAGAATCTCCTCGCCGTACTCCCACCCGGCGTGACGCTTCCGGTGTATCCGGCCGGCGCGCAATGCAATTCACGTGGGCTGAGCGCTCTCGGTGAGCACACCATCCGGGGGCTGATGGATCGCGGCATGATCATCGACATCGACCACATGAGCGTCAAGGCAGCGGACGCGACACTCGATATCCTCGAAACCGCCCAGTATTCCGGTGTTGTGTCGAGCCACAGTTGGAGCGACGAAAGCTATTACCGGCGGATCTATGCACTGGGTGGTTTTGTGGCGCTGTACGCGGGCACACTCGATGCTTCCGACGGTAAGCACGGCGAGACCGGATTCATCGACCAGTGGCGCGAAGCCCGGGAGATGCGAAGCGAAAACTACTACTTCGGATTCGGCTACGGCGCCGACACCAACGGATTCGGCCCCCAGGCCGCGCCGCGCGGGGATGCCGACGCCAATCCTTTGCAGTACCCGTACACCGCCTTCGACGGCACAGTCATGGACAAGCAGCGTGCCGGTGACCGCGTCTTCGACGTCAACGTCGACGGTGTGGCGCAGTACGGAATGATCCCCGACTGGATTGCGGACATGCGAATTGCCGCAGGACCGGACGGAGATCAGATTATCGACGACATGAGCCGCGGTGCGGAGGCCTACCTGCAGATGTGGGAGCGCGCGCGGAAGTAGCTACCCTGGTGGAGTGGCTCCTGGAGTTTTCAGGAGCCCTCGACCGAGTACACCCGCCCGCCACCTGCGAAGGAACACACCAGTGGCTGATTTCCAGTTCACCGTCGACAAGGCTCACGCGAAGTCCGTCAACGACACGTTGGCCGATGTCCGTCGTCTGCAGGTTTCTGCCGTGATCTTCGCCCTCATCCTCGCTGCGCTCGCCGCCTGGCTCATCACCATGGGCGCGGTGTGGTCCACCATCGCCGGCGCTGTTCTCGCCGTTGGTGCGATCAGCTCGCTGGGTGTGGCCGTGTGGGCCCCGCGCAAGGTGGGAAGCATCGAAAAGTTGTACAGCGAAAACCCGTTGGTGCCCACGATCGTCTCCGAGATTCACCCCCGCGCCGTGACACTGACCGCGCTGATCGACGTCGCGAAGCCGTCGACGCAAGGTCCCCGATACGCGTTGGTCAGCCGAAACGTCCGACTCAACCCGCATTGGAAGGTCGGCGATCGTGTTCCGTCTGTCGCCCTGCGGTCGGACCGCTCCACACGAAGCAAGGACGACGTCTGGCAGATGGTCAATCCGATGCCCATCGAATGGGGCACCAAGGACGCCCGAGTGCTGGCCCGCGCCACCGCCGCGATCAGTGCAAGTGAGTGGAACTTCCTTCAGAGTCGACTCGCTGATTCGAAGGAAGTTCGCACCCACCCGGAACGCCGCATCATGATCGAGCCGGCTGACTTGCCCGACAACCTGCGCTAGCCACTGCCGCTGAGGCAACGTCTCTAGCGCAGTGCCGGCAGTACCTCACGTTCGAACAACTCGATGCCTGAGGTGTCGTACGCGGCTTCGGGGAAGTAGAAGATCCCGTATTCGAGTCCCTGCGCTTTGAGTGCTGACAGGTTTTCGATGATCTGTTCCGGCGTTCCGACTGCGGGCATACCGCGGAACGCGTCCAACGACGCATCCGCAGCAGCTTCACCCACCAGAGGCGTCAGCCGGTCTTTGACTACCCGAAGTCGCTCGGCCACTTCGGCTTCCGTCGATCCGATGGCAACGTTGTAGTTAGCCGAGCGGACGATGGCGTCGAAGTCGGTGCCCACCGTAGCGCAGTGCTTCTTCAAGATCTCGGACTTGCGCCCGAATCCTTCGGGTGTGCCGTCGAAGTTGGTGTACTGCGCGTACTTTGCCGCAATCTTCAGGGTGACCTTCTCGCCGCCGCCCGCGATCCACAACGGGATTCCCTTGTCCTGAAGTGGAAGTGGCCGACAGATAGCGCCGTCGACCTGGTAGTACTTGCCATCCAGCGTCGCGCTGCCGGTCGACCACGACTGTCGCATGATCTGGATTCCCTCGTCGAGACGGCCGAGTCGCTCACCGGCAGAAGGGAAACCGTAGCCGTAGGCGCGCCATTCCTGCTCGTACCAGCCGGCGCCGATGCCCATTTCGACGCGACCACCACTGATCAGGTCGGTGGTGGCCGCAATTTTTGCGAGATATGCCGGGTTGCGGTAGCTGATGGCGGTACACATCTGGCCCAACCGGATGCTCGACGTCGACGCGGCAAGAGCTGACATGAGGGTCCATGCCTCGTGCGTTGCTTCCTCCGTCGGCGCGGGAACTGTATGAAAGTGGTCGTACACCCACGCCGATTCCCACGGTCCCGCCTGCGCCCGCAATGTGAAGTCACGCATCACCTCCCACTGCTGTGCAGGGTCGATGCCAACCAGGTCCAGGCGCCAGCCTTGAGGAACAAACAGTCCGAATCGCATCATGCGAGCCTACCCAGACCGTCCGCGATCCGCCTGCGCTGCCACGGACGGCGAATAGCGCGGAATATATCGGTGCATCACCGCTGCGCCGGCAAAGGACGTCGCGCCCAGAACCGCAAAGGCCCAACCGAGTGGAACTGCGGCGGCAAGCACACCAATCGCAAGTGGTCCGCCGAACATCCCCGCGTCGTGGGTCAGGCGCCAGGCTGCGAGAAACTCGGCCCGCTCGTCCGGTGGAGCGATATCCGCGCCCAACGTCATGATGACTCCGTTGCCCAACCCGTTGCCGATGCCCATGACAACGGCAACGGCGGTCAATCCCAATGCTCCTGTCGACAGCGGCAACAGCAGGTACGACACTCCGATCACACTGAGCGACGGAACCGCCACCAGTCGTCTGCCGTAGCGGTCCATGATGTGCCCGGCAGGATACGAGCACAGGAGATCCACTGCCGCACCCACACCGAAGATCACGCTGACCTGGGCAGCGTCCAACCCGAGATGCAAGGCCCACAGTGGAAGTACCGCTTCCCTCGACGCCCGAGCGGCGCCCATCAGGAGAGATCCGATTCCGAGTGTCGACAACGGTGCGCGATGTCGACCGAGAATGTCGGTCAACGTGACGAGTCGGTGTTTTCCGCCGCTCGCATCGCCCGAGCGCGGTGGATCGGAAACACGTGCCATCAGAGCACCGGCGAGTACAACTCCGACCAACTGGACCAGGAATCCGCCGCGGGTGCCCATCATCAGAATCATCCCGGCGCCGATCAGTGGTCCGAGAAAGAATCCCAGACGCCACATCGCCGCGAAAGACGACATCGCCCGAGCCCGCAAACTCAACGGCACCGTGTCGGCGAGGTAACTCTGCCGAGCCAGGCCCCACACCGCATTTGCCAGTCCGGTCAGCAGGGCTCCGATTCCCAGTATCCAGGGAGTCGCGGCGAACAGACAGATCACCACGCCTGTTGCACCGAGAGTACTTCCGCCGATGATGGACCGACGCTCGCCGAAACGCGAGACTATCCGGCCGGCCGGTAGATCACCGAGAACAGCGCCAAATCCACCGAGTGCGACGATCAGTCCGGCAACGGTGATCGACGCCCCGAGATCCCGGGCCGTCACAGCCATGATCGGCGCCGCCGCGCCCTGGCCGATTCCGAAAATCGCAGCCGGGACAAAAACCGTAGTCACCAACGGCTTCAGCGCGCCGACTCCCGGCTGCGCTCGGGGAACTGTTTCCGTCACGCGCTCACTTCTACGGCCACCGCAGCCCGCGAGCGCTTGCCGACCGACTCCGCAAGCCCGTAGTGGCCACGCAACGTGGATTCGGTGTACTCCGTACGGAAAAGCCCACGGGACTGCAGAATCGGCACAACCCGATCGACAAATATCTCCAGCCCACCCGGCAGGTACGGCGGCATGATGTTGAAACCGTCAGCTGCACCCTTGTCGAACCATTCGGTCAGCTCGTCGGCAACCTGCTCCGCCGTCCCGGCAAAGGTACGGTGTCCCCGCCCACCGCCAAGTTTGCCGATCAGCTCACGGACCGTGAGCTTTTCGGTCTCAGCCAAGTCCTTGACCAGTTGGTATCGGCTCTTGTTGCCCTGAATGTGATCGAGATCGGGCAACGGCGGAAGAGGTGCGTCGAGCGAGTGTTCCGTGAGGTCGACGCCCACCATGTTCGAGAGTTGACGCAGCGAGTACTCCGGCGAGATCAGATCGGTGAACGACTGCTCGAGAGCTTTCGCTTCGGCTTCCGTGTCTGCGATGAAGGGAACGATTCCCGGCAGCACTTTGAGGTCGTCCGGATTGCGGCCGTACCTGATCAAACGAGATTTGAGGTCGGAGTAGAAGTCTTGGCCCTGTTCGAGTGTTCGCTGCGCAGTGAACACGGCTTCGGCATATCGCGCCGCAAAGTCTTTACCGCTTTCGGAGGATCCGGCTTGCACCAGTAGTGGCCTGCCCTGCGGTGATCGCGGCGAATTGAGCGGCCCGGCCACCGAGAATCGCGCACCGTCGTGGTCGATGCGGTGCACTCGGTCCGGGTCGGCAAAGACGCCGGTCTCCTCGTCCAAGAGGATCGCGCCCTCTTCCCAGCTGTCCCAGAGATCAAGCGTCACATCGACAAACTCGTCGGCCCGCTCGTAACGATCGCTGTGCGCCGGGACTGCGCCAAGTCCGAAGTTTGCTGCTTCATCGGCTCCGGCCGACGTCACGATGTTCCACCCGCCGCGGCCACCGCTGATGTGATCGAGCGACGCGAACTTCCGCGCGAGCGTGTACGGGTCGCTGTAGCTGGTCGACGCCGTGGCGATCAGACCAACCTTGTCGGTCGCTGCGGCGATCGCCGACAGCAAGGTAACCGGTTCGAAGATCGCCTGGGTGTTGTGCTTGACGCGCGGACCAACGGCCAAACTGTCGGCGAAGAACACCGAGTCGAGTTTCCCGCGTTCCGCGATGCGACCCAGATTCTGGAAATGCTTGACATCCAACAGGTTAGCCGCATCGGTATTCGGATGGCGCCACGCGGCTTCGTGGTGGCCGACGCCCATGAGAAATGCGTTCAGGTGAAACTGTCGTTCGGGCATGATGAAAGAACTTTCCTTCCGGTGAGTGAGTATCAGGTGGCGAGACGCCAGCATCAGGTGGCGGGACGCCAGCGATCAGGTGGCGGGACGCCAGCGTGAAAGCCTGCGTTCGATCAGCACCAGGACACCGTTGAGGGTAAGACCGAGCAAAGAGATCGCGATGATGCCCGCGTACATGTTCGGGATCTGGAAATTCAACTGAGACGCGGTGATCAGATATCCGAGACCGGCTTTGGCTCCGACCATCTCGGCTGCAATCAGCACGAGGATCGACGACGCGGCTGACATCCGAATCCCGGTGAAGATCGTCGGTACCGCGGCCGGGAGGACAACCTTCTGAAACAGTCTGATCGGGGAGAATCCCAGCGATACAGCGGATTTGACGAGCAAAGGATCAACGCTGCGCACTCCGGAGATCGTATTGAGCAGAATTGGGAAGGTGCAGGCATAGATCACCAGCGCGATCTTCGACTCTTCACCGATTCCGAGTATCAACACAAAGACGGGGAGCAGCGCCAAAGCCGCTGTGTTGCGGAATAGTTCAAGGATCGGATTGAGGAAGTCCGAGACGGGGCGGTACCACGCAATCGCGATGCCCAATGGAACCGCGATCACTACCGCCACAAAAAATCCGGTCAAGGCGCGGGTCAAACTTGCGGTGACGTGTTCTTGCAGTTGACCGTTGCCGACCAGAGTGAAGAACGCCGACACCACTTCACTGAACGGCGGGAGGAAAACCTTGTCCACCAACCCCAGTCGTGGTGCTAATTCCCAGATTCCGAGGAAAACAGCAATGGCAATCGAAGGTTTGGCGATGCGCCATGCCGTTGATCGCACGTAACGTGCTGCGGCGCCGGCCTGATCGGCAGACTTTCGGGTCACTGAGTCGACCCGCCGCTCTGATGTCGGTTCCGGCGCGGTGACCAGTTCCGGAATTGCCAGCGCGCTAGACATTCGCGGTCTCCTTTGTCGGATCTAGCTCGTCGCTCCGCGCGCGTTCCACTTCACCGTGCAGAAGGGTCCAGATCTGGTGCCGATAGTCGCGGAATTGCTCACCGGAGCGCACGTCCGCAGCGGATCGGTCGATGTCGATATCTACGATCGTCTTCACCCGGCCGGGCCGGGACGTCAGAACGGCCACGCGTTGTCCGAGGTAGATGGCCTCGTCGATCCCGTGCGTGATGAACAGAATCGTCTTGCCTGTCGCTTTCCAGATCCGCAGCAACTCGCCCTGCAACGATTCCCTCGTCTGTGCGTCCAATGCCGCAAAAGGCTCGTCCATCAACAGCACTTCCGGGTCGAACGCAAGGCTCCGGGCGATTGCGACTCGCTGCTTCATACCGCCGGACAGTTCGTGAGGGTACCGATCGGCAAAGCCTTCCAAGCCGACCAGTTCGAGGTAATGATCGGCAAGTTCGCGTCGTGTGCTTTTCTTGACGCCCTTGGCTTCCAACCCGAACTCGATGTTGTGACGAGCGGTGCGCCACGGCAGCAGAGCATACTGCTGAAAGACGATTCCGCGATCCAGCCCCGGACCGGTGATCTGCTTGCCGTCCAGAAGGATTCGACCTGATGTCGGAGAACTGAGCCCGCCCAGTAGATCGAGCAGAGTGGACTTGCCGCAGCCGCTTGGGCCGACGAGGACAAGAAACTCGCCCGGCGCCACGTCGATGTTGATGTCCTCGACCGCCGTGAATTTTTCACTCGTCCCACGAATGTCGAATTCCTTGGTGACGTCCTCTAGCCGAAGTTTCGGTTGAGTGCTCATTTTCCGACCTCCAATGCCTGTCCGTCAGCGCCACTTTCGGGTGTGTACGTCCCGTTGGCGTACGGGTTGAATGTGTTGGTGTAGATGTCCGCCGGAGTCAGTTTCCCTTCCTCCAATTCACCGTTGCGGGTCAGCCAGTCGATCCAGGTACTGATCTCGACGTTCTCAATCACTCCACCGGGTCCGGCGACTCCCGGGCTCTTCCAGAAGCTGATCAGCTTCGTGTCTTCGTTGCGTCCCCGAGAGTTGATGATCGAGGTAAATTTGGCGACTACCTCATCGCGCGAGTGCGTCTGCGTCCAACGAATTGCGCGCGCTGTTCCCTGGACGAAATCGGCGACCGCCTCCTCGTTCTGCGCGATGTAGTCGTTGCGGAATACCAACGTGCCGTATGTGAACGATCCGAACAGCGATTCGTCCGTGAAAAGCTCACGCAGACCACCACGTTCGAGGGCAGAATCGCGGAAGACCGATCCGAGGGTTGCGACATCGATCTGACCTTGGCGTAGTGCCTGTTCCGTGTTGACCGGCGGAACCACGATCAGTTCCACCTGGTTGATCTCGTCCGGCGTAAGCCCCTGCCGCGCAAGCCATTCACGGACGACGAACTCGTGGTGCGCACCGAGGGTGTTCATTCCGACCTTCTTGCCGATCAGGTCCTTTGCCGACTTGATCGGGCTGTCGTCGAGTACGTAGTACCCATTGAAACTCTGCTTGTCCGAACCGTAGTAGCCGACGACCGAGGTGATCGGCGACCCCGCGGCGGCCAACTTCACCACCGCACCGTTGAATGCTCCACCGAATTCGGTCTGCCCTGTTGCGGCATTCTGAATGCTCTGGGGACCACTGGTCGTATCACCGATCCAGTCGAGTTCCACATTGTCGAAGTAGCCGAGGTCGGCGGCAAGTTCCGGGAACAATACCTGACCTGCACTCCCCTCGTAGCGAAGGACGGTCTTGCCGTCGGCGGTCTTGACGACCTCGTCGGAGGAGCCGGAGCAAGCGACTGCCAAGCCGGCCAGAGAGACAAGTGTGAGAGCCGCGGCGACAGAGCGCGCGAAACGGGGGCGAATCATGAAGTTACTTCCTGTAGAAGATGATTTGTGCCGTGATCGGCCACATCGGCCCTCGGCTGTACCGAAACGTCATGTCCTGCAGAGAGCGCTCGACGGGTGAAGACCACGCAGCGTCGTGAGGTGCTCTGCGGAGGCAGATGCGAGTGCTTGTCGGTTCAGCGACAACAACGGCAGGACGAGAACACGTGGGACTCCAAACGTGGAAGGCAGTACCTGTGAAGGCAGTGTCTGTGAAGGCAGTGCCGACACCATATGTCGGCACCCCCCACGTGGGTCAACGGTTTCATTCACGCCGGATTTAATGTGTGAAGACCACCGAAACGGGGCAAGTTCTCGGCTGTTCGGTCAGCTCGATCGGCATGCCGCGTAGCGTCGTTCCCAGTTCTCGAGGTGCGAGCGTGACACCGTGGTGCCGAACGACAACCGGTGCAGCACATCGGATCCAAGGTGATGCAGCTCGGTGTGCGCTGCCCAGTGCTGTGTTGCCCAGTCCGGTTCGTTGTGCGCTGCATCGATTCCCGCCATGGCGGCGCCGCGAAGTTCGAACTCCAGATCGCGGCACAATTCTGCACTCGGCGCACGTTGTACCGTCCGAATGTCGGTGAGCAGCACACCGAGCAGTCGCGCAACGCGCCCGTCGACCCACTCCAAAGTCCGGCGATGAGCTTGGCGGCCCACAGTCCACAGCACGATCAGTGCGACCACAACACCGACTGCTGTTTCGATCATTCGACTCAGGACGAGATGTTGCACGGTGCCGTGTGCGCCGCCGGCGGCACCCAGAAGGATCGCCATCGGCGTGATGAAGATGACGGCGACTCCGTAGTTGCGCACCAGGAACAGCTCGATTCCCAACTGCAGCACAGCAAGTACGGCCACCATGGCAAGGCCGGCCGGACTCCACAGATACACCGCGCCGAGCACCAGCAACCCGAGAACGGTCCCGCCGATCCGGTGAATCCCCCGATAGGTTCCCAAAATTCGATCCGGCCCCTGGTGAAGAACCATCGCGGCGGCGATCACGGCCCAATCCGGTCGGTCGATTCCGAGGAGAACCGTCAGGCTTCCCGCTGCGATGCAGGCCAGAAGTAAACGGATAGCAGTGATCGTCGCTCGACTGGACGGATTGCAGGCCCGCAGAAATCTGTACCGGATCGTCGGGTCAGGCAAAGGCGGATACACACCGACCTCGTCGATGTCGAAAGCTGCGTCCACCATCAACTCCGGGTCGTGATCATCGGCAAGTGCCCGTGCCATCCGAAGCTGCGCGCGTTCCAATTCACGGGTGAGGAGATGGTCGGTGCCGACAATCTTTCCGCGGTACAGGCATTGCCATGCATCCTGCAGTCGCAGCGCGGCAGCGTGACGGTTCGCTTGATCTGTCGCCGCCACGTACTTGTCGACGGCAGACACGGCTGCGCCGACGGCGGCGTGTTCCACCGCTCTCGGCGCCCACAGGATCCCAGTCATGGATACGAGTAGTGCGCTCGCTCCACCTACCGCCGTCCACAGAGCAACCTCTACCGGCGGCTGTCCCGGAGTGGCGATGACCGAACTGATCTCGGTCGTCAGCAAGAGGAAGAACGCTCCTGGCGGCCCCAATCGCAACGCATCAACCGTGAAGGCACAGGTCGACACCACCACTGCCATGACCAGAATGACGAGTATCAGGAGAGCTTCGGGGGCTCCCTCGGAAATCGCCCGATGGATCGGTTCGCCCACCGATGCTCCGATGAACGAGAGAACCGTCAGCGCCAACGCGGCAATGCCGACGGCTTTCCACCGGCTCCGGTACGGCCGGCCTTCACCGTAAATCGAGGCGAAGGCTCCCAACCCGACCAGAAGTGACGGCGAGCCGTATCCGAGAAGGGTCGCGATGGTCGCAGGAATCGCCAGGGCCAGCGCCACTCGTACGGCTCCGGGGAATCGGTTTCCCACCGGCGGTAATCCGAACAACACACTCCGGGCGGGCCGCGGTGCGGGAACAACGGCAGGCTCCCCTGGTGGTGCGTCTTCGGGGTTCACTACCCATCCTTCGAGCCGAATTACGTGTGAGACGTCATTGAGCGTAGATCAGCGTCTCTGTCGCTTTCACAACGAACGTCACCGTCGAGCCCGGTACGAGATCCAACTCGGCCGCCGCCGCTGTCGTGATGTCGGCCGACAATCCCGGCTGTCCCTCGTCGTCCTCGGCTCGCACCCGTACCGTAGAGCCTCGATTCTCGATCTCGGCGACGGTAACGTCGAACGCGTTGCGAGGGCTTCCGTGCGGCGGTTGGAGATACACCGACACTGCACTGGGTTCGAACATCGCCACTGCCGGGCTACCCACTGGCACAGCCACTTCGGTGAGGCCGGCGATGGCGGTACCACCCGGAGTTCGGACCGCGGAATCCTCGATCATGACGCCACTGCGCAGATTGATTCCGGCGATCCTGGCGGCAAACGTACTGCGAGGGCGCGTCAGCACCGTCCGGACATCGCCTCGTTCGACGACGCGTCCACCATCCATCACTACGACGGTATCCGCGAGCGCCAAGGCGTCAAGCGCGTCGTGAGTCACCAGTACGGCGGTGCGGTTACCGGTTCGCAGCACTCGTCGCAGCAAGGAGCGCAGCGCCGGGGCCGACGATACGTCGAGCGCTGACATCGGTTCGTCGAGGAGAAGTAGTTCAGGCTCAGCCGCCAGTGCTCGCGCGACGGCAACGCGTTGTGCCTGTCCCCCGGACAGCTGCGACGGTTTCCGATCCGCCAACTCGCCGGCGTCGACGGCGCCGAGCCAGTGGCGGGCCGCTTGCGCGGATTCACGACGAGACCGCCCGGCACTGCGCGGTGCAAACGCGACGTTGTCCGCAGCACTGAGATGGGGAAAGAGCAGTGCGTCCTGGGCGAGCAGGACCGTCCCACGTTTGTGCGGGGACACGGAAACTCCGGCAGCGGTATCGGTCAGCACCCGCGCATTGAGTTCGATCCGTCCACGGTGCGGATGATGCAGTCCCGCAACAGCAGCCAGCACTGTCGATTTTCCGGCGCCGTTCGGGCCGAGTATCGCTGTCACCTCACCGGCGGCAACGTCGAACGAGGCGATCACGTCACGTTCGGGGATCTCGACGTCCACGCGCAAGCCGCTCACAGCGATCCCGCCGATCCGCGCCCACGGACGGCGACAACGATGACCACGGCGACAACAACCAGAACCAGCGAAAGTGCCACGGCAGCATCGGGATCGCTCTCGCGTTGCAGGTAGATTTCCAGTGGCAGGGTGCGGGTAACTCCTTGCAGGCTGCCGGCAAACGTCAGCGTTGCACCGAACTCCCCCAATGCGCGAGCAAAGGCGAGAACGGCTCCCGAGATGAGACCGGGAATCACCAGCGGCAGGGTGACGCGTCGTAGCACCGTGGTCGGCCTGGCTCCGAGCGTTGATGCCACTGCCTCGTAACGAGTGCCTGCCGTCCGCAGCGCCCCTTCGAGACTGACCACCAGGAACGGCAGCGCGACAAACGTTTGTGCCAGAACAACTGCGGTCGTCGAGAAGGCGATCTGAATTCCGAGCACCTCCAACTGCTCCCCGATCAGCCCTTTACGGCCGAACGTGTAGAGCAGCGCGATTCCGCCCACGACCGGAGGCAGGACAAGCGGCAGCAAGATCAGTGACCGCAGTACCGACAGTCCACGGAAGCTGCTGCGCGCCAGCACCACAGCCATCGGTACCCCAAAGAGAATGCAGAGCACTGTGCTCATCGCCGCGGTCTTCAGACTCAGCTTCAAAGCCGCAACCGACGACTCCGAGGTCACGAGTTGCCAGAACTGCGACCATTGCACCGTCTGGAGCATCGCGAGCAACGGAACTATCACGAAGGCCCCGCCGATCACGGCAGGGAGATAAATCCATACCGGCAGCCCGAGCGGAGCACGGACTGCCGGTCTGATTCGCATCACGGAGCGGCAAATCCTGCGGTCGTCAGCACAGCCAGACCCTTCGGGCCACTCACGAGATCGACGAACTTGGTGGCGGTCGTGGAATTCTTCGAATCCTTCAGTGCTGCAATCTGGTACAGGTTGACAACGGAACCCGATTCGGGGAAGGCGATGGTCTCGACCTTGTCGCCTGCCGACTTCGCGTCGGTAACGTACACGATGCCGGCATCTGCCTGACCTGAGGTGACCTTGTTCAGCACGTCGGTTACCGAGGACTCCTCACTGACCGGCTTCAGAGTTTCACCGCTCGCTTCTTCGACCTTCTTGGTTGCAGCCCCGCAGGGAACCTGCGGAGCGCAGATCACCAATTGTGTTCCCTCCTTGGCCAAATCAGCGAACGAGGCGATCCCCTTCGGGTTGCCCGGAGGCACCACGATCGTGAGGGTATTGCTCGCAAAGTCGGAGGGCGCACCTGCTACAACTCCCGCGTCGGTGGCCTTCTTCATGTTTGCCGCATCTGCCGACGCGAACACGTCCGCGGGAGCGCCCTGGATGATCTGCGCAACCAGATCCGATGAACCAGCAAAACTGAAAGTAACTGCAGTTCCGGGGTTTTCGGACTCGAATTCCTTACCGAGTTCGGTAAAGGTGTTCTTCAGCGAGGCCGCCGCAAAAACGGTGATGTCGCCGGTCACGCTTGCCGACGTACCGGCAGCCGCCGTCGACGTCGAGGGTGACGAGCTGTCCGAGCTACTGCAACCACTCACCAGAGCGAGTGAGAGAACTCCTGCGGCAACTGTTCCGAGCGCTCTTTTCACTGATTTCCTCACTGCGTTTTCACCGTTGACGGGGTTTCCACGATCACGGTGGTGGCTTTGACTACGGCAACTGCGATACTGCCGACTTCCAATCCCAATTCACGAACAGCGTCGGTGCTCATCAGTGAGACCACGGTGAACGGACCGCATTGCATTTCAACCTGCGCCATCACCGTGTCGGTGACAACTTTGGTCACGAGGCCGGCAAACCGGTTGCGGGCCGACGTCCCGGTGCTCAGCGGATCTACGGGAGCGGGAGCCGCGTTGGATCGCGCAAACGTGGCCAGTTCAGCTCCGTCGATCACCTTGCGACCCGAATCGTCGGTTGTCGCGCTCAGTTGCCCGCTGTCGATCCACCGACGCACGGTGTCGTCACTGACGCCGAGCAGCCCGGCGGCTTCGCGTATTCGTATGTTGGGCACATCATGATCGTAGGGCTCGCCGCATCACCAAACAAGACAATACGTCCGCAAATGCGTTAAAAATTGATCAAATAGTCCGCTCTTGCGGAGTTCAGTCGTGAGACCATGGAACCCGACACGAGTCGGTTCCGAACCCCTGTTCCGTGATTCCCAACGCGGAATACATTCGCGAGCGCATGTTCTCGAGCCCGATCTGGTAGGTCAACTCCACCACGCCTGCCCTACCGAACCGACGCTCGAGGTCCGCAACCTGTTCGTCGGTAACTCCGCGCTCACCGTGTGGGTCGCCGGTCATCGCGTCCGCGTACGAGATGGCAGCTCGCTCGTCTTCGCTGTAGAGCGGCGAATCCCGATAATGCTCAATCGCTTTCAAACGCTCGACGTCAAGGCCGTCCAGACGCGCGAGCATCGTGCCGAAGTCGACGCACCACGAACAGCCGACGGTAGAGGCGACTCGGTAGACCGCCAACTCCCGGACACTCACCGGCAGTACCTTCGACGCTTTCTGCACTGCCATTTCATGCCCGGCGGCCGCCAGAAACAGCTTCTTGTGGTTCGCGAGCACGGCAAACGGTTCAGGGACCTCGTCGAACTGCCGGGCTGCGAACTTGTACGCCACTTTGATCAGTGGTCCGCCGTCACCGGGCGCCACTGCGGGAATGCGGGGCATGAGAACCTCCGTAAGTCGGCGACACCACAATCGGTGCCACCTACAGAGTCGAACGAACGCGGGGTTCTAAACGTGTTGAACCGAGCTTGACAGCAATGTGAACATGCACCCGCCGCCGACTAAGCTGCAAGGATGCCTTCGACGCCCCGCAATCGCACCGTTTCGCGCCTGCAGCCATTTGCGTCCACGATCTTCGCCGAGATGACGGCACTGGCAACTCTTCACAACGCCGTCAATCTCGGCCAAGGATTTCCCGACACCGACGGACCCGCCGCGATGCTCGACGTCGCACGCCAAGCCATTGCCGACGGAGTCAACCAATATCCGCCCGGCCCGGGTATGCCTGTTCTACGCCAAGCCGTTGCCGCGGACCGGATGGCGCGGTACGGCTTGGAGTTCGATCCTGATTCCGAAGTGCTGGTGACCGTCGGCGCCACCGAAGCGATCAGCGCTGCAATTCTGGGTTTGGTCGAACCTGGCGAAGAAGTTGTACTCATCGAGCCGTACTACGACTCGTACGCGGCTTCCGTCGCTCTGGCCGGCGCGATCCGTCGTACCGTCCCGCTGGTCGCGTCCGGCGACAAATTTGTTGTCGACCTCGATGCAGTCAAGGCAGCGATCACCCCCAAGACAAAAATGTTGGTGGTCAACAGTCCGCACAACCCCACCGGAACTGTCTTCACCGATGCCGAACTGCGCGCACTCGCAGAAATCGCGTGTGAGCGCGACCTGATCGTGCTGAGCGACGAGGTGTACGAGCACTTGGTATTCGACGGCCTCACTCATACACCGATGGCGTCGCTGCCCGGAATGCGCGAGCGCACCGTCACGGTATCCAGCGCCGCAAAGACTTTCAATGTCACCGGCTGGAAAACCGGGTGGGCGATCGGCCCGCGCGAGCTCGTCGACGGCGTGCGAGCGGCCAAACAGTTCATGTCCTTTGTGGCCGGCGCGCCGTTTCAACCGGCTGTCGCCTACGCATTGATCAACGAACAACCGTGGGTTGCAGATCTGCGATCGAGCCTGCAATCCAAGCGAGATGTGCTTGCCGACGCGTTGACCGACGCCGGCATGCACGTGAATTCGGGCGGCGGCACTTATTTTCTGCTCGCGGACATTCGGCCACTGGGCGAATCCGACGCCGGAGATTTCTGCCGCGCGTTGCCGGAACGGATCGGCGTTGCAGCCGTCCCCGTCGACGTATTCGCCGACAACCGTGACAATTGGAAGCACTTGGTGCGGTTTGCATTCTGCAAACAGGACCACGTACTTGCCGAAGCAGCGAGGCGCCTCCATCTGCTCCAGGGAGCACCTCACCCATGAATGCTCGCACCATCCCCACTGCATTTGTTCAGCGCTACCTCATTTTCTCGCCGGACAACAATGTGGACTTGTCGAGCGCTCTGCGGACAGCAGGAATCGATCTCACCACGCTGGCGGACCCACGTGCCCGGCTCACCCCCACTCAAGTCACTACGTTTATCCAAACCACCTGGCAGATCACGAACGACGAATTATTCGGTCTCGGCCACGCCCCGGTCCCCCGCGGCACCTTTCGACTGATCTGCTTGACGTTGATTCACTGCCCCGACCTCGGCAGCGCCTTCGCGCGGATGGCCGATGTGATCCGTGCGCTACCGAGTTTGACCCCGTTGTCGATAGAGGTGGGCGAAGACAACACCCGTGTAAGTTTTCCCATTCAGCCGCGGGTCGGAATCTCCGAACCCGATATTGCAGCGCGCGTCATGACTGACTTCGTATTGATACTGCTGCACCGATTTGCCGCGTGGTTGATCGGCAAGCGGGTCAAGCTGCGGGCCGTCGAGTTGCCGTACTCACCACCGGATGCGCGGCTGGCCCAGGACTACGACTACATCTTCGGCGTCCCAGTTACATTCAATGCACCCTGCGCCGCTTTGGATTTCGACAATTCTGCGATGCGAGCGCCGATCATCCAGACCGAGGAAACCCTCGAGGAGTACCTGCGCACATCGCCTATCCAGCTGATGTCCGAGCGCGATTACGACAGCACCGCATCAGCACAGGTACGCCGAGTTGTGGAGTTGGGGGTGAAGGGGCGCACCTCGACAGCGGAAGAGATTGCCGAAATGCTCTCGATCAGCGTGCCGCACTTGCGAAGGTTGCTTCGCCGCGAGGGCACGTCACTGAATCAGCTACGCGAAGAGGTGCTCCGCGACGTCGCGATCGCCGGTCTTGGCCGGGGCGAATCGGTAGACGTCCTGTCAGCTCGCCTCGGGTTCTCCGAGCCCAGCGCGTTCCGCCGGGCGTTCAAACGCTGGACCGGAGATACTCCCAGCTCGTACCGCTAACTGACACAGAATTCGTTGCCCTCCGGATCGGACATCGTGATCCACACGCTCGGGCCTTGCTGCCCTCGGTGCAGTACCGTCGCGCCGACCGTCTCGAGATGAGCAGCCACGTCCTCACGGTTGTCACCCACTCTGATGTCCAGGTGAAGCCGGTTTTTCACCGCTTTCTTCTCGGGCACCAGCTGAAACAGAACTCGCGGACGCTCCGGATGTTCCGGGTCGCTGATGGCTGCACCTTCCCTCCAGACGAGCACGCCTTCAAAAGTAGTGGTGTCGGATTCTTGCGCATGACCAGCTGCGACGAGACCTCTGATGAAATCCTCGTCGCTCGGCTCGACAGCCCAGCCCAGTGCGGCGGCCCACCATTTTGCCTGTTCATGCGGTTGCGCGGAGTCCACGGTGACTTGAAATTCATATCCCATGTACCGACGTTAACGCCACCTACCGACAAAAACCTCAGTCCACACTCTTGATGGTTTTCATCGTGATGAGCGAGGTCACCCGTGACACGGCGGGGAGCCCACTGAGTTTCGTGGCCATGAATTGTTCGTATGTCGCGAGATCCTTGACCGCGACGCGAATGAAGTAATCGGGGATCCCGAAGAGCCGCCTACATTCGATCACTTCGTCGAAAGCCGCGACGCGTGATTCGAAGTCCTCGATGGTCGCCTGATCGTTGACGCCGATCTCGGCGGTCACGATCACCTGAAATCCGCGGTCGAGTGCTTCGGGGCTGACGATTGCCCGGTATCCGGTGATGACTCCGTCGGCCTCGAGTTTCTTGACCCGGCGCAGGCACGGCGACGGCGTCAACCCCACCAGATCCGCCAATTCGGTGTTGGTCAGACTGGAGTCCTGACGGAGGTGGAATAAAATTGCGTCATCCAAGGCATCCATGCGGATATTATTGCGCAAAGTCTGAATTCTGCGCATTCTGGGCAATCGCCAACCGCGCACTTTGTACTACATTTCTGTGGTGATCGAATCTTCAACATCAGCGGATGCAACTGCCGTCGATGCCGGGCGCCAGAGCCCTGCGTGGCGACGCGCCTTTGCATTGTCCCTCCCGGTCGGCATCGGACTCTTACCGCTCGGCATCGCCCTCGGGGTACTTGTTGTGCAACAAGGCCTGAACCCTTGGTGGGCACTGGTTTTCACCTCGTTGATCTACGCCGGATCGCTCGAGTTCATTGCCGTCGGCATGGTCGCCGCGATGACTCCGCTGCCCTACGTCGCACTCACCGCGTTGCTGGTCAACTTTCGACATGTCTTCTACGCGTTGAGCTTCCCGCTGAACAAGGTACAGAATCCGTTTGCACGCTTCTACAGCATGTTCGCTCTCACTGACGAGGCGTACGCCATGTCGGTCACAACCGATCCCAAAGCCCTCTCCGGCCGGGTCATCGTCTTCTCGCAATTGTTCCTGCACGGCTACTGGGTTGGCGGCGCAATTCTCGGAGCTACTGCAGGACAATGGATTCCCGATTCGATCGTCGGAATGGACTTTGCGCTCACAGCGCTGTTCGTCGTCCTGTCGATCGAAGCGATGCGGGCACAGAGCGGCTATGCCGTGCCGGCGGCAGCCGTCACCTGCGCACTGCTGGCCCGCCTCATCGCACCCGAACATGTCTTGCCGATCGCCATGGGCGCGTTTGTCACGTTCCTGATCGTCCGATACTTCGCCACGTCCCGAAAAGCAGCAGTAGATGCCTGACACCACGTACATCTTCAGCGCCGTCGCCATCATGGCCGTCGTCACCTTTGCGTTGCGCGCCATACCCTTTGCCGTTCTGAAGCCACTGCGCTCATCGGCCCTCGTCGCGTATCTCGGTATCTACATGCCGGCGGGAGTCATGTTGATCCTGGTGATGTACTCACTGAAGAGTGTTTCCGTCACCGGGCCGTCGCACGGCATACCTGAACTGATCGCCGTCTCTGCCACCGCCGCAATCCACCTGTGGCGAAAGAACGCAGTACTGAGCATCGTCGTCGGGACCGCGATGTACGTCGCGTTGATGAACACGATCTTCGCCTGACTTTCCCATCCGGCAGCAAAGCGCCTTTACTCCCTGATGGGCAATTTGTAACAAAAACGCCCTTATCTGAACAGTTGAACACTCATACGATTGATCTGTGACAATTTTTCCATAACAGGCCCGCCGACCCTCCACACGAAATCGGTGACGTTCGATGACGACGGATACACAGCCGACCGGAAACAAACTCATCGCAGCGTGGGCGAGCCTGGACCGTTCCCAGCGACGCAGCATCATCGGAATGACCGTCACGGTCGTCACGCTCAACGTGGTCGGTTGGGCAGTGCTGCTCGGCCTGGTCGTTCCCGGGCACTACACCGTCGAGGGCAGTGTCTTCGGCGTCGGACTCGGCGTCACCGCCTACACGCTCGGAATGCGACATGCCTTCGACGCCGACCACATCGCCGCCATCGACAACACAACACGCAAACTTGTTGCCGATGGCAAAAAGCCTATGTCCGTGGGGTTTTGGTTCTCACTCGGCCATTCGACCATCGTATTTGTCATGGTCGCACTGCTCGCTCTGGGTGTACGACGGCTGGCATCGAGTCTGTCCGACGAGAACTCCGACCTGGGAAAATGGGCCGGACTGTTCGGAACCACTGTCTCGGGCACATTCCTGATCCTGATCGGTCTCCTGAATCTTGTGTCCCTCATCGGAATCCACCGGGTCTATACAAAATACAAGGCGGGAACGTTCGACGAGGAACAACTCGAGAGGGAACTCGACAGCCGCGGGGCATTGAACAAGATTCTGGGGCCGGTCATGAAAACGGTCCGCAAGCCATGGCACATGTATCCAGTCGGACTACTGTTCGGCCTGGGGTTCGATACCGTCACCGAGGTGGGCTTGCTCGTCATCGCCGGAGGTGCAGCCGTGACGGGATTGCCGTGGTATTCGATTCTCGTTCTGCCGATTTTGTTCTGCGCCGGGATGTGCCTTTTCGACTCCATCGACGGTTCGTTCATGAATTTCGCCTACGGTTGGGCGTTTGCACAGCCGGTCCGAAAAATCTACTACAACATGGTGATTACCGGCTTGTCCGTTGCCGTCGCTCTCATCATCGGAGTGCAGGAGATCATCTCGATCTTCACGGAAAAACTCGATATTCACACCGGAATCCTGGGCACGATCGGAAACCTGGACTGGGGCGCCATGGGCTTCATCATCGTGGGATTGTTTGCGATCACCTGGCTTGTTGCGATTGCCGCATGGAAGCTGGGACGCGTCGAAGAGCGGTGGCAGGCGCAATCTGCCGCAGCGGCGGGGCGCGAAGCGACTTAGGCGTGTTTCGCGATCGACCTTCCTGGGTATTGACCGATTGCGGCGGAGATTTCGGAGCGAGGGGTCAGCCGCAACAGGCCTGCCGCCCGGCTGTCACTCGCCGGGAGGTGGGCCGCCTAAGTTGATGGCCACACATCCTTCAAGAATTCGAACATATGTTCTAACTTTGGGTGTAGTCTAATCCCCATGTCCAGCGCCATGCAACCGTCACTGTTCGACAATGTCGACCTGGGTGTTTCCCTGGCCGACCTCGACAACACCCTGCAACGACGGAAACTCACCGCAGGCGCGTGGGTCGACCACAGGCCGGCCTGGCTCACCGGATCCGAAGCCGTGTTCGACACCCTCGAACGATCGGTGCCCTGGCGGGCCGAACGGCGACAGATGTATGACCGCGTGGTCGACGTTCCGCGGCTGGTGTGTTTCTACAACGAGAACGAGCCACTGCCTGATCCCCTGCTCACCGAGGCGAAAGACGCTCTGAGCAGCCACTACCGCAACGAACTCGGAGAACCGTTCACCACGTCCGGCCTGTGCTTCTACCGCGACGGGAGCGACAGCGTCGCATGGCACGGAGACGACACCGGGCGAAGCCGCACCGAGGACACGATGGTAGCCATCCTGTCGCTCGGTGCTGCCCGCCCGCTACTTCTTCGTCCCCGCGGCGGTGGTGAGTCCATCCGCTTCAACCTCGGACACGGCGATCTGCTGGTCATGGGTGGTTCGTGCCAACGGACGTGGGAGCACGCCGTCCCCAAGAGCGCCCGCGCACTCGGCCCACGGATCAGCGTGCAGTTCCGTACTCGCGGAGTCCGCTGAACCCTCAGACGAGCAGTTTTGCTCCGGTGGCGGCAACAACCTCGTCGACGCTCACACCCGGTGCCGTTTCGACCAGACGCAAACCGTCAGCGGTCACGTCGATGACCGCCATGTCGGTGATGATCCGCTGCACACAGCCCTTGCCTGTGAGCGGGAGGGAGCATTCTTCGACAATCTTGTGCTCACCCTTCTTGGACACGTGCTCCATCATCACGATGACGCGCTTGGCGCCGTGGACCAGGTCCATCGCACCGCCCATTCCCTTGACCATGTGGCCGGGAATCATCCAGTTCGCGAGGTCACCGGTGGCGCTGACCTGCATGGCCCCGAGGACGGCAACGTCCACCTGGCCACCGCGAATCATGCCGAACGACGCAGACGAGTCGAAGAACGACGCGCCGGGCAGCACCGTAATGGTTTCCTTGCCGGCATTGATCAGTTCGGGATCGAGTTCATCCTCGGTCGGGTACGGACCGACACCCAAAACGCCGTTCTCCGAATGCAATACGACGGTGATGTCGGTGGGCAGGTAGTTCGGAACCAGCGTCGGCATGCCGATGCCGAGATTCACGTACTGGCCGTCTTCGAGTTCGCGAGCGACCCGCGCTGCCATCTCTTCACGGGTGAGTTTGGTGGGAGCTTGGCCCGCCTCGTTTGTCAGTGTCATGCTCGTACCGTCCGATTCTCGATGCCGACCGTCACGGGGCCGACGTGGACAACTCGCTGAACGTGGATGCCGGGTGTGTGAATTTCGGCGGGGTCGAGTTCACCGGGTTCCACGAGGTGTTCCACCTGAGCGATGGTGATCCGACCGGATGTTGCCGCGGCCGGGTTAAAGTTCTGAGTGCTTGCGCGGTAGACGAGGTTGCCGTGCCGGTCGCCTTTCCAGGCGTGAACCAGGGCGTAGTCGGCGACGATGCCTCGTTCCATCACGTAGGTGACGCCGTCGAATTCGCGAGTTTCCTTGGGCGGGCTGGCAACTGCGATGCCGCCGCTGCCGTCGTAACGGAGCGGCAAGCCACCGTCGGCGACCTGGGTGCCGACACCGGCAGGAGTGAAGAATGCGGGGATGCCTGCGCCACCAGCACGCATGCGCTCGGCGAGGGTCCCTTGCGGGGTGAGCTCCACTTCCAGTTCACCGGCGAGGTACTGGCGAGCGAATTCCTTGTTGGAGCCGACGTACGAGCTGACGGTCCGGCGAATCCGCCCCTTTTCGAGGAGCACACCGAGGCCGAAACCATCAGTGCCGCAGTTGTTACTCACGGTTTCCAGAGACGTTGCGCCCTGCTCGAGCAAGGCGTTGATGAGGATCTCGGGCACTCCGACGAGTCCGAATCCTCCGACAGCGATCGTGACGCCGTCCGGCACGTCCGCGACGGCCTCGGCTGCAGTGGGAATGACTTTGTCCATCATGTCGATCACAGTAGCGCGCGTCGTACGTATTGTGAACCCCTGTGCGTATTACGAACATTTTTCGCCCCCGGCATTGCCTGGGTCACAACAACGAACTAGTCTGTTCGCAGAGCGCATCACCTGTACACATTGCGAACACGTAATCGAACGACGAGGTTCCCCATGCTGCATTTACCGCCGAGGTACCAGCGGCCGACCGGCGTCAACGCCCCGGCTGATTTCGCGGACTACAAGACCACCTCCCTCCGCCACCCCAAGCAACCGCTGAAGCTGCTCCCGCAGCGCCTCACGGAATTGACCGGGCCGGTTTTCGGTGAGGACCGCGTCGGCGCAGGTGAAAACGATCTGACCATCGCCAACGGCGGAGAAGCACAAGGACAGCGCATCGTGGTTCACGGCCGTGTCCTCGACGGTGACGGCAAGCCGGTCCCCCATACCCTTCTGGAGGTGTGGCAGGCCAACGCCGGCGGACGCTACCGCCACACGGGTGACAACTGGCCGGCCCCGCTCGACCCGTTTTTCAACGGTCTCGGCCGTTGTGTGACGGACGCCGACGGGCACTACTCGTTCACCACCATCAAGCCCGGCGCCTACCCATGGATGAACCACGACAACGCGTGGCGTCCGGCCCACATCCACTTCTCGCTGTTCGGTACGGCATTCACGCAGCGCCTGGTGACGCAGATGTACTTCCCCGACGACCCGATGTTCTTCCAGGACCCGATCTACAACGCCGTACCTGAAGAGGCGCGTCATCGCATGGTCAGCGTCTTCGACTACAACGCCACAGTTCCCAACTGGGCTCTCGGGTTCCGCTTCGACATCGTCCTGCGCGGCCGCAACGCATCCGTATTCGAGAACGAGGAAGACCACGATGACTGACAAGGCCGCGGCGATTGAGAAGCCTGCACCCATTTACCCCGTCGTCCCCGGCGATTTCACCACTGCCCCCTTCGGAGTCACGCCCTCGCAGACCGTCGGCCCCTACTGGCATATCGGTCTCCCCTGGGCGGACGGACCCGACGCGGCGCCTTCCGACGCTCCTGGCCGAATCACGCTCACCATCACGGTGATCGACGGCAACCGCACACCGGTGGCCGACGCGATGATCGAGACGTGGCAGGCCGATACGCTCGGGCGCTTCGATCATCCCGACGATCCCCGCGGGGCAGTCGAGCTCACACCGTCCGGATTCCGTGGGTTCGCCCGCAGCGCAGCCGATTCCACCGGAACTGCCCTGGTCCACACCGTCAAGCCCGGCGCGCTGCCCACCGAAACCGAGGTTGACGAAGCTCCCCACGTCAACGTCTCGATCTTCGCCCGCGGCATGCTCGATCGCCTGGTCACCCGGTTGTACTTCCCGGAGGACACCGACGCGCACACCACCGATCCGGTGCTGAGTTCGCTGACCGAAACCGAACGCGCGAAGTTGATTGCAACCAAGGTCGACGGTGGGTACTCCTGGACGGTCTATGTTCAGGACGACGACGCCGACGGCGTCGAGACGCCCTTCTTCGAGCTGTAAAGAGGAGTACACATGTCCACTCGCGGCGCACTGTTCGATCCGGTGTTCGGAGCCACCTTGGTATCCGAGCATCTGTCAGACCAGGCATGGGTGACCGCGTTGCTCGACGTGGAAGCCGCACTGAGCTGTGCGGCGGCCACGATCGGCCTGGCCGACGGCAACCAGTGCGCCGCTGTCGCGGCCGCAGCCGCAGAGTTGTCCAAGCCGGGTGGGCTCGACATCGTCGCACTGGGCCGCGCATCCGCCGCAGGCGGCAATCCCGTGATCCCGCTCGTGAAGATCCTGCGTGAACGCGTTGCTCAGGACGGGGTAACCGGCAGCGTTGTTCACCCGGGCGCCACCAGCCAGGACATCATGGATTGCGCGCTCATGCTGCTGACGCGCCGCGCCGGGTCTGTTGTACTCGCAGATCTGACCAGGGCTGCCGACTCTGCAGCTCATCTCGCCCGCCTCCATCGCTCGACGCCGATGGTGGCGAGAACCCTGGGGCAACAAGCCCTTCCAACCACCTTCGGACTACTGGCAACAAGCTGGTTCACTGCACTCGACGCCGCTGCTATCCGGCTCGAGATCGTACTGTCGACGTTGCCCGTTCAATTCGGCGGTGCCGCAGGCACACTCGCCGCGTCGTATCCGAACGGTCTCGCGCTCGCCGACGCTCTTGCCGACGAACTCGGCTTGGCTCGGCAGGTTGTTCCGTGGCATACCGATCGCGTGACCATCGCCGAATTGGCAACCACCCTCGGTATCGTCGCCGGCGCGGTATCCAAACCGGCTACAGACATCACCGTCATGGCATCGACGGAGCTTTCGGAAGTTGCCGAGAAAACTCCAGGTGGCTCATCCGCCATGCCGCACAAGCAGAATCCGGTTGCCGCCGTCACCGCCCGTGCGGCGGCGCGGCGTGTTCCCGCACTCGTCGCCACGGCTCTGTCCAACATGGATCACGAGTTCGCGCGGGCGGCCGGGCCGTGGCATGCGGAGTGGGAAACCGTCACAGATCTCCTGCGTCTGGCCGGCGGAGCGGCGCACCAATTGTCCGTCAGTCTTGCCGGCTTGCAGGTACATACCGATTCGATGGCGCGCAACCTCGATATCACCGGCGGTTTGATTCTTGCCGAACGGGTCACGAAGGCACTATCTGCGCATACCGATCGTGCTCGTGACATCGTCACTGCCGCAGCCGCTTCCGGCACACGCTTGGACCACGACCCGGCAATCACAGAGCATCTGGCTGCGACTGAACTCACCGAACTTCTCGATCCCGCACAGTATCTGGGCCACGCCACCGACCTGGTCGACCGCGCCCTCGCCGAACGCCCCACAGGAGGACCACGATGAGCGTCGCGCTCAACTTTCACCAGACCGGCAATCTCGATGCTCCCGCGGTCGTGCTCCTCGGCTCGCTCGGATCGGATCTCTCCATGTGGGCACCGCAGATTCATGCGCTGTCGAACCGCTTTCGCGTCATCGCCGTCGATCATCGTGGTCACGGTAAGTCCCCGGTACCCGCCGGCCCGTACACCGTCGCGGACCTCGCCGGAGACGTCATCACGCTGATCGATTCGCTCGAACTCGAGTCGGTTCATCTGGTCGGACTCTCACTGGGCGGTGCCGTCAGCCAGTGGATCGCCGCGCACCATCCCACTCGCGTCGACACCCTGACGTTGCTGTGCACGTCCTCGCAGTTTGCCCCGGCCCAGCCGTGGATCGATCGAGCGCAGACCGTACGCACCGATGGCATCGCGTCCATCGCCGCAGCTGTTGTCGGACGCTGGTTCACCCCGGGACTTGCCGAAAGCGATCCGGACCTTGTCGCGCAGCATGTGGCGATGGTCGAAGCAACACCCGACGAGGGATACGCTGCCTGCTGCGAAGCACTCTCCGTCTGGGACGGCCGCGCCGACCTCGCCCGAATCGTGGCTCCGACCCTCCTCGTCGCGGGTGAGCAGGACCCGTCGACTCCCCCGGCCACCCTGGCGGCGATTGCCGACGGAATTGCCGATTCCGTGATGCACGTCGTCGATCCCGGAGCGCACCTCGCCAATGTCGAGCAAGCCGGACGCGTCACCAAACTCCTTGCAGCGCATATTTCTTCGCATACACCGGCTAACGCTCAGCGCAGCGCCGCGGTGGCGGCGGGGATGACTGTCCGGCGCCAGGTGCTCGGTGACGCGCACGTCGATCGGTCAATTGCCGGGGCCACCGAGTTCACGGCGCCGTTCCAGGATTTCATCACTCGCACCGCCTGGGGCGACATCTGGTCGCGTCCCGGACTCGATCACCACACCCGCAGGCTGCTGACTCTCGCGATACTCACCGCAGTCGGCAACGAGCACGAACTAGACATGCATATCCGCGCCGCACTGCGCAGCGGAATGGATCCGGATCAACTCGTGGAAGTATTTCTCCATACCGCGGTCTATGCGGGTGTGCCGAACAGCAATCAGGCTTTTGCGCTGGGCAAGCAGGCACTCGCGGACCTCACGCCGAAGCCCGAGGAGAACACGACACCATGAGCGAAACCAACAGCGACCAGTCGCCGGGGCCGTCACCCGACTACGTGCAGTCGCTGGCCCGCGGACTGTCCGTCATCAAGGCATTTGACGGCGAGCATCCCCGGCGCACGCTCAGTGAAGTCGCCCGGACCACCGATCTCACGCGTGCCACAGCGCGTCGGTTCCTCCTTACCCTGGTCGAGCTCCAATACGTACGTACGGATGGTTCGGTGTTCTGGCTGACTCCACGCGTTCTCGAACTCGGGTACAGCTACCTGTCCAGCCTGTCTCTACCCGACCTTGCCGGACCTCATCTGGAGGCGCTGTCCGCCAAGGTCCGGGAATCCACCTCGGTCTCCATCCTCGACGGTGACGACGTCGTGTACGTGGCCCGCGTACCGGTCAGCCGCATCATGACGGTCTCCATAACCATCGGCACTCGATTTCCGGCGTACGCCACGTCCATGGGCCGGGTACTGCTCGCCGGTCTGCCCGACGACGCCCTCGAGCAGTACCTGTCCCGAGTCTCGTTCACACGTCTCACGGGCAAGACCATCTCCACTCCCGAAGAACTGCGGGCCGAACTCGACAAGATTCGCGCCGACGGCTATTCCGTGGTCGATCAGGAACTGGAAGAGGGGTTGCGATCACTCGCAGCACCGATCCGCGATGCCAACGGTGCCGTGGTTGCCGCGGTGAACATTTCCACTCAAGCTGCCCGCTACAGCACCGAAGCGGTTCTCGCTGAACTGGTTCCGGCCGCCATAGCCACCGCCGACGCGATTTCCGCCGATCTCGGCCGTACTCAATCCTCGAACAATCACTCGGCTGCTACGCGCTGATCGAGCACACCCCAAGGAAGAACTCATGCCTGACGTTGTCATCTGTGAACCGCTCCGCACACCGGTAGGCCGCTTCGGTGGTGTCTTCCGCGACATCGCACCGGAGGACCTCGCTTCCACCCTGATCACCGAACTCGTCTCGCGCACCGGCATTTCCGGTTCCGATGTCGACGACGTGATCTTGGGGCAGGCATCCCCGAACGGTGAGGCTCCGGCCATCGGACGCATCGCTGCGCTCAATGCCGGACTCGGCATCGATGTCCCTGGCATGCAGGTGGATCGCCGCTGCGGATCCGGATTGCAGGCGATCATCGCGGCAGTCATGCAGGTTCAGACCGGCGGTAGCGATCTGGTTCTCGCCGGCGGCGCCGAATCCATGAGTGCGGCCGAGTTCTACGCCACCGGAATGCGTTGGGGCGTCAAGGGCGAAGCCATCGCACTCAGTGATCGTCTGGCCCGCGCCCGCGTCACTGCCGGCGGCCGCGACTTCCCGGTTCCCGGCGGAATGATCGAAACAGCTGAGAATCTTCGAGCAGAGTTCTCCATCAGCCGCGAGGATCAGGATGCAGCGGTGCAGTCCCATCAGCGCGCCGTCGCCGCACAGAAGAATGGCGTCTTTGCCCAGGAAATCGTCCCGGTCTCCGTTCCCCAGCGCAAGGGTGATGCACTCCTCGTCGACACCGACGAGCATCCGCGCGCCGACACCTCGATGGAATCCCTTGCCCGCCTTCGCCCCATGCGCGGCAAAATCGACCCCGACTCCACCGTGACCGCAGGTAATGCCAGCGGTCAGAACGACGGCGCAGCACTGGCGATCGTCACCACCGCAGACAAAGCCCGTGCTCTCGGACTGCGTCCCCTTGCCCGCCTTGCCAGTTGGAGCGTTGCGGGTGTTCCGCCCCGCACCATGGGCATCGGCCCCGTTCCGGCGTCGGAGAAAGCACTTGGCCGCCTCGGCCTCACACTGGCGGACATGGACGTCATCGAACTCAACGAAGCCTTTGCCGCACAGGCACTTGCAGTTCTGCGCACCTGGAAACTCGAAGCCGACGACCCCCGAATCAACCCCAACGGCTCCGGCATCTCACTCGGTCACCCTGTAGGCGCAACCGGTGGACGAATCCTCGCCACCCTGCTGCGCGAGATGGATCGACGCGAAGCCCGCTACGGCCTCGAAACCATGTGCATCGGCGGCGGTCAGGGCTTGGCTGCCGTGTTCGAACGCCTGAGCTGAGAATCGCGCAAGCGCTTACTCCTTGGTGCCGTTTTGCTGAGTGTCGTTTTGCTGAGTGTCGTTTTGCTGAGTGTTGTTGCCGAACCGTCCGTGTCGTCCAGCTCCGGCAGCAAATGCCGCGGCCCCGCGCGCACCTTCGGCAGCGACAATCGGACTACCGGCAGCACCTTCCGCTCGCAGCGCCTCCGCGAGCGGAAGGTCGAAGGATCGGTATGCCGACACCCGGTCCGCCAGCATGCACAGCTGAGGAAACGCAGTGAGCTGCCGCGCTAACTCCTTCGCTGCCGCCAAGGACTCCCCAACCGGAACAACACGATTCACGAGACCGAACGAGAGTGCTTCCTGGGCGTTGACGGGCCGCCCCGTCAGAATCATGTCGAGTGCGCGGCCCTGTCCCACGATACGTGGCAACCGCACGGTTCCGCCGTCGATCAACGGCACTCCCCAGCGCCGACAGAAAACACCGAAGACCGAGTTTTCCTCACAGACTCGCAGATCGGCCAGCAAGGACAATTCCAGGCCGCCTGCCACCGCATATCCACTGACTGCAGCGATCAGCGGTTTCGACAGCGCAAGTCGACTCGGACCCATCGGCCCCGTACCGCCGCCTTCCGGGTCGAGTTCATGTAAGCGAGACGGATCATTCCCGGCCGTCAGATCTGCTCCGGCACAGAATGTTCCACCGGCTCCCCAGAGTAGTGCGACTTGCGCAGAATCATCGGCCTCGAAGTCCAGAAATGCATCACGCAATTGCGCGGCCATCGGCCCGTCGACGGCATTCTTTCGGTCGGGACGATTCATGACGATGGTGGTGACGCCACCATCACGCTCTACGTAAACATCGCCGTGTGGGCGATCCGAGTCGGTCACTATGCTTTCCTCACTATCCGCGGACAGGTCCCCTTCTGTCCACACTGCCACTGTCCACACTGCCACTGTCCACACTGCCACGCGGGAAATGAATCGTCAGCAGTTCGCCTGATCAAGTAGCCCAAGAACTGATACTTGTACCTGCGCATGCGTGTTGGCTTCGCATCGTCTTTGCTGGTGATGCGAAGCCTAGGCGCGGTATGTAGTTCCGGCGCAGCCGGTTTTAGTCTCGGTGGACTGGGCCTTGGCGGGTGGTGGAGCGGCGGGGTCGTTGTTTCGGGTCGATCGCCGACGGTGGGATGAACCACGGTTTGTGATCATCGCCCATTTTGATTTCCCAGATGCCGCGGAACCCGCTGGTGCTGTGGATCAATCGGTGGTGGTTTCGGCAGAGGAGGGCGAGGTTGTCCATCACCGTCAAACCGCCGGTTGACCACGGCTTTATGTGGTGGGCGTCGCACCAGGCGGGTACCGCATCGCAGTTGGGGAAGGCGCAGCCTTTGTCCCGGGCGATCAACGCGGTGCGCTGTTCTGCTGTGACGAGGCGTTTGTGTGGCGTTGCATCGAGCGGTGCGCCGTTGCCGTCCATCAACACGGTGGAGAGCATGCAGTCGCAGGCGAGCATCCGGGTCAGGCTAACGCTGAGTGGTCCCATCCAGGGCATGTACCCGACGTCAAGATCCTCGACATCAGGTTCGTCGTCATCGAACGCACCGCCGTAGAACTCGAGATCGCTGAAGTCTGAATCGTCACCGGACGCGGTATCGCTGCGCATGGTGGCGCATTCGCGATGCTCGGCAAGATCTTTCGCGGTGATGTGCACATTCACATGCGGACGCTGACCACCGTCGACGCCGGTGACAGCGTTGTCGAGGTACCGGCGGATCAGTTCGGTGAAGGCGTCGGCGGTGCGCTTGGCTGCCGATCGCTGATCCGGGGTTCCGTCGGCAGCCGGTTTCGGCATCGACAGACCCGAGAGCGCCGACAACAACATTTCACCAGTGAGCGCGTCGAAATCGCCCTTGATAGCAACCCGACCGTTGAGCGTCGGCGAAATCCGCAAGACGTTGAGATCATCGTCCTCACCGGATGGGGTCTCGTCGGA